>NZ_JAIEMO010000003.1 GCF_019752095.1 Nitrosomonas sp.
CGGTTCAACATATTGCTGAAGCATCCACTACCGGACATGCCACCAATATTATTGCCGGCATGGGCGTTTCAATGCGCTCAACCGCAGCGCCGGTTCTGGCTGTTTGTATCAGTATTTTGCTGGCGTATGCACTGGCTGGCTTGTACGGTATCGCGATCGCCGCAACATCAATGCTGTCGATGACCGGCATCATTGTTGCACTGGATGCGTACGGCCCGATTACTGATAACGCAGGTGGCATTGCAGAAATGGCAGAAATGCCCGACTCAGTTCGAGCTATCACTGATCCTCTGGATGCAGTTGGTAATACGACTAAAGCAGTTACCAAAGGTTATGCGATCGGCTCAGCCGGATTAGCAGCATTAGTGCTGTTTGCCGACTACACCCATGCATTGGAACATGCCGGCTTTGAAATATCCTTTGATTTATCCAATCACATGGTGATTATCGGGTTGTTTATCGGCGGTATGATTCCTTACTTGTTTGGTGCCATGTCGATGGAAGCTGTCGGACGTGCCGCCGGATCGGTGGTGATCGAAGTTCGTCGCCAATTCAAGGAAATTCCGGGCATCATGGAAGGCACAGCCAAGCCAGATTATTCGCGTGCCGTGGATATGCTGACCAAATCGGCAATCAAGGAAATGATGATTCCTTCATTATTACCTGTGCTGATTCCTTTGTTGGTCGGTGTGATCCTAGGACCGCAAGCCCTAGGCGGCGTATTGATGGGTTCGATCGTAACTGGTTTGTTCGTAGCGATTTCGATGACAACCGGCGGCGGTGCTTGGGATAATGCCAAAAAACATATTGAAGACGGACATTTTGGCGGCAAAGGCAGTGAAGCCCACAAAGCCTCAGTAACAGGGGATACCGTAGGTGATCCTTATAAGGACACGGCTGGCCCTGCGATTAATCCATTGATCAAAATTATCAACATTGTGGCACTGCTGATTATTCCTCTGCTATAAATAGCATTGATTAATTAACCAATCAACTTAAGCACATCAGGCAACTGATGTGCTTTTTTTATGGGGAGATGTAAATTTATTTTGTGTCCGAGACAGACATGAATGATCCGATTTTGACAAGAAATCTCGTTACAGAAATGTACAGGATAGTTGTACCAGAGACTTTATAAAACCTTTTTCTCAAATTCTATCAATCGGTATCGATCACCTATCGTTGTATGGCTGTATGAGCAAACCGAGCTCTATAGGTTCCTATAGAGAATCATAATCACCCATACAACTGTCTTCTCAGTCCACACCTGTTCAATATAACCGCACTGATTTCCTCAATTGAAATGCGCGTGGTCTCTAAATAGGGAATATCGAATTGATGAAACAGCGATTCCTGCCATTGTAATTCTCGCTGACATTGCGCGAGCGATGCATATTCGCTATTTGGGCGGCGTTGCTGCCGAATGAAATGTAATTGCGCTGAGGTTAGTGTTAAACCAAACAATTTTTTTCTGACATTTTCCAATACCTTCGGGATCTGCTGTACCGTCATGTCATCCGGGGTTAGCGGATAATTCGCGGCAGCGATACCATACTGCAACCCTAAGTAAAGACAAGTCGGTGTTTTACCGGAACGTGAAACGCCGATCAGGATAATATCGGCTTCGTCAAAATGCTTGGGATTGACGCCATCATCATGCGCCAGCACATAATTAACTGCGGCAATGCGCTTGAAATACGACAGTTGATCCTGACCGTGGGAACGCCCGGCCATACGCGCAAACGGCTGCTCCAGTTCTTCTTCAATCGAACGAATGAAGGTCTCAAAAAAGTCATAAATACGGCAATTCGCCTGTTTGATGACTTCGAGAATTTCCGGTTTCAGCAAGGTACTAAACACCAAAGGACGGTGACCATCGTTTTCAGCAGCTTGATTAATCTGTGTTAATACAGTTCTGGCTTGTTCGATATCGTCCAGAAACGGCATGTTGACGATGCTCCATTGGATACCATCAAATTGCGTTAGCAGGCTGTGTCCAAGCGTTTCCGCCGTGATGCCAGTACGGTCGGATAAGTAGAAAACAGTGCGTTTTTGCTGCGTCATTATTTGTCCAGTTTTGCCAGATCAAGCCAAGTCTGCATAACCGAATCGGGATTTAACGATAGGCTGCTGATGCCCTGCTCAAAAAGCCAGGCGGCAAAATCCGGAAAATCAGAAGGGCCTTGCCCACAGATACCAATATACTTTCCTTGCTTATGGCAAGCATCGATGGCCATTTTCAGCAGTTTCTTGACCGCCGGGTTACGTTCGTCAAACACATGAGAAACCAGACTTGAATCGCGATCAATTCCCAGTGTCAATTGCGTCATATCATTGGAGCCAATGGAAAAACCATCAAAGAACTGCAAAAACTCTTCCGCCAATACTGCATTGGAAGGAATCTCGCACATCATGATCAGCCGCAAACCATTTTGGCCTCGCGCCAATCCTTGCGATGCAAGCAACAAGGTTACTTGTTCGGCTTCTTCCACCGTACGGCAAAACGGGATCATGATCTCGACATTGGTCAACCCCATTTCATCGCGCACTTTGCGTAACGCTTGACACTCGAGCTCAAAACAATCACGAAAATCATCCGACACATACCGCGAGGCGCCGCGAAAACCGATCATCGGGTTTTCTTCGTGGGGCTCATAAAGATCCCCTGCAACCAGATTCGCATACTCATTTGATTTGAAGTCGGACGTGCGCACAATCACGGTATGCGGATAAAATGCCGCCGCCAGCATAGCAATGCCCTCAACCAATTTCTCGACATAAAAGCCAATGGGACTTTGATAACCCGCAATACGGTTACTGATTTTCTGTTTCAAATCATTGGGCAACCGATCGAATTCCAACAACGCCTTGGGGTGAATACCGATCATGTTGTTGATGACAAATTCCAACCGGGCCAATCCAACACCTTGATTCGGCATGCGTGAGAAAGAAAAAGCGTGCGACGGATTGCCTACATTCAGCATCATTTTGACCGGCAAATCCGGCAACTGACCGGTATCGGACGTGGTATGTTCGAATGGCAGCAAACCTTCATAGACAAATCCAGCATCGCCTTCCGCGCAGGAAACCGTCACATCCACTCCGTCTTTGATCGACTCGGTTGCATCGCCACAACCGACCACCGCCGGAATACCCATTTCCCTGGCGATAATCGCCGCATGGCAGGTGCGTCCGCCACGGTTGGTGACAATTGCCGACGCACGCTTCATGATCGGTTCCCAATCGGGGTCGGTCATATCCGTCACGAGGACATCGCCCGGCTGTATGACATGCATCTGATCGACCCCCGCGATCAAACGCGCTGTTCCCTGACCGATCTTGCTCCCAATTGATCGGCCTTCGGTCAGTACCGTTCCTTTACCATTGAGTTGGTATCGATCCAGAACCGTTGTGGATCGGCTTTCTACGGTTTCCGGGCGCGCCTGCACAATGTACAACTGCTCATCCAGTCCGTCTAATGCCCATTCGATATCCATCGGACGACCATAGTGTTGCTCGATGATCACAGCTTGACGCGCCAATGCTTCCACTTGTACATCCGATAGAGAAAAACGCGTTTGGCGCTCATTTTCAACATCGCGCGTCAGCGTGAATGAATCTGCCGCATCTTTATTATCGCCATAAATCATTTCTATCGCTTTGGTGCCTAGACGTCGCGATAGAATGGCTGGCTTTCCGGCTGCGAGTCCACGCTTGTAGACATAGAATTCATCCGGATTGACAATGCCTTGCACGATGGTTTCACCCAGCCCATACGCTGATGTGATGAAAACTGTATCGCGAAAACCGGATTCAGTATCCAAGGTAAACATCACGCCGCTCGCGCCCAGATCGCTCCGCACCATTTTCTGAATTCCGGCAGACAAATACACCTTATCGTGAGGAAAATTCTGATGCACGCGATACGCAATCGCCCGATCGTTATATAGTGAAGCAAACACAATCTTGATTGCTGCCATGATTTGTTCCAGCCCGCGAACATTCAGCAATGTTTCCTGCTGGCCGGCAAATGAGGCATCGGCCAAGTCCTCAGCAGTCGCTGAAGAACGCACAGCAAATGAAACCTCATCGCGATTTGCGTCATCCGTAACCAGTTTTTCGTAAGCTTGCGCCACTGCCTGTGAAATAGAAGCTGGCAACGTGGCATTTAGCACCCAGCCGCGAATAGTTCTGCCGACGGTAGTCAGCGCATTAATGTCTTCAACATCCAGTCCATTCAGTAAATGATTGATACGGTCAGCCAATCCATTACTGGTCAAAAATTCACGGTACGCTTCGGTCGTAGTTGCAAAGCCTATCGGCACATTAACACCTGCTTGTGCAAGATGACTGATCATTTCTCCCAAAGAGGCATTCTTACCGCCCACCAAGCCTACATCTTTCATCGTCAATTGATCAAACCAGGCAATATATTGTGTCATTATGAAATTCCTATCAGCAAATATATTAATAAGTAATCTTTCAATTACGCTGACGCGACCCGCCGGGCCTTACGTTTGTCTCATTCTTTAATAATGGGCAATGTCCAGAAGTCACGTGACGGCATGTCAAATTATCGAGCAAATCGTCAGCCTGCCGTAAATAGCTCAAGAATGTCTGCGCCACAATCGACAACTGCTTGCCGGATGAATAAGCAAAATACCAATGACGTTCAATCGGAAATCCTTCAACATCCAATATCGCAAGCTGCCCAATCTGCGCATCAAGCGCCAGTGTATGTTGCGACAATACGGCAATACCCAATCGGCCCGCGACGGTTTGCTTAATCGCCTCGTTGCTACCTAACTCCATGCGAACTTTTAACTTTTTATTATGTTCCGAAAAAAAATGTTCGGTAGCTATTCTTGTTCCGGAACCTGGCTCACGCATAATAAAAGGCTCATCACAAATACGCTCTATGGTGATCTTTTTTTTAGTTGCCAGTGGATGATCCGCAGATGCAAGAACAACCAACGGGTTATCCAAAAAAACCTCGGCCACTGCATCAACACCATCTGGAATTTGACCTAAGATATAGAGGTCATCTTGATTATTCGTTAATCGCTCCAGGATATGCTCTCGGTTCGTCACTTTCAATGCAACGTCTATACCAGGGTATTTCTGGCAAAACATGCCCAATAATCGCGGCACGAAGTATTTCGCAGTGGTCACTACCGCAAGCCGAAGTTTCCCTGATTTCAGCCCCTTCATGTCGGAAGCAATCATCTCGAAACGGGAGAAATGATCGAAAATACCCAGGCAGGTTTTATATAACTCATTTCCCGCATCAGTCAGATAGATTTTTTTACCAACTTGCTCAAACAAAGGCAAACCGATTTCTTCGGTCAATTTTTTGATTTGCATCGATACTGTCGGTTGCGTCAGAAATAATTCCTCAGCCGCTCGGGTAAAACTCTTCAATCGAGCAATCGCCTCAAAAACCTCAAGTTGCCGCAATGTGCTATGGCGCATGAAGCCTCCTTTTATTCCGGATATATAGATAGGAGTCTATTATAACTATCGAAACAATTGATTGTTATTTATCATTTAGCGATTCTACACTATATGTGACCCGCTGTTAGCACACCTCCTAACTAGAAGTATATAGCGTGGTTTTTTATAAATTACTTGGAGAATATTATGGCTTCACAAACGATGAAAGAAGGTAAAGAACGTTACACATCAGGGGTTATTCCTTACAAAAAAATGGGTTATTGGGAACCTGCTTATGTACCCAAAGATACGGATATTGTCGCCATGTTCCGTATTACACCACAGCCCGGTGTGGATCATGAAGAGGCGGCGGCTGCAGTTGCAGGTGAATCTTCCACCGCGACCTGGACTGTAGTATGGACTGACCGACTAACCGCTTGTGAGCTATATCGTGCTAAAGCATATAAATCTGAACTTGTTCCAAACACAGGTCCGGGCACTGATAACGAAGCCCAATATTTTGCTTATATCGCCTATGATCTAGATTTGTTCGAAGAAGGCTCGATCGCAAATTTAACCGCCTCCATTATTGGTAACGTATTTGGTTTCAAAGCAGTTAAAGCACTGCGCCTTGAAGATATGCGCATTCCAGTAGCTTACCTCAAAACTTTCCAAGGCCCTGCAACAGGTATTGTGGTTGAGCGTGAACGCTTGGATAAATTCGGTCGCCCATTACTCGGCGCCACCACCAAACCAAAACTGGGCCTCTCGGGCAGAAACTATGGTCGCGTGGTATATGAAGGTCTTAAAGGTGGCTTGGATTTCATGAAAGATGATGAGAATATTAACTCACAGCCTTTTATGCATTGGCGCGATCGCTTCCTGTATTGCATGGAAGCAGTAAACAAAGCAGCTGCCGCTACAGGTGAAGTGAAAGGTCATTATTTGAATGTTACCGCCGGCACCATGGAAGACATGTATGAAAGAGCGGAATTTGCAAAATCCTTGGGCTCAGTCATCATCATGATCGATTTGGTGGTCGGTTATACCGCGATTCAGTCGATGGCAAAATGGGCACGCAGAAACGACATGATATTGCATTTGCATCGCGCGGGTAATTCGACTTATTCACGTCAAAAAAATCACGGCATGAATTTCCGTGTGATATGTAAGTGGATGCGTATGGCAGGTGTCGATCATATTCACGCAGGCACGGTTGTTGGTAAGCTTGAGGGCGATCCGCTTATGATCAAGGGCTTTTACGATACCTTGCGTGAAACACGTACTGAAAAAAGTCTGGAACATGGATTGTTCTTTGATCAAGACTGGGCATCATTGAATAAATGTATGCCGGTTGCTTCAGGTGGTATCCATGCAGGCCAGATGCATCAATTGATCGATTATCTCGGCGAAGATGTGATACTGCAGTTCGGTGGCGGCACCATTGGACACCCTCAAGGCATTCAGGCTGGTGCAGTAGCGAACCGTGTAGCACTCGAAGCTATGGTTATGGCGCGCAATGAAGGTCGGGATTACGTGAAAGAAGGCCCACAAATTCTTGCAGATGCTGCGAAATGGTGCACACCGCTCAAACAAGCATTAGATACGTGGAAAGATATCACCTTTAACTACGACTCCACAGATACGGCTGACTTCGTGCCGTCCACAACTGCAAACGTTTAACTATTTCAGGAGTAGCAATTATGATGACCAATGTAGGTAATATAGTTACACAGGGGCAATTTTCTTTCCTGCCCCCGCTGACCGACAAGCAAATTTCAGCACAGCTCAAATATGCGCTGAACAATGGTTGGGCCATCGGGATTGAATATACTGATGATCCGCATCCCCGCAATACCTATTGGGAAATGTTCGGCAATCCAATGTTTGATTTAAAAGATCCAGCAGGAATTTTGCTGGAAATCAATAGTTGCCGCAAAACTTTTCCAAACCACTACATTCGCGTAACTGCATTTAACTCGGTACGCGGAGTAGAGAGTCCAACCATGTCTTATATTGTCAACAGACCTAAGAAAGAGCCAGGGTTTAGTTTAGTGCGTCAAGAAGGTGCTGGACGGAGTGTTAGTTATACTATTCATTCCTATGCAACCGATAAACCGGAAGCCGAGCGCTACTAGCCGTAAAGCGTAGAATTTCTCTCTCTTCTTTAAGAAGAGAGAGAAATAGTTAAAATGCAAACATTGTTAGCATTAGAATTTAATGCTGTTAAGTATTAAACAGAAGTCATCTAAAGGATTTAATTAATATTGATTGTGATTATGTCAATATTTATCCCATGAGCCATCAATGAGTGATTAAACATGCCTAAGCAATCTAAAAACTTAACTTCATCTAAAGACGCATCGATTGATTTGGATGCAGAGTTCCGAAATACTAATATCCAGGAAGTTCTGGATAAGCTAGATCGTGAGTTGATTGGCTTAATCCCTGTGAAGACTCGTATTCGTGAGACTGCATCGTTGCTGCTGGTAGATCGTGTTCGCAAACAACTAGGATTATCTGCGGGCGCCCCCAGTTTGCATATGTGTTTTACTGGCAATCCGGGTACGGGAAAAACGACAGTAGCTCTACGCATGGCAGAAATCTTGCATCGCTTGGGTTATGTGCGTGAGGGACACTTGGTTTCGGTGACCCGGGACGATTTAGTCGGTCAATATATCGGTCACACTGCCCCCAAAACAAAAGAAGTGATAAAAAAAGCGATGGGCGGTGTTCTTTTCATCGATGAGGCTTATTATCTTTATAAACCAGAAAACGAGCGCGATTATGGCGCAGAATCCATAGAAATTCTGCTGCAAACGATGGAAAACAATCGCGATGACTTGGTTGTAATCCTGGCAGGTTATAAAGATCGCATGGATAAATTCTTCCATAGCAACCCCGGGATGCGCTCCCGTGTCGCGCATCACATCGACTTTCCGGATTACGGCGCAGAAGAGTTAGTTGCGATCGCAAAGTTGATGCTAGAAAGCCAAAATTATTGTTTCAGCAAAGCTGGAGAAGAGGCCTTTGGAAAATATATTCGCTTGCGTATGAAATCGGAGCATTTTGCCAACGCTCGCTCGGTTCGTAACGCTCTTGATCGCGCTCGACTGCGTCAGGCAAATCGATTATTTTCTGGAACCAAGAAATCATTATCCAAAAATGATCTTGTTACAATTGAAGCAGAAGATATACTCGCCAGTCGCGTTTTTCTTGAGGCGTCGCCTGATAGTAAATCCAAGGTCAAAAAAACAGACTGATAATAATTTGAAACAAAATCTTGATAAGATGGAGACGTTAACTCGACCCTGGCGCATTTTCCCCAAAAAGATAGATGCAGCTTGTTATAACCGTGGACGACTTGCATTGCTTCGATTAGGCTATCCACTGCGCGTCACATTGCAACAGCATCGTGGATTAGAAGTCATTTTGGATCGTACCGAGTGGTTATGTGTCGACAGTAATGCAGAGGATCAGCCTGTCCTGGCATGGCGTGATTTCAAGATTCATGGACGTAATAATCTACACCGGCCTATTGCCTGCGAGTTATGGCTATATCATAGTTGTGCCGGTCTTATCATGGGATCTGCTCTGGATGATTTAAACACAGCGCTCGAAACACTCACGATTGATTTAAGATAAATGCACACCCCTTAAAATAGAGGATATAAATGCCACTCGTAGATATGCGCGATATGTTGCATCATGCTTATCAGAATAACTACGCAATTGGTGGTTTTGGATTGGTAAGCCTGGATTTCCTGGAAGCCATTATCGCGGCAGCCGAGTTGTGCCGCTCACCTGTCATTCTCAATCTTTCCGAGCCGCTTTTCGGCCAGCAGGACTTCAGATTAATCCTACCGGCAATTGAACGTGCAGCACATCAAGCTAAAGTTCCGGTTGCAATCCACTTTGATCACGCAAAACGGCACGAATCCATCGTAGAGGCGATTAATTTGGGCTGCAATAGCGTCATGCTGGATGTATCTTCTCAAGCATTTACTGTGAATATAGCCCAAACCAGCCATGCGACAGAAACGGCTCACGCATGTGGCGCCGCAATTGAAGGAATGCTTGGTTTTGTCGGCGGCACGGAAGGTGAAAATGCTATCAACCACTTAGGTGAGGCGATTTATACCTCGGCTGAAGAAGCCAAAGTGTATGTTGATCGTACTCACGTTGATTTTTTAGCTGTTTCCATTGGCACTGTCCATGGTCGTCAGAACAGTCGAACCAAACTGGACTTCAAACGCTTAAAACGAATTAATGATGAACTTGGGATTCCGTTAGTATTGCATGGCGGTAGTGGATTAATCGAAGATCAATACCATAAGGTAATTTTAAATGGTGTTGCTAAAATCAACTGCTACACAGAGCTTTCCGATATTGCTGCTGCCACCATTCGCTCCAACGTTCAATCACGCACTAAAAAAGGTTATATCGAAGCGATGCAAGATGTTAAGAACAACCTCCTCGAACGAATCAGCCTATACATGCATCGCTGGGGTTCGGCTGGCCGTGCCGCAGAAGTACTAATCCAATGCCGCGCTTGGCAGCCTGTAGAACAGACTATTGTTTACAATGTCCAAAAGCGCTACTTGCAACAAATTCACGCCTTAATCGAACAGGGCCGAGAAACATTAAGCGCCATCCCTGGCGTACGTCAAGTTTTCGCAGGCTGGGCATTATCGGTATCGGATCAATATCATCTATGCTGGCGTATTCAATTTGCTACTACTGATGCCAGCAATAATTTCCAATCCCATGCGGAATATATTGCTTTTATTCATCAACTATCGCGCATATCAGAGCCCGATAAAATCAATATCACATTTGCCGCAACCTCACTCGGAACAAATTCCTGTTTAGAAGAAATCAAAATTCCTCAAGCACAGCATTTAGCATAAAAGCGGATGCCACTAAGCAATATGTGGCAGCAATGGTCCGATTTAAGAGCTTATTTGGATTTCCATGTACAATCTCATCGTATTTACTAATAGGCTATTCATTTTTGCCTATGGAATATCAGGATAGATGGTTTTATCCTATAGATCCTATAGCAATAGTCGTCTGAAATTTGCTTCTGCTATAGCACAACGAAATAACATAGAAAGGAGATGCTCATGAAAACTGTTACAATTCTTATCGTTACAGCCATAATCCTGGCGCTGACCGGTTGCGCAACCATGACGGACACGCAACGTGGCACAGCACAGGGAACCGTGATTGGTGCAGGTACAGGAGCTGCGATTGGGGCACTTATTGGTGGTGGAAAAGGTGCTGCCATTGGAGCAAGCTCAGGAGCCCTGCTTGGTGCAGGTGCCGGTTATATGTGGTCACAACGCATGGAAGAGCAAAAAAGGGAAATGGAGACAGCCACCGCAGGCACTGGCGTGCAAGTCACACAAACCGAAGACAATCGCCTCAAGCTGAATATTCCCAGCGATATCTCTTTTGACACCGGCCGGGCTGACATCAAGCCAGGGTTCAGGCCCATTCTCGATAACTTTGCAACCAGCTTAGTCGGTAATGAAGGCGCGACCGTCAAGATCATTGGGCATACTGACAACACCGGCAGCGATGCAGTCAACAATCCATTATCGGTTAACCGGGCCGCCAGCACACGCGATTATCTGGTAAGCCGAGGCGTATCCATCAACCGCATCCAAATTGATGGTCACGGTTCCCGCGAACCTCTAGTCGAAAATAACACATCAGAAAATAGAGCGGAAAATCGCCGCGTGGAAATTTTTGTGGCAGAAAAGCAACCAACGCCAGAAGCAGCGCCTGCACCATCTAAACAGTAAAATCCGTTAAGTGCCGCCAGATTAGTCGGTGGCACCACCAATAAATCTTGGGTTATTTTTTGAAAAATCCCGACAAATGATTTAACAATTCTTCTTCTTTGTAAGGCTTGCCAAGAAATATATGAACGCCTAAATCCTTGGCAATCTTACGATGTTTCTCAGCGGTTCGTGAGGAGATGATGATCATTGGGATATGCGCTGTTTCCGGGTTCGAGCGCACCTTTTCGATCAATTCAAAACCGTTCATTTTAGGCATTTCCAGATCAATCAGCATGACGTCAGGGATGATTTCCTGAAGACTTTCGATCGCTTCGACACCGTTTTTCGCAATCACCACGTCGCAACCTTCACGTTCCAAAAGACGGCAGGTTACTTTGCGTACAGTCAGTGAATCGTCCACTACCATGATAGTAGGCGATTTGACTGATTTTTTGTGTATGGCGGGAGTTAATTCAGGTACCGGAGTGCTGAGCGTCTTTTGCACATCGCTGCGTTGCATCAATTTGACTGGATTCAGGATCAGAATAATTTCACCATCACCGGTGATGGTGGCACCTTCGATACCTGGCGCTTGAGCGAGCTGTGAGCCGGTACTTTTGATCACCACTTCGGTATCGCCTAGAAATTCATCAGCGTGGATTGCCAGATATTGGGTGCCGCTATGCAGAAATAATACTGGGTTGTGCTGAGCAATCTCCGGACTATGATCGGTTTCGCCTAATAAATGCGATAGATGGGAAAATGGATATTTCTTTCCGTTAAATTCAACACAATGTTCCTGATAGGTTTTCTTTAATTCATCGTGATCAAATTCCCGATGATGCTCCACAATGAAAGCCGGAATCGCATAGATTTGTTTTCCGGCGCGGATCATGAATGTCTGTGCCACGGACAGCGTAAGCGGCAGATAGATCGTGAAGCTTGTGCCTTGATAAGGAACGAAATCGACGCTGATACGGCCGTTCAGCATCAAAATTTCATTCTGGACGATATCCAGCCCAATGCCGCGACCGGAAATTCCGGTGATGGAATCGGAGGTTGACAAACCTTGCGCGAAAATCAATGACATGGTGGTATCGCCGTCAATAGCTTCCTTCTCCTGAACCAATCCAAGCCGCTGCGCTTCCTCCCGGATACGCGGAAGATTCAGGCCACGGCCATCGTCACTGAGCGTGATGATCACCTCATTGCCTTCTTGACGCAATTGCAGGGTTATTTTCCCGGCATCGGGCTTGCCTGCCTGTTGTCTCTGCTTCGGTTCTTCGATGCCATGTGCGATGGCATTACGTAGCAGGTGCTCGAGCGGGGGGTTAATTTTCTCTAACACATTGCGGTCAATCTCAACTTCCGCGCCGAAGATTTCCAGATCTACTTCTTTTCCCATATCTTCGGCCACTTGCCTGGCAATGCGGTAATAACGCTCGGCATAATTGCTAAACGGTATGGTACGAATCTGCAGCAAGGATTGCTGCAGCTGGCGGTTGATAACGGATTGCTGTGCAACGGATTCTTCAGCAACATGATGTGTGGTACGCAAGCTTTTTTGCACGGTGATTATGTCATCAACACTCTCCGCCATTAGTCGCGTCAATTCCTGAAAACGGGAGAAGCGATCGAATTCGAGCGGATCAAACGTGTGTTCGCTTTCATGTTGTTGCGCAAGGTGCGATTGCATTTGAGTTTCCGCCTGAATTTCCACTTCGCGCATCTGATCGTGTAAGCGGTGTGTACTTTCGGCAAGATCCTGCAAAGACTGTTTAAAACTGTTGAGTTGCGCTTCAACTTTAGATCGTAGAATACTGGCTTCACCGGAATCATTCATCAGTCGATCAATAAGCTCAGAATTGATGCGTAAAATGGCCTTGGATTGAAGTAGCTCAGCTTTCTCAGGCAAAGCCTGATTTTGTGCTGATGTATCCACTGCACTATTGATATTAACTTGCTCCGAGACCCCTGGGGTGCCAATACTTTGCAGCTGTTCAATCTGGCTACTGATGATGTCAAATTCACTTTCTAGCTGATCCAACGCAGAATCCGACATATCATGCTCATGGAAAGCCGTTTCGACATGGCTTTCCATAGCATGAATCAAGTCGCCCAGCACTACAGCTCCCGTCATGCGGGCACTGCCCTTCAGGGTATGCAATAACCGTAACATCGCACGGTGAATGTCGTCATCCCTCGGCAACATGCGCCAAGCTCGTAATTTGCTGCCGATTTGCGGAATGATGTCATAAGTCTCTTCAAGAAATGCTTGCAGCAGTTCCGGGTTGATCTGCTCGACGGCATCGAGAAGCGGCACAGATTCAGCTGACGTGGAGAGCAATGATGACTCCGGCAATGCCGCCAACTCTTCGGGTTTCACTGCGGGTTCATCGGTATTGGCTGCAAAACCAATGACCTCAGCTTCAGCTCTTTGAACCAGCAATTCTTTTGCTGTCAGTAATAATTCTTTGGCATCAACATGGGTAGTGCCCTGTTCGCGCAAATCTCTGCACCATCCGGCATAAGCCTGGCGCGCACGGGTAATCAAGTCTACTAATTGATCGCTAATCGGTATTTTCTCATTCAACCAATGATTCAGCACTTGCTCCAGATTCCACGCGACATCACTCATTTCCTCCAGCTTGACCATGCGGCCGCTGCCTTTAAGTGTATGAAACCCACGTTGCAAACTGGTAAGCGCATCATGATCGTAAGCACCAATGCGGCACTTCTGCAGATCATTACCGAGTTCTGCCAACAGCTGATTCGCTTCTTCAAGGAAAATTTCGAGCAACTCCGAGTCAACATCTGTGCTTGCCACTTCGCTGCACACTGTTTCCAATTGCGCTTCGGTGACAGGCGAAACTTGTATTGCTGGTGTCGATTGCGATGCTCTAGTGCGGCGCATTGCCACCATTTGGAATAATGCAAGTGCTTCCTCGACAATCTGGATACTATCGGATTGCCCACTTCTGAGCGCTTCAATAAAGAAACCCAAGCTACTTAATCCATCCACAAGCAAAATCTGTTCTGACTCAACGATTTCATAATCTGGCTGCAACAGTTTTTCAACCAAATTCTGACAAAGCCTCAATAACGTTTGAGCACGCTCCAATTCCAGCATAACCAAAGCACCTGCAATTTGCTTGAATAAGCTTGAAAGCAAAACTAGTCCGGATCGTTCGCTTGGCTCAAAAAAGAATTTATCCAGAATACTCTCGATTTGCGCAAGATTGGTCAGCATTTCTTGCGCAACTTGCGCCAGTAAATCTTTGTCCTGCGTGCTATTTTCTGACGCATCAAAAAAAGGAACAGCAGGTAATTCGTTAATGTTGACATCACCGGCAGTAACGCCATGCAAACGCAAAACCAGAATATCGATCTGGCGTGGCAGTTCTGGCGACAACTTGTAAAAATCATCGAGGATGCTCTCAATCATCAATAAAGCAGTAGCCATTTCCATGGCCAATTCCTCGTCCATATCTTGCGGCTGTGCATGCAAATATGCGGCGGTATCACTCATTGCATCAATCAGCTTGATTAACGGCGCACACTCCGTTTGCTGCGCTTGGTGCAAGAGCCAATCAATATACTCTGACAACGCAACTAAACTCTCTTGATGCCCCGCACAAAACTCCCGCCAAATATCATTGGTTTGCATCAACGTACCACGCAATCTTTCCAATAATGGATTTAGAAATTCCGACTGCTCAAATGTCAGCGCATCGGTAGCTGATAGGCTTGGCCAAGCAAAGCTGCGCTTGATATCATCAATACGCTGCCCGGTCGATTCACTATGAATAAGGTGATACAGCAATTCACGCATTAACACCGCAGTGTTACCCAGTGTTCCAGCAGCCAGATGACGAATCGCTTGCTCGATCTTTCCGCACAACCTCCGGATCATGAGGTCAATTTGACTGTCATCCAAATACAGCAAGTCTTCTAAGAAACCAGCCGTCACCCACCAAAAAACACGTTGTTCTGCCGTTCCTGGAAATGCCTCGATCTGATTCACGGCTGCTGCCATTTGTTGCAATCCCTGTTGATTCGAAGGATCACGCAACCACTTCAGCAAACCGGCTTGATATTCAGCACCCAACTGCTTGGCCAAAGTTTTGGCGGATATGGCATCAATATGCGCAGCTGGGTCTTTTAGCACTGGATCTACGGTTAAGCGCGGGAAAAACAAATCACTTTCGGGTGCATTCTCGAAACCATACACTTGCATTAACGAGCGATAAACTGGGAACAATCGCAACGCGTTTTCTGCGGCACCATCGATAAGTTCGTTGAGATAGAACAATAAAGCTTTGGTGGATTGTTTCAGTGCATCAATAACCGGCGGACTCAGTTCAATTTTTTTATAAATCAGCGCATCAACCACTTGCTCCATTTTCTCGGTAACGGTGGTGATACTCGTCAGATTTAGCATCTCCAACAAACCATCCAGCTGATGGATATAATTCCGACAGTCTTTGATCAGCTTGTCATTATCGGGATGCTGGCTATACACCTCCAGATTCTGATCTATCAATGCAAATACCTGATAAATTCCATCCTTAATGCCGATAATTGCCGAAATGTTAAGTTTAGGTTGAGCGCTCATTTTTCCGTACCATCAGTTCATAGTGGGACCGAAAATACCCTCACACCTTGAAATTAGACACCGATGCTTTCAGCTCGGATGCAAATCCGGTAATCTGTTTAATCGATCCGGTGGTTTTCAGGGTTCCTTGGGTATTCTGTCGGGTAATATGAAGAATTTCTTCCATATTAGCAACCACCTTGTGCGCGGCTCGTGTTTGCGTATTAGTCACATCAAAAATATTCGATACTAATTGAGCGAGCTGCTTGGATACTTGTTCGATCTCCTCCAAGGCCCTTCCGGCCGCATCGGAGCGCTTTGCGCCTTTTGCCACACCCAGTGTGCTGCGCTCCATCGCGGCGATAGCGTCCTGGGTGTCACCTTGAATCGTAACGATCAATTCGCTAATTTGTTTGCTGGCCTCCGTTGACCGCTCAGCAAGGCGCTGCACTTCCTGCGCGATCACAGTAAAACCATGTCCCGCCTCACCGGCGGCAGTAGCTTGCAGTGCCGCATTCAAAGCCAGAACATTGGTTTGATCGGTGATATCAGTAATCAATGCGACAATATCGCCAATTTCCTGTGAACTTTCACCTAGGCGCTTAATCCGCTTCGAGGTATCCTGAATATAGGTACGAATCTCATTCATCCCGGTAATCGATTCACGCACCGCCGATGTGCCTTTTTCCGCCGTAGCCAACGATTGTTTCGCCACTCTTGCGGATTCCATCGCCATATCCGATATTTCGCTGATTGATTCGGTCATGCCTAAAACCGCAATCGTTGTCTGTTCGATTTTTGCCGTTTGATGTTGCGCTGCGGTTAATAACCCGGATGAAACTTGTTGCGCCTGATTGGATGCTCTCACCACTAATGCGCTGGCCTGATTAACCTGCTCCACCAGGGCATGCAATTCCTCAATCGTACAATTGATGGCATCAGCAATAGCACCGGTTGTGCGGTTAGTGATATCGGTGCGAACCGTTAAGTCGCCGTCGGCAATTCTTTTCATGTTATCCAGCAAAGTCACAATGGCTTTTTGTGTTTTAGCCACTTCGTTGCGGCTGGCTAAATCTTGATAGCGCGCATTCTGAAGCACTGTCCGGATAAAAAAAATCAACGCAAGCAACACACAAGTACCGAGCATCATCATCAGTCTATTTAGCCGCGATATCGTGTACGAGGCTTGCTCCTGAATCTGATTGCTCAGCTCACGCGAGATATTCAGCATTACATCACTCTTGCTTACCATATCATCAATAGCCGACTGCACCGTTGCTGCTGCAGAAATCTCTTTCTGTATCACATGCAGGTGATCGTCGAGCCTTCTCACCAATGCATAAACATGCGAAAGCAGATCCTGAATCAATTCATCCCGACTTGAAGCTACGCCCAAACCGTTATCGCCTTGACTTAACGCGTGCGTAATCGCCGAAATATGTGCGTGATCCTGTGTCAATTGCGCAGTAATTTCTGCCAATGGCAATTCGATTGGCAGTAGCGTTTTTACATTTCTCGCGACGTTGCGTGCATGCATTCTTATGACTTCCACCGTACGAACTTCATTCGACAGATTGCCAATTTGTACCATACGGCTGATTAATTCTTCACTGCGCCTATTCAGTTGACTATGTGCAATATGGATCGCCTTGATACTGCTAATGAGTTGCAACAACGATTCTTGCTGACTCAAAATCAGATGGATATTTCCTTCCTCAATTTGCCAGTTTTTAAGATAGGCATCCAAACTCTGCGACGATGCGTCATCAACGGCGGAGATGGCCTTGCCATGATACAAACCACCTTGCAATAACAGCATAATATAGCGATTCAGTTGATTCTGGCCATCTTGCAATGGTGTAAAAGCTGATACATTGCCGGTGATTATTTGCTGGGCAGCATTGGATACACGCAAATGCTGCAACTGTAACTGTGAAACAAGTTCTGGTTGTAGCGCATTGTTTCTGGCTTGCTGTACACTGAAAATCAGTGTACTCAGCAGCAGCGCAGTGAAAAACATCACGATGCCACCCAGAATCCAACTATGGTTGAGCAAGGTGGTTTTTTTCGAAACATTTTTTTTCGCTGGCAGCACAATAACCGGCAGCTTCTTTCCTATCGCAACCAGACTGGTTGTTAATCCAAATTTAGAAAAATTGTTTTCCATTGTTTTCTCCAGCTTTAAGTTCAGCTTGCCTGAATATTCAGGCACATTGAAGGCAAAATCATCCGACATAACCGATGTCAGCTGCTAGCTTAACCTTAGGAGTGTGTGATCAAAAACAGAATAAGACCTGGAAAACAAGGTCTTTTAGATGTGAGATTGTGGATCGATTATGCGAGGAATAATTTATACGCCGGATTCTTGGTTTCGTCCCAATAACGATAACCCAATTGATCCAGGAAAGCGTTGAAATCGGATTTTTCTGTAGGGGGTACTTGGATGCCGATCAACACGCGGCCATAGTCGGCGCCATGATTACGATAGTGGAATAAACTGATGTTCCAGTTATGGCTCATGCTGTTCAGGAAATTCATCAGCGCACCTGGGCGATCGGGAAATTCAAAACGATACAAAATCTCGTTTTTCACATCGCGTGCCCGCCCGCCGACCAAATGTCGGATATGCAGTTTGGCCATTTCATTGCTGCTCAAGTCTTCGGTCGCCAGACCGCTTTGCTTCAATTCGCTGATCAGTTTTTGAGTTTCCTCCTGATTGCGTACCGATACGCCAACAAAAATATGCGCCACTTTCGGATCCGCATAACGGTAATTAAATTCGGTAATGCTTTTGGCACCAAGCAAATTACAGAATTTTTTGAAACTGCCAGGTTGTTCCGGAATCGTCACTGATATCACTGCTTCACGTTGCTCACCAATTTCCGCGCGTTCGGAAATATGCCTCAGACGGTCAAAATTCATATTGGCTCCAGATGCGATTGCAACCAGTGTCTTGTGCATGATTTTTTCACGCGCGACATACGCCTTGATTCCGGCAATCGAAAGCGCGCCGGATGGTTCCATAATCGTGCGCGTATCTTCAAATACATCTTTGATCGCCGCACAGATGGAATCAGTATCAACCAACATCACTTCATCGACCAATTCGCGACATAAACGAAAGGTTTCCTTGCCCACATGCCGCACCGCCACCCCATCCGCAAACAACCCCACCTGTGCCAATTTAACACGACGACCACTCTGCAGCGAGCGGTACATGGCATCGGCATCTACTGGCTCAACACCGATGATCTTGACTTTCGGATACAACCGTTTCACATACGCGGCAATTCCGGCGATCAAACCGCCCCCACCAATCGGCACAAAAATAGCATGAATCGTGCCGGTATGCTGGCGCAGAATTTCCATGCCGATCGTTCCCTGTCCGGCAATGACATCCGGGTCATCATAAGGATGCACAAATGTAGCCTGTTCTTCCTTCGCTAGTTGTATCGCGTGCTCATACGCATCGTTATATGAATCGCCATGCAATGTCACCGTAGCACCCAACGCCATGACCGCATGCACCTTGATTTGCGGCGTCGTTTCTGGCATCACGATGGTTGCGGAACACTTGAGTTTCTTGGCAGCCAATGCTACCCCTTGCGCATGATTACCCGCAGAAGCGGCAATCACGCCGCGATTACGCACTGCAGGCGGCAGCTTGATCATCTTGTTATAGGCGCCGCGCAACTTAAAAGAAAAAACCTGCTGTAAATCTTCCCTTTTCAACAAAACCTGATTATGGATCCGCGCGGATAAATTGGCGACAAGTTCCAGCGGACTCTCAATCGCCACATCATAAACCTGTGCGGTCAGTATTCTTTCAAGGTAATTGTTTTTCATAACGAGAAGTGGATAAATTCGAGCGCTATTGTAATCCGGAACCAGAAGGGGATTTTAGCACGATCAAGGATAGCATGAGCTTTCTTGCGGTTATGGGATACTGAATAAAAATGAAGAAGATATTATGTGCATTACACGGATTGATATGCTTTCTAATGCAATATATCGCATCATCTCGGAAAATTAAATTAACAAAGACTGCTTTATCTATTGGGAAAGTGATCGAATGAGCCTGGAAAAGACATTGAAGAAATCCGACTTGGTATCAAAGCCGGACGTTTCATAAATGAAACCTCCGTCTCTCAAGGTATAGTTCTGCGCTTACTGCATGCACTTTCATGGCCAGCCTACGACACGCAGGTTATATGCCCTGAGTATTCTTTAGAAGGTCGACGTGTTGACTATGCGCTGTGTCATCCACCAGGTAAGCCAATTGCCTTCGTGGAGGTAAAGCAAATTGGCCAAAGCGAAGGTACGGAAAGGCAATTATTTGAGTATGCGTTTCACATTGGTGTGCCGTTGGCCATCCTTACTGACGGGCAGGAATGGAATTTCTTCCTACCCGGAGAGCAAGGTGATTACGGCGAGCGTAGAGTATACAAGCTCGACATTGTAGAACGAGATATTTCCGAGTGCATGGCACGACTAATCCGCTATCTCAAGTACGATGCGATTGTCTCTGGCGCCGCAATTGATGCCGAACGTGAAGACTACCGCAATGTTTCACGCGACAGACTGATGAAGTCGACTTTACCCAAAGCATTGACACGATTGTTGGAAGAAGAAGACGAACTCCTGCTCGAGCTAGTAGCCGATCGCGTTGAGAGTCTTTGTGGCTATAAACCAGATCCTGATACTGTTGCCAGATTTCTCAAAGAGAACGTTGTGTTTAAATCCACTCCAACAACCATCCTGAAACAATCTTCACGTTCACCAACTGCGAAATCTGTTGCTGCATCAGATTCAGCGCGCATTTCCTCAACTCACAAATTTCCCTCAATAGGCTTTGTAATTGAAGGCAGACAATATACGACACGTAGCGCTCGCGAAGTTCTGGAAGGAGTCTTTGAAGCACTTCACGAGCGCGATGCAACAATCCTTGAGCGTTTTGCCGCACTACCACAGCATGGGCGCACTCGTCGCTATCTCGCAAAAAACCCGAACGACCTTTATCCTGGTCGTCCAGACTTAGTTCGCGATCACTCCATGCAATTGACTTCCGGCTGGTGGCTCAGTACCAATCATAGTCGCGCAACAATCAAGCGAATTATTGAAATGGCCTGTGATGTCGCTCATTTAAAATATGGCAAAGATCTACAGGTAAGTGTAGGCGAGTAAAAATCATAGGCTATCAGTGATGTGAATAATATTATTTCAAACTCACAATAGCACATAATTGCTTAATCGAGACTAGGCTTGAGAAGTCTGCTTCATTTACTAGTTGTAGAATTGATTCATAAGGTATTGGACGGCTAAAAAAGTACCCCTGCTGTAAGTGACAGTGATTTTCCAGGAGAATCCGAGCTTGCCGCTCGGATTCAACGCCTTCGGCGATGATCGTAAGTCCTAAATTAGCTCCTAATCCGATAATCGCTTGCGTAATAGTTAAATCATTGAGATTTTGATCCAGTGCGCGGATAAAAGACTTATCGATTTTCAGAATATCGATCGGTAATTCACGCAATAATGTAAGTGAGGAATAACCGGTACCAAAATCATCAAGCGCAATGAGGGCACCAAGTCCTTTAATTTGCTGCAATATCACCGCGGCTCGTGCCATATCGCTTACGACAGCACTCTCGGTAATTTCGAGAGTGAGTGAAGTCGCCGGTAGCCTGGTTTCAGTTAAAACCCGAGAAAGTGTGGGCAAGAAATTTTCATTCAGCAATTGACGCGGATGCACATTGACTGATACGTGAATAGGCTTACTGCTCTGAATAAGTCTATGTGCTGCAACGCATGCGGTTTTTAACACTTCTCTCCCTAGCTGTTCCATTAGTCCAACGCTTTCTGCCAATGGAATAAATTCGCTTGGTGATAAGTATCCTCGTGTCGGATGAGGCCAACGAACCAACGCTTCCATGCGCACGATGCTTTGTTGATGGACATCAACAATAGGTTGGTATAGCACTTGTAAATGACCCTCATTTAAAGCAATGCGTAATTCTTTCTCAAATTTAAGCCTATCGCGCGTCCAAGCGACAGAGGACTCAGTTGAATAAAATCCGAAACTATTACCACCTTCATTTTTTATGCGATGCATAGCGGTACTTGCTCGTTCTAAAACAATCTCATTGCCTTTCCCATCTTCAGAGAAAAAACTAATACCAATGCTAACTGTCACAAAAACTTCCTGGCCATGCAGAAAAAATTGATGCTCGATTAAATCTAAAGCTTCTTGAGCTCTTTGCGCAGCAATATCTTTATCATGCAAATCATTAAATAGAACAACAAATTCATCACCTCCCCAGCGTGCTAAAAAATTAGCATTTGAAATTATCTTACTGAGTCGCTGTGATACCATTTTCAGCAGCTCGTCACCTGCGCGGTGACCTAATGCATCGTTAATTTTTTTAAAATTATCTAAACTAACAAAAAATACAGCAATAATTTTTCCGTATTTTTGCGGTAATGATGTCATTGCTTCAAATCGCTTTAGCAGCAATGCCCGGTTTGGTAAGTTGGTTAATGTATCGTAACTTGCTTGATATTCAACTTGCTTTGTCAGTTCAATGGTATCGGTGATATCAGCAAGCGCAAATACAAATCCCATCAACGCTTCATGTTCATCACGCAGCATATGGCGCGTAATCCGTACAGCGCGCTTCTCGCTACCAGCGGTTCTCAGATAACACTGGATAGTGCCAATGCTGGATACAGGTATCGGTATTTCTGAGTCTATTAACCCAGTAAAAGCAGTCCTATCTTGAATCTTACTAAGATGCACAAGTTTGAGTAACGAGACTCCTTGAGCTTGATTGAGAGTTACGTCAAGGATACGCTCAGCGCCTTTGTTCATATAAATAATGTGATTATGCGTATCGGTCGTTATAACGCCATCGCCTACAGATTCCAAAGCTGCATTTGAGCCTGCTTTAGCAACAAAGAGTGATTGCATGAATTCATTAATGCGTTGCCAATTCAGTAGAGGATAAATCGCCATCGTTCCAATCAGTGCGGCGCCGGGTGGAAGCCAGATATGCAGAAATCGCAAGATGATCCATATAGCACACAAGCCACAACCTATTAATACAAGAAGTAAGGGCATTGTGATGTTTCGCTGAAAAATACTGAATAAAAATAAAATAGCGAATACCCAAGTCGCAGAAATCAAACTCATTGAATAATGAGAAATTGGAAGTATCGCGCGGTTATGAAGTAGCATGGAAAGAACATTGGCATGCCATTCAACACCGCTCATCGGCTGCCGGTTAATCGGAGAAACAGGCGTGGCAAATCGGGTTCCGATTCCGGTTGCTGTCATTCCAACGAGGATAAATTTGTTCCTTAGACTGGCTAAAATTTGGTCATTCGACAATACCTGACCGTACGATACTTGCTGGAAACTTCCGGATTTACCGGCATAAGGAATCAACACCTCATGCGAACGCACCCAACGCCCCCAGAATTTGATATTGTCATCAGAAAAGCTATTAATCGAATTTGTTGTGTTTTGGTGAGTCAACGCAGCTAACACAAGCGCAAATGCAGACCATCTGGGTTCTTCGATGCCGGCCGTTAAAAAAACCCGCCGGGCTATACCATCGCTATCCAGCTCGATATCAACGTGACCTAGCTTCGCATGCTGACGGTAGATAGGAAGTGGTTCGACCAGATAAACATAATCTCTATTTTCATCAGCAACCGGAGCAACGGGGAGAATGACCATGCCATGAGATGCAATAGCCGCTGCCAGGGAATGATCCGCCTCAGGGTCGTTGGTTTGTGGTTCTGAGAATATCAGATCAAACGCAACTGCGTGGTTGCCAATACTTTCTAATCGCCTGATTAATTCGGCATGCACACTTCTTGACCAAGGCCAACGCCCTAGCGTCTTTATACTTTCTTCATCAATTGCGACAATAACAATATCATCATCGGGTGGATAATGTTGTATGGTGGAAATTTGATCGTATATAACAGCGTCAATGCGTTCCAGTACTGCAAAAAAGGACAACAACCCCACACTTACTATTAGCAGGATCGCACGCAAAACAAATGTGTTGCGGAATGCTCGGCCTACCCACTGGATCATAAAAGAAGATCAATCAGCGGTGCAAATGGTAACAACAACCAATAGGGATTAGCGTAAGGGATATCGATCTTTTGTGGCGGCCCCCAAGGCCCTTCAAAACCATCGGCTTCGATCGTTTTCGTGCGCAAGAAGTACTGACCTCCGTCAGGCCGTGTAACTGTCAATTGGGTTGCTGAGGTTTTCTCATCGTATAAAATTTGATTAAATGTCTCGTCGCGCGCTAACTGGAAATGAAAACTTTGATCATCGCCACCGGCTCGCCATGCAAATGTCATCTGCGTTTTATCGAACTTTGCTTCTTCCATGGTTGGTCCTGGAAAGGGCAGCCGAAATGACATGGCATCTGTAAACGGCCCGGCACCTTCAGTCGCGGAAACTGATGCAATACGCCAGAAATAATGGCCCGGCGGCAAGGGATCCGTCAACAGGAAGGTGTTGTTCGTAACCTCGGCATTATCCATCGTAGTTGTTGTAAATCCGGAGTCCTGACTAATCATCACACGGTAATACGCCGCTTCCGGCTGAATCGACCATTGGAATTCGCGCTTGATTGGGTCAACCACGCCATCAGGTAATGGCGCAATGATAAAAGGGGGTTCGGGGCGAGCATTGAGCGTGAAAGCTATTGTGGCGTCATGTCCCTCAATACCGGCAGCATCGATGCCCCGAACTCTTAGCCAGTAATTACCATCTGGAATATCACCATCACGAAAAGGTAATTTGTCTGTAGTAAACTCAGTCCATAAATTCTGGAAATTTTGATCATTAGCAATTTGAGCGCGATAAGTCGCTGCTCCCGCAAGCGGATTCAATGTAATCACCAAAGGTAAGTGCTCATAAAGCACAGGGGTATTGCTCAAATCCGGCGCTGGCAGCAATTTTACCGGTGCGACTGGTGGAGCACCAAGCGCTGTGATGGTTCCAAAACCCGCCGAAACGGCAATTTCCTTTTCTCCACCTTCGACCTGCACCAAACCGGATAACACTTCACTGCTCGTATGTTCACCCTTGGTTGTTGTTCCGACGCGAAAATCAGTGCCTCGCACGGAACTGACGGCAGAAGGCGTTTTAATTCTAAAGCGGGTACCGGTCCCTGATTTTTGTGGTACGGCATTCTCGGTTCGACCCTGCTGCAATTCGATGAGCGTATCCACCGCTCCATAATCACCCAATACCTTCATTTCATCGATACGTATCTGGCTATTTTCTTGTAATCGAAGTCGCGAATTATCGAAGAACTTGAGCGTGACAAAAGAGTCATTTTCGCTGCGCACTTCATCGCCTGTATTTAACTTCATTCCTGTTTCAGCGGGAAACTCTGCAGCATTTTTACGTTTTATCAGTACACTGCCGCGCACATGAACCACTTGAGCATAAACTCCGCTAGTTTGTGTTTTTGACCATGCAACGGGTACTCTGATTTTGGTGCCGGGAGGAATGGTATAGGCATCGGATATTTTATTGAGCTGCTGCAAGCGAGTTACATACTGTGTACTGATCAAGTGCTGCTCGGAAATACTCCAGAGATTGTCTCCTGCGTTTACGGTATAAATCCATTCATCCGCGACCACCCGAGTGGAAAATAAAAGCAAACTGACTAATAAAAACATGCAGTGAGCCAATCTGAAGCTTTTAAGGATTAATAGCGACTCCATTTTCCCTCCCAATTGCAATAGCTTATTCCGAATGTTATGGGAAAATCAATTTATTTTCTATGCAATTATCTCTACCTGTGTTCCTGCGCCCACCAGATCAAACAATTCCACCAAATCGCTATTGCGCATACGGATGCATCCGATGGATCCGGGCTTACCCATCGCCACGCTATCCGGCGTACCATGTATGTAGATATAACGACGCATGGTATCCACCGAACCCAGGCGGTTTAAACCCGGCTCGCAGCCGGATAACCATAAAATACGTGTCAAAATCCAATCGCGCTTAGGAAATTGTGCAGCCAGTTTCGATGAATAAATTTCACCGGTAGGACGCCGCTTGATAAAAACCGTATTGACGGGTTGGCCAGTGCCAATTTTAGCGCGAATGATATGTTTCCCCAGCGGTGTGCAGAAGCTGCCATTTTTCTGGCCCGTACCGTTCTTTGCCGAAGAAATGAGATATTGCCGGACGATTTCTCCCTGTTCATCGATTACATCCATTTGCTGGGTAGCGATATAGATATTAATTTTCATGTTTGTTCCGTTTCGTTGCATTGCGCCTTTGTGCAAAAAACTGCTTTAACAATGCGCCAGCTTCAGGTGCCATGATTCCTGTGTCAACCAACAAGTGATGATTCAATCGCGCTTCCGCAGGCAAGTCTATAACACTGCCACAGGCACCGGTTTTGGGATCCGCTGCAGCGTAGACCAGGCGTTGAATACGCGCGTGAAAAATCGCACCGATGCACATTACACAAGGTTCCAAAGTGACATATAGCGTACAGTCCGGCAAACGGTAATTAGCCATCCAATTGGCAGCATCACGCATTGCAATGATTTCGGCATGTGCAGTAGGATCGGCAGCAGAAATCGGACGATTGGAGCCACGTCCGACAATGGCATCGCGCCGCACCACTACAGCACCAACCGGAACTTCACCGAACTCTTGTGCTTGTTGCGCCAGTTCCAAAGCAACCCGCATGAAATAATTGTCTGTGTCAGTATTCAATGTGATGCATTCAAAATAATTAACAAGTGTGATTCCTTCACATCGCGGTTTTTATGCTACATTTCGGTTTCGTATCAATAAAACCAGTCACTTCAGCTTCTCAGTTAATTTAATACTCATGATTACCCAAGTTCAATCGCAACTGCACACCCTCCGCGATCTGCTACGTTTCGCGGTCAGTCAATTCAACAAGGCCGGCTTGTATTTTGGTCATGGATCGGCGAATGCGTATGATGAAGCGGCGTATCTTATTCTGAAAAGCTTATATTTACCACTAGACCAACTGGATTCATTTCTGGACGCGCGCGTCACAACGGACGAATGCGAACACGTACTGAAAATAATTGAACGCCGCGTTAAAGATAGAATTCCCGCGGCTTATCTGATGCATGAAGCCTGGCTCGGGGAATACAGCTTTTATGTCGATGAGCGTGTAATCATTCCGCGCTCCTTCATTGCCGAATTACTACAGACGCAGCTATCCCCGTGGATCATCGACCCGGATGTCGTAACCACAGCACTCGATCTCTGCACCGGCTCCGGCTGTCTCGCCATTTTGATGGCGCATAGCTTCCCCAACGCCACGATTGATGCCGCCGACATTTCCGTTCAGGCGCTTGCTGTAGCGCACAAAAATACACAGGATTACGGGCTGGAAGAACGAGTTGATCTGATTGAATCCAATCTGTTCTCAGCGTTACAGAAAAAGCGCTACGATCTGATTATCAGCAATCCGCCCTATGTCAACGCTAAATCAATGGCGCAATTACCCCTGGAATACCGGCATGAACCAGAAAATGCGCTGGCAAGCGGTATGGACGGACTGGATGCGACGCGCCAAATCCTACAACAGGCCGCCAAGCATTTAACTGACGATGGAATTCTGGTAGTTGAAATCGGGCATAATCACGCAGCACTGGAACAGGCCTATCCGAAATTACCTTTTACCTGGCTAGAAACCAGTGCTGGAGATGAATTTGTGTTTTTGTTACAGCGTGACCAGTTGCCTCTTGCGTAATCAAGTCCTTACAATCAAATTTTCTCAGCACGCAAGCAACAACGATAGAGCTAGCATTTAACTTGCAAAGTCCCCGACATAACTGGTTTCCTCGATAGGGATAAAATTCCAAGCGATTGGTCTTAAAGGCAAATAAAACGCATAGTTTCTCTTGCATTTTGAATGACAATTCGGAACTTACGCTCGTTTAGGAGAAATTTCTGTATTTTTTACTGGACAAGATTACTTGATTCTGGTATCAAGAAGACGGTCTTTCTCGTTTTTTTGAATGGCCAAAGAGTTGTTTCACTTAACTCATATATCATAGGTATTTAATTTTATAGGAGATAATGGACATGAAATACTCACTATTAATTGCTGCTATTTTTGCATTCTTCTTAGTTGGATGCAGTGATCCGAAGCCAGGTCAATATCCACCAAGCCTCTATGATGGCAATAAGCAAGGGGATTCTCAGTAAATCACTACTATGGACTTTTAGAGATTTACCGATAACCTCGTTGAAATTGATGTAGCAGCAAGAGAGCTTAGCGTGATAACAAGCTGTTAAGTTTTATTTTCTGATTAGAGAATCGTTAAAGAACGATATCTTGATAGCCATGGGGTCCTGGAATTTCACCAGGCTCCATTCTATCCAAGGATAACTGTTGTGAGTTCTCTAGCATCGTTCTCGTCTAGTTGAAAGGATATCGACTTATTACACACGCAAAAAGAAGCGTTTAACGTAACCCGACCAATAACAGGGCCGGCAAGAACTATGCATGAAGCCAAGAAATAAATTATCGTGGCACGGGCACAATAAATTGACGTATCCTGACCGACCATCTATAAAGCAACCGATAAGTCAGAAAGCCGTGAATTTGCGCCAATAAAATCAACCAGAAAACACTTTCATAAGCAAAATATCTTGTAGAACACGTAGCATGAAAAAATCTCCCCTTTTTCTCGATCACAGCATATTATCAGCCTTGCAAGTTCACTATTTTCATATTACTGCTAACCTCACACCACTATCAATGATATGTCGCCGTTTAAAGCACTCCATAGAAAGGAAACCCATACCAGCCTGATCGACTTATCCACAGCTGCGTAGTATCATGCTATGCAATCATTCCGTCTAGTTAACTTTTAACCGATATCAGCAGCACTATCATTCAATATCTCGAATCAATTTCTTATAAATTTTTTGTAATTTGTATGTAAGGAACAATCATGAATATTAGAACCTTGGTAACCATAAGCCTCTTGGCAGTAGGTTTCTTGATCAGCAATATCGTATTGGCGGAAAAAATATTACTCAACGTTTCTTACGACCCAACACGGGAGTTATATCAAGAATTTAATCGGGCATTTGCACGGCACTGGCTAGCAGAAACCGATGAAACAATCACAATCAAGCAATCTCACGGCGGTTCCGGCAAGCAAGCACGCTCCGTTATTGAAGGGTTGGAAGCCGATGTCGTATCATTGGCTTTAGCCAATGATATCAACGAAATCTCAAATAAAACTCAATTACTACCGGAAGATTGGCAAAAACGCCTAAGTCATAACAGCACACCCTATACATCGACCATCATTTTTTTGGTACGAAAAGGAAATCCCAAAGGAATTAAGGACTGGGCAGATCTGGCACATCCTGACGTATCGGTCATTACACCAAACCCAAAAACATCCGGTGGAGCGCAATGGAACTACCTGGCAGCTTGGGAATATGGCAAACGGCACTATGGCGAAGATAAAGCGAAAGATTTCGTCAGCAAAATTTATAAGAATGTTCCAGTATTAGATTCTAGCGCCCGCGGCTCAACTGCCTCGTTCGTAGAACGTGAAACCGGAGATGTTTTGATATCATGGGAAAATGAGGCGTTTCAGGTGCTTAAAGAATATGGTACAAGGAAATTTGAGATCGTCATCCCTTCTCTAAGTATCCTGGCTGAACCAGCCGTCGCATTAATTGACAAAATTGTCGATAAGAAAGGTTCACGAAAAGCTGCCGAAGCCTATCTCCAGTATCTCTATTCAGAAGAGGGGCAAGAAATCGCAGCCAAGCATTTTTTCAGACCTACCAGTGCTAAAGTCGCTGAAAAATACGCAGCGCAGTTTCCCAAAATAGAATTATTCAATATCAATGACGCCTTTGGCGACTGGAAAACCACACACAATACTCACTTCTCCGATGGCGGAACATTCGATCAAATCTTTTTGGAATAGTAGCAATTCTAATCAGAGTCGAATTCAAGTAATAAGTGCAATTAAGTTACGCAGCAAGTAAATCAACTTGCAATCCTAAAAATAATTCGCTCGACGACAATTCGTTAATTCATGATGATTGATCTGTCTCCAAAAAAGTGGTACTCGATGAAAAGCCTTGTATAATTGACCGACGGAAGAAACTGATCCAGTAGAAATGAAAGAAAATAGCAGCAAAGGGAAATTTATAAGCGAACAGCGCCAAAAGGCAATTTGAGAGCTGTCGTGATCAGCCACGAATAGAATCTGTTTGGCAGTCATGCTGTACCGGAGATATTAGCAAGTGGCTGCCCCAATTGATCAGGGATTAAATCGAGGAAACCGAAATCTAGAGTAACATCCAAATAATTGACTGTTGCCATCCAGCGATTAAGTCGATTCATTCCCCAGGATATTTCAAGCCGATTTTTCCCCTTATCTGATCCATCGTTTCCATCATAGCTAAGGATTCAGCAAGAGTAACTGTTTCGCTTTCCATTTTTCCCTCTCGAATACACTGATTGACTGCTGCGGCTTCATGCTGGTATCCGGCACTCCCCCATGTGATACGAGGCAATTTTCTCGAACGCCAAAGAACAGCCAGGCGGGCACGCCAAAACATGGGAATCCAAATCATTCCTTTGGTACCCATAATAAAAGCATTATGCGGAGTGCGCGTTTGAATGGCACTTGATAGCAAAGCAAGCTGCCCCTGTGGATATTGCAGCATGATACCCGCTTGCTCGTCGACACCGGTTGCACCCAGAAATGCCAGCGCTTGAATTTCTGAAGGCTTCGGGCCAAAAAGATGAGAGGTCAAAGCAAGCGGATAAATACCGACATCCAGAATTGACCCACCGGCAAGAGCGGGATTAAGCAATCTATGCTCGGGTTCCCACGATGCCCTGAATCCGAGGTCGGCTTTGAGCATCCGAACTTCCCCGATCAACCCGTCCTTAACCCACTGCATCGCACACTTATACGCAGGATTAAACCTCGACCACATGGCTTCCATAAGAAAAATCCGCTTTTCACCTGCACAAGCAATCATTTGACGTGCTTCTATCGCATTAAGCGCCAATGGTTTCTCACATAACACATGCTTTCCATTTTCCAGACACAGAAGCGTATGGCTCTTGTGGAAATTATGAGTTGTAGCTACATAGATAACGTCAATATCCGGATCTTTGGCTAGCACCTCATATGAGTCATACGCGCGGGAAATGCGATGCTTTGCTGCGAATGCCTCCGCTCGCTGGATTGATCGTGCAGCCACGGCAACAACTTCAGTACCAGGGGTCCCCCTGAGATCAGCGGCAAAGCGATCGGCCATTCGTCCCGCGCTTAATATCCCCCACCGGACCAATGCGACCATAGAAAAAGCCCTTTTAGTAAATTAACTGAAATTGTTTTTATTTCTTGTCGCATCATAGGATGATTCAAGTATGTCAAATTCATCCATAAAGCGAGCTTCAGATTCTTCTCTCATATCTGCTGATAATTCTATCGCAATATCATTCAGATAAAGTGTGATCTTCTTGATCAAGATGAATCCTCAACTTAAATGGTTTTTATTGCTGAGAATTGAATATAATCTCAACATAAAAATAATGCCCAGTTAAAGCATCAACCTATGGCAAGAGCCTCTGGATTTAAATTGCGTTGCTGCTCAGTTCACTTCGACCCACTACTTTCAATTCCAAAACAAAGGAATCTTTAGCCGTGCTTTACCATACCAAAAAAGTAGAGATTAATTTGGGCTATGCGTGCAATGCTAAATGCCCTTTTTGCTATTACTATGATTCCGTCATCACGAAATCCAATGAAAACACGCTGACAACAGAACAAGCGAAAAAACAGCTCAAGCAAGCCAAAATGCTTGGGATACAAGAAATCGAGTTTACCGGAGGAGAAGTGACGCTACGCAAAGATCTGCTCGAATTGATCACGTATGCTAAAAAAGAACTTGGCTTTTCCATTGTCTGCCTGATTACAAACGGCATTAGGTTATCTAAGCGGGATTACGTCGCCGGTCTCGTCGCTGCAGGTGTCGATGATATATTGTTCAGTATCCACGGTCATGATGCGCCAACTCATGATGATCTGACAAAGGTTCCACGCAGCTTTGATCACATTCTGGAAGCTATCGATCACGCAAATGAGTTTGGTTTAAGGGTGCGAACCAATACCGTTGTCTGCAAAACAAATTTCATGTATCTGACTGAAATTATGCAGCTACTCATTAGAAAGAAGGTCGATAACATCAATTTTGTGATGTTCAATCCGGTGCTGCAAGCAAAGAATATTGATATCGTTAAAGAAGTATATGTCAATTACGCAGACGCAGGCCGAGAGATTATTAGAGCAATCAAGTCGTACGAAGCTGAACTCCCTCATTTCAATGTAAGGTACATGCCATTTTGCTTCCTTCCCGGTTACGAGCAATATGTGACGAACATGGATCAAATGACCTTTGATCCGGACGAATGGGACAATTTCACAAGTTTCCTGATCAGAAAAGGCAGTTTCATTACCTGGCTCTGCCTGATACTCGGCATTCTAAAAATACCGTATCTTACTTTTATTACCAAATATGGCTTCAGAGCGGTGTGTACAGCAGGACTCAGCCGCTTCTATGTATTCAAAGATAGAATTAAAACCAAAAATTGCAAAAAATGTGCTTATGAAAATGTATGTGACTACCTTTATCGACATTATCACGACATCTATGGTGAAGCAGACGTAATCCCCATACCTGGAAAAAAAGTATGTAACCCGGCATGGGTTATGAATGCGGCAAAGATGCGCAAACCGGGTGAGCTGCCTAAAAAGATAAACTAAGTCGCATATGAATCTAGGTGAATCTCTATACCGTATCAGGAGACGGGCGTCACTTGTCGGCATGTGGATTAAGTTGTGTACAGGTCATGGCTTACCCTTCTACAAGACTGTCAATTCGGAGAACTTCACGTTTTGCCGCAGTAAACTGTCTTGCCTTCCTCTGCTTCCTTGGGATTGCGCGGACTTGAAGCTATCGAATCTTACTATTCAAGATGACAAACAGGTTTACGTCATTCCCAATTCGGCGAGTCAGGCAATCTCCGCACACGATCTGTGCTGGCATAAAGCACCGGACTCCGAACGCTACTGGCCCCTAAAATTCTTTGCACGAATCCCTTTTGCACCGGGCAATCCGATTGGAGATATTCAACTGGCTTGGGCTCGCTCCCGATTACAAAATTTGGTCACCTTCAGTTTGATTGGCAATCTAACGGATGATCTTTACATCAAACGCCAAGTTACCCGGCAGATGGAAAAAATAATATTGTCGTGGATCAGTGCAAATCCATGGTTAAAGGGCGTAAACTATATTTCTACAATGGAATGCGCACTCAGACTGATAAGTATCTGCCATGCATTTGATAGAGTAAGAAATGAGAAAATTAGCCCGCAAACCTGGCAGGCGCTTGTGTACCTTGTACACAGCCATGCCTACTTCATCCGGCGCAGGCTTTGTCTTTTTGCTTACGCCGGAAATCATACCCTCGGAGAATGTGCTGGGCTTATTTATGCCGGCATTCTCTTTCCCGAGCTGCCCGACGCGAAAGAATGGCTGGCTGTTGGCTTAAAAATCATGGCGAAAGAAGCAAATGTTCAAATTCTTCCAGATGGAGGAAATCGCGAACAATCGTTCCGATATCTGGCGATGATGGTTGATTTGTGCGGACTGGTCACCTGCCTGCTCAAACATCATGGTAGATCCACTCCCAGCGGTATCGAACAAGCCTGGATTCGTGGTAGAAATTTTTTACAAGCATTTGCCTCATCGCCCGATAATTTACCCGCGGTAGGGGATAGCGACGATGGTTATGCATTGTCGCCGTATCTCCGATTATCATGGAAAAATTGCTTTTATAAATCCGAATTACCAGACCAGTCACTACAAATTTTTGCAGCATCCGGGTACTCGAAAATTCTAGGGGCGGAAAATCATGGCGATATGCGATTCAGTCACGGCAAACTTGGATTAGCCAACACGTTCGGGCATGGGCACGCCGATGCTTTATCTATTTGTTGGGATCTTGACAGAAAATCATTATTAGTCGACCCAGGCACATATCTATATGACGGAGATTCGCATTTCAGGCATTACTTTCGCGGCACATCGGCTCATAACACAATTGTGGTGGATGATACTGATCAGGCATTACAGAATAAGGAAACCGCATTTGGCTGGTCGCGCGCTTATACTGCAAAACTAATATGGCACAGTGAAAATCTTAATGGCAAGACTGTAATTCTGGCCAATCATAATGGCTACGCTGATAGTGGAGTGATGCACTGGCGAGCACTTGTTTACGACCATCACTTCGGAAGGTGGATGATTTGGGACCGCATAGATGGCACGAGCGAACACGCCCTGGCAATGCACTGGCATGTTGATGCACATGTCGAAATGACAAGTGATGGAATCGTCATAGATTGCGCGGGTAAGTCGTGGCTCGTTAGCGTACAAGGCGGAAAATCCTATTTATATCGTGGCAACGAGCAGTTGCCACTGGGCTGGATTTCCAGAAAATATGGTGCAAAAGAACCTCTTAACACCCTAAGGACAGAAATCCGCACTTGCTTGCCACATGAATTTCTGACTCTTATTAACCCAATCGAAGAAAATCAAACTGAATTTTCCATTGATGACAACTTAGTCAATATGCTACGAAGCAAATGTGTAGAAACTTAATAAACAGCTCAGTTCAGATTGCAATGATGCTTTGTGTAAAGATCAAAGTAATCGACGCACACAATTAAAATTAATAATTACGCCAATTTATAAAATGCTTTCGCAAAGCTTGGACAATACGCTCACCCACTCCGATGTCACCATAGACTGGTGGAAACTGCTGATGGCCAAAGCTTTTTTGCGAACATATCTTATCCTGGATCACTCCAGGGGAAAAACCAGTTAACACATTGGCGCCCACTTTTATGGTTTCCGGTCGCTCGGTGTTATTTCGCACGGTCACGCATGGGACACCAAAAATATAAGCCTCTTCCTGAATGCAGCCACTGTCCGTAATGATTAACGCCGCAAATTTCTCATAAGAAAGCGATGTAAATGGATCGACCGGATCAATAACCATTATCCGTGACAACAGATCAAAGCTGAGGCCATAATTTTGCATAGCATCCCGTGTCCGCGGATGTATGGGGAAAATCATGGCATCGAATTCATCTACCAACGAATTAAGCGTTGTAAAAACGTCAATCATTCTTTTGCGGCTGTCGGTAAATTCCTTTCGATGCAGGGTAATGTATGCATAAGTATCCAAGCGTGGTTTAACCAATTCAGCAGAGAAGTCATGAATTAAATCTACAGTGGTATTGCCAACATTGAAAATTCGGCCGCGCAAATCCGGAATCCTTTTCAAATAGTCAGCATGATGCTGCGTATACGTAAACAAATAATGCGCCGCACTATCGACCATGATACGGTTGCGTTCCTCATACATGCGATTATCATAAGCACGCAGACCTGCTTCGACATGAGCTAATCCAACATCAGAATAGACAGCAGCAACGGCACCAACAATTGATGCCGCAGTGTCGCCATTCACCAAGATCAGATCAATCTGCTGCGTGCGAATGATTTCGCATACCCAATCAATCGCCGCACCAATACTATAAGATCGAGGATAAATAAAATCTGGCACATAGCCCATTTCGGCAAATACCACCTCTCGGAGCAATGGATCTTGGTGCTGATTAGTATGCAAAACAACAAAATCCAAATTCGCTTCGCGCAGAGCCTTAACAATGGCATAATTTTTCATGACCTCGGGACGAGTACCAATTACAATCCCGACTTTCAACGTTCTAGAATAGCCTTAGCAAATGTCTCAGCGACAACTCGATTTCCTTGCTCGTTGAAGTGAACAGAATCCACGTAGCAATCACGACCTAATCCGTTAATCGGTACGCAATGAATTTTTTTATTTTCGGTTGAAATTTTCCTGATCGCGTCATTATATTGATTACGCCGCTCTACTGTTTCTTTGCGGAAAAAAATATGACCATCAGGAAAAATAGGAGGAATTTCAGCACAAAATATAGCTTTGTATTTTTTGATCAGAAATGCTCGAACAATTTGCCGGTAATATTCTTCAAAAAGATCCAGCGGCGTTTCATTTCCCACGTCATTTGTACCTATGAGCACGCATACTTGATAAGTATCGCTGATAACTTCGATCTCATGACCGAGCAAAAACCATAATTCCCGAGCTGTATACCCATTAACGCTTCGATTAATCGTACGCCATTGATAAGGTGTTTGTTGAGTGAGCATTTGGGCCAGATATAACGGATAACAACCATAAGTCCGCGCGCCAAAAGTTTGGCTATCGCCAATACAAAGCAGGTTCTGATAATGCATATCGCTATTGCTCTAATTATCGAAACTTACCAAGAATGGGATGGATATTAATATGATGTGCATCCGAAAAAAATAATGGAAGAGTGAACACGCGAATTTAGTTTCAGACCATTCTCTCGAAAGAAGAAACTTTTTGGTTCTAGAGTAAATAATTTTATTTTCATCGATTATCTTTTTGCTTCGCAGAATGTTGCCAATCACAATAAATTATAATAAAGCACCCCGCCGCAAGCAGCGAGGTATTAAAAGCGCTCTTCAGACTGCTGGTTTTCAACCAGCCTTCGCCCCAAGGGGCGAGGAATTAAACCCGGAAGAGATTAAATAAATAAAAGACGATGAATTCTTTTCCAAATCCGAGCATATCAGATTTTACTTCACTTATCATTTCCTCGATACCAAACGTTTAATAGGCCTACACGAGCATCCTCAAAAAATCAGATCAGGCCCGGCAGCAGCATGGTGTAAATTTCTGGTTCAGAAACAGGTCTGACTTCCAGATGCACAAGCCCAATAGCGAAACTTGTAGTCACATTAAATAGAAATATAGGGCTATGAGTGTAAATCAAAATCAAATATGAATCGACCCGTGTCTCGGATCCACTGTGCAATTACCATAGCCGAGTCAATGAAATCATATGAGATCCCTTTCCAAATGAACTAATAACTTGCACATGCTCATAATCATTCTGAATTCGTAGTATTTCAACATCAAAGAATGATATTAGAGCTGCATCCGCCTGAAACGAATAAAAAAACAGATACTATTCACGAGCCTACTGGAATTTTTTTGAATACTTCTAGTGGTTCATATCTATTCTCTCCCTATTACACCGAAGTAGCACCTTTCTAGAAAACAGGGTACATTACTTTTGCGATTCTCAAAATTCGTCTTGTAGCAGTATCTAATAATTGCCAATATAGTTTTCACTAATTTGATTTCCTATGCCAAGAAAGCAAAAAAAGAAGATTTTTGTTCTCGATACTTCAGTTATCTTATATAACCACAACGCAATTTACAGCTTTGAAGATAATGATGTAGCCATTCCGATTACCGTGCTGGAAGAACTTGATCATTTCAAAAAGGGCAATGACATCAAGAACTTTGAGGCAAGAGAATTCATACGGATTATGGACAAATTGTCGGCAAGCCATTCGCTGCAAAACTGGATTCCCATTGATTATCCGAATCATGGCCAGTTCAAGGTATGCATGCAGGAAAAGACCATCGGGCTGGACGCTACCGAGATATTTAGAGAAAACACCGCCGATCACCGTATTCTAAATGTAGTAATTTCGCTGGGCCAGGAATATCCGGAAAGAAAAGTAGTCTTGGTATCCAAGGATATCAACCTAAGACTCAAAGCAAAATCCCTGAATATTCCAGCGGAAGATTTTGAAACCGGAAAAATCAAAGATATCGAATCTTTGTATACGGGTAAAACCGTGATTGAGGGGTTATCGAAAGAGATTATCGATAGCGTTTATACCCAGAATTTTTGTATGTCCGCCGACATAGGCATACAAAACCCCATACCTAACCATTATTTTATTCTAAAAAACAACCGGGCTTCTGTTCTGGTGTTTTATAATCCTGTAACACACCGAATTGAACGTATTGAAAAAGAATCCGCCTTCCGGATTACCCCCAGAAATGCCGAACAAGTATTCGCTTTGCATGCGATTACAAACCCAAATATCAAACTCGTTACCTTGCAAGGTGTTGCAGGGACAGGAAAAACATTGCTTGCACTCGCCGGCGCACTCGACCAGAAAAGACATTTCAAACAAATATATTTAGCACGCCCAATTGTGCCCTTAAGCAATAAAGATATTGGCTTCTTGCCAGGCGATATTATCTCAAAACTTAATCCCTATATGGAACCGCTGTGGGATAATCTAAAATTCATTAAGAGTTTGTTTACCGAGAAAGATAAAGAATATAAACAGATTACAGATGCTGTTGATCAAGAGAAGCTGAAAATTACTCCGCTCGCTTATATCCGCGGGCGCAGTATTTCAAATGTGTTTTTTATTGTGGATGAAGCACAAAATCTCACGCCGCATGAGGTAAAAACCATCATCACGCGTGCAGGTGAAAATACAAAAATTGTCTTTACCGGCGATATTTATCAAATCGATACTCCTTATCTAGATTCCCAGAGTAATGGATTGTCCTATCTGATCGACAAAATCAGGCATCACGAAATTTATGCGCATGTGCGACTGGAAAAAGGCGAACGATCAAACCTTGCGAATTTGGCTAATCAGCTGCTGTAAGACTAAAAGTTATTGATATCGTAACCTGTAAAAGCATGGGCGCTGATCCGCACTCGATAATAAGACTTTATTATCAAGTCAACGTTAGCTGGGACAGGATGCAGCACCTTTGCGATCGAATAATTGCACGGCCATTTACTGCAAAAAAAAGTCTATATTGGATACTGGAGTAAGTATCTTGGGTCTGTCTCGTGCTGTCTCATTAAATGATGGCAAAACTGTTTCTTGGAATGGCGCTATTAAATTTGTAGATTCATTGGTCTGCGTAAATCCTCGATTGCGCAATACTTTCTTTAAACTAAACGAAGACAAATTAGGATTAAATTCCATGATGAGCGTGTTTGTAAGTGCAAACACAGAACTCGTAGTAAAAGGCAAAAATGGATTGCTTCTCGCGCTCAAGTCAGTATACATTGAACTGATAACAATCATTAATTCTTTACCGTTAAAATAGGCTGTGGCATCAATGAATTCCAGTTGGCGTGGCAAACCGTCAATCGCAGGAATTCCCGAATATCCAATTGCCGTTGTACTATCAATACACACATTCTGATTATTATTGACAAAACGCGGGATACCACCTGTTAGGCTTAAACGATATATGCCTTCTCCGGCATCTTCAATGACCTCAAACTTACTTTGTATCGGTGTGATAGTGGGGGTCGGATCATTGGAATCAACTGCACTCAGACAGCTAAACCCATCGTACACAATACTTAATCCCAGAGCATGGCTTTGCAAAAGAAAAGAAAATAATATTAAAACCAATCCTTGCATTATTTTCATCGTAGGACCTCAAGTATGAATTAAGAATTATATCCAACTCAATGTGCGATTCAGGAGCCAAGTTCTGCTTGCCAGCCTATTCTTTACCAGCCCAACTAAAGATTGGCAAACGTGCTAAATATACATCAAAACAGGAAGTAGTTTATGCCTGCGTATTTATCGCATCGTACAGCTTAACAAAAGTATCCCCTACATATCTAATTTCTTCCGTTGTATGTGCAGCATTAACGCTGCACCGCACTAGTGATTTACCTTCGGGTGCAGCTGGCGGCAAAATAAGGTTTACATAAATATTATGTTCAAGTAATTGTTGCCAGAGTAGCAGTGCTTGTTGTGGCGTTGCAACAACAGCCGCAATGACTGGACCCGGATCCGGGCCTAGCTGATAGCCTACTTCTTGAAGCTGCGAATAGAGTTGTCGACAGTTGCTCCATAATTTGTCACGCAAATGACTGCCTTTCCGAAGCAATTCTAAGGCTGCGCGTGTTGAAGCAATTGTTGCCGGTGATGGCGATGCAGTAAAAATATAGGGATGACTGACATACCGCAATTGTTCCAGTTGGGGGTGATTACTTACGCAAAATCCGCCAATACTGCACAAACTTTTGCTAAAAGTCCCTGTTATAAAATCAACCTCATTTAACAAACCTGTTGTTTCAACAAGGCCTTGACCTGTTTTACCTAAAACGCCGAGTGAATGAGCCTCATCAAGGAGCAATATACCACCATATTTATTTTTCAATTGCACGATATCGGCTAAAGGAGCCTGATCTCCAAGCATACTATATATACCTTCAGCGATAATGAGCGTGGTTTCAATATTATCACCCAAGCGACGCAATCGTTTTTCCATGTCGGCCATATCATTATGTTTGAAGCGAATAATATTCGCACCACTAAGAATACAACCATCAAAAATACTTGCGTGAGAATCGCCATCAATCAGAACCGTATCGCCTGGACCAACCAGACCAGAGATGGTGCCTAAGTTCGCTTGATAACCGGTTGTAAAAACAATTCCAGAGCCACATTGATAAAAATCGGCAAATTCCTTCTCTAATGCGCGGTGACCAAAATAACTACCATTCGCCATTCGTGAGCCTGTGGTACCCGTTCCTTCTTTATCAATCGCCTCATGCGCCGCACGAATGCATTCAGGAGAAAAAGTTAGACCCAGATAATTATTCGTACCCATCAGAAGTACGCGACGACTCCCAATTCGAGCTTCAGTAGCCGAGAAAACTTCTTCGATTGGAATACCAAAAGCACCCACACCATCAGGTAAAAGCGCTTTTCTTGCAGCCGCAGCAGCATCTAGCTTTTCAAGTAAATTCATTATGATGATGTTATTTTAATTTTATGTACCAAATCAGCTAACTCACGAACTGTCTGAACATCTGTTAATGCATTGATAGGAATAGAAATATCAAAAGCATCTTCAATTTCCATAATCAGATTGAGCAGTTTGATGGAATCAATCGACAATTGGTTGATCAAGTTCGTTTCAGGGGCAATCAAGACATCAGCATTGGTCAAGTCGCTTAGCCGATCACAAAGCAGCTTCATGATCTCATCATAATTACTTTCAGTCATAAGTTATTTCAGTATGGTTAATTTTGAAGTTAGATTACTTCAGATAATACATCTTGTAAACGAATTCTCGGATGCCAACCAGGTAATACGTTAATCAAGGGAGCATTATTGCATACCCAGTCTTCATGCTGTAATTCATTGATCTTTCCTGGAGTCAGCATGGGTGAATACAGAAACAAGCGGGCAAACCAAAGATTGGTTAATGCAATGCACCGGATAAACAGATTTGGAATCGCAATACAATGTATCCGATGCTTCCATACTTGTTGCGCCATGACCTTAAGACTCTCATAACTATATCCACCAGGCGTACCATCATCGAGTTCAAAAATTCCATTGATTGTTTTTTCAGAATTTATCCAGACCTGAATAGCCGCAACCAAATCATATACATGAATTAGCCCAAATCGATTTTGCACTTTTCCAACAACAGGAAAAAATCCACGATACATAGATTGAAAAAGCGGTTTCATTTCTTTATCACCTGGACCATAAACAGCTGTAGGGCGGAAGATTGTCCATTGCAGATGGTCTGAGTATTCAATAAGTTTTTGCTCTGATAAATACTTGCTTTGAGCATACCAAGATAACTCTGGTTGACGTGCAGCTAATGAAGAAATAAGTAAAAAACGGGGAGAGTGTTTTTGTTTAGCCAGGACACACAAGATATTTTCTGTACCGGTAATATTGGTGCGTTCAAACTCTTGAAAAGAACTTCCTCTTACCGTTGCAGCACAATGAATCACACACGCCACACCATCAACCAGGCGATGCAACGCATTAAAATCATCTAAGTTACCTTGGACCCACTGAATTGATTCAGTATCTGGGAAGCGGATAGTCCGAGCAAGTGCACGCACTATCCATCCATCTTGAATTAGTCTTTGAATTAGTACACTGCCAATAAAACCAGTAGCACCTGTTACAGCTACTAATTTTTGCATACCTTTTATCTGTCGCCTGACTCTACAAAAGATAATTGATCAACTAATTTGGTTCTTTGAATATATCCTTGCCTGGCCGCAAAGCGTGAAAGTTTACCCGATGAAGTCCTAGGCAAAGTATGTGGTGGAACAAGCTCAACAACACAATTGACTCCAAATGCCATATAAACAAGTTGCTGCAATCTAGTTGTCAGCGATTGACGCTCTGTTGGAGAGGTAAGCCTGCACTCAATTACCAGCACAATAGTCGTTGCGCCATCTTCACCATTAATTCCAAATGCAGATGCCTCTCGTGATCTAACTTCCGGTTGCTGCTCAGCCAACTCTTCGATATCTTGCGCTCGAATATTGCGGCCATTAACGATAATCACATCGGTGCGACGTCCCGTTATAAACAAATCACCTTCAAACAGAAAACCAATATCACCGGTATCCAGCCAGTTTCCGGGCTTTAGTGCCTTGCTCGTCTCTTCTGGGTTATTATAATAGCCGGTCATTACGCTATCACCTTGCACCAGCACACTACCAACCATCATCTCAGATAATTGGTGTCCATCTTCATCAACTATCTTAACGATATGTCCGGGCAGTGGACGTCCACAGTTTACAAATTCATTTTGTTTTCGACCATCAGCCTGCAGTCTCGCAGCCATTTTTTTATCAATCAGCGTCTTACTATCTACTTGCAGACTATTGCATCCTGTATTGATTTTTGAAAATGTAACAGCAAGTGTTGATTCTGCAAGACCATAGCATGGCAAAAAGGCATTCGCATCGAAACCAGCTGATGAAAATTTCTCAGCGAAGTTTCTTAAAGTATCGGGACGAATCATTTCTGCACCTATACCAGCTGCTCTCCAGCAACTTAAATCCAATTCTTTAAGATCAGATTCCCGCACACGAAGAGTGCATAGTTTAAGGCCAAATGGTTGACTGAATGCAACCGTACAACGATTTCGGCTAATTAGGCGCAACCACTGCATCGGACGAATTGCAAAATCCCTGGTTGCTAAATAATCGACTGAAATCTGCGTAACCATTGGAGCCAGAACGAGTCCAACCAATCCCATATCATGGTAAAAAGGCAGCCACGATGCGGAACGATCATCAGGTTTTATTTCCAAACCATTACGTACGATACCTTGCAAATTACACATCAAGGCCCGTTCGGTTATAACTACACCTCGCGGAGTACGTGTACTACCGGACGTAAATTGCAAATACGCGGTTTCATCGGGATGATTAGACTGCAATTCTGAGTCATTGACAGGAAGCTCATTTAATTTTCCTGGTGTCCCTGCCCAGCGTATGCTGGCAACGCCTATTACAGCTTCTTCAAGAAAATTAATATAATCAATATTAGCTAGTGCAATACTAGCCTGACTACTTTCAAGCATCCCTCTCAATTGCTGAACATATATCACATGGCTTCCAAGATTAACTGGAACCGGCATTGCAAATGGAACTAACCCAGCATAGCGGCATGCAAAAAACAACTCAACAAATTCCGGGGAGGTATCAGCGATGATCGCTACCCGGCTACCACGGGGCAAATCAAAGCCAGACAAACGCTGAGCTAAAGTACGAGCATTCTGCCTAAGTGTTTTGTATGGCAGAACTGAACGAACATTTCCTTTCGCGTCATAAAAGTTATACCCCGTTACACCCTTTGCTGCATATTCTAAAGCACTTGTTAGTGTATCAAAACCAGCTAACTGCTGAACTAGCGTATTGAGTGTCGGTGTCGGTGTTAGATGCAATTCGCTTGAAGGCTGAAAATCAAACGCTTGCGTTAGCGGAGCGTTCAACTTGATTATTGTCGAACTCAAGATCTTCCCCTCGAAGTAATTGTACTTGTCATCTTGCTTATTTTTTGCAAGAAATTCTGGTTGAGCGTGCCAATTTTTATATTCAATTTTAAATAATGCATTTTGCTGGCTGGAAAATTTTCATTCAAACGCTTACCGCTGACATTGCTTAACAAATATAAGTGTGTCATATTTGACCACTCAGCAGCTTATATAAGGTGCTTTTTCCTGTCAAGGCAATATTAGATTGGTGTTGTATCAAAACAACATTTGCGTAAATGGTGCCATGAGAGCTCCGAACAAATCACGTTCTGCATCTGCTCCCTTTGATCGATAATTTTATTTCTGCTTCCCTTTTTACTTGAATTCAGTTTTCCTTTATTCGACGCATTCTAAAGTCGAATTGCGAAGCTGCACAAAAAGTTAAGCTCAGATGTTTTTCAGAATTGACTATAAAAATTTATAATATTCATTTATTTCACCTGTGTCGGCGACTGATATATAAACTATTTGTTTGGCACATTACCCTACCAACAACACCCTTTTCCGTAATATCAGTACAATTCGATAGGCAGCATACGCAGCAATCAGGTGTTTTAACGTATGTCCGCTAATCCAACCGTCCGTCCAAACAAAAATTGATTCATCCAATAATTCCACTAACTTCGCAAATGCGTACAACGCAATGATCTGATAGATATCGTTACCATGACTGTAGCGCGATGGAAAGCACAAGCTGACCCAGACAATCAGCAGAATCAAATAAAACTGCATTACGATATAAAAATTCAGGTTACCAGCGCCTTGCTGTTCAGTCCAATACCAATATAACACGCTCAGCACCGCAAAAATTATCAATAGAGGTAGCGCTCTTAAACCTATAGTCGAACTTACGCGTTCGATCAGTGCCGCCGACAGCAACGCTGCTATGGTCATGACAATAGGTATTCTATCCCACAACAAACGATCAGTATTTGGCGTCCAGTGATAATAGATAGAACCCAATGCAACAATAACTACGCTGAAAAACAACACCCAGTATGGCAGGCTTTCTTTACGGTTATGAAATGTGGTTTGCGTTGTCATTCCCTGAACTCGCCACAAGAACACCAAGCCTGCGCCACCACTAAGCAAAAAAGCCAAATTGGATATTACATCGTTGAAATTAGGAATGCCAATGAAACTACGCTGATCGGCGAAGTAGTGATATTCGACGGATTGTGGAGTGGGCGGCAGCAACATAGCCGCTATAATGACCGCAACTGACAGTCCGCCCATTATCCAAAGCTGTCGTTGCAAACTCATCCAATCAGACCCGATACCACTTTGAATTCCTTATTAAAATAGAAAGAAGTTATCCGCACCGGATCCATGCTGCACATCAATTTATTAATCGCAGCTATCGTGTGTGGATGCCCACTAACCATTACCAATTCTTTCATGAAGAAAAGACGGATAATCACATGAGATAATGCAATTATTAGCTAATATCCGATTTTCCAAATACGCATGAGTATCCCCCAGAATATTGGCTGCATCACACGATTTTTTATGCATGCTGGATTTTACAATAATTACACATTTCAATGTTACCCGCTTGATTATCAGCTGAATATTATTTCAATACATCTGCGCAACAGCTTCTCCGATGCGACCAACGGCGATGATGTCGATGCCTGGAATGACCTGCTTAGGTTTATTGGCTAATGGAATAATGGCCTGCTTAAAACCAAGTTTTGTGGCTTCCTTGAGTCGCTCCTGTCCACGTTGCACGGGACGTATTTCTCCAGCCAAACCAATCTCGCCGATCACAATCATTTTTTCCGCTACGGGTCTATTTTTTAGAGACGAAACCACTGCCAGCATAACCGCAAGATCCGCAGCTGGTTCAGTAATTTTTACACCGCCCACGGCATTGACAAAAACATCCTGATCAAAGCAGGGAATGCCTGCATGACGATGTAATACCGCCAACAACATAGCCAGCCTGTTTTGCTCTAATCCAACACAGAGTCGTCGCGGATTGGGTGAGCGTGCTTCATCGACCAAAGCTTGAATCTCCACCAATAGTGGGCGCGTACCTTCTTGCGTTACCATAATGCATGATCCCGGCACTTGCTTATCATGATGTGAAAGAAACAATGCCGATGGATTCTTCACTTCGCGCAATCCCTTATCGCTCATCGCAAAAACACCTAATTCGTTAACCGCACCAAAACGATTTTTAAATGCGCGAATCATGCGAAAACTAGAATGCATATCACCCTCGAAATACAACACGGTGTCGACCATATGTTCCAGCACGCGCGGACCTGCCAGAGCCCCTTCTTTGGTCACATGACCAACCAAAATAATACAGGTGCCGCTCGATTTGGCCAAACGAGTCAATTGCGCTGCGCATTCACGTACTTGTGCAACCGAACCCGGCGCGGATTGCAACATCTCGGAATAGATAGTTTGAATCGAATCGATCACCGCCACCGACGGTTTACGCTCAGCCAGCACAGCCTGGATTTTCTCCAATTGAATTTCTGCATACAAATCGACTGACTGCACATTCAATGCCAGTCGTTTAGCACGCAGCGCCACCTGTTGCGCAGATTCCTCACCGCTGACATACAATACTGAATGCTGCACCGACATAAAAGATAGCGCTTGCAACAACAAGGTTGATTTACCGATTCCTGGATCTCCGCCCAGCAGCAGAACACCGCCATGCACTAATCCACCACCCAGAACACGATCCAGCTCTTCGATACCGGTTGGGTAACGCGACTCTTCTCGTGCATCAATAGTGCTTAAGTTCTGCACCTGACCAATTTCCGACACTGGACTAAAACGCGACACATTCTTCTCTGCGAGCGTTTCCACCAGAGTATTCCATTCCTGGCAATGCGGACATTGACCTTGCCATTTCAGAGTTTGCCCGCCACACTCGGTGCAAGAATAAATGGTTTTTTGTTTGGCCATTATTCAATAAATTCGATTAGGCTTGCAATTTCCGCACTAAAATTATCAATTAATCATATACCTCAGCATTTCCGAACGTTACGCCACATGCATCTTTGTCAGACAATACTGGCAACCCGGTAATCGGCCAGTTAATGGCCAAAACTGGATCATTCCAAACAATGCAGCGTTCGTGCTCGGGCGCCCAGTAATCAGTAGTGTTATACAAAAACTCAGCGTAATCGGACAATACAACGAAGCCATGCGCGAAGCCGGGTGGAATCCATAATTGATTCTTGTTCTCGGCGCTCAATACTCCACCCACCCATTTTCCAAAAGTGGGTGAAGATCGGCGAATATCCACAGCCACGTCGAATACTTCTCCCACTACCACGCGCGCGAGTTTTCCCTGTGCTTGTTTGATTTGATAATGCAAACCACGCAAAACATTGCGCGCAGAGCGCGAATGGTTGCTTTGCACAAACTGCACCGACTCTCCAATAACCGACTCAAAACTGCGTTGATTGAAGCTCTCATAGAAAAATCCACGTTCATCGCCGAAAACCCTGGGTTCGATCAGCAGAACATCTGGAACTGCAAGTGGTGTCGACTTCATCCGATATGCGCCTTAGTCAAAATTCACGTTTCCATACATGCAACAGATACTGACCATAGCCATTCTTCGCCAATGGCATTGCCAGCGCCTCCAGCTGAGCGGCGCTAATCCAGCCACGCAAGAATGCGATTTCTTCCGGACAAGCAATTTTCAATCCCTGCCGACGTTCGATCGTCGCAACAAATTGGCTTGCATCAAGCAAGGACTCATGCGTACCTGTATCCAGCCAAGCATAACCGCGCCGCATGATTTCAACGCTGAGCTCGGAATGTTCAAGATAAATGCGGTTCAAATCAGTAATTTCCAGTTCGTTACGATGAGAAGGCTTCAAGCTTTTGGCATAATCAACGACGTGCTGATCATAAAAATAGAGCCCCGTTACCGCATAATTCGACTTGGGATGCTGGGGCTTTTCTTCCAGATTCACCACCTTGCCCGTAGCATCAAACTCGACCACGCCATATCGTTCCGGATCGTGTACGTGATAGGCAAAAACACTGGCTCCTTTGGTACGCTGCATTGCGTTCAACAGCAAATGATGAAAATCATGTCCATAAAAAATGTTATCGCCTAACACCAGTGCTGAACAATCATTGCCGATGAACGATTCGCCGATCAAGAAGGCTTGCGCCAGGCCGTCTGGCGAAGGTTGTTCAGCGTAGGTAATACTCAATCCCCATTGACTTCCATCACGCAATAATTGTTGATAATTAGCAACGTCACGCGGCGTAGAAATCACTAGAATCTCTCGAATACCCGCCAACATCAGAGTACTAAGCGGGTAATAAATCATGGGCTTATCGAATACCGGCAACAATTGCTTAGATACTGTTTGTGTGACTGGATAAAGCCGTGTCCCGGAACCGCCCGCAAGAACAATGCCCTTGCGTCGAGGAACAACTGCTCCTGGGAAGTCTCTTGTTTTATCAGAAGTATACAATATTGGCATTCATTACATCGTGATGCTCACAAACCTGTTAAAGCTCGTTTCATCCAGACTCGTTCACTAGAAAGAACGACGATTGTACTATATCTGGTTCAGATTCCAGCAAATTACATGATGCAATAATCACAGTATGTTGATGTAGAATTACACATTATGATCTTTCCGCAACTCTACCTCCGCTTGCTCAAAAAAACTGCGCTTTATGGGAAATTACTCATATGCGTATTAATTGCCATGTTAATCTTGGCAGCAAGCATGGCTTATCTACCCATACTGATTGAACAAATGCTAGCAAGCATGTTTCTTCTGAAAGATTTATTATTGATACAAACGACATCAATAGCAATCATTGCACTATTTGCCGTACGTTGGATTTTTGGTTACATAAGTCTCTATTTTGTCAGTACGGTCAGCGGGAAACTGGGCGCTGATTTGCGCATGGATCTTTTTGATAAGCTTCTGTCGCTACCGGTGGATTACTACGCTTCTCTTAATCAGAATAATCAAATCGACACATTGATATCTCACATCAATCGAATCACTCAGACCACAGTTCGTTACATCGCCCTGCTGGCACAAGATTGTCTTTCTATCATTGGATTATTAATTTGCACGCTATATCTCAATCAGGAATTCTCGTTACTACTGCTGTTGGCAACCCCATTCATCGTATTAATGCACGAGATGATCCACAGCCATTTCGACAGAAATAATCAAAATAACTCATTGACTTTCGAAGAACTGACCAAACATCTGACACAGTCAGTGAAACATTACCGAAAAATCAGACTAGATGGCGGGCAAGCTGACGAAAGCCAACGCCTTGGAAGCATTTCCGAGAGGCTGTTTCACACCGAAATGCAATTTGCAAAGATCAGGGCCATGGCTATTCCTTCAAGCCAGTTTATGACTGTACTAATGCTAATCGCTGTTACTTACCTTATGGCATTACAGGTTACGAATGATGCGCTAAGTCTATCTGAAGCAGGCGCATTGATAACCGTTGCATTACTGCTTATTTTCCCGCTTTGCCGTATCGTTGGCATTCCCAGGCAACTTGAACATGACCGGAAAATGATAGAAACCGTTTTTTCGTTTCTTGATTTGGCTCCCGAACAGGATACAGGTACTCTCAGTATTCAACAGATCCGCGGCAAACTGAGATTTGAACAAGTACGCCTCAATGGCCAATTTCCAATAAAGCCCATTCTGAATCATATAAACTTAACAATCAAGTCATCTGAAGCTATTGTTTTTACTGGGTATAATCAAGCAGAAAAAACTGCACTCATTGATTTAATACTCCGTCTGCGACAACCCTCCAGCGGAAAAATACTGCTGGATGAATATCCACTTAACGAAATCAAGATAAATCATATATATACCAATATCGCCCTGGTATCTGCCGACCCTTTCCTGCTCGATGAAAGAATTGCCGGCAACATCGCCTACGGTGCAATGCGATGCGCCAATGAAGCAAAAATCACCACTGCAGCACATGCTTCCCATGCTATGGAATTTATCCGGAACATGCCTGAAGGCTTACAAACTCAAATTAACAAGAATGACAATGAAATCAGCAGTAAACAATTAATTCAGCTGGCAATCGCACGAGCATTTCTAAAAAGCGCTCCCATATTGATTCTGGATGAAGTATTTGTAACACAAGAACCTGATTCCGCAAACCTGCTCTTTGTTTTAGAAAAATTGATGCAAAATCGCACCACGTTAATTTTCAATCAGCAGGTTCCACCATTAAAAAAGATCGATCGAATTGTAGTTCTGGAAAATGGATGTATCACAGAAAACTTGAAAACCTTCGGTCATTCTCAGTTATTGCAAGAACATCGGCTTACCAATCATTAGTATCTATTCTTCAGAAATCTCACCGCGAATAAAAAATCGAATATTTTTAACAGATCAATGCTCCATTCCTTTAGGGGTATACTCAGGCACCCATTTAGTCAGCTGCTCACGAACCTCCTGATCGCTTAATACGGTCACTTTATTCAGCCAAGTCGTTAACTCCGACAACCACTGTTCATCCATCTGACATGCCTGCGCAATGCGTAATTTTTGATGCGGTGTCGAGAGCGTACTTTCGCTTGTCGCTAATAACTCCTCATGTAGCTTCTCACCTGGACGCAGCCCCGTAAATTCAACAGGAATATCACCTTCCGCTAAACCGGACAAATGGATCAAATCATTGGCCAGATCAACAATTTTAACCGGATCCCCCATATCCAGCACAAATATTTCACCGCCACTTTGCGTACCACCCATCAATCCGGCTTGTAAAACCAGTTGCGCAGCTTCCGGAATGGACATGAAATAACGTGTCATTTCTGGATGAGTGATGGTAATCGGACCGCCTTTTGAAATCTGTTCACGGAATTTTGGAATGACACTGCCGGCACTACCCAGTACATTGCCGAACCGCACCATAACAAAACAGGTCTGGTGCGACGGATGATCCTGATCAAAATTTACATGCTTTGAGATAGATTGCTGCAGAGCTTGGCATACCATTTCTGCCAGGCGCTTGCTGGCTCCCATGACGCTCACAGGATTGACCGCCTTGTCGGTGGAAATCAATACAAATTTTTCCACCGAAAAATCAATCGCCACCCGGGCCAGCACATGAGTACCCAGCACATTATTCAAAATAGCCTGACACGCATTCTCTTGCTCCATCAGTGGTACATGCTTATACGCAGCGGCATGAAAAACCACTGTAGGATGAAATTGCGTGAATAATTGTGTCATCCGGGCATGATCTTTGATGTCGCCAATTACAAATGACATAGTCATGGCAGGATAACGAGTCAAGAATTCTTCTTGAATAGTGTAGAGCGAGAACTCACTTAGCTCAACAAAAACAATATTTTTTGGATCAAACGCAACAAGTTGGCGACACAACTCTGCACCAATCGAACCACCGGCTCCTGTCACCAGAATCACCTTTCCTGTCAGCAAATCATGTAAACCATCGTCATCCAAAACTACGGGCGCTCTACCTAACAGATCATCCAGTTGGATTTCACGAATCTGTGACACCGTCGTCTTGCCGTTGATCAGATCCGCATAGGAAGGCACTGTCATCGCTTTCACGCCGATTTCCGAACACATCTCTAAAGCTTGTCGGTGTATCCGGCGAGAAACGGATGGTATAGCGATAATCACATGCCCAACATTCAGTTTCTGCACCCATTGCGGCAATTCGCTGATCGTCCCACGCACACGCACGCCCTGTAAGCGAGTACCTAATTTTCTGGGATCATCATCCAACATACCCACCACATGCCACTCACGGCTTCCTGTTAAAGCTTTCATCAGATTCACGGCCGTTCTGCCAGCACCCAAAATCAATACCAGCTTCGCTTCATAACTTTCCAGGCTATATAGACGGCGTTCTTTCCACGCCCGGTATATCAAACGACTACCACCCATAATTAGCAGCAATAACAATGGAGCCAGCATCATTACTGCACCGGGAACATTGCCCAACAAGCCAAATAACCACAATGTCAAGGTGACCGCTACTGAGCCGACAGCCACCGCCACAACAATTCTTTTTAAATCAGGCAAACTGGCATAACGCCATAACCCTCGATAAAGCCCCAACCACAAAAATAAACTGCCCTGGATCAATACAATCCAAGGCATGGTTTGTAGTAGGAATATTACTGAGGAAGGCGGGATTTCAAAATTAAAACGGCACAAATAAGCCACCCACCAAGCCGAAGCAACTGCGATAAAGTCATGGGTAAAAGCAATAAAAGTACGGATTCCGTATCGGTTGGAAAACATTTATCTTATCCTCGATCGGAGTGAGTTTTGTAATACCAATCAGAAATAACCATCAATACCAAATACCCCCCCCCAAAAACCATCGCCATCCAGATTTGTAACGCCACATCTTGCGTATTAGCCCATACCGCACTTGCTCCGGTTGTCAGCATCAATCCATAAAACACTAACGCTGTATTCCGATGCCCCAAACTGCTTTGAACCATGCGTTGATAATAGTGTTCACGATGCGCTTGCCAGATTATTTCTCCTTGAAATAATCGTTTTATCAGTGTTACCGTTGCATCTGCGATAAAAGGTGAGAAAATAAGCACGGGCACCCATATTGACCAAAGTCGATCAAGCCACCCCAACAAGCCTATGACAACCGCCAGATATCCCAGAGGAATCGATCCCACATCACCCATAAAAATACGTGCCGGATAAAAATTATGTATTAAAAAAGCCGTTGCCGCCGCAGCTATCGAGAAATTTATCACAGCAAAATTGTTACTGCCTGCCACGTAAGCAAGCCATCCGTAGACTCCGAATCCAATCACCGTCATTCCACCCGCCAGACCATCAGAACCATCCATGAAATTGTAAAGATTCGACATCCAGACAACTGCTGCAACCGCGAAAATCACACCCCCCCAGCCATAAGCATCCAGTAAAAATGCGGTTGAAAACCCAATGGCAACAGCCGTGTGAACCATCAGCCGACACCAAACCGGGATTCGCCAAACATCATCAGCCAATGATATTACCATCAACAACCCGATGCCAATTAATACTGCATTAGGTATCGTAATCGAGAAACACAACCAAGTTGCAACTACTCCAAGAAGCAGGCCTAAACCCCCGATACGAGAAACGGGCGCAGAATGAAGCGAACGTTCATTAGGTCGATCCAAAACCCAATCCGCTTTAACTTTAATCAACCATAAAATGAAGAAGAATGATAACAAAAATGACAACAGTGGTGCTGCCACAGCTATCGATAAAGGAAAACCCAAAACCATAATGACCGGATTATCCATGCTTGATTACAAAAAATTAACCACTTCCCCATCGCACCCGACAAAAAAGTGGTTCAAATTGTCCTATTGCAACTAACTTAATATGGTCTTATAGCATAGGATTTGCAGCATAGCTCTTATGCGCCGCAGCTGCAGCAGCACCGCGCTCTACTTCCAATCCCATATCAGATAAGATCGTTTCCAGCGCATTCAGGCAGAAAATCACCTTATCTATCCGGCTGGATGTGCCCATCAATCCGAAACGCCATACTTTCCCGGCGAAATCGCCTAATCCAGCACCTATTTCAAGGCTATATTCAGCCAACAGGCGGCGGCGCACCTCTTTCTCATCAACACCAGCCGGTACAAAAACGGAGTTCAATTGCGGCAGACGATATTGCTCAGCAACCACATAACTCATTCCCAATGCCGCAAAACCGTCTTTGAGTGCCTCATAATTATTGCGATGACGCGCCCAAGAATGCTCCAAACCCTCTTCCGCCAGCATCAGCAGGGATTCATGCAATGCATACAATGCATTGGTCGGCGCAGTATGGTGATAAGTACGCGCAGCCGATCCCCAGTAATTCAACAACAGACTGATATCCATAAACCAGCTATGCACTTTGGTTTTGCGATTTTTAACCAGCTCCGTCACACGATCGGAGAAACTCACCGGCGACAGGCCCGGGGGGCAGGACAAACATTTCTGACTACCGGAATAGATCGCATCAATTCCCCATTCGTCAACCTTGATGGGTGTTCCGCCAAGCGATGTAACCGTGTCAACAATAGTCATGCAATCATACTTATGTGCAAGCTCGCACAGCGTCTTGGCATCCGATGAAGCACCGGTTGAGGTTTCAGCATGCACAAACGCGATAATCTTGGTATCGGGATTTTTTTTCAGTGCATCTTCAACTTTCTGTGGGTCAACCGGCTCTCCCCACTTGTCCATCACCGCTACCGCAACACCACCATGTCGTTCGACGTTCTCGATCATACGGCCGCCAAATACCCCATTGCTGCAAACAATCACCTTGTCACCCGGCTCGATCATATTGACAAAACACATCTCCATACCCACCGATCCAGGCCCCGAAACCGGGAAAGTCATGCGATTTTTGGTTTGGAAGGCATAGCGCATCAGGCCTTTGATTTCTTCCATCATCTCGGTAAAAACGGGATCCAAGTGTCCCAAGGTTGGACGAGCCATGGCATTCAACACACGCGGATGCGTATCCGATGGTCCGGGCCCCATCAAAACCCGTTGCGGTGGATAAAAAACTTTAATTTCTTTTTCTGGACGAAAATCTTCGGTATTCATGAACAATCCTAAGTAAATAATAGAGTCTGATTAATTTTTGAAAAATATTAATTTTAACAAGTGAAACGAGAGTTTACTATAAACCAAGGTATGCTCAAAAAATTATCCGTATGGATAACCCAGGAATATTTCATAACAATATGGAAAATAGCGTTATTATCTGCAGAGCACATAAAATCTCTCCCTGCATTACCTAACCGACCTTTGAAAAATTTCGGTCCTCGTCCGAGTGTGCAATACAAATTATCTGATACCATTCGATTTTCCCATCAAGTGCGAATCCTCAGCAACCTCGACAACTGCAGAACCGGATAAAAATACTTCCAATTTGATATGCACTCCTTCTCGTATAGACTGATCACATTTCTGCTATGCGGGCTTCTGTTGCCCGCTTGCATGACAGCGCCTGCACGAGAAGTATTACTAAGCCAGAAGGTTATTTATAACCACAGCAGCGGTAAAAACTACATAGAAATTGCAGAATGCTTAAAAAGCGATGATGGATTTCATTTGCCGAAATGGCATCGTCATACCTGGCGTGATATCACGACATATTTCATCTATCATGAATCACTGCAAGTCCACGGATACCCGCAAATGCACGATAATGCTGCAAAAACATATTACATCACAGAAATTCATGACCCAAGGTATTCCGGGAAAATCAACGAAACGATTACCCATGGCAATGGAAACTGGATCATGACCATCAAAGACGCCAGCAATCCACAGCACACTCAATCCGAAATCGAAATCCGCAGCAATCAAGATCTGCTGAGTGATTATCCATCGGATGCGTACACTCCAGATCAAAATGCGTCACTGTCCCAGCGCTTATATAAAGTGGAAAAAATTGATCATTGCTTCTGACTTCAGACTTGTTTCCGGTATGTTAGTCTACCGGTAAACATAGACTGAAAATTCCCGAGCACATAAAAAGATGACTTTATGAGCGACTTGCGTGTGGACTCTAATATTCGTTTTTCAAATCTGGATAAGTTGCGCGCATTTGCAGCGATCAGTGTTGTCGTTTATCACGTAATCGAGCACACGGGCTGGTCGTCTTTTCCAGTGACAGGACCCAACTTATGGTGGAGAACCGGGTGGTTAGGTGTTGATTTATTTTTTGTGATCAGTGGATTTGTCATTTATTTTAGTGCATTCTCACTGGGAAAATCTTATGGATCTGCATGGAAATCAGTCTATGCCTCCCATCGCTTTTTTAGAATCGCACCCCTATATTTCTTTACCTGCATTATTTTTGTTTTCCTCATTCAGCCACAAATTCTATTTACGCCTGTATCCAATATTTCCTTTCAATTCATTTCACATCTTTTGTTTTTTCATAATTTTTTTCCCAGCACTCAAGGCGCAATCAATGGCGTAAATTGGTCTATCGGTGTAGAAATGCAGTTTTATCTTCTCATTCTTATTTTCTGGGATTGGATCAAACGTGCTTCGCCACTGAAAATTCTGTTGGTGTTTAGCGCAATCGCCTGCATGTGGAAGATAGCGGCATTTTACATGCTCCACTCAGCAGGCGCGCATAAGCTATGGTTTGCAACTGCTCAATTGCCCGGTTCACTGGATGTGTTCGGATTTGGCATTGCCGCATGCAAATGGGTTCTGGCCAAAGGCAATCGCAATGATTTGGCTCACTTAGGAATCAAAGCGCTGATTGCTATCAGCGCAGGCTTTATCATGATCAAGCTTTTGTGGATGACGCCTAATTACTGGGGTTCTGTGTATTATGTGGGTTTTTTCAGAATCCTGACTGGCTTAAGCGCCGCAGCGCTAATAATCTTCCTGATTGCGCTACCGAATACGACGCTTGGGTGGTTTTCCGGAATTATCGATTATCTGGGAAAAATTAGTTATGGCATTTATCTATGGCATCTGCCCATCATCTTGAGTCTAAAAAATTTAAATATCAATGCCGGCTTGATCTTTCTTCTCGCAACCTTAGCATGTACCGTGATACTCGCATCTGTTACCTACCACTTGATTGAGAAAAGCTGGATTCAGCAGGGAAAAAGTGACCTAATGTGCTCTAAAATCGGCGCAATTCTTAAATCGATCAAGTTAAATTAGAAACTGCAACATAATAAAACACCTAACCCCGCCGTCCGACTCTTTGTTTCTGCCATTATATTCGGGCTGATAGTGTAAATTTAAATTAGGGTTTTATTATGGTGATATTAGTTGTTGCAAGTAGCTACGCCATCCCCCAAATTGACTGATATCTATTGTATTCTCGACGGCGTAACGCTCGCAGACAAAGCCTAGCAGCGCCTCACCACTTGCCAATATAATCGTGCCGATCCCTAGCGGTGCTGGAATATTGGCTACAAAATCTCCTAATTCGCGTACTGGTAGCTCCCAAACTTCCACTTCAATCGCAAAGCCCTGTTCATTCTTGTTGACTCGAACCAAGCCAGGACGTTGCGGAGGATTGCCTGGTAATGCGTAAAGTCTGTAGTTAGGTGCAGTAGTGGTACTTGTCACCAATCGGCCTCGACGGCTGGTTAATTGCTCATTCAATGGCAAACCAGATAAATGTGCGCCACAAACAGCTATCCACACCTGTCCCGATTCGGACACAGCGGGAAAATGCGTAACCTGACGCAATGCAATGCCAGTTGCGCCCAGAGGTAGTGATTGAGCTTGCTGCAATCGGTGGGCAAGATGCAGCAATGGTTCATCTTGGTGGGTCGGCGCTGCCAATGTTATACCAAAAGGCAGTCCATTACTCTGAAAACCAGCAGGAACGGCGACTGCCGCATAGTCAAGCAAATTCATGAAATTGGTATAGTAGCCCAGATTGCTGTTGAGATGGATGGGATCCTGCTGCATGGCTTGAATGGGGTAGATCGTCCCAGCAGTGGGTGTTAACAAACAATCAACGTTGGCCCAAATCTGATCTGCCTGTTGCTTGATGCGGCGTAATTGATAAAAACCATTAAATGCATCAGCAGCTGAGCGTTGTTTCGCGGTTGCGATAATTTCACGAACCGGTGCAATGACTTGATCGCCATGCAACTCGAAAAACGATTGAATCGCTGCATAACGTTCAGCTACCCAAGGACCTTCGTAAAGCAGTCGCGCAGCTTCAAGAAAGGGTTCAAAATCAATCTCGACGGCCTCTCCGCCCTGTGCTTGCATACGCGTTATTGTTGCACTAAATAATCGCTCGCTCTCGCGATTATCGAAAAATTCAAGTTGTTGCTTGCGTGGAATGCCAAAACGAAAATGGAAAGCGGTGCCAAAATTAAAACCATGCTCTTTTCTTTCCTCAGAATAGATATCGGCTTCGTCGTAGCCGGCAGAAATTGCCAGGATGCGTGCCACGTCAACAGCAGTAAAGGCAAAGATGGATACCGTATCAAGAGAACGGCAGGCAGGCACTACCCCATGCGTCGAGAGCCAGCCTCGGGTAGGTTTATATCCGATCAGATTATTAAAAGCGGCAGGAACTCTACCTGAGCCTGCAGTATCGGTACCGAGGCTGAAACATATCTGCCCCTTGGCCACGGCGACAGCCGAACCTGAACTTGAACCACCGGAAATATAAGCAGGATCAAAGGCGTTCCGGCAAGCGCCATAGGGAGATCGCGTGCCATTCAGTCCAGTAGCGAACTGGTCGAGATTGGTTTTGCCGATGGGAATTGCGCCCGCATCGATCAATCTTTGCACCACAGTTGCATTACGCGAGGGTGTGTAGGCAAAATCCGGACAAGCGGCCGTGGTTGGCAATCCAGCTAAATCTATATTGTCTTTGATAGCGAAGGGTATGCCATACAGCGGGAGCGATGCCATACCTGCTGTTTCTACCTTACGGGCATAGTCTTTCAATGATTCCAGCGGAAGCATCGAAATCCAGGCATGATCCGGATCATTCTGAATCTCGGCATGAATTGCTTCAACCAACTGAGTCGGTGATAGTTCATCACTCGCGTAACATTGCAGCAATGATGCGATGTCGCCAAGCGGCAACAGCTTCTTTGCCATCATTTTTCTTCCTGAACGATAAAAAGCACCTGCCCGGCAGATACGTATCCTCCTTGCTTGCAGAATAACTGCCGTATCGTACCAGTAACTGGTGAATCTACTGCGAACTCCATTTTCATCGACTCAATGACGATAACCGGCTTACCCGCTTCGATATGCTCACCTTCTTTGACCAACAGCTTCCAGACTGTGCCGGTTACTTGAGCACTGATCGCTTGCGCATCTTCCGGCAAGTCCAGTTCACTTTGTGAGTCGGCATCATCCAGTATGTCTTCGTTGACATAATGGGACAAATTGTTTGCTTCCCAGACTCGTCGCTCGGCTTCAAATGCCGCTTGTTGCTTGACTTTAAATGCGCTGATGCTGGTAGCTTGCTGTTGCAGGAAGGCATTGTATTGTTTAAGATTCAAAACTGTTTCTTCGATGCGAAGTTTAAAGTGTCCGCTAATAAAATCCTTACGCAACTTGAGCAATTCATTTGCACTGACCGGATAGAACCGGATCTGGTCAAAGAAACGCAATAACCAGGGCTTGCCATCTGTGAAATCTTCTGTTTGACGATAGCGATTCCACATCGGTATAGTACGCCCGACGAATTGATAGCCACCGGGACCCTCCATGCCATACACGCACAAATAAGCGCCGCCTATACCGACCGCATTTTCAGGCGTCCAGGTACGAGCTGGATTGTACTTGGTGGTCACTAAGCGATGGCGAGGATCCAGCGGGGTAGCCACAGGTGCGCCCAAATAGACATCTCCTAGCCCCATCACCAAATAACTGGCTGCGAAAACGATGTTCCGGACATCCTCAGTACTTTCCAGCCCATTCATCCGTCGGATAAATTCGATATTGCTCGGGCACCAAGGCGCATCGCTGCGCACCGATTGCATATATTTCTCGATCGCCAATTGCGTTGCAGCATCATCCCAAGATAAAGGAAGGTGAACAATGCGGGATGGCACTTCCATGTCATCAATCGCAGGCAATTGCCTTTCCCCCGCAATCAGAAGATCCAGCAATGCATCACGCGATAGTTGCAGGGATTCAAAGTGGATTTGCAAGGAACGGATGCCAGGGGTCAAATCCAGGATACCGCAAAGCCCGTTGTCGATACATTGCTGCAACCAGTTCATTAGGGCATGAGTACGAAAGCGCAAATTCAGATCAAGCACCGGCGGCCCATACTCGATCAGCAAGTATTTGTCGCCGGATTGACGATAAGTCACTTGCATCTGTTCTTCACTTTGAGGAATACGATGCAGAACAGGATCTTCCAGTTCTTGGGAGATGAAATAAACCGGCTTATGTTGATTCGTCTGCAATTCCTGAATTAATTCTATCTGCTGCTGTTCCAGCGCAGTTGCCTGCTCTATTGATACAGGATAGAAGCGGACATTGTCGCCGGGTTTAAGTTGTCCGATTTTCCAAAGCTCTGCCTGAGTAATGGTGACCGGACAAACAAAACCACCCAGACTGGGGCCATCAGGGCCCAGTATGATCGGCATATCTCCGGTAAAATCGACTGCGCCGATAGCATAAGCGTTATCGTGAATATTGGAAGGATGCAAACCAGCCTCCCCACCATCGCTGCGCGCCCATTGTGGCTTGGGGCCAATCAGCCTTACGCCTGTGCGGCTTGAATTATGATGCACCTTCCATTCTGCAGCAAAAAAATGTTCGATATCCGCCGGAGTGAAAAAATCAGGGGCGCCATGAGGGCCATACAGCACCGCGATTTCCCATCGATTGGTATAGCGCGGAATCAATTCGTGCGGAAAGCACCGTGAAACAGGAGGACAAGGAGATGGAAGCAAAGGAATACGAAGCACATCACCGGCACGCAATACACGTCCGGCATGCCCGCCAAATTGCCCAAGCGTAAAAGTGGATTTACTACCCAGGTAATCCGGCACTTGAAAACCGCCATACACAGCTAGATAAGCCCGGCTGCCGCCCTGTTTGATCTTGCCAAATTGCAAACATGAACCTGCTTTGACGAAATGAGATTGCCACTGCAACAGCGGCTCACTGTCCAACAACACATCCATCGACGCACCGCAAATCGCGATGATACTGTCGCAATTAAAACGCAGCGTCGGGCCTGCGAGAGTGATTTCCAATCCAGCGCTATTATCAGAATTATTGACCAATCGATTAGCAACACGAAAGGCCAGGCCATCCATTGGCCCGGAAGGCGGAACGCCCACATTCCAGTAACCGATACGCCCCGGATAATCCTGGATCATAGTCTGTACACCGGGACTCAAAACGTCGATACTGTGCGGCTGATAATGAAATCCGTTGAGAAATTGCGTGTTCGACTGCCCATTTCGGAACACCGCACTGTGCAATATTTGCTCAAGATATTCGAGATTGGTTTCAATCCCATACAGCGATGTGTTCTCCAATGCATCCAACAGTTTGGCTATAGCCTCTCCTCTCTCCGGCGCATGGACGATGATTTTCGCTAGCATCGGATCGTAAAACGCGGAAACTTCTATGCCGCGCTCGACCCAGGTTTCAACGCGCGCGGCAGCAGAAAATTCCACTGCAGTCAGTGTACCGCTGGAAGGTTGGAACTCTTTCGCAGGATTCTCGGCATACACTCTTGTTTGAATAGAAACTCCGCGAGGCTGAATGGTGAAGGAGTCAAGCGGCGGCATATCACCGGCGGCTTGTCGCACCATCCATTCCACCAGATCAAAACCGGTGACTTCTTCGGTCACGCCATGTTCAACCTGCAGGCGCGTGTTAACCTCGAGAAAATAAAATTGGCCCGTAGCATCATCAAATATATATTCCACTGTGCCAGCGGATTGATAATTGACGGCCTTGCCGAGTCGTACTGCCGTATCCAGCAATGCCTGTCGCAGATGTGGCGCAAGATTGGGCGCGGGCGTTTCCTCGATGACTTTTTGGTTACGCCGTTGCATGGAGCAATCCCGTTCGCCCAACGCGACAACTTGGCCTCTGCCGTCACCGAAAATCTGTACCTCGATGTGGCGCGCTTGGTCGACATATTTTTCCAAAAATAAACCAGCATCCTTGAAGTTGTTTTGTGCAAGGGTTTTGACGGATTCGTAGGCACCAACCAATTCATCCTGATTCCAACACAAGCGCATGCCGATACCACCACCTCCGGCAGTACTTTTCAGCATAATGGGATAACCAATATGCTTGGCCTGATGGCAAGCAACATCCAGATTTTCCAGCAAACCAGTTCCGAGCAGCAGCGGCACCTGATTTTCCATCGCCAAAGCCCGTGCCGTGTGCTTCAGACCAAAAGCCCGCATCTGCTGCGGCGTGGGACCGATAAAGCTAATGTTCTGCGTAGCGCATTGCTCGGCAAATTCAGCATTCTCACTTAAGAAGCCGTAACCTGGATGAATCGCTTGAGCACCAGATTGTTTGGCAACCCTAAGGATCTTATCCGGACGCAAATAGCTTTCCGCCGCAGCGCCATCTCCAATACAGTACGCTTCATCTGCTTCGGTAACATGACGCGATAACGCATCGGCTTCAGTATAAACGGCCACGCTGGTTATTTGCATGCGGCGCAGCGTGCGGATAATGCGACACGCAATTGCACCACGGTTGGCGATAAGTATTTTGCTAAACATAATATTAATCCCAAATCAACAGCCGGATCGGCGTCGGGTTATACGCGTTACACGGATTGTTAAGCTGAGGGCAATTGGAAATCAGTACGATGACATCCATTTCCGCGCGCATTTCGACGTATTTTCCTGGTGCAGATACGCCATCGGCAAATTCCAGGCCGCCGGCTTCCGTGACTGGAACATTCATGAAGAAATTGATGTTGCTGGGCAAATCGCGCTTGCTCATGCCCAATTGCTGACACAGCGGGTCGTGCGCCAATGCGTGCAGAAAATTGTCGCGGCAACTGTGCATAGGCAGTTTCTCCAGCGCATAACGCACGGTATTACTCTCAGCCGAGCAGGCACCACCCAGCGTATCATGTTGGCCGCAAGTATCCGCGATGACGCTGAGCATGATATGGCCAAGATTGGAATAAAGTTTGCTGCCAGTCGACAGGTACACTTTTTTTTGCCGGTTAATGGTGTCGGTTGCGCTATAACGTTCTTGTGCGTTATGGGCGTTGTAGAACAGAGTGTCGACCGCTTGGTTGCCTTCCAGATCGACAATGCGAAAAGTTTGTCCCTGTTTGACTTGTTTTACCCAGGGCGCTCCGGCGGCACAAATTTCATCGATCACGGCATGTTTGGGATCGAGCAGGCTGGTATGCAGATAAGAAGTATTCATTTCGCACCTTCACAATAAAAGTTTTGCACGTTCTGTAACGCACGGATATTTTCACTGATATGCAGGCATTCCTTGATAGCCTGCGGTGGTGTATTAAACAGTTCCAAATTGACTGTGCCAGGTTGATACGGTTTCTTGGGATCCAGCGGGTGCGGTGCCGTGGATAGCGCAACAAGAGTATCCATTACAAAACTCAAATCCACGTAATCGCCCGTCTTACTATGTTCGACTTGATAAGCCAATTCACCTGTAGCATCGGTTGTGATCTTACTGAAAAAATTGATATTGGCTACGATGTCTCGCATACCCAAACCCCATTTTCCCAGTTCGATCAATAGACCATCCAGACCACTGCGAAACATTTGATTACGATGCTCCTGAAAGCGCGCGGCACCATATTTTTGTTGGATCAAATTAGCATCACTTAATCCGCACACAGTATCGTGCCAGCCGCAGGTATCCGTTGTGATGCAACAGAAAATGCGCCCCATGTCTGAATGACAGGCATGACCCTTGGTTAAGCGAAAGGTGTGCTGCGATTTCAGAGTGTCAGCCATGTTGTAGCGCTCAAGTTTCTCTTCATGATTAAAAAACAATACCGCTGCATTCGCGCCTCCGTCGACATCGATTAAACGCAATGTAGTCCCACGACGAATGATGCCCGACCAATGGCACCCGCCTGGTACAACTTGTTTCCAAATGATTGTTGACTGATTCATGACCGTCTCCTCAATAATTTACCCAAAAACAGATAGCTTGTAGTAACACCTAGAATGCTGCCCAGCACCAGCGGCGTGGCCCATAACTGCCACCACGGTGCGTCGGCTGCAATGGCATAAGGCCGCGGCCAAGCAATATTGATGAGCTCGAACAATGCCCAGGCAAATGCCAAGCTATTAATGACTAACCCCCATTTTCCCAGCTTTAGTTGTCCCAAATCTGGATTCCAGCGACCAGTCAATCTAGCAAACAACGCGATTCCGGTGGTGAATGCGAACATGGCGTAAAGACCGCCCGTACCAAACGCGATAATGGTAGCTACCGCGTCGTCGTTAAGTCCAAATATTAGCCCGCAACTTGCCATCAGGACAGTGAAGAGAATGGCATTACGCGGTGTATCGGCAGGTGTGACTCGATTGAGAATGCTGGGTAAATTGCCTTCACGTGCCATTGAGAAAACAATGCGTGACGTGTATTTGACTACCGATGCGCCACAAGCAAGAAATGCGATCATGACAATCGCCAGAAACGGTTTTTCAATCCATGTTCCGAAATGGCTGGCGATTAACGGCGTAATCGGATCGGCAGTCACGCTGCTGTTAATCAAAATATCATGATCAAAAGCTAATACCAGTGAGGCTGAATTGAAAATTACCACCGTACCGACTGCGCATAGCGAAAAGAATATCGCCCGTGGTACCGCGCGCTCTGGTTGATGCGTTTCTTCTGCGGTAGTCGAGCAAGCATCAAAACCAATGAATGCCCAACCGGCGATAGCAAGTGCAGCGAGAAAAGCAGCGATACTGCTGGGTGCAGTACCGGTACCTAAATGCTGAAACAATTCCATGAAAGAATGCTGGCGAAAAAACAAGAACAACAGCACCGCAATACCTAGTGATCCGACTACCTCAGCATACACTCCGAGCTTTATAACGAGCTTGAAAACATTAACATGCGCCAGATTCAGCAGAGTGCATAAGGCCAGAAAAATTATTGCCCATAAAACTTTTTCGCTACCACTGTCACCTTCCGATCCAAAAAAACCGGCAAACCAGATGCCGCCTGCATATGCTGTAGTGGTCAGCATAGCAATAGTGGAACTGACATAAATGACCCCGGCATAATGACCGGCAGTGGTGCCATAAAGCTGCCTTGCCCATTTGTACGCACCACCGGCAATCGGAAATTGCGACGACAATTCCGCATAAACGGTTGCCACCAGCAATTGCATCAACAAACAAATCACCAGTGCAGCAAACCAACCCCCACCTGTCACAGTAGTTTGTACGCCGATGATGGCATAGAGCCCCACAATTGGGGACACCACCGCAAAGCCCAGCGTAAAGCTGTGCCAGATGTTCATGCTGGGACGCATCGAATGTACCACCGATGTTGTTAACTCACCGGTTGGTTTTGAAGTTCTGAACATAACAAGTCTCCTTGATCGAGAAATAATACCGAAAGACCCATGTATCAGCGATACACGACCAGATCTCCCGGGCTTTTATCCCTCCGTGGAGCCTCATTATCATGAGACCGGAAACTCTTGGACCAGTCACCTTGCTTACATTGGCCGGAACCCTAGTTTCCCATTTTGACGTACTGTGCTTTTTAAGCGACTACACCAGCAATCTCTGATGTGCAAATGACATAAAAAACACGTTGCGAGTATCATTTTAAGTTCGAATTCAGGAAAAAGCAATGGTGTGATATAAGTTGCTTTGCTGCTTGTTTGAATTTGCACATTGCAAGAAGCATGCTCATTCAATCTGTCATACTTAATAAAATGTTGGTAGAGACATGCCCATCCAAAGCAGCGCGAGTATTATCATGGTAATACCAACCCCTATCGTACCGACGATCATGCCAATGAGTATGGTGATGCCATCCTTACTGAGCAAACCCAATGACATGATCAGAATTCCCCAACCAGGAGGAAAATTGGTCAAAGGAATAGGGAGCGCTATAGATAAAGCAAAAACGAATGTAAAAATGCCAATAATTCTTTCCCAAGTGTGTACGCTGATATACGTCAGCCGAGGTTGCAAGCGTTTTTCAATTTTCTTGAGCCAAGGGTTAGCCTTGACGATCAATTTTTCTATACTGGAACGTTTGATTTCTTTATTTTCAATCCAGACCGGCAGCCAAGGCGCCCGCATACCAAGTATCATTTGTACCGAGAATATGAATAGCGGAATGGAAAAGAATGTTGTGTACCCAGGTGGCACAGGCACGGGAAGACAAAGCGGCAGTGCGGCGATAGCCAGCAGAACGCCAAAACCGCGTTCATGCAAGGTATTCTTGATCTCCCCCACTTTCAGAGTGTCGCTGCGATACACAACGACCACGTTTTCCAGCAATTCAGATGTCGAGCGTCCGCTAATGTTATTGCTGTTATGGTTGTTATCGCTCATAGATGGTTTCCTTGAGTTTCCATATCTTGTCACATAATTGCATCAGTTATATTAACAATAAGCGGCGCACAAAACGCTTTTCTAAAATTTTCTGGCGATCTGTAGTCTGCATTCAATGACTAAGTGCACCAGCCTACGAAAAGTATATCGATTATTGATCGGCAAACACGGAGGCACAATGCTTCTTGGGTAGTTTTTTTGCGCTATTGTACACATCTCCGACCCTCGAACCAGATCCAATGTCATGCTGCCAACTGGTTTAGGGTGTAACACAGCAAATAATCCATAGTGCATTAAGTTGGATAATTTCTGCAATGGATTCAGGCGGAACCTTGGGTTGAGTTTTGGAAGTAACCGTAAGAATGTTATGATTTGCCTTGTTGTTTGGTTTTGTAAACGGTAAAATGCCGTCCACACTAGCGCTGACACCATCAGTGCTTATATCGTTGAATCAGCTGAGCTATGCTTACCAACAAATTGACCATTGATTATCCGGTAGGAAGGCCTCCAAGATATCCTCTGCTGGACAAGCCTCACCCCTTATTGGCAACCAAGCTAAATAGAAATCGCGATACCTACAAAGCCACACTCCAGATATGTCTGGAATATGTCAATGATTTAAAAACAATCGCATGCAGTGATGACCCCGAAGGGATGAATCCTTATTGGGTCAACGGCTTCATCCCAGGAATGGACGGTGCAACCCTCTATAGCATGACTGCGAATCTTAAGCCAAAGACATTTCTGGAAATTGGATCAGGCAATTCTACGCGCTTCATCGCGAAAGCCATGCGGGAACATAGCCCAGCAACAAGATTGATTTCAATCGACCCAGCTCCACGAGCCATGTGCGACAACCTATGTAATGAAATACACCGAAAACCATTGGAGGAAGTAGATCTATCCCTATTTGATCAGATCAAAGCAGGTGACATCATCTTTATGGATGGCTCACATCGTTGCTTTATGCATACTGACACGACTGTATTTTTTCTCGACATATTACCGCAACTGCCACACGACGTGTGGGTAGGCATTCATGATATCTGCTTACCTTTTGACTACCCGGAAAGTACTGTTGACTGGTTTTGGTCAGAGCAATATTTGCTTGCGTGCTATCTGCTGGGAGATTGTTCTTGGCTGGAGGTCATTCTACCAAGCGTTTTTGCTTCTGCGGATCCTGAGCTATCAGGCATTCTCAAACCCCTTTGGTCAAACTGGTCTCCAGGGGCAATCGAACAGCATGGCAGTATTTTCTGGATGCGTATTTGCCGAAACAGCTAAGTTTAGCAAACACTTACTTTGAACTCATCACCAATTGGACGACACATCTAATCTATCAGAAATAGGTTCTATCAATACTGTCGTGTATCTTAATCACGCCAAGTTGGAGTTCATCAATAAATTCATGTAGTTTTTCCTGATTAAATGTCCCCAGCTTGGAACTCTGCACTTTTTGTTGCAATTTGGTGATTAACAGCAACGTTTTCTCGTTGCGTGGCAAACTCTCCAAACAATTATGCACTTGAGATATGGCATGATAAAAAGCACGTGGAAAGCGCTCCTCCTGCAATAAGAATTTTAGAACATCCGGGCGGCTTATGCGCTGACGCATTTCACGGCGGTACATCTGGTAAGCACTGAGTGATTTGAGCACACTCACCCATTGCAAATTCTCAAATGGAGATAAAGCTTCCGACATATCCGGCAGTAATGTAGCGGAGCGTACATCAATAATACGTGTTGTCATATCAGCACGCTCCAGGTTACGCCCCATGCGCAGAAAATCATATCCTGCGTCGTGCGTCATAATACCAGCCAGCGTACCGCCAATCGCTTGTACACCGAGAATAATAGAACGTAAATAATCATAGCGATGCCGCTGTGTCTGCACACTTCTCGCATTAGTTTTTGTGTTCAAATGAAGTGCATTAACTTGCTCCCATACCTCACGTGGAATAATGTCACGAATGGTACGGGTATTCTCACGCGCCATGTTAAGCGCACAGAGGATTGAGCCAGGATTGCGAAGATCGGTGACCATGAAACGTATCACGCTGCGCTCATCCGCCTCTTCATATAAGCTGTAAAAATTGTCTTTACGGCTTGTGATATCGATGATGGGCTCCCATCCCAATTTCACCCGTTTGGGAAAATCAAGCAATAGGTGTGTATTGACATTGATCAACCGCGCAGTGTTTTCGGCACGCTCCAAGTAGCGCGCCATCCAGTAGATTTTGTTGGCAACACGAGAAAGCATGGTTAAACTGTCTCCATATCAACGATCCAGGTATCTTTACTACCGCCCCCTTGCGAGGAATTAACAATGGTCGAACCCTTGCGCAATGCCACACGTGTCAGACCGCCGGTTGTGACCATGGTTTGCTTTCCACTCAAAACAAAAGGACGCAAATCCAGGTGGCGTGGCTCCACGCGATTGCCTATCAAGGTGGGCGCGGTAGAAAGTGTTAGCATCGGTTGTGCAACATAATTACGCGGGTCTCGACGGATCAGATTTACAAATTTTTCACGCTCTTCCTTGCTCGCTTGTGGCCCGATAAGCATGCCATAACCACCTGATTCATTGGCTGGCTTAACAACCATTTCATGAATATGCTCAACAACATGTTCGCGCTCTTGTTTATCGATGCATTTATAGGTTGGCACATTCGGCAAAATAGCGTCTTGATCCAGATAATATTTAATCATATCCGGCACAAAAGCGTACACCACCTTATCGTCAGCCACCCCGGCTCCAGGTGCATTGGCTAAAGCAACTTTACCCGCTTTCCAGGCGCGCATGATTCCGGGCACGCCCAGCACGGAATCGGATTGAAACGCTTCCGGATCAAGGAACAAGTCATCAATGCGACGATAGATCACATCGACCCGCGTAAGTCCTTCGATGGTACGCATGTACACAACGTCATTCTTGTCCACAATCAGATCACTGCCCTCGACCAATTCTGCCCCCATTTGCTGCGCTAAATAGGCATGTTCAAAATAAGCAGAGTTGAAAATACCTGGTGTCAGTACAGCAATCTCAGGCTGATCTCCGGGCCGTGGTGATAAAGCGGCTAATGTGTCATATAACTGCGAGGGATAATCATCGACAGGCAGGATATTGCATTGGTCAAACATTTCAGGAAACAATCGCTTCATTACCAGGCGATTTTCCAACATGTACGAAACGCCAGAAGGGACACGCAGATTGTCCTCCAGCACATAAAATGTGCCATCTTTGTCACGCACCAAATCTGAACCGCAAATATGCGCCCAGATATTCAAGGGTGGATTTACACCCACACATTCCGGGCGAAAGTTTTTAGAATCTTTGAGCAATTCAGCAGGAAAAATATTATCCTTAACAATGTTTTGTTTATGGTACAAATCATCAATAAAAAGATTCAAAGCTTGAACACGTTGTTTAAGGCCAGCTTCCACTTGCTGCCATTCTTTTTTATCGATAATGCGTGGAATGATATCAAACGGCCAAGCACGATCTATAGAGCCTTCCTCTTCCGTATAAACCGTGAACGTGACGCCCATGACATGGATGGCAGATTCCGCTGCCAATTTATATTCTTCAATATCTTCGTCTTTCAAAGCACGTAAATAACTACATAAAGTCTGCGCAGCAGGGCGCGGTCTCCCACTGGCCCGCAGCATTTCGTCATACAGATTTTTTACCTTGTAACTTCCCCAGCGAATGGTCATTATGTTCTCATCATGTAAAATCGAAAAAATAGAAAATACTTTTTTTCATATATATAGTTTCAAAGTAACATGCAACTAAAGCAAAATACAAATATGCGTCTTATCTATTTTTTCATTCTTCCACATCGCCCAGCATTCAGAACTGATTGTAACTATTTAATAATTAAACATTATCCGGCGCTCGATAAGGCTGAGAATTCATCAAACCTGATTCAAAGGTCAATATTATTAAAACTATGCTATGCGACAACCAGCAGCTGAGTACAGACGATTCAATAAAAATGGAATTAATAAAAAACAACCAACGATTACTTCTTCAGCATTCAATTACTGGTATAACCTTTCGGTTTTCTCCAACACCTTAACCTCTATCAGTGGCCACGGTTGACTATTAAGCCCGGCCTCTTTTAAGTTTGCTCTTATAACCAGTTTTCCTTTTGGTGCTACACGATTCTTGCTAACGATGTAAACTATCAGGCACACACGTCAATACGAAGATACACTAATTTAAAATACTGGAAAAATAGATTTTCAGACAATGCACTATTCGTTGCAAAAACATGTAACGATAAAATGGAAGATTTTAGTCAATGTGGATTAATCGGCAGTTTCCACCACCAGCAGATCAAATGTCATACCCACGAAGTCTTGAACATAACCTTCGCAATTTCCACAACTCTGGGTTAAAGGTTACTTGATGCGGTTACATATACACCACATAACTCGATACTATTATGATGATTCGGTTTTTCTTGAACCGCATTATCTTAATTTTTACCCTCAACATCGATCTTACTTGCAAGTTGAGGCCTTCGATCTCAAGGTAGATCCCATCTCAGACGGACTCTTCCCCTTATTGAATATTGAGAATTCATTACAATATCAATGCTGGTTTAATAAAACTGTGAAGCATCTTGAGATTAACGCATCCATTAAGGTGCACTCTACTCAATTTAACCCTTTTGGTTTCTTCATCGATATGAATGCCCTGGAAATGAACAGTCAAGAACACTTTGGATATTTGAGTATCAAGCAGTCTATTTCATCTGAAATGCAAGCCATGTTGTTACCCTATAGGTCGTTGCCACCCAACGAATTACTGACACCGGTAAATGAAATTTTGCAATTGATCAACCAACATTGGGATCATACGGTAAGATATGCTGAAGACATACACGAACCCTCCGATTGCTTTCAAAGAAAAAATGGATCGTGTCGTGACTTATCATGGATGATGATTACCATGCTTAGATCTTTGGGGATACCCGCACGCTTTGTTAGCGGATACGCCTTCAATCCTGAATTGGGAGAAGGACATGAACTGCATGCCTGGGTGGAATTCATAGCACCAGGAGCGGGATGGGTCGGCGTTGATCCAAGCGCAGGTATTTTTACCAATGAAGCGTATATACCCGTTGCTGCCAGTAAAGATCCAAAGAAAACTTTACCCGTGTATGGCTCCTATCGGGGCAGTGTAAGCTCAAGATTGGAAACGGAAGTAAAAATAATAGAACTCTAGAAAATTAAATTATTTTCCCTTCAGCTTCAGTAACAAACAAATCATATAGAAAAATGTTCGGCCTCAGGCAAAACAATTGTAACTTAACCCGCAGACTTACTTCTTTTCAAGCTATTATCAAAGCAGGTAGAAATTTTCCAGTAAACAACGCGGAACTTAGTCGTAGAGAGTTTTTTATTAACCGCAATTTCTTTTTATATAAAAAATATGACTTATTGCCTCGCTATCAGTGTTAACAAAGGACTGGTGTTTGCCTCTGATTCAAGAACTAACGCTGGCGTTGATTATGTAACGACTTATAGCAAAATGAGTACGTTTGTCTGGCCTGGTGAGCGCATCTGTGTTGTGTTGACGGCGGGTAACCTAGCTACCTCACAAGCAGTGCTCAACAACATTCGAACTGATTTGGAAAAACCAAACTCCAAAATGAATTTACGTAAGGGCCTTCATTTATATGAAGTGGCACACTATATTGGCCAACTCAGCCAAGAGGAGCAACGCCAACACGCTGATGCAATGAAAAAAAGCGCTAATGGCGGCGCTGAAGCCAGTTTTATTTTGGGTGGGCAAATTGCTGGGCAACCATCAGAGATTTTCTTGATTTATCCGCAGGGGAATTATATCAGTGCCTCACCGGAAACACCTTATCTGCAAATCGGTGAGAATAAATACGGCAAACCGATTCTGGATCGCATCATTACGCCCACCACTTCAATCGAAGATGCTGCACGTTGTGCGTTGGTATCTGTGGAATCCACTATTCGCAGTAATATCTCTGTAGGCCCGCCCATCGAACTGGCAATGCACACCAGTGATACTATTCAAGAACCCTATCATTTAAAGCTAACTTTCAACTCCCCAATGTACAAGTCAATGCAGAAACAATGGAATGAGGGGATGCGCAGGGCTTGCGCCCGCTTGCCCCGCTTTGAGTGGGAAAACGCACAAGTAAAAAGTGATTAATGACTGATTTCGGTTACGACTTGGTGAATGTATCGTAGTTTATTCAACGAAGTATTGGAAATCACGAAGGGATAGGCATCGTCCATGCCCATACTGCGGTTAAGCGCATTCAATGCAACCGATAAACGACACCAATCATCGAACAACTCATCAAACGAAGCAGGGGTACAATAACCGCTGCTCATTTGAGTGTTATCGATTATTACAGGTGGAGAAACATCATGTCCATGGATTCTAAATCCAAAATCATGTGCGGTTTCGACCGTATCCACCATATGCAAATAATGCGCCCATGTCTCCGCCCAGTCTTCCCAAGCATGCGTACTGGCATAGGCACTAATCCAAATATCCCGCCAAAATGTTGGCGGGCCTTGATCATAGTAGGTTCTTAGCGATTGCTGATAATCTAATCGTTCATCACCGAACAATTCACGAAAACTGTCGATCCTGTCTGTTCCTTTTATCAGGAAATCCCAATAGTAGTGCCCGGATTCATGCCTGAAATGGCCCAACAAAGTACGATAGCGTTCATTCATTTTGTCCCGCATCTCTATGCGGGAACCATGTTCTGCTTCAAGCAGGTTAATCGTGATCATGCCCGAATTGTGGCCTGTTGCAATACTATGGCCGACCGTCAATTCATTACTGAATTCTCCTCCTACAGCTTCATCCTGCAGGAATTCAAAACCCATCCCTTTAGACGGATCTTGCTCTCGACTCACTACCGGCAATTTCAGGCTATACAAGGTATACAGTAAGCGCCGTTTCGCAAGTTCAACGCGATACCATAAGGTAAGATTTTGCGCCTCACTGAGATTTGGAATAATATGGTTAAGGCGGCATGAAACGCATAAGGGATGTTGATTATCAACTGACACCATCCAATTACAAACATTATAATCCACATTATTCTTACACAAGCGGTAGGTTTGGTTATTAAGTAAAGCCAACCAATTACCATCAGCAGATGGCTCCAAAGCGCTGAGTTGGCTTTCATCGGGTAAATAACCCACCATCCGACTGCAGGAGAAACACTGATTATTCTCAAAATGCAGATTATTTCCACAATGACACTGGAAAGTTTTCAAACGAAAATCCTATATCGAGCTAAGTTCCAAAACTATAGATTACAGCAAAACTCTGATGATGGTGTTTTTTGTACCGCGGATTCACGTATGGAGCACAACAATAAATGTAATCTGCCGCATCCTGTTGGTTAGCTAAGTTTGCTTTCATTAAACTGATTACTGATTCCAGACCGACTTCTGTCAGCTTTTGAGTAATTTCTCATATTTCCTATTTTGCGAATCGTGTTCTATCACTTGAAAACTATAGCAAAAATCACAGGCTGCTCAAACACAGAATTAATGACGCTCTCCAATATTTGATTAAATTATTGCAATATACTTAAACTGACGCTTGACTTTCCAACGATGGGAAGGTTCAGCATTAATACTCCTTATACAAATTTACAGGAGTTAAACATGAAAGATCATTTGCATCACAATCATTCTTCAGTTAAAGAACAGTCGCTGAACAGTGTTGCATTGATGGCCACCGTGCATTGCTTATCGGGCTGCGCGATCGGCGAGATTGCCGGAATGGTGATTGGAACAGCAATGGGATGGAGCAACGCGGCCACAATAGCGCTTGCAATAGGACTCGCATTCCTTTCCGGTTATCTGTTGACCATGCTACCCTTTCTGCGTGCGGGGTACAACTATAAAGCTGCGATGCGAATTGCCTTCGCCGCCGATACGGCTTCGATTACGATCATGGAAATCGTTGATAATCTGGTGATGCTGATAATTCCGGGAGCGATGAATGCTGCGCTCGATTCGCTGTTATTTTGGGGCAGTCTTACAACCGCATTGATTATTGCAGGCGTAGCTGCTTTTCCAGTCAACCGCTGGCTCATTGCGCGGGGTCGCGGTCATGCATTGGCCCATGCTCATCATTGAGGATCTGAAATGAATATTGGACAGGCAGCGCAAGCTTCCGGTGTTTCCGCAAAAATGATCCGCCATTACGAGGCAATGGGGCTAATTCCCCAGGCGGCACGCGCCTATTCAGGCTATCGCCATTTTCTTGAGCGCGATATACACAACTTGCGCTTCATTCGTCGGGCCCGTGCAGCCGGTTTTAGCACGGCGCAAATTAAAAAGCTGCTCTCATTATGGCAGGATCGGCAGCGACCCGCCCGCGAAGTAAAGCAACTGGCAACAGAGCATTTAACCGATCTGAAAGCACGTATATCCGAGCTGGAATTAATTGCTCAAGCCTTATCGCAATTGGTTGAGCAGTGTCATGGTGATGAGCGTCAGGATTGTCCGATTCTGGATACTTTGGCTGGGCAAGATGATCGCGCAAAAAAATTTCTCGAGCTTCATGGCACCAGCCATCCACGCATTCGCTCAAAACTTCCAATGAAGAAATAATTCTGAGCTAATCGTATCGAGATATCACAATATTTTATTTTGAGGTGTTACATGAAAACATTCATAACCATGATTACCATCACAGTCACTTTGTTTGCTAGCACATTACAAGCGGACGAGGGTCATCATCATTCAAGCGCTTTCGATCAGGAGAAATTAGGCCAGGTAAATTTCCCGGTTTCATGCACATCGTTGGCGCAAGCACAATTTAATCAGGCAGTGGCAATGTTGCATTCATTCTGGTATGAGGAGGCGGAAAAGGCATTTCGTCAAGTGACCACAACTGATCCGGACTGCGTCATGAGCTACTGGGGCGTTGCGATGAGTCTTTATCATCAGTTATGGGCAACGCCTCCGGTTGCAGCAGAATTGCAGAAAGGACGAGAAGCGTTGCAACAAGTAAGAAAACAAGCGATTAAAACGAAAAGAGAAGCTGCTTATCTTGAAGCCGTTGAGCTCTTGTATCAAGTCGACGAAAAAGCAAATTACGGTGCCAGGAAACTGGCATATCAAAGCGCAATGAAGCGGGTTATGACGCAAAATCCGGATGATCGCGAAGCAACCGTGTTTTATGCCTTGGCGTTGATTTCTACGGCTGCTCCAAGTGACAAGACGTTTGCCAATCAGAAGAAAGCATTGAATCTACTGCAAAAGGTGCTAGAGCATGAACCGAATCATCCGGGTGTGATTCATTACATTATCCACAGTAGCGACTATCCCGAACTGGCCGAGCTTGGACTGAATGCAGCGCGGGCGTATACGCGTATTGCACCAGCAGTGCCGCATGCGTTGCACATGCCATCGCACATCTTCATTCGATTAGGCCACTGGCAGGATGCAATACAATCCAATCTGACGGCCCATCATGCAGCAAAAGAATATGCACGAGAAAACGCATTGACCGCAACCTGGGATCAGCAATTTCACTTCATGGATTACACGATCTACGCTTATCTGCAGACCGGAGAGACCGAGAAGGCTCGAAAAATCTTACAAGAGCTGCAATCCATTAAAAAAGTGCAGCCGGAAAATACCACGACTGCTTATGCCTACGCAGCCATTCCAGCGCGCTATGCGATAGAACGTGCCCAATGGCACGAGGCCGCTGAACTCAACGTCGACCCAAGCGATTTCCCGTGGCAACAATTTGGCTGGTGCGAAGCCATCACGCACTTTGCTCGTGGCTTGGGAGCGGCAAGAGCTGGAAAAATAGCTGTCGCCCAAATCAGTCTGCAGCGATTGGAAACATTACGTGATGACGATCGGGCTGCGAATAAAGACTATACCGCTGATCAAATCGAAATCCAGCGCTTGGCAGTTGCAGCATGGATAGCACAAGCGAAAGGCGAAACAGAAGATGCAGTTAAACTTATGCGCGCTGCGGCTGAATTGGAAGAATCAACTGAAAAAGACAACGTCACGCCAGGTGCAATCGTTCCCGCCAGAGAATTACTGGGAGAAATGCTGCTTGAACTGAAGCGGCCCAGTGAAGCGCTGCAGGAACTCGAAGCTTCTTTAATACGCACACCCAATCGCCGCAATGGAATTTATCGTGCAGCACAGGCAGCAAAGCTTGCGGGGGATCAGCTGAAAGCCGATCGGTATCAGCAGCAGTATCAGCAATTGGCGGCATCCAATCAACAGCTTTGATAGGAACAGGAATGCATTGAAGATTTTCTTTGCCAAACTCGGAAACTGTTTATAATAAAAACATGAAAGCATACGACTGCAAATGGTTATTGATTTTTTTTATGCTGTGGCTGCCTCTGCAAGGCGCTGCAGCAGCTGTTTTGTCCGTGTGCGTGCAGGAGAAAAATATTCACAGTCAAGCCGACAAGTCAGCGATAACCATCGACAGCCATCATCATGACGGCTGTCATAAGCAAACGGCTGATGACACCACTCATCACGTGTTATCCAGTCTGCCATGCGACGACACTTCTTGTAATGTTTATAGCAGCACGCCGATTCTGTCGGGTTATGCGACGCCGATGCTGATCGGAATCACCTCTACTGTTATTTCTGTGAATTCCGGATTCACGTCGTATGATCCGGAACAGCCACAACGCCCTCCACTACTCAATCTCCTGTAATCCCGCCGATTACTGCGGCAAACGAGCAATTTTTGCATAGATTCTGTGCATTGATACGTATTGCGTAGCAAGTGCAATATCGCAAGCTATCTGCAGTGTCTGCCCATTTTCAATAGAACAGACGAAATTACCTGCCAGGAGGTTAAATGTTCACTTTATTCGATATTCATACGCACCAACAGCAACAAAACTTCATCCGGAGGCTACCATGAATCGCGCTGGGATGATTGTCATTGCGCTGGCCGTGACTACAGCAACAACCCACGCACAGGCAGAGGGAGAAGCAAACAACACCGGATCAACCATGTTTACTCACTCCGTCGCACAAAAACCAGCGACCGCATCGCACTTGAGCAATACCACATTATTACCCGGACTGATCAGGGAAACACTGGAAAACAATCCGGAAATCCGAGCGGCACAACAGGAGCGCACAGCAGCACAGCAAAGAATCGCACCGGCTGAGGCGCTGGATGATCCCATGCTCGAAGCGGGGGTGATCAACGCGCCGTTGGCGTCGTCGCCATTTAACCGTGAGGATATGACGATGAAAATGATCGGCCTGTCTCAGCGTCTGCCTTTTCCGGGAAAACGCGGTTTGCGCAAGGAAGTTGCCAGCAAGGATGCACAAGCGATTGAATATGGTTATCAAGAAACAGTTAACCGCGTGGTGCACGACCTGAAGACGGCTTATTTTGATCTGGGCCTTACGCTCGAGATGATTCAATTGGTTGAAAAAAACCGGCAGACGCTGGAATATTTTTTGCGCATCGCTGAAGAACGTTATCAAGTAGGACAAGGCAGTCAGGCGGATGTACTGAAGGCGCAGACACAAGTTTCGAGAATGCTGGACCGATTGCTGGGACTGGAACGTGAGCAGCCTGTATTTGAAGCGGAACTGATTCGCGCATTGGGACGCGGCACTCAGATTGAAGCGCTGTCTCCAGCACTGCTGCACCTTCAGGAAACGCCCTTGATTATAGAGGTGCTGCAGCAAGAAGCCATGACACAGCGCCCGCAGCTATTGGCACTGCAAAGCCTGATTGCGCGCAATGAAAAATCCGTTGATTTGGCACGCCGGGCTTATTACCCGGATCTCGATGTGCGTTTTTCGTATGGTCAGCGCGACAGTATGCTGGATGGCAACCGACGTGACGATATGGTCAGCATGACGGTGGCCGTCAATCTACCGGTATGGCGCGGCAATAAAATCGAGCCGCGTATCCTGGAAGCACAAGCGCTACGTGACCAGATAGCTAGTCTGTATCAGGCACAAAGCAACGAAGTGACAGCAAGACTGCGGCAACAAATTGCCATGGCCGAACAAAGCCTGAAATCAGTCAAACTCTATCAAACCACCATTCTGCCCCAAGCACGATTGACGGTTGAGTCCGCATTAACTGCGTATCAGGTAGGCCGGATTGATTTTCTGACGCTGCTGGATAATCAGATGACGGTATTTGATTATGAAACCAATCGTATCACCGCGATAGCCAATTACAACAAAGCGCTGGCGGAGATTGATTGGCTGGTGGGTAAAAAACATGCGCACTGATAACCATCCAGGAGCTTCCCATGCCATCCATGATTAAGCAGGTCTTATCCGTAATCGCGCTATTAGCCACGCTGGCCGCAGGCTATTGGTGGGGTTATACACAATCACAAACTGCCGAAACAGCAACTGCAGCTGTAGCAACTAAAGGAGATCGCAAGATTTTGTATTACCGCAACCCAATGGGCTTGCCAGACACTTCTCCGGTACCCAAAAAAGATCCGATGGGAATGGATTATCTGCCGGTTTACGATGGCGAAGAAGCGCCATCGGATCAGAACATTGTGGCCATCAGTACTGAAAAAGTACAAAAACTCGGGGTGCGCACCGAAAAGGCGGAATTGCGCGAACTGATACGCACTGTGCGCGCGGTAGCGACAGTGCAGACCGATGAACGCAAGCAATACACCGTAGTGACCAAATTCGAGGGCTGGATACAACGGTTATACGTTAATACCACGGGACAAGCGGTCAGAAAAGGCGATGCGCTGATGGATGTCTACAGTCCTGATCTGGTTGCCGCGCAGCAGGAATATTTGATTGCCGCGCGCGGTTTGCAATCGGTCGCTGACGGCGACCCGGACGTGCGCGCCGCAATGCAACGGCTGGTTACCAGCGCCTTACAAAAACTGCGCAACTGGGATGTCGCGGAAACTGAATTACGGCATTTGCAGCAGACCGGCGAAGTCCGCCAGTACTTAACATTGCGTGCGCAAGCCGATGGCGTAGTGCTGGAAAAGAAAGCCATAGAAGGACAACGCTTCATGCCGGGAGAAACGCTGTACCAAATCGCCGATTTGTCGAGCGTGTGGATGCTGGCCGATGTGTTCGAACAGGATCTGAGCATGATTCATCCTGACCAGCGCGTGACCATTCGCGTGGATGCGTATCCCGACAAGGTTTTTAACGGCGAAGTGGCGTTTATTTATCCGGCGGTAACGCCAGAGACACGCACCGCCATCGTGCGCATCGTGCTGCCCAATCCCGATGGTTTACTGAAACCCGCCATGTATGCACGCGCCGAATTTGCATCGTTTCACAGCAGAAATAAAGTGCTGACCGTACCGGATTCTGCCGTGCTGGATACCGGAACCCGCCGCGTAGTCTTGGTGGATTTGGGAACCGGCCGTTATGAACCGCGCACGGTAAAGCTGGGCACGCATGCCGATGGCTACGCCGAAGTGCTGGGAGGGCTCCGGGCTGGTGAAGCCGTGGTGGTCAAGGCGAATTTTCTGATTGACGCGGAAAGCAACTTTAAAAGTGCGCTCAACAGTTTTGGCCATACTTCGTATTATCCAGTGTCCGGCGAACAGGAAATTGCATCCAGCTCAGCGGTTTTGTCTGCTTCGCAAGTGCAATATCGCGGTGAGGGCAACATTGAGGCAATCGATTTCGCGCATGCGACGGTCACGCTTGCGCATGGCCCGATTGAAAGCCTCAAGTGGCCCGCTATGGTGATGGATTTCCGCGTTCAAGAACCGGCGCTACTGCAAGCGTTCAAGCCAGGGCAAAAAGTCATTTTTGAAATCGCCGAAGAGTCGGCTGGTGAGTTTGTTGTTGTACGCATTCAGCCAGCCGATACCTTTCACGATCACTAGGAGGGTATCGACATGCTCAAGCACGTGATTGAATGGTCGATCCGTAATGTTTTCCTGGTATTGCTCAGTACCGTGTTTATCATCGGTTGGGGTATCTACTCGCTATGGAAAATGCCGATTGACGCAATTCCTGATTTGTCCGATGTGCAAGTCATCATTTATACCGAATATCCCGGACAGGCGCCGCAGGTGGTCGAGGATCAGGTCACCTATCCGCTCACCACCGCCATGCTGGCTGTGCCGCGCGCAAAGGTCGTGCGTGGTCAGTCGGCTTTTGGCGTTTCGTTCATTTACGTCATTTTTGAAGATGGCACCGATATCTACTGGGCACGGTCGCGCGTGCTGGAATACTTGAGTTTTGCGGCAAATCAACTGCCGCAGGATGTGCGCCCTGCGCTGGGTCCGGATGCCACCGGTGTCGGCTGGATTTATCAGTATGTCGTAACCGCCAAAGACCGCACGCTGGACGAATTGCGCACCATTCAGGACTGGTTTCTGCGCTATCAACTCACCACCACGCATGGCATATCCGAAATTGCCAGTGTCGGCGGCTTTGTCAAAACCTATCAGATCACGGTCGATCCGCGCCGCCTGCAAGCATATGACATTCCGTTGAAACGCATCACTGAAGTAATCGCCGCCAGCAACCGCGATGTCGGCGGGCGCGTGATCGAATTGGCGGAAACCGAATACATGGTGCGTGGCCGGGGTTATCTGCAAAGTATCAGCGATCTGGAGAATCTGGTGGTGCGGGCGCATGTCGGCATGCCTGTGTTGCTGCGGGATATTGCCCGGGTGGAACTGGTGCCCAGCGAACGGCGCGGCATCACCGAGCTGAACGGCGAGGGGGAAGCGGTTTCCGGCATCGCGGTAGCGCGCTATGGCGAGAATGCGCTGGATGTCATTCACGATCTCGAAGCTAAAATTGACCAGATCAAATCCGGTTTGCCGCAGGATGTTTCGGTCGAATCGGTATACAACCGTTCGGAACTGATCCACCGCGCCATTGCGACACTGCAGGAAGTATTCATCGAGCAGATCATCATCGTGGCATTGGTGTGCGCGGTATTTCTGATGCACGTGCGCAGTGCGCTGGTGGCGATCATCATGTTACCGATCGGCGTGCTGATCGCGTTTATTGCCATGGCGCAGCTCGGCATTAACTCCAACATCATGAGCCTGGCCGGAATAGCCTTGGCGATTGCGGAAATGACGGACGCCGCCATTGTCATGGTGGAAAACGCGCATAAGCATCTGGCGCGGCTCAAACCGGGAGAATCGCGCACCGACGCGGTTATCGCCGCGTGCAAGGAAGTCGGGCCGTCGTTGTTTTTCAGCTTGTTAATCATCACGGTGTCGTTTCTGCCGGTGTTCGCGCTGGAAGCGCAGGAAGGACGTATGTTCCAGCCGCTCGCGTATACCAAAACCTTTGCCATGGCCGGTGCAGCCGTTCTATCGATTACGCTGGTTCCGGTGCTGATACTGCTGTTGATCCGTGGCCGCATTCCGCGCGAGCAAGACAATCTGCTGGGCCGCTTGATGATTCGCGGCTATCAACCGATTGTCGCTGGCGTGATGCGCTGGAAAAAATCCATCCTGGTGATTGCATTGGGCGTGCTGGCTGTGACGGTTTATCCGGCCATGCGGCTGGGCACCGAATTCATGCCGACATTAAACGAGGGTACGTTGCTGTACATGCCCGTCACGTTGCCGGGCATTTCGGTGACCAAGGCGGCGGAAACGATGCAGACACAAAACAAAATCATCATGAATTTTCCGGAAGTGGCCTCGGTATTCGGCAAAGCGGGACGCGCTGATACAGCGACTGATCCGGCGCCACTGGAAATGACTGAAACCATCATCAATCTGAAACCGGAGCGTGAATGGCGTCCCGGCATGACCATCGATCAGCTGATTGCCGAGCTCGATCAAGCGCTGCAAATCCCTGGTGTCGCGAATGCCTGGACCATGCCGATCAAGAACCGCATCGACATGCTCGCCACCGGCATCCGCACCCCGGTCGGCATCAAAGTATTCGGCAATGATTTGACTGAAATCGAAGCCATCGCGCGGCAAATCGAAGCCGTGGTGAAAACCGTGCCCGGCACTACCAGCGCGTATGCCGAACGCATCACCGGCGGCTATTACCTGGATATCGAGCCGGATCGGCTGGCATTAGCGCGTTACGGCCTGGCGGTGGGTGATCTGCTCGATGTCATTTCCGTGGCATTGGGCGGGGAAGTGATTACCACCACGGTGGAAGGCCGCGAGCGCTTTGACGTGGCGATCCGCTATCCGCGCGAACTGCGCAGCGACCCGCAAGCCATTGCCACGCAAGTGCTGGTGCCCGCGATGGGCGGCACCATGATTCCATTGGGTCAATTGGCGCAAGTCAAGCTGGTGCAAGGGCCGCCCAGTATCCGTACCGAAAACGCGCTGCTGTCGGCTTACATCTTCATCGACATCCGCGACCGTGACATCGGCGGTTATATCGCCGATGCGCAACAAGCCGTGCAACAGCAGGTGCAATTCCCACCGGGATACTATGCAACCTGGAGCGGTCAATTTGAATACATGCAGCGTGCCACCGAAAAATTGAAGCTGGTGATTCCGCTGACGATTCTGATGGTGTTTCTGCTGGTTTACTTGAATTTCGGCCGCCTGACCGAAACGCTGATCGTGATGCTGTCGATACCGTTCTCGTTGGTCGGCGGCATCTGGCTGATGTACTGGCTTGATTACAACCTGAGCATCGCCGCCGTGGTTGGATTCATCGGCCTGATCGGCATCGCCGCAGAATCCGGCATGGTGATGCTGACCTTCATCGATCAAGCGCTCGCCACCATTGCCCGGCAACGTAAAGCGGTCGCCGAGCAAATAACCCTCAACGATTTGTACGACGCCGTGGTGCAAGGCGCCGTTTACCGCATCCGTCCGGTGATGATGACCATCGCCGGCAGCGTGGTCGGCCTGCTGCCGGTCATGCTCAGCACCGGCACCGGCTCCGAAGTGATGCGCCGCATCGCTGCGCCGATGGTCGGCGGCATGGTTTCCGCGATGATCCTGACATTGATCATTTTTCCGGCGGTGTATGCGGTGGTCAAAGAAATTCCATTGCGGCGTGCGGAGTGTAAAAGCAGGTAGAAGGTTATTAAGCGCAGCGCAATGCACCGGATGATATGTGCGCAGATGCCAGTTGACGCATTACGCTACGTTTTGAGTACGTTGTATATTTCAGTCAGTGTCCTTCCTGTGGTTAAACCGATTACCAAATTAGGTCTAGCTCAAACAGAATAAGCAACTTTTTTGCAACAGTATTCACGCTCTTGTTTAAAAGATCTCCGTTAAAACTTGATAAATAAAACCATTTGATCAACCATGTGAGAAAAATCACAGCTCAACTACACGAAAAGGTGTATTCATATCCACTATAGGCAAACAAGAATAATTTTTGCGAATTCTCTATGAATTGCCAACCTTTAGCTATCATCAATAATGAGAATTTTGAGTTAATACATTAATTATTAAGTATCTTGTTGACCCAAAATTATATAAAGTCTTACGAAGTTCTGCGAGTATGCTCCATTGAGATTCAGCATTGTGAGTTCATTGTCAAATCATTTTATTCTACAAAGATGGTTTTTACATTTCTAACTCCAAAAATTAACAGCAATGAAATACGCTCAGCTTAATTTCATCAACTACATGAAGGGAGAAAGGATCGAGACATCAACTACTTATCGACTGTAAAAAAGCTTTTGTATTTTCTGTTAATTTTATTGCAAGTAATTCAAGTTGAATGACTTATTTGCACCGATGCTATCTCTCGAAGGGGGTTTTATGAATCTGATAAAAATGCTGGCCTTTATTATGCTGGTCGGTAGTATTCATGCTTTGACTTATGCTCAAAGTATATCTTTGCCATCGCAAAACAATGTACCTAATTTCACGGCTCAGACCATAAATCAGTCATCAGGTGTTCCTACAAAAAGCAAGATCGAGTTTGCTGAGCACAGAATTCTTGTTAAATTCAAGAGCCAGACGACTGTCAATGCCAATGCCTCTCAAGTATCGACCGATGCTGTAGAGAATCTGAGTCAAGGTGAATTATCGGCACTCAATAGTGTTCAGGGCAAAGTTATAAAAAGCTTTGCCAATATGGGTGTACATGTTGTTCAAACACCGTTGGCGGTTGGTAAAGCAATTGAAATGCTGTATCGCAATAATAATGTGCAATATGCCGAACCAGATTACAAGGTCCGTGCGATTGTGACGCCCAATGACCCCAACTTCTCTGATTTGTGGGGATTAAACAATACTGGTCAGGCATTCGGTATACCCGATGCGGATATTGATGCGCTGGAAGCCTGGAATACCAGGACAGATGCCAGTAAAGTCATTATAGGCGTAGTTGATACCGGGATAGATTATACGCATGCGGATTTAATTCCCAATATGTGGATAAACCCAAAGGAAATTCCTGGAAACGGCATTGACGATGACGGAAACGGCTGGGTCGATGATGTCCACGGGATAGATACCTGCAATGGCGATGCTGATCCTATGGATGATCATTTTCACGGTACCCACGTCAGTGGAACCATCGGTGCTAGGGGCAATAATGGAATCGGCGTGACGGGAGTGGCCTGGAAAACCAATATTATGGCCCTCAAGTTTCTTTGTTCGGACGGTTTTGGTTTCGTATCGGGTGCAATCGAAGTTATTAACTATGCATTGGTTACGAAAATAAATAATAACTATCCTCGCATGATTCTGAGCAATAGCTGGGGCGGCGGTGAATATTCACAAGCGCTTTTCGACACCATTACATTGGCTAAAGGTTTAGGAGTGCTATTTATTGCGGCGGCTGGCAATGAAGGAATGGATACCGACAATATTACTGTCTATCCTGCCGGTTATAAAGTGGATAACGTTATTTCGGTGGGAGCCTCCAATTCGAACGACGATCCGGCTTTTTTTTCCAATTATGGCTGTAGTAGTGTTGATGTATTTGCGCCGGGAGAAGGCATTCTAAGCACGATGCCCGATAACAATTATAATTACCTTTCGGGAACGTCAATGGCAACGCCGCATATTAGCGGTATGGCAGCTGTGATTTGGTCCCAGAATCCCGGTAAAAATTGGAGATCGGTTAAAAGTGCGCTGATGAATAGCGTCGATCATCCAGCTTCCGTGAGCAGACGCAGCGTAAGCCAGGGTCGAGCCAACTTGTCTAAAGCCCTAAAACCAGAGGCCATTAATGAGCCCACAATCTGGGGTACTTCGCCACCTTCAGCTGCGCCGGGTGATACGATCACCATAACAGGTCATAATTTTGGCGCGACTCCAGGCAGCGTTAATTTTAATGGCACACCTCTGACTGTATTGAATTGGTCGAATACAACCATCAGCGCTAAGTTAGGTCTAAACAGCCTGGGTACTGGGGCGTTGAAAGTAATCAGGGCGGATAACAACATTAGCAATAGTGGTGCCTGCTTTGGTGTATCGTTCAAACCGAGTCTGGTTGGACAAACAATAATACCGCGTGCTTGGACAAGTGGTGCCCGCGTTGGCAGTAAGTATTGGATTATTGGTGGAGAGGCTCCTTGGGGCATTACCGGGATTGTTGAGTCGGTTAATATGTCCACGTTTACTTCAGCGATAAATTCTCAATGGTCGATGCCAATACCCCTGAGCAACACAGGCTCTGCAGCTATTGCTTCCAAGATTTATGTTGTCGGGGGGTATAATTCGCTTTTGGGGATTATTTCCAATAGCCTGCAAATATTCGATACCGTCAGTAAAACCTGGAAAGCGGGTGCTTCACTGCCTGAACCATTGATGCAATCTGCAGTTGCAGCCATAAATGGCAAGCTTTATGTTTTTGGTGGTCTTGATGGTTTTTTTGAGCCGACAAATACTACTTTTATCTATGATCCTGCAAGTAATCAATGGTCATCTGGCACCGGAAAAGGAACTTCCACTGCTTATGCCGCTACAACCTCGGCACCGGGTAGTAGTACAGTGACGGTTGCCGGCGGCTTTGCCTGTTCATTTTTTGGTTGTGAACAGAACATTGTCGAGATTTACGATACGGTATCTGATACCTGGTCATCTGCATCTAATCTGAACCGTTCTCGGGCAGGCACCGCTCATGCTTTTTTCAAAGGTAAAGATCACGTTTTATTTGGTTCATACCAGAACACAACGGGCGAATACTTTAACGGCAGTATTTGGAAAGAAGCTATTTCGGGACCTATGTTGTATACGGCAACAGGAACCGTCTGTAATGCATGCAAAGCGATGGTAATTATGAGTGGTTATGATCAATCATTCTTTTTTGGCTCCTTTAACCAGAATATTTGGCTTTTAAAGGAATAAGCTGGAAGGCAATTGTTTTTACAGTCTGGTAGCAACAATATGTGCTGCCAGACTGTATTAACTGATCATGAGTTGGTTCACCTCGGCAAACCAGCTGCAATCACGATAGGGCTGATTCTGCAGCAGCTTTTTATAACGCTCGGGCAAATTGCGCGCAATCGCCTGGAATTCCTGTTTATCCTGCTGCGTGATGAGGGTCGGCCCGATAAACGGGGTTTGGTTGCGGCGCAGATTCATTTTAAAGGCCGGTTGATGCGGCAAATCAAAAAAACGGATCATGTTCTTCAGCACCGCTTCCCGCTGCAGATCCACGCCAACATCGATAAAAAACACCCGGTCTTGCCAGTGATGGTCTTGAATCAATTGCATCGCGCGGTACTCAATCTCCAGCCATTGCAGCAGATAAAACTGAAAGCGACTGAGCGATGGCGGATAGTGTCGGAACACCTCTTCTTGCCCGGTCAATGCCCAGCGGAAAAAACGCGCACCGCTATCGTCCGCATAATCGGCCAACGGAAAGTGCAGCTTGCGCATCATCTGTTCGCGCACATATTCGCTTTTCGCCACCCGCAACGGATCGCGCACCAGATGGATAAAACCGGGATTGTGCAGCAGCGTTCCGGCGTGGCGGTTAAATGCCTTGAGGAAAGCATGATTGGATTCAAAATAAAACGGCTTTTTGCGGCTGGCGATAAAACGGCATTTGCGCTCCAGCACCGGCAATAGGGCGCCGTCGTTACGCTGCGTATTCCATGCGATGGGCTGGCCAAACAGAGTGGGGTTGCCAAACGTGAAATAAGGCTCGTGCGTGCTGTAACACTGCGTGATGTTGCGAGCAAAAAAATCCGCGAGAAAACTCGTGCCTGAGCGGCCGCTGGCGAGGGTGAACAGGACAAGCTGAGCGCTACTCATACATTGGCTCAGGATGAGACTGCCTGTTCGACTATCACATCGGCCAGTTTTTTTTGCAACTGTCGGGCTTGCGTGATAGTGGACTTGAGTTGGTCGCAGAGAGCCATCAATTCATCGACTTTGGTTACGATGCGGTATTGTTCGGCAAGAGGAGGTAAAGGGATAAGCGCGTTATTTAATTTTGCCAATGTAACTCGAGTAATTGCCACGCCAGTCATTTCTGCGCGCATTTCTGCATAAAATAGTGGAGAAGTTATGGTCTTAAGTAAAAATTGATTATTTGTTCCAACACTTGGTTTCAATAAGGCAACGCTCGAAAGCATACTAAACGGTTCATCAAGAGTATTTATCGTTGCGATACCAGTAGTAGCACCATCCTTTATGTATAAAATATCCCCTAAAACAGGATCACAACGACCATAAATTTCATTATGGACAGTTTTAGTAACATATGTAATCTCAGAAAGATCAATCCCCGAAGATTTGATATTCTTGGCTGAAATATATTTGAAAGCTTCTTTTTGAATATTTGGAGGTGAGTGATGAGTTCCATCTGTAATTTTTATTAGGACATTTCCTAACCTGACCCATCTCCACCCCTGCGGCAATTCAAACGGTTTTTCCTCATCCGTAATCGGCGGCAATGGTTTATTTTTTTTGATCTCCCCTTCAGCCACCAGCCTGGTTTTTTCCGCCTGTATGCGCTTGAGCAATTCGCTGGCGGGTTCATCGTTCGGGTCTTGCGGTACGAGTTTGCCCATTACCGCCAGTTGCAGCAGGGTTTGTTTGAGCGCGTCGATACTGGCTTCGGTGGTGAACAGCGACTCGAAATGCGTTGCAATGCGCTGCCAGTTGACGCTGAAGTCATCCGCGCTGTGTGATTGGGTCAATGTGCCGAGCAGGTGATTCACCAGTTTCTCGTGAGCTTCGGCGGCGTTGTTGTGCTGCGACTCCAGTTGATCACATAGCGCCATCAGTTCATCGACTTTGGCGACAATGCGGTGTTGTTCAGAGAGAGAGGGGAGCGGAATTAAGAATTTTTCTAAATCAGTAGCAGATAAATTCGGTTGAGCTGTTCCATTATCATATTTCTTAATCATTTGATAAGACAAAGGACTATCAAAGTAATCAACAAAATAATGATGACTCAGATAAGGATAAATCCTAATAATTACAAGCGAGGATGCAATAGCCCCCGTATCAAAGCCTTCTACAATTGCTGATTTACCTAAAGAGCCTCTAAGACAATAAAGAATATCACCATTAAAAAATTTACCACTCCTTAGCAAATCATATCGCTCTTGTGTAATGTATGTCATTTCATAACGATTTATGCGGCCGTCCTCCAGATGGCCTGCATTAACAAATGGGATTCCTTTTTCTACTAAGACTGATTTATTTGGATAATTTTTGCTCCTATCTCCATTCTCAAGGCGGCATAGATCTCCTAACTTCCCCCATACCCATCCCTGCGGCAATTCAAACGGCTTTTCCTCATCGCTTATCGGCGGCAATGGTTTATCTTTCTTGATCTTGCCTTCAGATATCAATCTGGCTTTTTCTGCTTGTATGCGCTTGAACAATTCACTGGCCGGTTCATCGTTCGGATCTTGCGGCACCAGTTGGCCGCGAACGGCCAGTTCCAAAATCAGCGCGCGCAGTTTTTGAATGCCGTACACGCTGCTGCCATTTCCGCCGCTGCGGCCACGGCCTGATTTCTTTTCTGTTGCGGCGCTGGTCCAGATGTCGAGTTGCTCGGTCAGTATTGACGGGATGGCACTCATGCCTTGTCCGCTCGGTTCAGCGCCTGATTCAGTATGTTTTTCAACTGTCCGCGCAGCGCGGCGATGTCATTTTGAATCGCGTTGTATTGTGCCAGCAGCACTTCGGGATCGTGGATTTCCTGCTCACCCACGTGCGGGTTTTTGCAATCCAGGTTGTAGTTGCGCGCCTGAATGTCTTGCAGATCGACTTTCCAGGCAAATTCATTCGACTCTCGCTGCTTGAAGCCGTCGGCCTCAATGCCCCACCAGGCGGCCTCGGCGTCGAATTCTTCAATTTTCATCGGTTTGGTTTTGTTGTAGCTTTTCACGCCCGGAGGGTACGGATGCTCGTAAAACCAGATGTGCCGGGTGGGCGTGCCTTTGGTGAAAAACAGCAGGTTGGTCTTGATGCCGGTGTAGGGACTGAACACGCCATTGGGCAGGCGCACGAGGGTGTGCAGGTTGCATTCTTGCAGCAGTTTTTCCTTGATGCGGGTTTTAATGCCTTCGCCGAACAGGAAGCCGTCGGGTAAAACCAGTGCGGCACGGCCACCCGGTTTGAGCAGTTGCATGATCAATACTAAAAACAGATCGGCGGTTTCGCGGGTGCGGAACGCGGTCGGGAAATTGGTTTCGATACCGTCTTCTTCCATGCCGCCAAACGGCGGATTGGTGACCACCGCATCCACGCGTTCCTTGGGTGTCCAGCTGATCAGCGGGCGACTCAGCGAGTTGTCGTGGCGGATGTTGATCGGCACGTCGATGCCGTGCAGAATCATGTTGGTAGTGCACAGCAAATGCGGCAGCGGTTTTTTCTCGATGCCGAAAATGCTGGCCTGGAGCTGCGCTTCATCGTCCACCGTTTTCACGTCGTGTTTGCGCATGTGTTCAATGGCACAGGCGAGAAAACCGCCGGTGCCACAGGCCGGGTCCATGATTTTTTCGCCCAGGCGCGGGTTGACCATCCGCACCATGAATTCGGTGACCGCGCGCGGGGTGTAAAACTCACCCGCATTGCCGGCTGCCTGCAAATCGCGCAGCAGTTGTTCGTACATGTCGCCGAACAAATGGCGTTGCTGGGCTTTGTTGAAATCGACGCCTTCCTGAATTTTGTTGACCACCTGCCGGATTAACTGGCCGGATTTCATATAGTTGTAGGCATCTTCAAACACCGAGCGGATCACATAGGCGCGCTGATCGCCGCCTTTGGCTTGCAGTTGTTGCAAGGCCGGAAACAAATCATTATCGAGAAACTGTTTCAGCGCATCGCCGGTCATGCCTTCGGCATCAGCTGCCCAGTTGCGCCAGCGGTATTGTTGCGGCAACGGCGATTGGTAGCTTTCTTCCAGCACCTCCCATTCACTTTCGCGGTCGTCAAAAATTTTGAGGAACAGCATCCAGACCAGTTGGCTCAGGCGCTGGGCGTCACCGTCGACGCCGACATCCTTGCGCATGATGTCCTGGATGGATTTAATGGTGGTTGAAATGCTCATCAGTTTTATTCTTTGGGGTCAGGTTAGTCAGGCGTAGAGATTTTGTTCCAGCTCGTGCAAGGCTTTCAAGTAGGCGGTTTTGCCGCCAAAGACAGAGACCAGCTCGCTGGCCGTGCCCATGTCTTTGAATGGATCGAGCGTCAATACTTTGATGTCTTCGATGTTTTCAATGCCGGTATCGGCGTATTTTTCCAGCAGATTTTCCAGCACTTGACGCACCGGTTCGCTGTATTTGGCAAAGTAGTTGCGCTTTTTCACCTTCTCGGCGCGTTCGCGGCGGGTCAGCGGCGGCTGGTCAAAGGCGACATGGCAGATCAGGTCGAATGCGTCAAAATCCTTGCCCACTTCGTCCGCCAATGGCTCGAGCAATATGCCGTGTTGCTGCAGTTCCTGCAGAATGGTCGCCTTGCGCTCGGACTGGCTCCAGCGGCGCAGGAATTCATCGAGTGACGCGTAATCTTTGCGCACGGTCTGGCGGGTGTAATCCTTCAGCGATTCGGTGATCAACTTGCCTTCCGGTCCGTAATACTGCACGCGCTCGGCGATGACATGCACGGTGACGTCGCCGATTACGTATTTCACTCGCCCGGGATCGCGCTCTTCAAAGCTCTCCCCGGTTTCCCCATGCTCCAGCGGAAGAAGCGGGTTGCCGTTTTGATCGAAGTCAATGCCGAATTCTTGATCCGGCGGCACGGGGGATTCATCGCTTCCCGGTTCATAAATCATCACCGGTTCGCCGTCAAAATCCTTGTCGGCAAATAGCTCGGTTGCTTTCTTGAAGTCCATGATGGTGAACCAGAACTTGCCATAATCTTCGTTGATGCGGGTGCCGCGTCCGATGATTTGCTTGAATTCGGTCATCGATTTGATATGCTGATCCAGCACCACCAGTTTGCAGGTTTGCGCATCGACGCCGGTGGTCATCAACTTGGAAGTGGTGGCGATCACCGGGTAACGTTCCTCCGGATTGATGAAGTTGTCCAGCTCTGCCTTGCCTTCGATGTCATCGCCGGTAATGCGCATGACGTATTTGCGGTTTTCCCTGATCCGTTCGGGATTGAGATTCACCAAAGCCTGGCGCATGCGCTCGGCGTGGTCGATGTCGTCACAGAACACAATGGTCTTGGCGTAGGGATCGGTTGCCGTCAGAAATTCGGTGATTTTCCGGGCGACCAGTTCGGTGCGCTGTTCCAGCACCAGCGTGCGATCCATATCGTTCAGGTTGTAGATGCGGTCTTCAATCATCTCGCCATGCTTGTCGGTCTGGCCTTTGCTGGGGCGCCAGCCTTGCAGGTCTTTGTCAATATCAATGCGCACGACTTTGTAGGGTGCCAGAAAACCATCCTCGATGCCTTGTTTCAACGTGTAGCTATAGACCGGATCGCCAAAGTAATGAATGCTGGAAACATCGCGGGTTTCTTTCGGCGTGGCGGTTAAACCGATATGCGTCGCGGAGGAAAAGTAATCCAGAATCTCGCGCCAGGCGGAATCTTCCGCGGCGCTGCCGCGATGGCACTCATCAATCACAATCAGGTCGAAGAAATCCGGCGAGAATTGCTTGTAGATGTTTTGCGCCTCTTCGCTGCCGGTGACGGCTTGATACAGCGACAGGTAAATCTCGTAGCTTTTGTCGATCTGGCGTTTGCTGATCTTGGTCATCGCTGCGCCAAATGGTTTGAAATCGTTATTCTTGGTTTGATCGACCAGAATATTGCGGTCAGCCAGAAACAGGATGCGCTTTTTCGTGCCGGATTTCCACAGCCGCCAGATGATCTGAAATGCAGTGTACGTTTTGCCCGTGCCGGTTGCCATGACCAATAAAATGCGTTGCTGGCCTTTTGCCACCGCTTCCACGGTGTGGTTGATGGCATTGGCCTGGTAATAGCGCGGGGCACGACCGGTGCCGTCATCAAAGTACGACATTTCGACCGTATGGCGCGCCTGGGCTGTTTCCAGCCCTTTCCATTGGCAATAGCGCTGCCACAGTTGCGCCGGGGATGGAAACTCATCCAGCGTCAGCGCCTGCTCGATCCGATTGGTTAGTCCGGTGCGGTCGTGCAGCAGAAAACCATCGCCATTGGAGCTCAATACAAACGGTACCTCCAGCGTTTCAGCATAATCCAGCGCCTGCTGCATACCGGCACCCACGCTGCAATTATTATCCTTGGCCTCGATCACGGCCAATGGAATATTGGATTTGTAATACAGAATATAGTCAGCGCGCTTCTGTGCGCCACGCGTGTGCAACTTGCCGCGCACGATAATACGGCCTTTGGTGAAACCGACTTCCTCCCGGATCTGGCTGTGCAAATCCCATCCGGCTCTGATAATGGCGGGCGTGATGTATTTGGTGCAGATATCGCGTTCTGAAAGGCTTTTTTTGTCGCTCATGCTTGTCGGATGGTTCTTTTATTATCGTTCAATGATATTTTATTGATAAGCTGCAAGACTAGGAATCTGAAACAATAGGCTGAGGATTAAAGCATATCAGTTTTAAATTGGCTATCACTATGGATTTCCGATCAGATGTTGGTAGCGTGAAGTGTGTATGCCGGGGATGGAGGTTGATGCACTTAACTCAATTTTTTAGGATAAAAAAGTAAAGATGAAAAGATTGACATCATGAAAAAGCACTCCCGTTACATCCCGGCCTTGCATTATCACTGGCTGACGCGCTGGTACGATCCCATGATGCGATGGTTTTTTCCGGAATCGGGAATCCATGCAAACTTGATTGCGCAGGCCCATATCGAGCCTGAACAAACCGTGCTGGATGTCGGCTGCGGCACGGGTACGCTGACATTACTGATCAAACAGGCCCATCCGAGCGTTGCCATGTATGGATTGGATATTGATGTTGAAATCCTGCAGATTGCGCAACGAAAAGCCAGACAGGCCGCACAAAACATTCTGTGGCAGCAGGGCTCAGCCACCGGCTTGCCTTACCCGGACCAAAGTTTTGACCATGTGTGCGCCAGTCTGTTACTGCACCATTTGACACGGCAAGACAAGCAACTCATGCTGCGGGAGGCATTGCGCGTACTGAAACCCGGTGGCACGTTGCATGTGGTGGATTTCGACACGCCGCATGATTTCGGCATGCAGTTGATTTCCTGGTTAATGCGCTGGTTTGAAGAGATACACGATAACGTTCTGGGGCTGTTACCGGTTTTTATGGCAAATGCCGGATTTCATCCGGTTGAAGCAATTACACATCATCGCACCGTTGCCGGCACGATTGCGCTATACCGTGCCGTTAAACCAGCCGCCTGAGATCCGTGGCGCGTTTTTCAAACAAATGATTCTGGCAAAAAGAATCTGTTAATCTAGCGGCTTTTCAAATAAGAGACCGATATGCCATTTAGTAACAGCAGTCAACTCAGCGCCATTATTGGCTTTGCAGAGCAACAAAACCCTCAGTCCATTCTTGATGTGGGCGTTGGTATGGGTCAGTATGGTTTTTTGTTGCGCACGAATTTAGAGAATATCAATCTGTTTGAGATTAATGGTGCAACTGCAAGGCAACGGAAACGGGAGCAATGGAAAATTAAAATTGATGGCATCGAAGGGTACCCTGGCTATGCGACCCCTGTGCACGAATATGCCTATAACAATTTGATGATCGGCAATGCCTTGACCTTACTTCCATCTTTGGCGGATGATGCTTATGATCTTGTGCTTGCCATTGATATACTGGAGCACTTGGATAAAAATCCAGGCAAGTATTTTCTGGAACAATGTTTGCGAGTGTGCAAAGGTTCTGTACTTATCAGTACGCCTAAGGAATTTTGCGAGCAAGAAGTGGCTGCCAACCCTTTGGAAAATCATCGATCACATTGGACTGAAGAAGACCTTAGGTCTTGTGGTTTTGTGAATTTCTTGCCCGATTCATTGAACTGGATTGCAATTGCTAGAAAATGATCGGGAGATAGTTGTTGCGTATCACAAAAATCATGGTCTTACTAAAGAATCCACATCAGGAATTATTTGGAATCAATAGCATAGATTTCTCATCGCGCTCGAAATAGCAGTTGGACGGTTATTCAAATGCACCTTAATATTCGACCGGCAACGGATCCAAACTGCGCCACAAGTACCAGGTTGCGACCGAGCGCCAAGGTTGCCAGGGCTGGGCGAGTTCGATCATGGTTTTCTTGTCAATGCTTTGTTTGTCGAAGTAGTGCAAGCTGATCGCGCGCTGCAGACCAATGTCATCGAGCGGCAGCACATCCGGGCGCTGCAAGTGAAAAATCAGGAACATTTCCGCAGTCCAGCGTCCAATTCCTTTTATTTGGCTCAATTGCGTGATGATGGTTTCATCGTCCATGTTGCTCCAACTGGTTTCGTTCAAATTTCCTTCCATAAAATTCCGTGACAAATCCTGCAGGTAAGTTATTTTTCTTGCGGAAAGTCCGCAGGCTCGTAATAAATCCGGTTCTTTTGCAGCGATCGCGCGCGGCTCGATGTCAGGAATAGCTATGACAACTTTTTGCCAGACGCTTTCGGCGGCTTTGACGGAAATCTGCTGTCCGACGATGGAGCGCGCCAGCGTGGTGAAAGCACAGCCGCGCGAAGTCAGCGTGCCACCCTCAAACTGCTGAATCAATTGCAGCATGATTTGATCGCAGGCGGCTAATTCCTGTGTTGCTTGTGTCCAGTACTCGGGTGTCATATTTGTAATAAGGTGGGGAAATTAATTGAAGCGGATGCGTAATTTTTACAGGCTAATACAGCTTCATTGGGATCATTATCGCAGTAAAATCGATAATGTACTTCTGGTTTTTCTTCTATCTATCTTATTTATTTGAATAATTTACTACCTATTCTGCTGTAACTGGCGTCACATTTAAGTCTTTGTCATATAACTATAAAAACCCAATTTCTTACTTGACTATCTAGAATTTATTGATTAAAGTGGGAAGCAGTGGGGAAATATGGGGAAATGTGGGAAAATTTGGCGCACCTCAATGAATTTTCCCCGTTATATGAGGAGACAGCATGTTTCGTGGCGTCACGCAGCTCAGTCTGGATGCAAAAGGTAGGCTTGCGATACCCGCAAGATACCGTGACGAACTGATGTCTACCTGCTCAGGACACTTGATTGTAACTGTTGATCCTTCAAAGTGTTTATTAATTTATCCTTATCCAGCCTGGGAACCAATAGAACAAAAACTCAATAGTCTCTCCAGTTTTAGTCCTGCGTCTCGTAATTTGCAGAGATTGATGGTGGGTAGCGCCAGCGATGTCGAGATGGATGCTGCCGGCCGCATTTTGCTATCTCCGTCGCTACGTCAGTTTGCTGACCTGTCCAAAGATGTGGTTTTGGTTGGACAAGGCACGAAGTTTGAACTGTGGAACGAAACACAATGGAATTTACAAATCGAAATTGCACTGGCATTCAAGGATGGCGATATGCCGCCTGAGCTGGAAGGATTCTCGCTGTAATTGATGGGATAAAGGGAATAAATGCATATCCCGGTGTTGTTGCACGCAGCCGTTGATGCATTGGCGTTAAAACCGGATGGGATCTATGTGGATGCAACGTTTGGGCGCGGTGGGCATAGTCGATTAATCTTGTCGAAATTGGGCGAACGTGGTCGGCTCATTGCTTTAGATAGAGATCCCTCCGCAGTATTGTCAGGTGAAGCTATTGCGGACAAACGATTTTGTATTCGCCATGGTAGTTTCTCCAGAATGCGGGAGATTCTGCAGACTATGGAGATTTCGCAGATCGACGGCGTGCTGCTGGATTTAGGTGTGTCATCACCGCAGTTGGAAGAAATTTCGCGCGGATTCAGCTTTCGGTCAGCGGGACCGCTCGATATGCGCATGGATACCAGCAGTGGACAGACTGCAGCAGAGTGGTTGGCAACCGTAGCGGAAAATCAATTGGAATGGGTGATTAAAGAGTATGGAGAAGAACGGTTTGCTAGACAGATTGCACGAGCGATTATTGCGGCAAGAGCGCAGCAGCCTATTGTTACCACGCTACAACTTGCTGAGATTGTCGCAGCAGTCGTTCGTACGCGGCAGCGAGACAAAAAACGCCATCCGGCGACGCGTACTTTCCAGGCAATACGGATTTATCTCAATCAAGAGCTTGAGGAATTGGCATTGGTCTTGCCGCAATGCGTGGATTTATTGAGGCCGGGTGGACGATTGGTAGTGATTAGTTTTCATTCTCTGGAGGATCGGATGGTGAAGCAATTTATCCGGGCAGCAGCCAACACTGACGAGCTGCCACGCGGAGTGCCGATACGGGAAAAAGAGTTGCAACGGTTCAGTAAGCAAACATTGCGATTGGTAGGTCGGGCAATTCGTTCAGATGAGCTTGAGGTGGCCGAGAATGTCCGGTCAAGGAGCGCAGTGATGCGTGTGAGTGAAAGAATCCAATTAAACAACAGGTAAATAAAGTGTTCAAATTGAATATCTTCATTATTCTGATATTAATTGTAAGCGCATTGGGCGTGGTGACCTCGCAACACACTGTACGGAAGCTTTTCATAGCGTTGGAAAAAGAAAAAGGCATAGAACAGAAGTTGGAGGTGGAATGGGGAAGGCTGCAATTGGAGCAAAGCACTTTGATTATGCATGGACGCATTGAGCGGATTGCGACAGAGCACTTGAACATGATGGTGCCAGCTGCTGCCAGCATACAAATTGTATCGATCAATACAGCAGAGAATGAAGTGGATGCGGAGAGCGTGAAACAATGATTAATCCAGTATTACCGCAACTCAAACTATCGGCATGGCGTTCCATGCTGCTGTTTGGCATGTTGGTGCTGGGTTTAATCAGCTTAGCGGTGCGTGCCGCCTATCTCCAGGGAATGCACAACGACTTCCTGCAAAAGAAAGGGGAATCGCGCTATAGCCGTGTATTGGAAATGAATGCAGATCGGGGGATGATCACCGATCGGAATGGTCATATCATGGCGATCAGTTCACCTGTCGCATCCATATTTGCTGATCCGAAAGTGGTGAATATTAAACCTGAAAAGCTGCAGCAATTGGCTAATTTACTGGAGATAAATAGTACCGATATCAATGCGCTTCTTACCAAGGAAAATAGGCGCTTTGTTTATCTAAAACGACAAATCGTGCCGGATATCGCTGAAAAGATCATGGATCTGAAGATCAAAGGTATCTATTTAACCAGTGAATCCAAGCGATATTATCCAGAAGGCGAGTTTGCCGCGCATGTGCTGGGCTTTACGGACATCAATGACGAAGGCCAGGAAGGTGTTGAGCGTGGTTGGGATGAAACACTTGCCGGAGAATTGGGTCGCCGCCGGGTGACCAAGGACAACAAAGGCCAGATTATTGATGAAGACGTCAAAAGTATTCGTTCTCCTAAGCCGGGACAGGATTTGGTTTTGTCGATTGATAGAAGAATTCAGTATCGTGCGCATGCGGAATTGAAGCAAGCGGTCCTGGCTAATAGAGCAAAAGCAGGCAGTATCGTAGTTCTGGATGCGCAAACAGGAGAAATATTGGCGCTTACCAATTGGCCTGCCTATAACCCAAACAGAAGATCTACCATCAATAATGAAAGACTTCGCAATCGGGCGTTGATTGACACTTTCGAGCCCGGTTCGACGTTGAAGCCATTTACTGTGGCCATTGCGCTGGAAGTCGGAAAAGTGAATTCAAACACAATCCTACAGACTGCGCCTGGATCGTGGCAAGTGGGAAGAAAAACCATACGAGACGTTAGCAACAAAGGAGAACTAACCGTTGCCGAGATCATTCAACAATCGAGTAATGTAGGTACGGCAAAGATCGCGCTGTCAATGGAACCACAAACGATGTGGGAAATGTTTAATCGTTCAGGATTCGGTGCGCTGACCAACTCAGGTTTTCCCGGCGAAGCCAGCGGAATACTGCGGCCTTATAATAGATGGCGGCCTATCGAGCAAGCAACCATGTCCTATGGGCATGGCATATCCACCAGTCTAATCCAGCTGGCGCGTGCTTATACGATCTTTACCAGCGGCGGTGAACTAAAACCTGTTTCTTTACTGAAACAAAATATGCCCGTCATGGGACAGCGCGTAATTTCACATAATACTGCGCGGGCAATGAGTCGTATGCTGGAGATGGCGACCCAACCCGGAGGAACGGCGCCATTGGCGCAAATTAATGGTTACCGTGTTGCCGGCAAAACAGGGACGGCGCATAAACTGATCGACGGACAGTATGCCAGTAAAAGCTATATCTCAACATTCGTGGGATATGCGCCGACATCGAATCCGCGTTTTATCATTGCTGTGATGATCGATGAACCATCAGCAGGAAAATATTTCGGCGGCGCAGTCGCCGCTCCCATTTTCAACAAAGTCATGTCTGGCGCTTTGCACATTCTAAATATTCCACCCGATGCTCCAGCCAATAATGTCATTACCTTTACCGCAACACCAGAAATGGGGGATGAAGGGTGAGCCTGATGACTGCCAAAAGGAAAAAATCAAAAGGATTTGATTTCCATTTGCTGGATGAATTGGGTGTTGCAATTGAAAATCTGGTAGCAGATAGTCGCCTGATAAAATCGGGGGATACCTTTCTAGCGTATCCCGGGGATACGACGGATGGACGCAAATTTATTCCACAAGCAATCGCTGCGGGTGCCAATGCGGTTCTGTGGGATCCACAGAATTTTGCATGGAAATCAGAATGGCATATCCCCGCATTAGCGGTAGATGATCTCAAAATGAAAACGGGGTTGATTGCCAGTTATATTTATGATTACCCTTCTCAAAAATTGTGGATGGTAGGAATTACCGGCACGAATGGTAAGACATCCTGCAGTCATTGGTACGCTCAAGCGATGGTAAATTTGGGATATAAAACGGCTGTGCAGGGAACACTGGGAAGCGGTTTTATTAGAGATCTACAAGTTTCAGAAAACACAACGCCTGATGCCACGGTATTGCAGCGTTCATTGAAGAAATTCGTCGATGAAGGCGCCAAGAGCGTTGTCATGGAAGTGTCTTCACATGGTTTGGTACAAGGAAGAGCCATCGGCACAACCTTTTCTGTGGCCGTGCTTACCAACTTGTCCCGAGATCATTTGGATTATCACCAAAATATGGATGCGTATGCGGCAGCCAAATCAAGCCTGTTTTTTTGGCCGGGATTAAAATACGCCGTAGTTAATATGGATGACGTGCTCGGCGTCGAGTTGTCGCGACAACTTATCAATAAATCCACCCGAATAATTGGTTATGGATTTCGTCACCCTGAAGAGCACGATTCAAAACACTTTAAAATGGTTCACGGCTCAAATCTAAAATTTGATATTCATGGTATGGAGTTTGATATTGAATTTGAGGGTAACCAAGAACATTTAAGAGTCGATTTACTGGGTAAGTTCAATGCATCCAACTTGCTGGCAGTCGCTGCAGCCCTGTTAGCCAGTGACATTCGATTGCCGGATGCGGTTCGTTCACTGCAAAGTGTACAACCCATTCCCGGAAGGATGGAAAAATACCACGAACGTAATCAACCAACTATTATCGTTGATTACGCACATACTCCGGATGCATTGGAGAAGGTACTGTGTACGTTGCGTGAGCTTCTCCGTATCGAGGGTCGAGATGCGCGATTATTTTGTGTTGTTGGTTGCGGTGGCGATCGGGACAAAGGAAAGCGCGCGATGGTTGGAGAAGTTGCGACACGTTTGGCCGATGAGGTTATTTTCACCAGTGACAATCCACGTTCAGAAGACTCTTTGCGCATTATTAAAGATATTGCCGCAGGCACAGTTGAAGAAAATTACCAAATAGAAGTTGATCGAGCGCTGGCAATTTACCAAGCAATCGCTAATGCGCAGTGTGGCGATATTGTGTTGATTGCAGGTAAGGGCCATGAAAAATTTCAGGAAGTAAAAGGACAAAAAATTTCTTTTAGCGATGCTGAAATTGTACAGCAGGTTTTGAAGGAATTGCCTTTGAAAGTAAGGGTGCAGCGATGATGATGGTGCAGGAAGCCGCACAAATACTACATGCTGACTGGAGCGGACCGGATGTGTATTTTAACGGAGTCAGCACTGATAGCCGGACGCTTAAGCAAGGTGAGCTATTCGTGGCTTTAATTGGCGACAGATTTGATGGCGGTAAATTTATATCCAATGCCAAGGAAAAAGGCGCGGTGGCAACAATGTTTCAACAAAATGCTGAACGTGCTGATTTGCCGGATAATTTCCCCGTGATTCGAGTTAAGGATACGCGACTGGGTTTAGGAGAGCTGGCGGCGTACTGGCGCAACCGTTTTTCGATACCTGTGATTGGTGTTACTGGTAGTAATGGTAAAACAACAACTAAGGAAATGATTGCGGCCATATTGCGTGTAGCAGCAAGCAGTGATGCAGCAATTAAAGAGCCGGAAGAATGTGTATTGGCTACCGAAGGTAATCTGAATAATGATATCGGCGTACCGCAGATGTTATTGCGCTTACGACAGCAGCATCAGTATGCGGTAATTGAAATGGGTATGAATCATGTCGGAGAAATTGCTTATCTAACTCAATTAGCCAGGCCAAATATTGCGGTAATCACTAATGCTGGGGCTGCGCATATTGAAGGATTGGGTTCGGTTGAAGCTGTAGCGCGTGCTAAAGCAGAAATTTTCATCGGTTTAGATCAATCCGGAACGGCGATTTTTAATGCAGATGACCCATATGCGTCATTATGGCGTGAATGTGTCGGTGCAAAAAAAATTATAGATTTTGGTTTAACAGAAAATACACGGATAAATGCTGTGTTCCAGCTGGGTCGGATGGCCAATAAGATTCAATTGAAATTGCCTGATGGTACCGTCGAAGTGAAGCTACAGGCACCGGGGGTGCACAATATTTATAACGCCTTGGCTGCAGCGGCTGTCGCCTGGACTCTTGGCATCAAAAAAGAATGGATTGCAGCCGGCCTCGAGTGCTTCCAATGCGTACAAGGACGGTTACAAAAAAAATGCGGTTTACATCATGCGCTGCTTATCGATGATACTTACAACGCAAACCCAGAATCGGTTCGGGCTGCTCTAGCTGTGTTGTCTGCGGCTGAAGGGAAGAAAAAAATACTGGTATTGGGGGACATGGGCGAATTAGGTAAATTAGCGATTGATTTACATCGTGCGATCGGTAGAGATGCGCGTAAAGCGGGACTGGATCAATTATTCACTTTGGGCGAATTAAGTGCTTACGCTGCAGAAGAATTTGGCCAAGGCGCACAACACTTTAATTCCATCGATGAGTTGCTGAATGTCACGAAAAGCTTGCTTGCCGATGATGTCACTTTGCTGGTAAAAGGATCGCGCTTCATGCAAATGGAACGTGTAGTGAAGCGGCTGGAACAACCCGAGGAATTCTCATGTTGCTAACGCTCTCCCAATGGTTGGCACAAGATATACGCGCTTTTAATGTATTCAGCTATATCACTTTGCGTACCGTTATGGCGACGCTTACCGCATTGGTAATTTCTTTCATTATTGGCCCCCTGATGATACGAAAATTGACTGCCTATAAGATCGGGCAATCGGTTCGAGAGGATGGTCCACAAACTCATTTGGTAAAAATGGGTACGCCGACAATGGGCGGCGCCTTAATCCTGATGTCAATCGTACTGACTACTCTGCTGTGGGCCGATTTGGGCAATCGCTATATCTGGGTGGTGCTGCTGACGACGCTAGGATTTGGGGTAATTGGCTGGATCGATGATTATCGTAAAGTGGTTCATCGTAATCCTAAAGGGCTTTCAGCAAAAGCCAAATTCTTTTGGCAATCGGTCATTGCTTTTGTTGTTGCAATCTATTTGGCATCAACCGCGGAAGTTTCAGCACAAACCGACATGATTGTGCCATTTTTTAAGGAAGTTGCGATTCCATTGGGGTTTGTGGGTTTTGTAGTTTTGACCTACTTTGTCGTCGTCGGCACCAGCAATGCGGTGAATCTAACCGATGGCTTGGATGGCCTGGCTATCATGCCTACAGTGATGATCAGTAGTGCGCTCGCAATTTTTGCTTATGCGGCAGGGCATATCGTTTTTGCAAAATATCTTGGAATTCCCTATATCCCCAATGCAGGAGAGTTGGCTGTTTTTTGTGGTGCCATGTCGGGCGCAGGTTTGGCCTTCCTGTGGTTTAACGCATACCCCGCTGAAGTATTTATGGGTGATGTAGGTGCACTGGCATTGGGTGCAGCGTTAGGAGTCGTTACTGTGATTGTGCGCCAGGAAATTGTGCTGATCATAATGGGCGGCGTTTTTGTGATGGAGGCTTTATCCGTTATGCTGCAAGTAGCCTCTTTCAAGTTACTGGGAAAACGAGTTTTTCGTATGGCGCCGCTGCATCATCACTATGAATTAAAAGGTTGGAAAGAAAATCAGGTGGTCGTCAGATTCTGGATTATTACCTTTATCCTGGTTTTAATTGGATTATCAACATTAAAGTTAAGATGAATTTGCAAGATAAAGCAGTACTGGTATTGGGAATGGGTGAGACAGGCTTATCAATGGTGAAATGGCTTGTTCGCCAAGGCGCAAAAGTTCGCGCTGCCGACAGTCGACAGGAGCCGCCAGCTCGGAAAGAGATGATGGAAAAATTTTCTGAAGTACAAACTTGCATGGGGAAATTTGATGCCAAAATTTTAGATGGCATAGAAATGATCGCGATAAGTCCAGGCGTTCCAGTAGCAGATCCCTGCGTGCAGCAGGCTATTCGACAGGGTATTCCCGTCATTGGAGATTTAGTACTTTTTTCTTGGGCACTTGAGCAGCATCATTTACCAAACCCTAAGGTTTTTGCGATCACTGGATCGAATGGAAAGACAACCGTAACGTCAATGGTCGGAGCTATGTTGAGAAAATGCGGTTGGAATGTGGCAGTAGCCGGAAACATCGGTCCCGCAGCTCTGAATGCGCTAATGGAGCAGATGGATGCCGGAAATTGGCCGCAGGCATGGGTATTGGAAACTTCCAGCTTTCAATTGGAAACAACTCACAATTTGAACGCCGATGTAGCAACAGTGCTGAATCTGAGTGAGGATCATTTGGATCGCTATACTTGCATGCAAGATTATGTCACTGCGAAAACAAGAATTTTTCAGCATGAGCAAGGTAGTGTATGTAAACAAATTTTGAATCGGAATGATTCCAGAATCAGTGAAATGGCCTTGGCTGATGGCAAGCAAATTACATTTGGCTGGGATGCACCACCCACTCTTGCCGATTTCGGTATCTTGCATGAGGATGACGATCAATGGTTAATGGAAGGCGATAACCGCTTAATGAAAACCTCTGAACTTGTAGTTAATGGGCTGCACAATGCTGTTAATGCACTGGCAGCGTTAGCTATGTGCCGTGCATTAGATATCGCCATCGATCCCCTGTTGTCAGCATTACGGGAATTTCGCGGCTTACCGCACCGGATGGAAAAGGTGGCAGCTTTTAACGGCGTTACCTTCTTCGACGATTCCAAAAGCACCAATGTGGGTGCTACGATCGCAGCATTAAATGGGATGAAACAGAATGTCATTTTGATTGCAGGGGGTGATGGCAAGGGACAGGATTTTTCACATCTAAGGCGGGCAGTTGCTGAGAATGCCCGTGCGGTGGTGTTAATTGGACGCGATGCAGGAATCATTGCCAACGAATTGAAAGATTGCAGTATTCCTTTGCATTTTGCAACCACCATGGAAGAAGCCATGCAGAAAAGCTTTCTGTTAGCACAAATGGGTGACGTGGTATTGCTTTCACCGGCATGTGCCAGCTTCGATATGTTTAGAAATTATATTCATCGTGCCGAGGTATTCGTGGCTGCTGTTAAAGATATTGAAAATAAGTTTTTTAATTTTGGACAGAAGAAACATTAAGTGATGATGATTTATCAGGCAATCAATCAAAAACCGAGAGTCATGGCCGATTTTGATCTGACTTTAGTGTGGTCTGCCCTGCTACTGCTGAGTATTGGTTTAGTCATGGTTTATTCTGCTTCGATTGCAATTGCAGAAGCTCAGTTTGGGCCTGATCGCGCCGGTTACTATTTGTGGCGACACAGTGCTTATCTGGGTCTGGGATTGGTCATGGGGCTGATTGCTTTTCAAGTGCCCATGCAGGTATGGCAGAAATACATCGCATATCTGTTCATGGTCGGCGTTTTATTGCTGATACTGGTTCTGGTGCCCGGTATTGGCCATGAAGTCAATGGCAGCCAGCGCTGGATATCACTCTACTTGGTAAATATTCAACCCTCTGAATACATAAAATTCTTCATGGTATTGTATGCCGCTGATTATGTAAATCGTAAAGCAGCTGATTTGAATTCTCTGCTAAAAGGATTTTTCCCCATAACCATTGTATTATCCATAGTAGGGGTTTTATTGTTATTGGAACCGGATTTTGGAGCATTTTTTGTAGTATCTGCTTTAGTCATGTCAATCCTGTTTCTGGGAGGGGCTAGTTTAAAAATTTTTATCGGACTCATTGGTATCCTGGCAATTGGGTTATACCAGTTAATTATTAGATCAGAATATCGATTAGGCCGAATTGTTGCATTCATGGACCCTTGGGCTGATCCATATGACAAAGGGTATCAGTTAAGCCATGCATTGATCGCATTCGGACGCGGTGAATGGCTCGGTGTCGGCTTAGGCGGCAGTGTAGAAAAGCTGTTCTATTTACCCGAAGCACATACAGATTTTCTGCTTTCCGTGCTGGCAGAAGAGCTTGGGTTTGCTGGCGTTGCCGTAGTGATCATTTTATTTATGTGGCTTATCACACGTGCATTTGTTATTGGTCGACTGGCAGCAAAACTGGAAAATCCCTTTTCAGCATTGGTGGCACAGGGGATCGGTATCTGGATTGGCGTTCAGGTACTGATCAATATGGGCGTGAATATGGGTGTTTTGCCTACAAAAGGATTAACGCTGCCCCTGCTAAGTTATGGCGGCAGCAGTATCACCGCGAGTTGCCTTGCTTTGGCAGTCTTATTGCGGATTGATTGGGAGAATCGTCGGCGCCTGCGAGGACTTACCGCATGAGTAAGCAGACCATCCTAATCATGGCGGGCGGCACGGGGGGACATGTTTTCCCGGGACTGGCCGTCGCTGATTATCTTAAGCAACTGGGATGGCGCGTGGTATGGCTTGGAACCGAATCGGGTATGGAATTAAAGCTGGTGCCACAGCACGGCTATGAAACTGAGGTGATCAGCTTTTCAGGGCTGCGCGGTAAACGCTTAGTTACTTGGCTAATGCTGCCGCTGCGTTTAGTAAAGGCATTTCTGCAAAGTATCAGAATTATTAGAAGCGTGAAGCCTAATGTGATTCTAGGAATGGGAGGGTATCCCGCTTTTCCGGGTGGCATGATGGCATCGCTACTGAATAAACCGTTAATCATTCATGAGCAAAATTCGATACCCGGGCTGACTAATAGAATCCTGGCAAAACTGGCGGATAAGGTTTTTCTGGGCTTTCCGGATGCAATTCTAAATAACAAAGAAAAACCCATTTATTCAGGCAATCCAGTGCGTTCTGAAATTATGCTGATTGAAGCTCCTGAAAAAAGATTCCCAGGTCGTGAAGGAAAATTGAATTTGCTGATTGTGGGCGGTAGCTTGGGTGCACAAACATTAAACACCATTGTGCCAGAGGCACTGAAATTAATACCTGAAAATCTCCGTCCGCGGGTAGTGCATCAGGCTGGCATAACGCAGTTGAATTCGGTTAAGCAAGTGTATGGCGATCTACAGATGGATGCTGAGGTAATTGCGTTTATTGATGACATCGCTAATCGTTATGCGACGTGTGATTTAGTATTGTGTCGTGCTGGTGCATTGACCATTGCAGAATTAAGTATAGTAGGCGTGGCCAGCATTTTAGTGCCATATCCTCACGCAGTAGATGATCATCAAACCCATAACGCTCGATTCCTTTCTAATCACGGGGCTGCTGTGTTAATTCATCAGCACGACTTGAGCGCGAGGAAATTAGCAGATTTGCTGGTGGATTTATCACGCGAAAAATTGCTCGAGATGGCAATAGCAGCACGCAGCCGAGCAAAACCGGAAGCAACTAGGGTAGTAGCTGAAGCATGTATTGAACTAAGCGAGGCATTGAATGAGGCATAAAGTCAAACATATTCATTTTGTCGGTATTGGCGGTGCGGGCATGAGCGGGATTGCCGAAGTATTCGTCAATATGAAATATCAAGTCAGCGGTTCCGATTTGATGGATAATTTAGTTACTCAGCGCTTGGCCAATCTCGGCATAAAGATTTATGTAGGCCATGCGAGTGAACAAATTAAAGGTGCAAACGTTGTCGTTACTTCAACAGCAGTCAAATCCGACAATCCTGAAGTGATCGCAGCCAAAAACAAAAATATCCCAGTGGTTCCACGTGCCTTAATGCTGGCAGAATTACTGAGGTTACGCACCGGTATCGCAATTGCAGGTGCTCATGGAAAAACCACCGCGACCAGTTTAATCGCAAGTATTCTTGCCGCAGCTGATATGGACCCCACATTTGTTATCGGCGGAAAACTCGAAGCGGCAGGTTGTCATGCCAAATTGGGTAGCGGCGAATTCATTGTTGTGGAAGCGGATGAATCCGACGCCTCATTTTTGTACCTACAACCAGTGCTTGCGGTCGTGACAAATATCGACGCAGATCATATGGAAACTTATGGATATGACTTTAATAGATTAAAACAAACATTTGTAGAATTCCTGCAGCACTTGCCTTTTTATGGCATGGCCGTGGTTTGCATCGATGATGCCAATATACGCGAAGTAATGCCTTCGATTACAAAGCCAATTACCACCTACGGTTTGTCCGAAGATGCAGAAGTTCGCGCTATCAATATTCAGCATAGCAATCATCAAATGAAATTCACTGCTGTAATCGGCGTAAATGGCTCAGCCCGCAAACTGGATATCACGTTGAATCTACCCGGATTGCACAATATACAAAACGCTTTGGCAGCAATTGCAGTCGCCAATGAAATTTGTGTGTCCGACACTGCCATAGTCAAAGCACTGGCGGAATTCAAAGGAGTGGAAAGACGCTTCCAACAGTTTGGAGAAATAAGGTTATCAATGCAGAAGAGTTTTACATTGGTTGATGATTATGGTCATCATCCAGCTGAAATAGAAGCAACCATGAAAGCAGCGCGAGGTGCTTTTCCAAACAGACGTTTAGTCATTGCGTTTCAACCGCATCGCTACACGCGGACCCGAGATGTGTTTGAGGATTTTACTAGAGTTTTATCACAGGCTGATGTGCTGTTATTAACAGAAGTGTATCCCGCAGGCGAGGATCCTATTATTGCTGCGGACAGTAAATCATTGGCTCGTTCAATCCGGGTACTGGGAAAAGTGGAACCCATTTATATTGAAGAAGTTGATGACTTGTCAATCGCCATACTCGATGTTGTGCAAAATAACGACATTGTCTTGGTCATGGGAGCAGGTTCAGTGGCAAAAGTTGCTCCACAAATTGCACAAATGAAAAGCAAATTAATAGTAGTCAATGGTAATGATTATTGAGGATCAATGAGCAATGATCGGCTTGACAGAAAACGCAAGAATAAGCGCGCCGGCAACCGGCCTTGTACCTGTTGAAATGGATATTTCTGTGACAGGTCGTGGAGAAATGCGTGTCGATGAGCCTATGAGCCGACATACTTCGTGGCGCACAGGCGGCAATGCACAACGTTACTATGTACCTGTAGACTTGGAAGATTTTGCGAATTGCCTGCGGCAATTTCCACATGAGCCTATTTATGTGACTGGATTGGGCAGCAATTTGCTGGTGAGAGATGGTGGAATACAAGGTATCGTCATAGCACTACATGCTCAATTAAATGATTTACAGTTGATTGAGCACAATCAATCCGATGGACTCATTTACGCAGGTGCCGGTGTGGCCTGTGCAAAAGTGGCGCGATTTGCTGCCAAGCATCATTTAGCCGGCGCGGAGTTTCTGGCCGGGATACCAGGCACGATGGGTGGAGCGTTGGCCATGAATGCCGGGTGTTATGGATCAGAGACCTGGGAATTCATTGAACGAGTACAAATTGTCGGTCGTAAAGGACAAATTCTTTTCCGCACACCCGATGAGTACGTAATTGGCTATCGCAGCGTAAAGCTGCAGCCTCAATCGTCGGATGTGAAAGAAATGGAATGGTTTGCGGGTGGATACATTCGATTACCGCAGGGAGAACAGACAGAATCGCAGCAACGAATCAAGCAACTACTGGCACAACGTGCTGCAAGTCAACCGCTCAACCAACCCAATGCAGGCTCGGTATTTCGCAATCCGCCGGGAGACCATGCGGCGCATCTAATCGAAGCGAATGGATTGAAAGGGTGTTGTATTGGTGGTGCGATGGTATCACCTCAACATGCTAATTTTATTGTTAACTTGGGCAATGCAACCGCAGCGGATATTGAAGCCTTGATCCTAATGGTGCAAAGCAGAATTAAGAAAGCAACGGGCATCACGTTGATCCAGGAAGTCCGGATCATTGGCGATGTCAGGAGACTTACATAGTGATAACGCACAACTTTGGCAAAGTAGCTGTTCTGCTTGGCGGCCGATCCGCGGAGCGTGAAATTTCTTTGCAAAGTGGGCAAGCCGTTTTAGACGCGCTTATTCGAAGCGGCGTGACTGCATATTCATTTGATCCGGCGGAGCAAGTACTTGAAGATCTGTTACGGCAAGGCTTTAATCGTGCATTTATCGCACTGCACGGACGTTTTGGCGAAGACGGAACTATCCAAGGTGTACTGGAGTGGATGAGATTACCTTATACTGGCAGTGGGGTCATGAGCAGTGCCCTGGCAATGGACAAATGGCGTACTAAATTATTATGGCAGGCAGTCGGCATCCAGTCACCACGGTATGTACTATTACAAGCCGACAGTAATTTTGACCAAGTTTCCGAGTCACTGGGATTGCCGCTCATCGTGAAGCCAGTGCGAGAGGGTTCGACAATTGGTTTGAGTAAGGTGAATCACAAGAATGATCTGCTGCCTGCTTATCAATTAGCGGCACAGTATGATGATTTGGTGCTTGCCGAAGAATTCATCGTAGGAAAGGAATTAACAGTTGCCATTCTGGGCGAAACGCCCTTACCAATAGTGAGAATAGAGATAACAGGCGAGCTTTATGATTATCAGGCAAAGTACGTATCAAATGATACCCAATATTATTGTCCCAGTGGTTTACCGGCTGAGTTGGAAACCGAGATTCAGACACAAGCCTTGCGGGCTTATAAGGTACTGGGCTGCCAAGGTTGGGGGAGAGTTGATTTAATCTTGACGCAAACCGGGCAGTTTTATTTTCTCGAAGCGAATACGTCTCCAGGTATGACCAGCCATAGTCTGGTTCCTATGGCAGCCAAGACCGCGGGAATTTCGTTTGAAGACCTCGTGATAAGAATATTGGATTTAACCCATGTGGGATAATCATCATGCGCTAGATTTTTTAGCCAAGCTATTGTTGGCTTTGGTAGCAATGGTCTTTTTGTATGGAATCAGTTTGCAGCTAATCAGGCCACCGCTGTTCCCGATAAAAGAAATTAATGTACAGGTTACTCAGGGAGCAGAGAAAAATAACAAGCAATTACAAAACATTACTCACGCACAGATAGAAAATCTCGTGAAAAATGAAATTGAAGGAAATTTTATTTCGGTTAATTTAACCGCAGTTCGCGAAGCTTTTGTAAAATTACCATGGGCACGGGATGCACGAGTAAATCGGGAATGGCCTCACGGGTTAAATGTAACGCTAGAAGAACACCAAGCATTGGCCTATTGGGGAAGTCATGCACTGGTGAACACGTATGGCGAGGTATTTCGGGTTACCGCTGATGTTGATTTGCCAATTTTTATTGGCCCAAATGAAGCCAGTGCTCATGAGGTGACGCAGCAATATAGACGCTTTAATCAGATATTAGCGCCTCTGCGGCAACACATTGCACAAGTCATGTTGACGCAGCGTTACGCGTGGCGAATTCAGTTGAATACGGGGACGGTATTGGAATTGGGGCGAGATGAGATAGAACAGAGGTTAACTCGCTATGTTTCAGTATATAACCACAGCATTGCTCGGTTAAATCAACAAGAGCCACTGGCATATGTTGATTTGCGCTACCCCAATGGCTTTGCTATCCGCATGCCCGAAACGATACAACGAAAGGAACCTCATAAATCCGCCACTAGGAGAGAAACGTGAGATGGAATTTAGATGAATAAAACGAGAGACAATAGAAATTTGATCGTCGGACTTGATATTGGCACATCAAAAATTGTAGCTATTGTCGCTGAATTAACTCCTGAGGGAGGAGTCGAGATTATTGGATTGGGCAGCCATCCCTCACGTGGGTTAAAGAAAGGCGTTGTCGCCAATATAGAAACAACCGTCAATGCAATTCAGCGTGCGCTGGAAGAAGCAGAATTAATGGCGGACTGTAAAATTCATGAAGTATATACCGGGATAGCCGGCAGCCACATTAAGGGCTTTAATTCAAATGGCATGGTGCCTATCAAGGATAAGGAAGTCACCGAAAAAGACGTAGAGCGGGTAATGGAGGCGGCAAAAGCCGTCAATATACCCGCCGATCAGCAAATTCTGCATGTCCTGAATCAGGAATTTATTATCGATGGTCAGGAAGATGTACGCGAACCGGTGGGCATGAGCGGCATACGCTTAGAAGTAAAAGTGCATATTGTGACAGGCGCAGTTTCGGCTGCTCAGAATATCGTAAAATGTGTACATCGATGCGGTTTAGAAGTTCGCGATCTGATATTACAGCCATTGGCATCAGCAATGGCCGTATTATCTGAGGATGAAAAAGACCTAGGAGTATGTTTGGTCGACATTGGCGGTGGAACAACGGATATTGCGGTGTTTACGCACGGAGCGATTAGGCATACTGCGGTTATCCCAATTGCGGGCGATCAAATAACTAATGATATAGCGATGGCATTACGTACGCCGACTAAAAGTGCGGAAGATATCAAATGCCGCTACGGCTGCGCATTGAGGAGTCTTGCAGATACCAAAGAAATGGTTGAAGTTCCAGACGTGGGGAATCGTGGTTCGCGCCAGCTTTCCAAACAAACTTTGGCGGAAGTAATAGAACCACGCGCCGAAGAGCTTTATTCTTTAGTGCAAGCTGAATTACGTCGGAGCGGATTTGAAGAGCTGCTTTCATCGGGCATCGTAATAACCGGGGGATCTGCTTCGCTACGCGGAATGGTGGAATTGGGTGAAGAAATATTCCATATGCCTGTGCGACAAGGTTTGCCCAACTATCATGGCAATTTAAGGGAAGTCATCCATACACCTCGATATTCGACAGGGATTGGTTTAATTCTGGCGGGTATGCAACAGATGCAGCATCAACATAGTTCAAGATTACAAGGTGGTTCTGCCAAGCAGATTTTATCCAGAATGAAGGGGTGGTTCCAAAGAAACTTTTAGTTAGAAAATGTAAGGGTTGTATTAGCAGTCAAGTAGCTTTAATTTCAATGTACTATAGGAGAAACAATATGTTCGAAATCATGAATAACGATACTCAAGAGGCGATCATTAAAGTCGTTGGTGTTGGCGGCTGCGGTAGCAATGCTGTGGATCATATGATCCAAAATGGTATGCAAGGCGTTGAGTTTATCAGTATGAATACTGATGCACAGGCATTGAAAACTAATAAAGCACCAACGATATTACAATTAGGCACAGGAATTACCAAAGGACTGGGGGCAGGCGCGAATCCTGAAATAGGACGCGAAGCAGCACTTGAAGATCGTGATCGTATTGCTGAGCTGATACAAGGCGCAGATATGCTGTTTATTACTGCGGGCATGGGCGGCGGCACGGGCACGGGCGCCGCGCCGGTTGTTGCGCAAGTTGCGAAAGAAATGGGTATTTTAACAGTAGCGGTTGTCAGCAAACCCTTTTCATTTGAAGGAAAACGTCTGATTGCAGCTAAGGCGGGCATGGATGAACTATCACAGCATGTTGATTCATTAATTGTAATTCCAAACGACAAACTCATGATGGTGCTGGGCAATGACATCTCCATGCTGGATGCATTCAAGGCAGCCAACGACGTGCTTCACGGCGCCGTAGCCGGAATCGCAGAAGTTATTAATTGTCCTGGCTTAGTAAACGTTGACTTTGCCGACGTCAGAACTGTCATGTCTGAAATGGGTATGGCCATGATGGGCTCGGCGATAGCAATGGGTGTTGATCGCGCACGAGTCGCTGCAGAGCGTGCCGTTTCCAGCCCATTGCTTGAAGATATTTCCCTATCAGGAGCGCGCGGTATTTTGGTAAACATAACAGCCAGTCAATCACTGAAAATGCGCGAAGTACATGAAGTGATGAATACAATTAAAGATTTAACCGCTGAAGACGCGACAATTATTGTAGGAACAGTTATCGATGAAAATATGACCGATAATTTGCGTGTGACGATGGTTGCTACCGGATTGGGTAGTCTTGTTAGCCAAAACCAAAACTCTCCTTTAACCGTTATCCATTCTCGCACTGGAACCGATGACAGAGACTCAATTTTTTCTACTGAAGAACCCGCAGTGATGCGCACAGGCAGAAGAAGCAATGCTACAGTGGCAGCTATGCGCCAATCCGGTGTAGATCCGATGGATATCCCTGCTTTTTTAAGGAGACAAGCGGATTAAATGCATTTTATTCTCCTGATCTTTAAGCATATATATTGAGTCAAAAGCAGTACATTGAAAAAATAATTGATCCCCCGCTCCTTACGGCGAGGGATCTTTATGAGAGAGCTTTGTGGAGAGAACATTCGAAAAAGAGTGATTAAATAATCCACTCTGAAAACAGCCACGTGGTAGTGCTTTGAACAAAGCAACGAAATAGACTACCCTGCTATATTTTGCAGCAGGAATAGCGTGACTATTTGTGCTGAAGCATTATTATTTTCCTTAAAACGCATTCCAACTCTCCCTATCACTATTAACAACCTTTTTGGGTTGAAAATTGTTGTTTCTCACTACTGAAATAACCTTGTTTTTTCGTAAATTTGATTTGTTGACAGTAAGTTTTTGAATTGTCGCCGTATTGCCTGCAATCTGATCCACTTTAAATATAGAAATTGCTCCAGCCAGATCTTTAGCTTGATTTTCCAGAGACTCCGCAGATGCTGCGGCCTCTTCCACCAGCGCAGCATTTTGTTGCGTAACTTCGTCCATTTGTGCAACTGCTTGATTGACCTGTGCGATACCTGAGCTCTGCTCTTGTGAAGCCGCCGTGATTTCCGACATAATTTCAGCAACATGTTTAATAGAAATAACAATCTCTTCCATAGTCTTACCTGCTTCACTTACCAATTTGGTTCCATTTTCTACTTTTTCTACCGAGCTATCTATTAAGTTTTTTATTTCTTTAGCAGCAGCCGCGCTTCGTTGAGCAAGATTTCGAACTTCTGTGGCAACCACAGCAAAACCTCGGCCTTGTTCTCCAGCACGAGCAGCTTCTACAGCAGCATTCAAAGCAAGGATATTGGTCTGAAAAGCAATCGCATCAATTACGCTTATAATGCTTGCGATTTTATTGGAACTATCACTGATCAAAGACATGGTACTAACCACGTCATTCATTAACTGTCCTCCCCGAAGCGCAATATTACTTGCATTTGTTGAGAGATTATCAGCTTGCTTGGCATTATCAGCATTTTGTTTTACGGTAGAAGTAAGCTCCTCCATACTAGAGGCTGTTTCTTCAAGCGATGAGGCTTGTTCTTCTGTGCGTTGTGATAAATTCAGGTTACCACTAGCTATTTCACTGGATGCCTGACGCACTGATTCAGCACTGCTACGGACATCTGAAACTGTTGCTCTGAGATTAATGCCCATTTGAGTAAGCGATTTAATCAAGGCACCAAACTCATCGGAATACTCATTTGTGATCTTGGTTTGTAAATCCCCAGCAGCAAGAGTATTGGCTATTTCAACAGCCTTGTTCAGAGGTTTTAGCGTATTCTGCCTTATGCGGAATCCAGCCAGAAGCATTAGCAAAGCACCGCTGATAGCAGATACTGGAATAAAACTAACTAACGGCAAGGCTGATTCCATTTGCGTTAATTCCCACCAACTAGCGCCTACAGCACTCAACAATAATAGTGTTGGTATAGACAAATAAAGTGCGATACGTTTTCCCAATGTCATCTTAAGAAATGCGCTGACCTTGCCAATAAAATCGGTACGAACGACACCGCCATTCTCTATTGTGAGATTTCTAGCCGTTCCATTAATAAATTGACGATATATCGGCGCTACTGTTTCAATTACCTGGCGTTCTGGCTTTGTTCGCACGGACAAATAACCAACTACAGCCCCATTTTCGATGAGTGGTGTAGCATTACCAAGAACCCAGTAGAAATCTCCATTCTTGCGACGATTCTTAACTAAACCAGTCCATGGTTTGCCAGCTTGAAGTGTTTTCCATAAATCTTCAAATGCCTGTGGTGGCATATCAGGGTGGCGCACTATATTATGCGCCTTACCTATCAGTTCATCTTCGTTAAATCCGCTGACCTCAATGAAAGTCTGGTTTACATACGTAATACGTCCCTTAGTATCTGTCGTAGACAAGATTAGTGTATCCTCGCCAATAGGATATTCTGTATTTGAAACGGGTAGATTTACTCTCATAACTAACAATTATCCTTCCTGAATTTATAAAATTTTGCGGTCAATAGAACGATCTATATTTCATAAACTGGAGTTCTAATAACGCAAGTATTGATCCAGGTCAAATATGTCGGAAATAAAATTTTGCTGCAATATTGGGCTAGGCATTTCCGCATTAGACTTGGGTGACAACTCTAAATTTGCTGGATTCGTATAATAAGTGCAATTTTCTGAGTGAGGAGGTCAGCTGTTATATTTGTTCATTTAACTCGCCAAAGGAAAATGCCAATGAACTACACATAGCTGACCGAGCATGAAAGATATCAGATTTACAGTTTAAAAATTGTAGAGACAAGAAGGCATCGTATCGGCGATTGGGAAGGTGATACGATCATAGGCAAAGTGCGAGCTGGCGCGTTAGTGACATTAGTGGAACGTAAAACGCTCTATACAGTAATCATGCGCTTATCTGGCAGGCATGCCGGCCCTTTAGCACAAACTGTCATTAAAGTGATGAAACCACTGGCGGCAAGAATGAAAGGATCACACAGGATAATGGTCTGGAATTTGCTGAGCATGCCAGAATTGCCAAAGAGCTAAATACAGCGATTTATTTTGCACATCCCTATGCTTCGTGGGAGCGTGGTACGAATGAAAACCCGAATGGGTTGATTAGACAATATTTTCCAAAAGAAACCGACTTTAATCAGGTAACAGATTAAAAAGTCATGGATAGACTGAATATCCAGCCCCGGAAGACCAGTGGAAATCGGTCACCGAACGAATTATTTTCAAGGCTGCAAGTTGATTTACTTGCTGCGTAACTTAATTGCACTTATTACTTGAATTCGCCAAGTAAAAGCATTATGGATAAAGTTTTTTATAAGATAATATGAATCTCATCCTCGCCACAGCTACACCAATAGACACCCAGAAGCACCAACAAGGCCCTTATAAATGATAGGTTTATTCGGTTTTTATTATCCGCAGACAATCATGTGAAACGTGAGTAGCAAAAAAGATTTTCACATTAGGTTAGCGCTTCTCAAGTTATTGCCTTATTTGTATAAGAGTTTCTTCTATTACCCACAATTTCTGTGGATAACTTTGTGAATAATCTTTTGTTTAACCAGCTAACTTGAATATTCCAAAGGCTTTTTTGGAATTGATTAATAAGTTAACACTTTTAACTATGATAGATTTATCATAGAGTTATGCGACATTATGTCTTCTTGACATAATGTCATTTTCAGTAGTCCCTCTATCTTGCCAAAATTGTGGATGATTCAGAATGTCAAGAAAAATATGAAATCTGCTGAAGAGCGCACGCCTCAATCCAGCATATTTCCTTAAATCGTAAATGCAAAGGTAGCTTGTTACCCTTCATGCGTTAGAAATTTAAAATTTCAGCATTAATTCTAAGTTAGGTGAAATCTGATTGTTGTTAGTTAACAGCTAATACGCAGACTCGATCAAGCCGGATATTTCGGCAAGGAGCAAAAATCTGGACAAAAGCACAGCGTAAAGCCTTTGCAAATGATTTTAATAATTTGCTCGTTGTCGATAGAGCAGCCAATGAGTCAAAATCAAGCAGGGCACCCCATAAATGGCCTCCCCCTTTGAAATCTTACTGGCGCGAATATGGGAAAACGATGGCAGCACATCAAAAATAAATACAGATCGCTGCTATACTCAAGATGAATCTGTAACACTGAGAGCATTAGCTAAGATCTGTAGCTAAGAAAATCTTCAGCGAGGTACAATGTGTCTTGCATACTTTTCAATCACTCGAGAGGAAAATTAAATGCTCGTAACTTTTTCAACAGATGCTCATGCCGACATAACAATGTTTAACGACATAGCACTTATCATGCTTGACATGATGGGGCATAGCAAAACAGTGCCCGGCGCTATTTTGGCTACTGATATTCCTATGGCGCTTGACCGATTAAAAACGGCTATAAATGCGGAAAAAGCATCATCTCCGGCTCAGGACGAGAATGAAGATGAAGATAACAAAAATGAACCGGCGGTGAGTCTAGCAAATAGAGCTCTGCCTTTGATCAATCTGCTTACCGCAGCAGCAGAAGCGGAGTGTAATGTAATGTGGAAATAAAATTAAGTCAGGAGTTTATGACAATGCTCGAAAATTTTGCATGCCCATCAGTAATTCAAGAGCGAATCGCAATTTTTATTCGACAAATAAAAACGGGAGCCTGAGCTCCCGATCTAGAATAAATAAGAATCTAAGTTATGCTGCTAACCTTTTTTCCGGTGTGTCATAAATCCAATTAAACCTAGACCAATCAACAACATTGCGTAGGTTTCTGGCTCTGGAACTGGTGAGGTTGCAACATACCAAGCAGAATCGCCATTACTACCTATACCTTGCACATGCAATGCCAATTCGCCATTGTAGCCAGGAAGTGCAGTAGAGCCTAAACCACCAACATGCCAAGTAACCGACTCAAGTCCGGTCAGCTTATCATTTTTTGGATTGATCATATCGTATCTAAAATCATATATGCCTGTTGGCCCTCCACCATTTTGCAGGTTAACCTTAGTTACACCTCCGCCTATATCGGTTGAAATAGTGGTTGGCTTCATTCCATCAACAGCCATGGATCCAATAAATGATTTAGAACCAAAAATAGTATTTAAATCTAAAGCTGAAAGAGTAAATGTCCAATTTCCACTCCCATTGTCAGTGATTTCTAAATCTGCAAAATATGGATTTGTTGGCCCATTACCGGCTAGCAACTGCCCAAAATGATAAGTTGCTGCCTGAACAGCACTTCCACAGAAAAGAAAACCAGTTATCATCATCAATGCCGTTAATTTACGCAAAATCATTTTAATTACTCCTTAAAAAATTTACTTAATTATTGCTCTTTCTCTTACTTGTTTCTGGCCTTAGAAAATTTTATAGTCTGGATCTGAGTGACTTTCAATTTCTCTTAGGTATCAATAATATCTATGGTCATGGTTTTCCACAATGGGAAATTAGTACTTGTTTTTTTAGTACATTTGCACTGCCTAGCACAGGTATTCTTACTATGAAAGAGCAAACGACGGAATACAAAATAAAGCACCTCGCTGCTCGAAGCAAGGTATTAACCATGTACCTTCAATCACTTTCTACCTAAGTGACAAAGAATTGAATCCGTAGAGCTTAGGCAAATTCACTTTGCCACTCATGAAAAAAGAGCGGGAGTTAAGCCCCCGCTCTTGATTAAATATAGGTCTGAATTACACGGTATTTTTTTGTAACATGCAATAAGTCTGATTATTCCTAATCAGCTAGCGGCAGAGTGTAGATCCGGGATTCTGAAACAACTGTAGTTAGCAAATTAATCATCGTCTCGATCATGTCTTTTGCCAGGCTTGTAAGATTCAAATTCAAAATTCATGGAATTGCCACGCTGCCCAAGTTCGACTGAAATCACATCATTTCCATATTTGAGACAAGGTATGGTTAATTGTCCATTTTGGTAAGAAGCATAACATTCACTGAGATCAACTGCATCAGTAATAGAACAACTGGTAACATCTACTAACTTAACGTCAGTCACCAAGCTGACATTATTATACGTAGTTATAACAGCAGTGCTATTTTTGAGTACGATGTCAGTTGCAGTTGTATCTGCGCTTAAACCAAGCAGGTTTAATCCTGCATCAATAAGACATGAATTCGCAGCACCATCGGGGAGGTTTTTTACGACTATCTGAGAGCCGACTACACCGTTATCAAGAATAAAAATAGAATTGCCTTTCACAGCTATACTTTCAGCCAGTGCGGACTGTACTCCCGCTATAAGCAGAAATACTACGCATACTATTGATGCTCTATTTCTTTTCATAAACTCTCCACAATAAAAATTAAACCAAGATAGATTAAAGTATACCTTCTAAATCCACCTAAATTACGTAATTATATTTGGAAACTTTAAGACTAATTTGTAACAGTTCATCTTTGCTGTATATGGACAAAGCGAATGCGAGTGACATGACCGGGCCTTCTCAATTGATACACTATTTCTCTAAAGGTCTTTAAAGTACTTTGTTGTATGCCGATAGCCTTACTTATTTCTTGTATAACTAGTGATAAGTTATGAGCATAATTACAATTTTTACTAAAACATTTACATTATTTAGATTTCGTCGCAGGTCTAAACATTTTAAATATGAATCTCTCGAGGAAATACTTTCAAGCACCGAGCATTCTTTTTTTCTGGCATTAAAAGAATATCTATCAAAAGATTATGAAATATTTGCGAAGGTGCGTATTAATGATGTGCTTACGCCGGATGAGATTTTTACTATACAAAATTGTAACACTGCGATATATCGAATTCCTCCTAAGCATTTTGATTACATTCTGTGCGAGAAGCATACACTCACAGTAATGGCTGTTATCGTCTTGGACGATAGAAACCATATACGGCGCGAAGCGCGTGCCAGAAGTAATTTTGTGGAGAAAGCATGTATAACCGCCGGTTTTAAGCTATTGCGCTTTCCAAGTCGATCAAATTATTGCTCTAAAGCAGTGAGAGATGTGATATTAAACTTATTGAATACATCATCTTGATGCCCCCCCTCTGGATTTGCTAAAGACTCAATTTCTTGTGAAGAGAAAGTTATGAAAAAGCAAACAAGTTATGCGCCGAAAGTCCGGGAACAAGCGATCCGGCTGTGGTATATGAACACCAAGACTGTACGCCTCATTGGACAGCGATAGCATCGAAGACAGATTGTAAATCCGCGACAGCCGCGATCACACACCGCTTGTTTGGATGCTTTATCTCACGACGCCTCACATGTGAAACATGTGTCTCAACTACCTCAACCGCCCGCTACCGTCATGCGATCGATCAGAACCGAGCCACACTGTTTTGATCCGCGCACTATGACATCATCACCGATCGCCAGAATTCCCTGAAACATATTTTTCAAATTACCCGCGATGGTGATTTCCTCAACCGGATGGCTGATTACACCGTTCTCAACCCAGAATCCGGATGCCCCGCGTGAGTAATCCCCGGTAACCGCATTGATGCCATGTCCGAGTAATTCTGTAACCATTAAGCCAGTACCCATTTTCTGCAACAAAGCATCAAAGCTTAGTGCAGCGCCATCTCGCATGATCAGATTATGCGTACCACCTGCATTGCCGGTAGTGCGCATACCCAGTTTTCGCGCCGAATAACTACTCAGAAAATAACCTCGCACGGTACCATTTTCCACTATATTGCGCTCAACCGTGGCTACGCCATCATCGTCAAATGCACCGCTAGCCAACCCTTTGTGCAAATGCGGCAATTCAAGAATCTGAATATTGGGTGCAAAAACCTGTTGATCCATACACTTCAGCAGGAAAGAAGATTGGCGATATAAATTGCCACCGCTCACGGCAGAAGCAAAGTGGCCGATCAGACTGGAAGCGATCGGCGCCTCAAACAATACCGGCACTTCACAGGTATCGATCTTTCTTGCCCCCAAGCGCGCCGCGCTGCGCTTGCCCGCTTTCTGCCCGATGCTTTCCACCGCCTCCAGATCCATCGCATCGCGCGCGATGCTATACCAGTAATCACGTTGCTTGCTGACACCCTGCTCGGCAATCATGGCGCAACTGATGCTGTGACGCGAGAGCGGGTATCCCCCGACGAAACCCAGACTATTGGCATAGATGAATTGTGATTCGCTGACTGAAATTGACGCACCTTCGGAATTGGTAATGCTCTTATCTGTGGCATAAGCCGCTTGTTCACAGGTTTTCGCCAGCTCAATGGCTTCTTCAACCGAGATTTGCCAGGGGAAATACAAATCTAAACTTGGATAGTCTTTGGCGAGTAATTCCGCTTCCGCCAATCCGGCACAATCATCGTCCGCGGTATAACGTGCGATCGACAGCGCAGCTGCAACCGTATCACTGATGGCCTGCGACGAAAAATCGGAAGTGCTGGCATGGCCACGCTTTTGGCCAATATAAACGGTCACGGACAATCCCTTGTCGCGATTGTATTCAATCGTTTCCACCGCGCTCTGGCGCACTGTAACGGTCTGGCCAAAACCATCGGAGACATCGGTTTCACAAGCAGTCGCGCCGCCTTTTTTTGCTTGCGCCAGAATATCTTGGCTAATTTGCTGCAGGGTGCTGATAGGATATGAGAATCGGGTTTCAGAAACGGTTAAATTATTCATGTCTTGCACTATGGAAGAAAATATTAGCGAATTTCAAGTGAAATAAAGCGCTATGATAACAGCTTATTGACACTGCATCACACAGGTTACCGTGCAAAAAGAACTGGAAAACGAGATCGAACAAGATACCGCGCCGAGTAAAACACAGCGCAAAAAGGATATGCATGCATTGCAGGAAATCGGCGAACAGCTGGTAGAACTGGACCCCAAGAAACTGACCGAATTTGATTTACCGGAAATTCTGAAGGATGCGATTCAGCAAGCCAGAAGCATACAAAAACACGGCGCACGCCGCCGCCAACTGCAATATATTGGCCGTTTGATGCGCGATGTGGACGCGCTGCCGATCCAGCAAAAGATCGATTCCTGGCGTCAGGTATCGGTACACCAAACTGCACGGCTGCATCAGCTAGAACGCTGGCGCGAACGCTTGCTGAGCGAAGAACACGCGCTCACCGAATTTGCGCAGCAATATCCAGCTGCCGATTTGCAACGCCTGAGATTGCTAATCCGTAATGCGCACAAAGAAAGAGCTGCTGACAAACCACCCAAAAGCTTCCGGTTGCTGTTTCAGGAATTACAGGAAACTATTACCGAAGTTTGATCAAACATGTAGATCGTCATGAGAGAAATTGTTAGTAAATCTAGCTTCCTTTGAAATATCATTTTTTGGATGCTTTAAGGGGGTAACCAATGAATATTCTAGAATCTAAAGACTTGATAACCATTCTCGGCGTTCTGATTGCTGCAACATCGCTCGTGTTCACGGCTATTAACACGCACGTCAACATGAAAACGAATCGAGCACGGTTCTGGCTCGACCTACGCGATCGATTCGCGCGTCATGATGAAGTGCATCGCCGGTTACGGCCGGGTGGAGCATGGACTAGCGGAAAAGGGCCGGGAACGCCTGAAGAGTGGGCCAGCCTGGAAGCATACATGGGTCTTTTTGAACACTGCGAAGTGATGCTGGCGCAGCATCTGATCGATGAGACTACTTTTCGTGATATCTATGCCTATCGCCTGCGCAATATCGTGACAAACGACATTGTCCGACGCGAGAAACTACAACGAATGGCATCCGGTTGGGTTCGATTCCTATCGCTGCTAAAGCGTATGGAGATTGAGTTGCCAGCGTGATGCAGTGAACACTGCGCAATCTATTAGTGAGTTATATCACACAAAGATGATGGTAAATTGTGTCAAACAATTACTAATCTACTCACATTATAGTGAATGATAGTAATCCCTAATTTTTAGGCACATAAGTTTACGTCTTAAGGCCAGGAAATCTTGATAGTCGTCTATGCCCATCGTCATTAATTCTGTCGGAACGCAATTCATCTTTAAATTGTTTATAAGATCCTGTTCTGTTGATAGCCCAGTAACTTGTTTATGATTCTCCTGCATTTGGATTCTTATCAATTCAAAGTAATCTCTGGGTGGCTTATTGCCAACCTTAATGTTTATTTCTGATTGCATATAGACATAGTTAGCAATTTGATTATATCTGCTTCGGTCGAGCCCATTTTTTTTCAGGTAATCTTTAGGGAATAAATGATGGATATCTCCACGCAGTGAAATCAAATCACTTACCAGAATGTCTCTTGATAAAAATCCTTTGTCATGAGCTTTGACTTGTGAGGCAAGAAACACGTGAAAATATGGGCTGCTTGCAACTGATGTATCCAAACTTTGAGGAAGTGAAGCATTCCAATAAGCTTCTGAAAGCTCTGCTTCTTCTCTTTCTTTCAAGATTTCATCAAATGGTTTATGTGAAATCTGTTTAATATCAAAATCAAAACTACTTTCAGGTGATCCAGAATACCGACTTGTTAAAATAGAATAAACTAACCAACGTCTTACATAGCTCTCAATTGCAGAAGAATTAACATCAAGGTCTTTGAGTTTTAGGTAAATGATGTATGCAAAATTTATAACATTTTGCGAGCGGATTAGTTTTGGGGAAATGATGCCTGCGGATTTAATCGTCATTAAGAATCGTTTGAAGTTCGTTTCGTTGATAAAGTTTAAAACTCCGCTTTTCAGTGTCGCAGATGACCGTTTCGCAATTTCAGCTTCAAATGTCCTTGTCTCAAAGTTCCTGCCTGAAAGTAAACTTACCAGATCCGACAGTCTTCCTCTGTCGAACTGCGACGTAAAGGCAACGCGGATGAGATCGTTGTAGTCAGGGTCGTAAAGATCCTCATTTTCAGTTTTAAGCCATTGCATTTTTTGAAAAAGATCTGTTTTTGTGAACTCTTTGTCGTTATCAACTATATGTTTGAAAAAATCAGGAGCAATAACAAGGTGGCAGAAGTAGTCAATAGCCTTTCTCAATTCGTTTCCACCATGCTCCGTGTCGGCTGCAATTTTGCTCATTACAAAATCTGCTTGGCTTAGAACGACTCCTTTAGAGTTTATGCGGATAAAAATTTCTGTGACTGTGTCAATTTCCAAATCAGGAGATAACTCAATAAGTCCGATTTGCTTTTTCGGAATGTTTACGAGGGTGGTGATAGTTTTTTCAATCTTGTCTTCGTTTGCTTCTGGATTGAGCTTTAAAAACTCCCGAACTACTTTAAGCACACTACCATTGATTACCTCTGAAATATCGTGTAGCCATGTTTTATCTTTAAGAATTGCAGGGTTCTGAACTTCAAAACGCTCTTCTATTGGATTAAAAGAAATTTTTATTTTTATTCGTTCATAAGTTTTATTAATTACATACTGTCCAAGTAGGGCTGCTGTCAATGCTGTTACACGTTGCTGCCCATCAATGAGGATTTTTTTGCCTTCGCTTAAACTTCCATCTCTCAGTCTTACATTTGGATTTCTCCAGGCAATGATGTAACCAACTGGATAGCCTTGATACAAGCTATCCATAAGATCGCGAACTTTTGAACCATCCCATACAAAAGGTCTTTGAATTTCTGGAATTGCAATTTCCCCTGAGTTTACCCAAGCTAAAATTGTTTCAATGAGATGCTGATTTACAGAATATTTTTGCATTTCTTAACCTATGTGATGATGTAAATAAAAAGGAATCTGAAGTAAAGAAAACTCAACGATGCAGCGGCAAGATTGTATTCATCATATCAATCAACAACCCGCCGCCCACTAAGATGCGCATAAGGCGGTAATGTGCGCAAGCGTGAGTCGTCCAGCGGCCCACCGACAGTGAAATGATACAGCGATTGCCAGTCATGGCTGGATAAGCCCAGCATTGCGTGTAGAGCATCGTCGAAATAGCAGCCGATGCCGGTGCCGCGTAGTCCTGCGGCTTCGGCTTCCAGGTACAGCGCTTGCCCCAGCAGGCCTGCCTCGTGGAACAGTTCGCGGTAATGCCAGGCGCCTTCATTCAATACGGCTTTGAATTCGGCCAGCATGCCGAGCGAAAAACAGCTATCGGCGGCGATGTTTTGATGGCAACTGATCTGGCGTGCCGCATCCCGGGCATCGGCGGCAAATAATCGAAACAAACCAAGATGCTCGGGTGCGCCGGGTACGGCAGCCCATTCAGCATCCGCGCGGATTGCCTGGCGTAATCTGGCTTCGACAGATGGGTCCCGCACCAGTAGGTAGACACCAGGAATTACCCCGTTAATGCGATGCACGAACAGCACCGGATGAATGTGCGCCGGGCGCTGCCAGGATTTCCAGGGTGGTAGCTCAAGGCGAGGTAATAGTGCATCGAGCAATGCAAACCAGTGTTCCATCGGCATACTGGTGACTCCGTCGAAATCAACTGCGCTGCGGCGTTGGCGGATCAAAGCATCTGCATCTTGCGAACAATCAATCGCTGCTAACGGCGGCCACGGTATTGGCGGAATCAACGCGGCAGCGGGAGGAGCTGGACGCTCCGTTGCACGGTGCACGGCATCGATTCCGCTCCAAGGAACATACCAAGCACTTAAGCGGTTGGCTTGCCCGGTAAAACGCAAACCGTTGGTAAGCGCTGCCGCTGCCTGCGGCGAATCCAAATGTTTGGGAAGATTATCGCAACCGATCCACAGCGCGACATCGACGGCTTCGTTTTCGTGTTCGGCAAAATCACTGCTGCGCGCAACTCCGGTTAACGCGGCAAGTGAGGTATCGTTCCAGTTTTCCAGCAATTGTGCATTCCAGCCCAGCGCAGCAGCAGCATAACTGACTGCCGCAATGGCGTGACCGCAATCGTGCTGACAGTAGCGGAAAGCGCGCAGACCATATTTCCAGGCTTCGCGCCAATGAATTGAGGTAAGGATCAACACAAAACCGCCGGTTAACCCGTTTCCCCAAGTAGCATCCGCTTCGGCGCGGTGTTCCAAGCTGTGATCGTAGCTCACGTAATGGTGCACGCCGTTGCTAAGTCCATCACATGCGGCAGTGAGCACATAGCATTCCGTAGGATGTAGATTGCCACTGGAGGGGTTGCAGCGTAACGCCCAGCGCGAGACGCCTTGTTCTTTCCATGCTGATAAACCAAAGCTCAATTCCAGCAGCGTCGCCAATCCGTTCAGATTAATTGCTGCCGGTGTTCCCCGCTGGCCGCAGCGAACCTCGGCAAACGAAATCTGTAACGGGCTTGGACGTAACGGTAATTCACAAATGGATGCGCCTGGATAGCGACGGAACGGATCCGGTTGATTGGCCCAATCCAAGCCACCGGGGCCTGGCGCGTATCGATCCAAGCGGTGTTTACTGGTTTCGTGGTAGTCGAGAACTGCTGACAATGCGTTCTTGTTCATAAATGCTTAACAAAATTAATCTGAATAAAGGGATACACGATAAAACCACTACCCGCCCTATATTTCTTGCGCATGCAACACACGTATATGCACTGCCACACAGCGTGCCAACGAATGCAACTCATATCCACCTTCCAGCACGGATACAATCCGGCCCTGTGAATATTGATCCGCAATCGTCCTGATCTGCTGCGTGATCCAAACATAATCGTCATCGCTCAAATGCACCTGCGACATGTCATCATCACGGTGCGCATCAAATCCGGCGGAGACAAAAATCATTTCAGGCTTGAATCGATCCAGTGCCAGCAACCAATGATCGTTCACCGCTTGGCGGAAAACTGTACCATCGGCATCACGCCGGAGCGGCACGTTGATCATGCGATCATTTCCGCTATTGGCGCCGCTGTACGGATAAAAAGGATGCTGAAAAGTGGAACACAGCATGACCTGCGGATTATCGTGAAAAATTTCTTCGCTGCCGTTGCCGTGGTGCACGTCAAAATCCAGAATTGCAACGCGCTGCAACTGATGATGCTGGATTGCGTGCGCCACGCCGACTGCGACATTATTGAACAGGCAAAACCCCATGGCGCGATCTGATTCCGCGTGATGACCGGGTGGGCGGGTAGCGCAAAACGCATTACTCACTGTGCCCATCAAAACCAGATCGGTGGCCAGCACGACCGCTCCGGCGGCACGCAATGCGGCGTTGAGCGTAAAGGGATTCATCGCGGTATCCGCATCCAGAGCAATCAATCCAACGGCTGGAGCAGCTTGCCGGATGCTTTCGATATAACCCAAGGCATGCACGCGCGCCAGTTGATCTGTTGTTGCCAATGGCGCTTCATAACATTGCAGTTGCGCCAGCAAGCCCGCGGCATGCAATTCATTTTGGATCGCAGTCAAGCGCTGCGGGCATTCCGGATGCCCCATGCCCATGTCATGCTTGAGACAATCCGGATGACTGATATAAGCAGTTTGCACGTTATTTCCTTATTCGCTGAAATCTAAGATTGATCATAGTCACGCTCCTCAAACGCAGTTTGCGCCAAAAGGTAAAGTTTATACAATCAATCAGCTATACCATGATAAATTATCGGCATTGAAAAAGCTGTTACGTTTAATTGCATGTTTTCGTCATATGGGGAGTCACGGATGAACGAGTTTATTACCACGATGTTGAAATTTGTTTCGATTGAAACGCTGATAGAAAGAGGTTGGCTGGAAATAGCGCAAATTTTAATGCCGGTTTTCACTTTAGTTTTAGTATTTCTTGGACTCAGTTTTTATATCCAGCATAAAGGGTGGAAAACTATAGCCTCTGTGATATGCGCCACCCTGGCTTTGGTTTATTTGCCCTATGAATTCTACCGCCAATCGCTGATATTAACCCGGGCGGATGCTAATATCAGTCAGATTCAAGGTAATTTGCAGAACTTATTGGATTCCGCCAATTTGGCGCATATGAAAAGCATTGCGGATAAAGAAGCCACTGCGAGTTTTTTAGATGAAATGATTCATGGCCTTAATGAGCAAAAGAAAAAGGAACTGATACTGATTTCCTGGCTGGTTGCGGAAAATGAAAAAAACGCGCTTGTTCAAATTGACGGCAAGCAAAAGTTGCTTGCGGATGATCTCAAATCCAGCTTAACCGATGCAAAAACCGAAATTATCGATTCGCGCCCGCCGGTGGAGAAAATTTCGGATACGATTGTGAAAAAACTGGACGAAGACGTCAAAGTCCTGGTTGAAATGAAAATGCAAGGATTCAAGAAAGAAATTGACGGTTCATTAGAAGATTTTAAAGAAGCTATCAATACTTTTGTTCAGGATGAACTTAATAATTACCAAACGAAATTGGCGGGCATTACGCAACAAAATGTGGATGAATTAAGAAACTACTCCACTCGAGCCAACCACGCCTTTGCTGAGCAAGCCAAAAAAATCAATCAAGAATCCCTGCTTAGACTGGACGCGACCAAAGAAAAAGTTGAAAGCTTGAGTGCCGCGTCGGATACCGGTTTAAAGAATGTTGTCAAACAAGTGAATCAGCTTTCAGCCTCTTTAGAGACTGCACAAAAAAAGAATGATATTTTATTTGAATATAATGAATGCATGAGAACTACCGGTATGCTGGATTTAGGTGGCAAGAGTGAACAATGCAAGGCTAAATATCAAGAGGATATGAGCAGCTTGAATTAAGCGCAATGACACAAAATGTAACGATAAGTTTTTGAAAACTGGCGGGAAGAATTCAGTTGGTGCAATTATGATCATAATTGCGCCAACTGAGAAGCAAAGATCGAACAGAAAATTATCAAGCTTGGAAATGAATGGGCATAGAAAGATGTTACATGGCATACACTCAGATGCATGCGCTTTGGTTGATTGTCACATCTGCGACTGCAAGTAGTTCTGTAATCCTATTTTTCCTATCAGCCCCAATTGTTTTTCCAACCAGTACGCATGGTCTTCCTCTGTTTCTGCCAACATCACAACAAGAATTTCCCGAGTCTGATAATCTTGCTCCTGCTCACAAGCAACAATGGCATTTCGCAATGCAGTCATCACAGCCCGCTCCAGATCTAAATCGTTTTGCAACATTTCCGGAACGTTACTGCCAATTCTCAACGGACTGCGATTGCCCACAGCAGGCGTGCCCTCGAGAAACAAAATCCGTTTGATCAGATGATCTGCATGCTGCTTTTCATCATCCATTTCATGATCAATCCGTTCATAGAGCTTACTGAATCCCCAATCCTCATACATCCGTGAATGCGTGAAATATTGATCCATCGCCGTCAGCTCACCGGCAAGGAGTTTATTCAGGATATCGATAATTTTAGTATTGCCTTTCATAAGAATACTCCTTCGATTATGTATCAGATTGCAGGTGGCCCCTATTTTCACTGTTTTAAACAACTCAACGAGGCGGTCAGACAAGAGCAACCTGCTGTTTGATTCAAACACTATGCATTATAAGAATCAAACATCAGAAACACAATAGCAAATCATTGATAATAAATGATAATAATTCTTGATGCCGTTCTCATTCTAATTCTTGAAGTGATCCCGTTGATTCAGGCAGTTAAAACAAATCGCCACAACTCAGTCGTCAAAAATCGCCAAATACTCAGCAAAAATAAATACGCGGTTACGGGTTTGCCCAGTAATTTCCTGCAAAATTCCATGCATACACATCGCAGCAACCAGTTCATTGGCAGCCTTGTAGCTGATGTCGCATATTTTTTGGACTGCTTCGACACTGATAGCTGGCTGCATGAACAAGGCATTGAGCAAACGTTGTGCGCTCGCGGTCCTGCGCCCTAAGTTAGCCTGCAGAACCTGTTCCAGTCGAACTTTCAAAGCAATAATGTTGGATAAAGTTGTTACAGCCAGCGACGCCGTTTGCTCTACTCCAACCAGAAAATACTTAAGCCATTGCAACATATCGTTTTTCTCACGCACCACCATCAAATTATCATAATACAGCCCCTTGTTCTTCTCAAAATAACTTGAGAGATACAGCAACGGTTGTCCCAGAATCCCTTTGCTCACCAGAAACAAGGTGATCAACAAGCGCCCGATACGCCCGTTGCCATCCAGAAACGGGTGTATGGTCTCAAACTGATAATGCGCAATTGCGATACGTATCAAAGCAGGAACATGAATATCCTTATTGTGTAAAAAATGTTCCAAATCACCCATCAAATCATTCACATACTCATGATGCGGCGGTATAAATACAGCATCCGCCAAACTATGACCGCCTATCCAGTTCTGACTGGTACGAAACTCACCAGGCATCTTGTGTTCACCACGGGCACTTTGCAACAATATCGCGTGCGTTTGTTTTAGTAACCGTGAAGATAAAGGCAACGTTTGCAAATTGCTGATCGCCTGATTCAGAGCAAGCGTGTAACTTTGCACCTCGTGCCAATCATCACGTTGCTCGGGCGATATTTCCGATTCCGGCAGCACCGCCTCACGGATATTGGTTTGTGTTCCTTCGATGCGGCTGGAAACTACCGCCTCCTTGGTTACATGCAATTGAATGAACAAATCTGTATTGGGCACTAGGCGCGCAAACGAATTGAGCTCCCCGAGTTTGACAGCTGCTTTTTCCAGCAACAGATTTATCTGCGGCGTTTGCCACATCCATTCGTCATTGATTCTGGAAGGCAAGAAATATCGGTATTCATAACCTTTCTGATAATGCCCGGATTGATACTGCTCAAGCTGTATGGTCATGTCATGTACATGCGGAAAGTAACATATAAAACGCTTTATAATACTTTCATCGAAGAAAGTAAAATATAAACAATTTTATGTTACTTTGATGGGGCTTTAGCAGGCCAATTGAAAATCGTTTTCGAAACAGCTGATGCAAAGCAAGAACAGGTGAAAAAGCGCAATTTATGCCTAATAAATACGCATTTTGTACCTGTTTTTAACACCGCAACGGCAATACAGATAGTTTTTCAATGGCCTGCTAAATCATTTGGCGCAATGACATTCAGTCATCCTCAGTCCAGAAATCCAAGATTCGCCAGACACGTTTCAGTCGCAGCACCCAGGCACAAATGAATGGTGGTGAAGAAACCCGGCCATTGTCGGCGTAAATAGCGATTAGCCAAATTGGTCAATCCTTGTTGCGCTGAATATCCCGCTTTACGCTGTTTTTTCTTGTTACGTTCGATATCTTTAATAATAGCGAGTCGTGCTTGACACAGCCTGTCACAGTTGAGATTGAGCATATCTATAGTGTGCTGCACCAAAGTCTGCAGATCAGGATGACAATTACCAGGCCAAGCAAGGGAAGCCGCGCAGTTAGTTGGATCTGGCGATAATTTTCCGGTACTTTTCTCCAGACCAAACAAACAGGACGAGGCGACCAATTCTGCGGGATTAATAATCCAGCCTTCACACTGCGCCGGCAGTTTTCCGGATTGGATCATCTGATCCTTATGGGCATCGCAACTAAGATTGTCAGTCAATGGTTTTTGCGTGTATGGAGCATCCCCATGCTTGTTGGATCCCCCTGAACACACACCCAACAAGTTATTCCAGTCTAACGCCCAGTTATGTGCTTCAGACGTATCTGACTTGGGATGAAAATGCTCAATTCTGCATTTAAGTGGATCGTTATCGCGAATATCAATCTCGCAAAATGCACAAATCCCCCCTTGATCAGCAATCAGTTGAGCGCGGCAGGCGGCATAGACATCGGGGCCTTTGGAATCGAGATCGCTCTTCATCTGTTCCCAAGTGCTGCTTGGAGCGGCACGACGATAGCGAGCAAGTTCGTCGGGCTCTCGTTGCCTGAGCACTCGCTTCATTCACCCAGTTCCCACTTGCGGTTTTCGATGCGCAAGTCCGCTTCCAGCAATTCAGGCTCATTACCTTGGTAACGTGCATCTAAAATTTCTCGCAACTCCCGAGCGCGGATGCTGTTCCATTGATCATTATCAACGAGAGCAAGGTATTCCTTCAGTTCCTTAGTCGCTGTAATGGCCGGTGGGCGTATGTCCTGCAAACCTAATACCTGCTTAAGTAAGCGCCCTGGCTCTGCACCTTCAGTCCCAGGTGGTGCGGCATAAACATTGTTTCCCCGCAGAATGCGTATGCGTTCCGATGAAACTGTAGTCAGCACCTGCGGGCTGTGAGTAGTAACAATAAATTGCAAACTCGGAAATGCAGTAACCAAGTTTTGCAAAACGACCTGCTGCCATTCGGGATGTAGGTGCATATCCACTTCGTCGATCAAGATTACGCCGGGAGTTTCCGCAGCCGCTTGAGCACCAAGCTGCGGATTCAACTTGGTGGCGCGAAAAGCAATATCGGCTACCATACCAATCATGTTGCGGATGCCGTCGCTCAAAAGGGAAACGGGTAATTCGCCGTATTGTTCATGATGGGCCACGAGTTCTTCGCGAGACAACGAATAATTAATGTCTTTCCAACCGGAAAGGGAAAGACAAGCGTTGACTGCACCGCCAACTGATTCCAGGTAGTGATCAAACTCGGTAGACTCGTAGGCACGACCAGCTTTGTTTGCTTCTAACTGCCCCTTGAATGCGTTGGTACTCCAATAGCGAAACCAAGCAACGAAGGATTTATAACTAGAACCAGGATCCAAGCAATCGGTATATCCAATGGTACGCGAGGTTCGCGCTAATTTTTTCCCTGTTTGTTTTTTCTGTTGCCACAAACGGCCAGTACCATAGTAGGCTAGCAAAGGAAGTATGATGTCAGTGCCAGGCGTTCGTACAGCTTCTTGTAGCCGCTTGCCATAGTCGATCAATTCCTTGGCATCCTTGACGGTGGTTCTTGCCTTAGTTGGTCCGGCTAGGTCGCGCTTCCAGATTGCGGGTCCGAATCCGCCAATTAATTCAAGTATACTACCTGGGATAAATCCAGTTGCTTCCAGTCGGATACCTTTGGGTGCGTATTCCATTTCATTGGTGGTTGTTTCACGAACACGTGTCAAACGAATGTCGGTTGATTTGAAACTCTTTCCAACACTTTCGTTAAAGGCACCGATATAAGGACCGAAAGCTACGGCAATGGCATCCAAAACAGATGTTTTGCCTGCGCCGTTTGATGCGACAAGCACTGTTAGTTGCGGATGGAAGTTAATGTCGAGCGCTTCAAAACAGCGATAATCACGGAGTCTTAGTTTTTGTATGTTCAGGTTTGGCATGGGAGCAAGTCCTGCATTTGACATTCTTACCTTTTCCAATTGTCATTATCACGCGATATAGCGCTTTGGCAACTCAATGCATAAAGGCCTTCAATCAGTGCATTATAAATGCATTTAGATTAGCAAGTCGTTGAAAAAATAGCTGCATTGCCACTGCAGTGTTAAAAATAGGCTCAAAATGCTCATTTATCATGCGTAAACTTCGCTTTCCGCTTGTTTTTGCGAGGCACGAAAACGCTTTTCACCGGACTGACAAGAAACCAGAATAAGGGCTTATAACACAGCCCTCTCTCGTTTGTATGGCCTAACCATATTCCTTAAGCTCCTTCCGAGCAACCAGATACCCCGGATAAACACCCCCCACCAATTCCCAAAACTCAGCAGAATGATTCATCTCAATCAAATGCGCCAGTTCATGCGCCACGACGTAATCAACGAGATGCAGCGGCATTTGGATCAAACGCCAATTCAGGTGTATGAGGCCACGGCTGTTGCAGCTGCCCCAGCGGGTTTTAGCGCGCGACAAACGGAATGGCGGAACACGTACATTAAGTGCTTGGGCATAGATCGCGATACGCTGCTGAAAGCAGGCAATGGCTTGCTGATAGTACCAAGCCATGACGAATTTCTCGATTTGCCGAGGATTGAGTTGCGGTAAGGATTGTTCAGCAGTTCGCGCATTCGCAGTTTCATTGATGAAATACCGCACCATTTCAATTTCGCCCGATGATTTCAGCGCGACATGCCACGGTTCACCCAATAATGGATAGATCGCATCTCGCGTCCATGACATGGCAAGGCTTTTTTTGTTTTCCCATTGTTCCAGCTTTTTCGTGATCCAGCCCGCTTTTTCCCGCAGGATGGTTTCGATTTGGGGAAGCACGGTTTGCAGCGGTACGCTGATGCGCAAGCCCTGATGGTCAATTGTTAAACCAATGGATTTGCGCTTACAACGTTTGAGTGTGTAAGTAATTTCCTGACCGTTGAGAATGGTTTGAGCAAGCACTCTTATGGTTTTTACTAGCTCTTCTGCCTAATGCGAAGCATTTCAAACTCAATCCAGGCCTCCACCTGCGCATTCAATTCGCCGGGTTCCATGCCGGTGGGGTCGATTGGCTTGCCGATACTGACAGTGATGGTGCCGGGGTGTTTGACGAAAGAATTTCTCCCCCATAACTCGCCGGCATTGTGTGCGACCGGCACTACCAGCGTGTTTGTATGCGTTGCCAGCCATGCGCCACCGATACGATATTTGCCGCGCTGGCCGGGCGGAATACGCGTACCCTCCGGAAAGATCACAATCCAGAATCCTTGCTTTAACCGGTCTTTGCCTTGCTCAACAATCTGTTCCAATGCTTTCTTTTTGGCGCTCCGGTCGATCGCGATGGGGCTGGTCATGGCCAAGCCCCAGCCGAAAAATGGGATGCGCAATAACTCCTTTTTCAGTACCCACACTTGGGGCGGAAAAATTTTCTGGAAAGCTAATGTCTCCCATGCCGATTGATGTTTGGACAACACGATACTCGGAGTTTTCGGGATATTTTCCACACCGATGATCTGATAACGAATACCACACAGATTGCGCAGTAAAAACAGCATGATGAAGGTCCAGCTGGAAGTAACCCGATACCGATTATGCGGCGATAATGGAAAACAGGCTAATGTCAGCAAAGCATATGGCGGCGTAATGATGATTTGCAACAACATATACAGTGTTGAGCGAAGAATGGTCACTATCATGTATTTTCAATCAGCGCGTGGGCCATCGCAGCCAGATTCTCAAAAATCTGTGTATTAGCGGGGATTTCACTCTCATTGCGCGTTACTTGTCCATGCCCGGTCAACACCAAGATTGGGATTGCACCAACAGCCGCAGCAGCTTGCAGATCCTTTAATGAATCACCAACAACCGGAACATTCCTTAAATTGACACCGTAACGTTGCATGATTTCATCAAACAAACCGGTCGCCGGTTTACGGCAGGTGCATTTGTCCGCATCCGTATGCGGGCAAAAAAATATCGCATCGATGCGCCCGCCAACATGATGAATTGCTTTGTACATTTGGTCATTAATGGCGTTGTAAGTCGTCATATCGATCAAGCCGCGACCAATGCTCGATTGATTGGTGGCAATGACTACGCGATAACCGGAATGCGTTAACCGGGCAATGGCCTCCAGACTGCCTGGAATGGGAATCCATTCTTCCGGCGTTTTGATAAAGGTATCACTGCATTGGTTTATTACACCCGTTTGGTCGAGGATGATCAGTTTCATGCTAACTAACCGCCAATTTTGAAAGATCAGCTACACGATTCATGGTTTGCTGAAGTTGTTTCAATAAGGCAAGCCGGTTATTGCGTAGTGACTCATCTTCAACATTCACCATCACATGATCAAAAAAAGCATCGATCGGTGATTTGAGCTTGGCAAGAGTTTGCAGCGAAGCGGTATAATCACCTGCTGCAAAAGCTTTTTCTATTTGCGGCAATAGGGTTGTTAATGTTTGATGGAGCACCTGCTCAGCTTCTTCCTGCAATAGCCTGGCATTTACTTCATCATGGATGCTACCTTCCGATTTCTTGAGGATATTGCCCACCCGCTTGTTGGCTGCTGCCAGGCTGATGGCTTCAGGCAATGCTGCAAAAGCCCGCACGGCGGCGAGACGCTTCGGAATGTCGCTCAGATTCTGCGGACTCAGACTGAGCACAGCATCGACTTCCTGCGCGGTGTAACCTTGTTCGCGTAAACTTCCGGCGAGTCGCTCATAAACAAATGCCAGCAATTGCTCATGTGATTCTTTTGGCACTCGGCGTGAAAATAATTTATGAACAGTTTCGTTATCGAAATATAAAGCAATTCTTCCTACTTTTTTTATAGACTCCATCCAATGCTGAGGAATCTCTTTATCTTCAATGACCTCAACAGTCGACCGAATTAATTGGCCCAATTCAAGCGATAAATCCTTTTCAATCAAGATGCGAATAATGCCCAAAGCATAGCGCCGCAATGCAAACGGATCCTTGTCACCAGTTGGAATTTCACCGATACCGAACATATTAACCAGTGTTTCCAGCTTATCCGCCAGCGCTAGACAAATGCCGACCTGATTTTGTGGCAATTTATCTCCGGCAAAACGTGGCTTATAGTGATCTTCAATAGCATAGGCGATATCGTCACCCAACCCCTCTTGTTGCGCATAATAACGTCCCATGATGCCTTGCAGTTCTGGAAATTCGCCCACCATGCCAGTCAAAAGATCCGCTTTTGCCAGCATGACCGCTTTAGCGACCTGGGCGGCTAGTCTGTCACCATCTAATTGTTGCCCGATCATACTAGCGATCGCACGGACATATTGCATACGCAAGCCCTGTGTTCCAAGCTTGCTATGGTAAATCATCGTATCCAATTTCCAAGCTCGCGATGCCAATGTATCTTTACAATCTTGATCGTAGAAGAATTTAGCATCGGCTAAACGCGAACGCACCACACGTTCATTTCCAGCGATCACTTGCGTTGGATCAATGGGCCGGATATTGGAAACCAGCAGGAACTTGTTGGCCAATTTTTCCTGCGCATCGAGCAACGGGAAATATTTCTGATTCGCCTTCATGGTCAGAATCAGACATTCCTGCGGCACTTGCAGAAATTCTGCATCGAATTTGCAAACTAGCACATTAGGATGCTCGACCAATGCGGTCACTTCGTCCAGCAAAGCATCATCGTCAATCGGGGTAAGATTTTCCTGTGCGGCAGCTAAAGCAAGCTGACGAACGATTTCGGTGCGGCGTTCAGCAAAACCTACAACGACCGCGCCTTCGGTAATTAATTGCTGCACATAACTGTCGGCATTGTGCAGTACGATGGGATTGACCCTCGCTTCAAAACGATGCCCTTGTGTCTCGCGTCCGGCTTGCAAACCTAGAGTATTGACAGGGACAATATCTGCGCCATGCAACGCGACCAATGCATGCGCGGGGCGCACAAAGTTGACGCTGCTCCAACCATCCGCCAATTGATACGTCATCACCTTGGGAATCGGTAATTGACTGATCGTTTCCTGCAACGCTTTTTGCAGGCCGTCGGTCAACGACGTGCCTTTGACGGTGTTGTCCAGAAATAGTGTTTCGGTTTTACCATCCAGCGCGCGTTTGAGCTGTGGCACGACTGTAGCATCCACGCCAAAGCTTGCCAGTTTTTTCAATAATGGCGGTGTTGGATGGCCTTGCGCATCCAGGCCGACGGTTGCTGGCATTAGTTTTTGAGTAACCGCTTTATCGGCAGCTTGCGCAGCCACGTTGCTGATATGCACTGCCAGCCTCCTCGGGGTTGCATAGGAGGCGACGGTTGCATCTTTGGTTATCAATCCTTGCGCTTCCAGGCTGACCGCCAATAATTGCGCAAAGCTGTTACCCAATTGTTTCAGCGATTTGGGTGGCAATTCTTCCACTAATAATTCAACGAGCAGGTTCTGGGCCATCATGCAGACTTCACTATATCGGGCATTTGTTCGACCCATTCGCGCGGGGCCATCGGGAAAGGAGGATTCAGGCTTGCGCGGCTATCGTAATACGCCTTGGCGACTTGCCGCGACAAGTTGCGGATGCGCCCGATATATGCGGCGCGCTCTGTGACCGAAATAGCGCCGCGTGCATCCAGCAGATTGAACGTATGCGCGGCTTTCAACACTTGCTCGTAGGCAGGCAGCGCCAATTGTTTTTCGATAAGATGATTGGCTTGCGCTTCATGCTTGCCGAACGACAGAAACAGAAACTCGGTATCGCTCTGCTCAAAATTATAGATTGATTGCTCCACTTCGTTCTGATGATACACATCGTGATAAGTCAATCCTTGGGTCCAGGTTAGGTCAAACACGCTTTCCACGCCTTGCAAATACATCGCAAGCCGCTCCAATCCATAGGTAACTTCACCGGTAGCTGGTTTGCAATCAATGCCGCCAACCTGTTGGAAATAGGTGAATTGCGTCACTTCCATGCCATTGAGCCAAACCTCCCAGCCCAAACCCCAGGCACCCAGAGTGGGATTTTCCCAATCATCTTCGACCAAACGCACGTCGTTTTGCGTCAAATCAAACCCCAGTTCGCGTAACGAGTCGAAATATAAGTCCAGAATATTCTTCGGTGACGGTTTGAGCACTACCTGAAATTGATAATAATGTTGCAAGCGATTCGGGTTGTCGCCATAACGCCCATCTTTCGGTCGGCGCGCTGGTTGTACGTATGCCGCTTTCCAAGGCTCAGGGCCGATGGCACGCAAAAAAGTAGCGGTATGGCTGGTTCCCGCGCCGACTTCCATATCGTAGGGTTGCAAAATCGCGCATCCTTGCTTATCCCAATACCGTTGCAAGGTCAGGATGATTTCCTGAAAAGTAAGTGTTGACATGAAGAATCTGGATTGAACCACTCTCAAATGAAGTAATGCGGATTTTACCGGGTTTTTCGCGCGGTGCGAAACGCGGATAGCAATCCAATGCATATTAGCAAACCGGCGAGTCCAAGTACCGGGTAATTTCCCATCCGCACATAGGGCGTGGCTCCGGTAAAACCTTGCGCTAATCCATGCAACGCCGCAGTAGTAAAAATTTCAATGGTTTGCAATACCTTGCCGCGCTCGTCGATGATCGCGGTTACACCAGTATTGGTGGCTCGCAGCATGTAGCGTCCGGTTTCCAGCGCGCGCATTTGCGAAATCTGCAAATGCTGCTGTGGCCCGATCGAGCGCCCAAACCAGGCGTCATTGCTGACATTAACCAACATCGTGGCTTGTGGTAACTGATTAATGATTTCTTCGCCAAAAACATCTTCGTAGCAAATATTGATCGCAACACGCTGACCTGCCAGATTCATCGGCTGTTGATCCAGGCTGCCGCGCGAAAAATCCGATAGCGGTATTTGCAATACATCGATAACCCACCCGAATATGGGCTTTAATGGAATAAATTCACCAAAAGGAACCAAATGATGCTTGCGGTAATTTTGCTCTGGTGCGGAACCAAAACTGAACATGGTGTTGTAATATTCGTCAGCATTATGGGCATCACGCTCGGCCAGCCCGATCAATACATCGCCATTGTTGTTTTTGGCATGCTCAGCCAGATGCGACAAATAGAGTTTCGGTACGACATCGCTGAACAAAGGGATAGAAATTTCCGGTGTTACAATCAAGCGGCTATCACTTTCCAGAATCAGCCGGGCATAGGTTTCCATCGTATTTTGCAAATAGTCTTCGCGCCATTTCAGATCCTGGGCGATATTACCCTGCAGCAGACTCACCGTAACCGGTTCACCTTGCGGCTTCACCCAGTTAATTGCCTGTAAACCATATCCGCCGAGCCAAATTAGCATTAAGGGCAGTCCGTAACGCCAGTGCCTGACCCCTTTATCAATCCAGAAAAATAGCAACGCAGCACTGAATACCACGATCATTGAGATACCGTATACACCGATGATCGGCGCAAAGCCTGCCAAGGGACTGAAAGGTGCCTGTGAGTAGCCCATCAACAACCATGGAAAACCGGTAAACAAAGTACCGCGCAGCCATTCAAACGATATCCACAGTGCGGCAGCCAGTGCAGCCCAGAGAAATGATGAAGTCAAACGAAGTTTAGCCAATAACCACAACCCCGAAGCAGGGAAGAGCGACAGATAAGCACAGAGTATAATCAATGCGACAACCGCGATGGGCATCGGCATTGCGCCGAAATCGTGCAAACTGACATAAATCCATGTGACGCCAGCACTAAACAGTCCCATGCCAAAACAAAACCCTAGTGTTGCACTTTTGATCGGGGATGGGCTATTGTGACAATAACCGAACAATGCAGCGAGCGTAATCACCGGAACCGGAAACAGATAAAAAGGTGCAAAACCAAGCACAGTCAGCACACCCAACAAATAAACAATAATTAATTTAACGTAAGAATTTTTCAAGAGAGTCAAAATTGGAAATATCAATAGATAAAATTCATGCGCTAGTATGCTTGAATTTTAGTGCAAGCCGGTAGAATTATGAACTTTCGTGATTTAATGTCGTTCTCAGCATCTCCTTAACATAAATTCATCAATAATTCCTTGCGTACCATCTAATTCTTATTTTTCGTGATGACATTCGATACAACTTATGCTAAATAATGATTTATTCACTTTATGACAAGTAAAAAAGTAGAATATGCGCATTATGCTAAAAATGATCGAGCAATGAATCCGAAGCGCTACTGAAGAAAGAATAATAATGAACTAAGGTTTGTGGGTCTAATTATGAGCTAGGAAAATGAACAGGCTGCACGATTTATCTTATTTTGAAAATCAATCGGATTTCTCATGAAATTTAAACTTCTATGTGTGTTATTGCTATCTGGACTGACTGCCTGCGCGCAGATACCCGCGAACAAGGAAATAGAAAACACAGGAGAATCCAATGAGCAGGAAGACGTCAGTCAAGCTAATTTACCCAAGCAAGAACTGACCGCACCAATCTTATTTGATTTCCTGATCGGTGAAACAGCATTACAGCGCGGCAATCTGGATATTGCGGTAAACCGATATGTCAAGCTGGCCAAAACCACGCGCGATCCCCGGATTGCTAAGCGTGCAACAGAAATTTCCCTGCACGCAGGTAACTCTTTTGCTGCCGAACAAGCGGCAACAATGTGGATTCAGCTTGAGCCGGATTCAGTAGATGCCCGCCAAACTATTGCAGCATTATTGGTAAATCTTGGCAAATTGGATGCCGCGCAACCTCATCTTGAAAAATTACTGGCTTCGGAAAAAGATGGGTTAGGCAATGCATTTATGCAACTTAACCAATTGCTATCACGGAATTCAGATAAAGCGGCAACGTTGCTGTTAATACAACAACTATCCCAACCCTACAAAAATCTCCCGGAAGTTCATTTTGCCATTTCTCAGGCAGCTTGGTTTGCCAACCAGCACCAACTGGCATCCGAAGAAATGCAAAGCGCACTGGCACTGCGTCCAGATTGGGAAATCGCCGCAATTCATAACGGACGGATATTACAGCGCATCTCAACTAACGATGCGGCTCAATTTTATCGCGACTATCTAAGGAAATATCCCGAAAGTAATGAAGTGCGGATTGCATATACTCGAGTATTAATAATCAGCAGTGAAACTGATACGGCGCGAGAACAATTGCAATGGTTAATGAACAAGAATCCGGACGATGCCGAAATCATGCTGGCTACCGGACTTTTAGCTACAGAAATGGGTGACTTTGATGTCACCGAAACAAGTTTTAAAAAAGCACTGAGTCTGGGATACAAAGATACCAATGCTGTGTACTTTCACTTAGGGCAGATTTATGAGGAAACGAATCGCCCTGAAATGGCGATGGACTCCTATCAGATGGTAAAAAGCGGGGGGCGTTATTTACCTGCACAAATACGCTACGCAGATTTGTTGGCAACCCAAGGCTATCTGAAAGAAGCGCGTGAGCACCTACAAAAACTTCCGGCTGCCAATGATCAGCAAGCTGCTCATTTGATTCTGGCGGAAGCGCAAATTCTGCGCAGATCAAAAGCATATCAAGAAGTATATGATCTGCTTAACGAAGGTCTGAAGAAGCTGCCTGATTATCCTGAACTGCTTTATGATCGCGCACTGGCCGCCGACAAACTAAGAAAATTTAAAATTCTTGAGCAGGATTTGCGCAAGCTGATAAAACTCAAACCTGACAATGCTCATGCTTACAACGCATTGGGTTACAGCTTCGCTGAACGCGGCATTGAATTACCGGAAGCGCTCAAACTGATAAGAAAAGCAGTTGAGCTTGCTCCAGAGGATCCATATATCATGGATAGTTTGGGTTGGGTCTACTACCGCATGGGTAATCTAGCGGAGGGTTTAAATTACTTGAACTTAGCATTTACTGCTCGCCCAGATGCGGAAATTGCAGCACACTTGGGTGAAGTACTTTGGGTACAAGGCGCTAAGGACGACGCCATAAATATTTGGCGATCTGCTTTAGAAAAAGAGCCTGATAATGAAGTTTTGCTTGAAACATTACAACGTCTTACAAAAAAGAAAGTCATCGACTAAACTTTCTTATAAGTAGGACTTATAATCAACTTCATGATAAAAAAGCCATTAATTACATAACAATGAATCCTGATATAGTCCTCATGGTGCTACAATACGCTCTAAAAAATGGCAAATACTTCTCCAACTCTTGAATTTAAAAGCAGCACCTTTTTTGCACCTATACTTATTCTTTATACGAATGACATGATTGCAATAGAGCAAACGCTGTATGAGAAAATTAATCTGGCACCAGATTTTTTCAAAGATTCGCCTCTGATGATTGATTTGCGTGAGTTAAATAAATTGAATCTGGATTTGGATTTTGCTCAGCTCGCGCAGCTTTTGCGAAGAGTTGGGTTTTTTCCTGTCGGTATTCGCGGAGGTAATGAGCAACAAAACAAGCAAGCACGCGTTTTATCACTTCCAATCGACACGGTACGCGAACTGGGTAATCCAATCATCATTGGTGAGACGCAAAAACAGGAAAGTACTCAACAACCTCTCACGCAGCCGGAAGTAGCCGCAATCAAAGAACCCAAGGAACCTGTGCAACCAGCAGCAATTCCACCCGTATCTGCTACAACGATATTAGTTACTCAGCCGATTCGCTCCGGACAACGTATCTACGCATCCGGGGATTTGATCATATTATCTCAAGTCAGTGCAGGTGCCGAAATTATGGCCGAGGGTAACATACACGTCTATAATACCTTGCGAGGTCGCGCCCTAGCAGGTGTACATGGCAACACAGCCGCCAGAATATTTTGCTTCGATTTGCAAGCTGAGCTTATCTCTATCGCGGGAGATTATAAAACCAGTGAAGATTTAAACAAGCAAACATACAACAGTCCGGTACAAATATATTTACAGAATCACGCATTGATCATTAAAGAGATTGCTTAAAACCAAATAGCAAAGGAGGCTCAATTGGCAAGAATTATAGTCGTGACGTCGGGTAAGGGTGGCGTTGGCAAAACAACAACAAGCGCAGCAATTGCCATGGGGTTGGCGAAAAGGGGTCACAAAACAGCGGTGATTGATTTTGATGTGGGTTTGCGAAATCTGGACTTGATTCTCGGCTGCGAACGTCGTGTTGTTTATGATTTTATCAATGTTATCAATGGGGAAGCCAGTCTCAATCAAGCACTTATTCGTGACAAAAACTGTAATCTTCTCTATATCCTACCAGCTTCGCAAACGCGCGATAAGGACGCTCTGACACACGAGGGCGTAGGCAAAGTACTAGATGAGCTATCCAAAGATTTTGGATACATTGTTTGCGATTCGCCCGCAGGTATTGAAAAAGGCGCCAATTTAGCACTTTATTTTGCCGATGATGCTTTTGTCGTTACCAATCCGGAAATTTCTTCTGTCCGAGATTCGGATCGCATGCTGGGTATTTTGTCGAGTAAATCACGCCGCGCTGAAAGAAATGAAGAGCCTATCAAGGAATATTTATTGTTAACCCGGTATGATGCCGACCGAGTAAAATTAGGTGAAATGCTGAGTCTGGAGGATGTGCAGGAAATCTTATCCCTGGAACTGTTAGGCATTATTCCTGAGTCAAAATCCGTCTTATCCGCATCAAATGCAGGTATACCAGTCATCCTGGACGAAAAAAGTGAAGCAGGCCAGGCTTATGCCGATGTCGTCGCGCGCTATTTAGGAGAAAAACTGCCACATCGATTTATTGATGGTAAGCAAGGGTTTCTCAGGAGGCTTTTCGGAGGAAGAAAATGAGCTTACTGGACTATTTCAGATCATCTAAACCTAAGACCGCATCGCTTGCCAAAGAAAGGTTACAAATTCTTGTCGCGCATGAACGCACTTATCGCAATCAGCCTTCTTATTTACCGCAATTGCAGAAAGAGCTTTTAGACGTTATCCGTAAATACGTTAATGTAGAACAAGACGCGATATCAGTTAATTTTGAACAAGACGAGAATCAAGAAACACTAGAACTCAATATTGTTCTGCCCGATTATCACCAAACCAATAAAACTATAAATAACTAAACACTCTTGCGCATTGGTACATTGGTAATTAACGAATTGAAATCGACTAATTTTTGTATTGAATTTGAAAATTCTGAATTACCAGTGAACCGGATCAACGCCCATCAAATGAATGCTATTCTGGGATTTTTGATCAGCTGCTTCATCCTACTCGCTCCAGGCTGCAGAACATTACCGAACCAACCACCATCTGATGCGATTGCAACAACTATTTTCACCGAACCGCTTGCTGCCAGCACTCAAAATACTTCCGCTAATGATTTCAATATCCTAGGTAGAATATCTATCCAAGACAAGAACCAAAGCTTTTCCGGTAGCTTTCGCTGGCAACACATGACCGCCACTGATGAGATTTTGCTATTCACACCTTTAGGCCAAGCAGTCGCAGAAATCACGAAAGATGATGAAGGAGTTCGCTTAATTACCTCAAAGCTAGAGGCATTTTATGCTACCGATGTGGAGAGTCTAACTGAAGAAATATTGGGGTGGCGCTTGCCACTTGATGGCTTACAGTACTGGATCCAGGGAGAACATTCGCCATTTGCTGCTGCAGAAAAGGATCTGGATAGAAAAGATCAAGTTATCGCTATCCGTCAAGATGGCTGGCATATTCATTATAGTAGCTTCACTCCAGCCCCGTTGAATTCCCTAACGCTACCCCGCGTGATCAATTTGTTTTATGACAACCTAAGAATCAGATTGGTAGTAGACAATTGGCAGCTTGAGTAATTTTTCCATATAAAACACAGATACCCTCTTATTCATTTCACTATTCATGCTTACATTTTCTGCTCCTGCCAAGCTGAATCTTTTTCTACATGTCATTGGCCGCAGACAGGATGGTTATCATTTATTACAAACAGTTTTTCGTTTTATCGATTTTTCGGATGACTTAAGTTTCAGATTGCGAACAGATGGCATAATCAAACTGCATAATCCCATTGCCGGTATACCCGAGGAAAAAGATCTTTGCGTTCGCGCAGCTAAATTGTTAAAGCAGGCAACAGGAACTAAGCAAGGAATTGATATTTTTTTGCAGAAACGAATTCCCATGGGAGGCGGTTTAGGTGGCGGCAGCTCGGATGCGGCCACTACACTGCTGGCATTGAATCATTTGTGGAAAGCTAATTTGAGCCGACAACAATTGCTCGAATTAGGGCTTCAGCTAGGTGCTGATGTCCCGGTATTTATTTTTGGAGAAAATGCTTTCGCTGAAGGAATTGGTGAAAAATTAACCCGCATTAAATTGCCACCCGCTTGGTACGTAGTTCTGGTACCACCGGTACAAGTATCAACTGCTGAAATTTTCACGAGTAAAGAATTGACACGCAACACGAATCCTATCAAAATACCGCCCTTTTCTGTCTTGCAGGGCCATAATGATTTGGAATGGGTAGTTTGCCGGTTATATCCGGAAGTTGCGCGATGTTTAGAGTGGCTAAAGCAGCAAGAAAATACTACAATAACGGCGATGAGCGGGTCAGGTGCTTGCGTTTTTGCTGAGTTTTCATCTGAAGCCGCAGCCCAAGCTGTTTTCGAATGCATTCCTGATAGTATGGCAGGCTTTATGGCACGAGGATTGGATTGCCATCCAATGCAACAGACAATGAAATAAAGATATAGGGGAGTCGCCAAGTGGTAAGGCACCGGATTTTGATTCCGGCATTCGTAGGTTCGATCCCTACCTCCCCTGCCAGTTTGTATGAATTTCACTCAATCTCAATGAATCAGTGAATGAATAGTAGTTAAACCTAAAAGCGGATCGTTGAAAATAACGCGTTTGAGAAAACAAGCCAGCGTTCCGTTTTCCAGCTAATTTGCTCAAAGAACGAAGAAAAAACATGTCTTATGACAGTTTGATGGTTTTTACCGGAACCGCGCACCCTAAATTGGCCCATGATGTTGTCAAGCATCTCAACATCCATCTGGGGCGAGCAAATGTAGGGCGTTTCAGCGACGGCGAGATCATGGTGGAAATCCTTGAGAATGTGCGTGGAAAGGATGTTTTTGTGCTGCAATCCACCTGCGCACCGACCAATGATAGCCTGATGGAAATATTGGTTATGGTCGATGCCTTAAAACGTGCATCCGCAGGTCGAATTACTGCTGCGATCCCATATTTCGGTTATGCACGGCAAGACAGAAGACCGCGCTCAGTACGCGTGCCGATCACCGCCAAGGTCGTAGCAAATATGCTGGCTACGGTTGGCATTGACCGATTATTGACTATGGATTTGCATTCGGATCAAATCCAGGGATTTTTTGATGTCCCTGTTGACAATATATATGGCATGCCAATTTTGCTGGGAGATATCTGGAAACATAATTATCAGAATCTGATCGTGGTATCGCCGGATGTTGGTGGAGTGGTGCGCGCCCGACATCTGGCCAAACGCCTGGAATGTGATTTAGCCATTATCGATAAGCGCCGCCCTAAACCCAATGAAGCGAAGGTGATGAATATCATCGGTGAAGTCAAGGACCGCACCTGCGTCATAATCGATGATCTGGTAGATACTGCAAATACACTGTGCGAAGCAGCCAAAGCATTAAAAGAGCACGGTGCGCGAACGGTATTGGCCTATTCTACCCATGCTGTTCTATCAGGCAGTGCGGTCGAACGTATCCAGAATTCAGCTTTGGATAAGCTAGTGGTCACGGATACGATACCGCTGCGCAACGATGCAATAGCTTGTGAACGCATTTGTCAGTTAAGCATTGCCAATCTTTTGGCGGAAACTATGTTGCGCATCAGCAACGAAAGCTCATTAAGCTCTTTATTTATGGAATAGACCGAATCCTTTTTTAACCGGTTTGTTTGGTCGCGAACAAACCATCAACATGGAGCAGCAAAAATGAAAATAGAAATCAGTGCCGACAAGCGCACATTGCAGGGAAAGGGTGCGAGCCGCCGCCTGCGTGGTTCTGGTAAAGTACCAGCAATCATTTATGGTGGTGATCAAGAAGCGCAATCAATAGAGATGGATCATAATGATTTGTTTCACAAGCTCAAACTGGAAGCTTTTCATGCATCCATTCTCACTTTAAGTGTGGCAGGGAAAAAAGAACCTGTGTTATTGCGCGATGTGCAAATGCATCCTTTCAAAAAACAGGTATTACATGTGGATTTTCAGAGAGTCGACAAGAGCAAGAAAATACACATGAAAGTTCCATTGCACTTTATCAATGCAGAAATCTCACCCGGCGTAAAAACTTCCGGTGGAATCGTTACCCATATCTTGAATGAAGTAGATATCACTTGCTTTCCAGGTGATTTACCTGAATTTATTTCTGTCGATCTGGCAGAACTTACCGCGGGGCATACACTGCACTTAAGTGACTTGGTATTGCCTAAAGACGTCGAAACAGTGGCGTTGGCCAAAGGCGATGATTTACCCGTTGCAACGATTGTGATCCCAAGATCAGTGCTCTCTGAAGGAGCCGCCGGTGAGGAAGCAGAAGCTGAAAAAGAGTAGTCTAAGTAGAAAAAGTACTTAAGTTGCCTTGGAAATTTAGCCAATCTGCCGGGATTAAACTACATACCGGCAGATTTTTAATTTCTGAATTCACTCGGAGTAACCGGATTAATTCACACTGTATTTTGACCTCACCTCATGAAACTTATTGTTGGATTGGGTAATCGCGGCAGAGAGTATGCAGGGACACGCCATAACGCCGGTTTTGAGTGGGTAGATCGATTATCTCAAATGCTGCATGCACCGCTGAGGCTAGAAGCTCGGTTTCATGGCTTATGTGCACAGATCCGCCAGAATGATAGGGATGTATGGTTGCTGGAGCCACAAACCTTTATGAATAGAAGCGGGCAATCTGTAGCTACTTTGTGTCAGTTTTATAAAATCCAGACGAACGAAATCATCATAGTTCATGATGAACTGGATCTATCGCCCGGTGTCGTCAAGCTAAAGAAAGGCGGAGGCTTGGGTGGACATAACGGTCTCAAGGATATTGCAGCAAAGTTAGGGACTCAGGACTTCTGGAGGCTGCGCATTGGCATTGGTCATCCGGGTGATCGTGGTGCCGTCGTGAGTTATGTATTACATCCACCGAGAAAAGAAGAAGCACCGCTAATTGATGAAGCTATCGCAAGAAGCCTGGATGTCTGGCCGCTTATTGCACAAGGCGCCTGTGAAGCCGCCATGATGAAATTACATACCAAGGCATGACAATTCGGAATAGCTTTCACACAATCGTTATTTAATCCCTATTCATGAGAATCAGACCATGAGTCTAAAATGCGGAATCGTAGGTCTTCCCAATGTCGGTAAATCCACCTTGTTCAATGCTTTGACCAAGGCGGGCATTGCCGCTGAAAATTATCCTTTCTGCACCATTGATCCCAACGTCGGTATTGTCGAAGTACCCGACCCACGCTTGCAGAAACTTAGCGAGATCGTCAAGCCACAGAAAGTGCAACCGGCGATTGTCGAATTCGTGGATATCGCTGGATTGGTCGCAGGCGCATCCAAAGGGGAAGGACTTGGCAACAAATTTCTAGCCAATATCCGCGAAACCGATGGCATCGTCAATATGGTGCGCTGCTTCACTGACGATAATGTCGTGCATGTCGCAGGCACGGTCGATCCGATCTCGGATATCGAGGTTATTCAGACCGAGCTGTTGCTGGCCGATCTGGCTACAATCGAAAAAACACTGCAACGCGAAGCCAAGGTGGCTAAATCCGGTAATAAAGATGCGATCAAATTATGCGCTTTACTGGAACAGGCACAAGCGCATCTTGACCAAGGTAATCCTGCCAGAACATTGGATTTGGATAAAGAACAAAAGCTCTTATTGCAACCGCTTTGCTTATTGACCGCGAAACCAGCCATTTACGTAGCAAATGTAAACGACCACGGCTTTGTAAATAATCCGTTGTTAGCCCGAGTGGAAGAATATGCTGCCACAGAAGGTGCGCCAGTCGTAGCAATATGTGCGGCGCTTGAAGCAGAAATCGCGGAACTATCCGATGAAGACAAGCAAATTTTCTTAGCCGATCTTAACCTGGAAGAACCCGGGCTTAACCGCCTGGTGCGCGCCGGCTACCAATTACTCGGATTGCAGACTTATTTTACTGCAGGTGTCAAAGAAGTCAGAGCATGGACCATCCACAAAGGCGATACAGCGCCACAAGCAGCTGGGGTGATCCATACCGATTTTGAAAAGGGATTCATTCGCGCCGAGGTGACCAGTTATGAAGATTTTATTACCTATAACGGCGAACAGGGTGCCAAGGAAGCAGGCAAGATGCGCCTCGAAGGCAAGGAATACATCGTCAAGGATGGCGATGTGATGCACTTCCGGTTTAACGTTTGATCCGGTATTGTTGTTTTTAGGCGCTCGTTAACATCCCTGCGGTCTGGGGACGTGGAAACGATGACCTAGTTCAGAACACTGCTCGCCTTAATTAATGTGTCGCAAAAATGTAAAAATTAAACCATGACTGTCTGGCATCCAGATCAACCTTACAACGATCTTCCGCCGTTACCTCCCGCAACCGAGCTGGAAACGCGCACGGTACTGAAGCAGTGTATCGCCGCTCGTACGGCACTGGCAGAACTCAAGCAAGCTGCCGAACTCATTCCCAACCAGGGCGTTCTGATCAATGCCTTGCCGCTGCTCGAAGCCCAAGCCAGTTCGGAAATCGAGAACATCGTCACCACGACAGACCGATTGTTTCAGTTCCAAAATATCGAAGAACACGCCGACCCGGCAACGCGAGAAGCCTTGCGCTATAGCAGCGCACTACTGGAAGGGTTTCAAGCATTAAAGCAAAACCCGCTGAACACCCGCACTACGGAACAAGTATGCACCCGCATTAAGGACATAGACATGCAGGTGCGTCGTGTGTCCGGAACGGCGTTGGCTAATCAAGCGACCGGCGAAGTGATTTATACACCGCCCGTCGGGGAAGATCTCCTGCGCGCCAAATTAGCCAATTGGGAGCGACCTGCACGAAGCACACGATATCGACCCGCTGATTCGCATGGCCGTTGGACATTATCAATTCGAGGCGATTCATCCGTTCACCGATGGCAATGGCCGCACGGGACGCATACTGAACAGCTTGTTCCTGATTCAGGAAAACTTGCTGACGCTGCCGATTCTTTACCTCAGCCACTACATCATCAATAACAAAGCCGGGTATTACCACCTGTTGCTTGATGTCACGCGCAATCAGGCATGGGAGCCGTGGATTGTCTTTTTGCTACAAGGCATCGAGGACACGGCACGCTGGACCACCGCCAAGATTGCCGCCATCCGTACCTTATCAGGATTGGCGATTACCCATGTGAAGCAGGCGGCACCGAAAATCTACAGTCGTGAGTTGGTCGATTTGATTTTCGACCTGCCTTACTGTCGGATTCAGAACCTAGTTGAAAAGGGTATTGCCGGTCGGCAAGCAGCCTCGCGTTATCTCAAGCAGCTCGTAGAGATCGGCGTGCTGCAAGAGCGAACTGTCGGACGCGAAAAGCTCTTTATCCATCCTAAGCTGATGCACTTACTGACGCGAGATGACAATACAGTCACCACCTACTCATGACGAAACTTATACGGCTATAGCCCCGAGCAGATCGACATCGAGGTTGCCATTGAGCATCGCGTTCCCAACATTTATTCCGACATCGTCGTCTATGCCGACAAGTCGCTGAAAAAACCGCTGATCACGATTGAGTGCAAGCGCGAGGAAGCCAGTCAAGGTGAACTCAACCAGGGTATCAAGTCGCCACAATCACCCGCACGGCATCAAGCCGCAGATTGCTTGACTTTAAAGCTATTGTCAATTGCACCAACTGCTGTTCAAAGAATTGAATCTCTTCGTCGCGCACGATCGGATTGACTTGTTGCAGCGCGTTAAGGCGCTCGATTTCCGGGGTGAAGGTCTGTTGTGTTCGCGCTTCCGCTTCGGCGATGAGTTGCGGCGCTTGCTGATTGGCTTTCTGCTCGCTCATTGCCAGCAAGGTCTTTATCGCATCTTCTTTCAGTTGAATCACTTGCTTGGCGATTCCTATCGCTACCGGCTCCAGATATTGATTGAATGAATCGTGATCCAGGTATGGATAATCTTCATCGCCTTGCTCATCCAGCAAAATACGAATTACTGCGGGCGGTAAATAGTGGTTACTTTGCTGCACATGTTGCCCGCCCGCCTCCAGCACGAACAGACTTTCCAGCAATACGATACCCGGTTGAACCTTTGGATGCTTCAGTGCAACGACCACTGCATTGCCGGTTTCCTGGTTCAGGATTCGTTCCATCGCGTGGATAACCATCGGATGTTCCCAAGTCAGGAAATGCATGTCCTCATTGGCCAATGCAACATCTCTCGAATACGTGATGACCGAGCCTTCGTCCATCAAACCGGGAAACGGCATGCTCATGTGTTCGCTCGGCTCGATCAAATAACTGCTGGCGCGATGTTCTTCAATATGCACGCCGCAACAGTCAAATACCGTTTCCATGTACTGCGGCAACGTGAAATCATCATCCTGTACGTGCACTTCCTGATGTAATCTTGCTGCAACAGCCGGACGAAAAGAGTTGTACTCGAGTAATTTATCTCGTCCGCAATCCAACGCATCATTCAGTATCTGATTGGCTGATTGAGTGGTACTAATCAAATCCGAAAATGCATCGGTATCAATTTGCCGTTGATGAAGCGCATTAATGAGCGCATCTTCCACCTGCAAGAAAACGGTTTGTCCTGCCGGGCAGGTTTTCTCAAACGCATTCAATCCCTCATGATACCAATGAAACATCGCCGCCAATGCGCTGTTTTCCAGATAAGGAACATGAATCTGGATGGTTTCTGTCTGACCGATACGATCCAGTCGGCCAATACGTTGTTCCAGCAGATCGGGATTGAGCGGCAAATCAAACAACACCAGGTGATGAGAAAATTGGAAATTGCGGCCTTCGCTACCGATTTCTGAGCATATCAATATTTGGCTACCGGTTTCTTTATCGGCAAAAAAAGCGGCCGCGCGGTCGCGCTCAATCAAACTCATGCTTTCATGGAATACCGGAATATGCTGTCCCGTTAGTGCCTTGAGCGCCTGCGCGATATCGCGGGCAATTTGTGCATCGGCGGTGATGACCAGCACTTTTTCTGGTCTCAGCTGCTTGAGTGTCACGTTTAGCCAGTTGATGCGCGGATCGATTTCTGTCCAATACGGCTGCTCCGGCTCAGCCCTGACCTGATAGAGTAGTTCAGGGCACAACAGCAATTTCGGTTTTGACAGAGGGATCGTTTCAAAAACTGTCAGACATTGCTGATATTCGAGAGGCAGTGCCAGCGGAATAGCTAAAAGCTTACGTTCAGGAAACCCTTTAACAGCCGCACGCGTATTGCGGAATAAGATACGGCCGGTACCATGCCGATCCAGCAACAATTCCGCCAGAATTTTTCTCGCTTGCTGGAGTTGCTGCGTATCAGCGGTATGATCTTGCAATTGTGCAAGGAATTCTTGCGCTGGTGCAGGATCAATGGCCGATAAGATGATTTGTCTGATTTCATCATTCAAATCCTGATCTTCGAGCAAAGCTTCCACCGCTTTAGCAATCGATTCGTACGATTGTTCTTCAGCCAAAAAAATCGCAAAACTACTGAAACGGTGCGGATCCAGCAAGCGCAGACGCGCGAAGTGACTGGCCTTGCCTAATTGTTCCGGGGTCGCGGTTAAAAGCAGCACTCCCTTGGTACAGGCGGCTAATTGCTCAATGATGGAGTATTCCACACTGGCGGCTTGCTCAGACCAATGCAGGTGATGGGCTTCATCGACCACGAGCAGGTCCCAATGACCATTCAATGCAGCTTGAAACCATTTAGGATAGTGACACAGAAAATTCAAGCTGCAAAGTATCAACTGCTCACTATGGAAAGGATTTTCCCAATCCCCGCTCTCTTCCAGCGATAAACATCGCGCTTCATCAAAGATACTGAATTGCAGGTTAAAGCGCCGTAACATTTCCACCAACCATTGATGAATCAAGGTCTCTGGAACCACAATAAGCACTCGCTTGGCGCGTTCGGTTAACAATTGCCGATGCAGAATAAGACCGGCTTCGATTGTTTTACCCAGTCCCACTTCATCGGCCAGCAAAACACGCGGCGCATAACGGCGCGCAACTTCGTAAGCAATATAAAGCTGATGCGGAATCAAGCTGGTGCGAGTTCCCACCAGTCCATATACCGGTGCGCTTGCCAGGTGATTGCGGATCAATAACGTTTGGTAGCGGATCTTGAACCACTTATCCTGATCAAACTGACCCGTGAACAAACGTTCTGCCGGACGATTTAATAACAGATTATGTGCTAATTGTTCCTCGGCAAGCTCTATTCTGGCGCCACTCTCATCCATTCCGGAATAAACTACTAAGCCGTTGCGCTCATGTACTTCAGTAACTTCCAAAGCAATGTCATCATAACTATTGATAATGTCACCGGACTTAAAAATCACGCGCGTCAATGGCGCAGATTGTTTGGCATAGGAACGGATTTCACCTGTTGCTTTAAAAATAATGGTGACAACTCTATGCTCGACAGCCTGAACAGTGCCCAGCCCCAGTTGTAAATCAACATCACAGATCCAACGTTGACCCGGCTTAAAATCGCGCATGCTAACTTAGTGATTGATCGGAAAGGAGCAGTATAGTAATGGAAAATGAAGAAAGTTTTACTATTTCTAGGATTTGTCGAAATTTAAAAATGAAAAGCAGCAATAAGAAATCAACTAATCACTTGCTGAAAAGAATCAAAATTTACAGCAGGATAAACACCAATCAGCTGACGTCATCGAAAAACAAAGTCAACTGATTGGAAGAATATCAAACTATGTACTAAGTGGCCTGCACATGGTACAAGTAATTTCTTAGAAATTCAGAAATAAATTAGCTATAAAATTATGCATCATTTGATCAGGACGAGCACTATGCGGTCTGTTGATAAATTGGTTCATATAACCCAGTTCAACAGTCGCATACTGGTTGACTTTGTAACCTAATCCAACGAATGCCCGGTTCTGATCGTAACCACGAGAAATGAAAGCAGGATTATCGACGGTATTCATCGCAATAAACAATTCACTCTGAACGATGAAACTAAGTTCTGGCGATATGGAAGGCAATGGAACTGCTAGTTTAACCAATTGGCGGAATCGATGACCCACGTCATCATTACCAGAAAGGGGGGCATGATGATCGAAGAAGCGTTGCTCAAAACGGCTACGTGTCGACAATCTACCGAATGAAAAATTATCGGCCCAGGTCACTTGTTGCCAGATTCGGTGCTCATTAAATGGACGCGCCGCTAGCGGTTCAGCCGTGGGTGCCCAGGCATAACCAGCCCATACAACCACCTTATCGGTTAGCGCATAACCTAGACCAGGACGAATCAGAGATTGCGTAAATTGAGTAGCATCATTACCAAAACGTCCCTGTCCTTCCATCCACCATCTGAATTTCTTTAAGTCTGGATTATTCGGATTAATTGCGCCAAAGTTACCAAGTGCTGTCACATTTCCCCATACCTGAAAATCTTCGACTGTAGCATCAGCAGCTGCCGAATTACTGAAAACGAAACCAAGCACAACAAGAACAGCAAAAATATTTATCTTTTTGAACATAACATCCTCTTTTAAAACAATTTAGTTGTATAACATTGTTAATCAATAATGCTAGTTTCTAAATAAAATTTAATTTTATGGAGAAACTAGCATCAATATCATTTAAAGATTTTTTACTCTCATTTTTCAATACAATGCTGCCTACCTTATACTAGCTAGAAAAACTTCATCACATTCATGTTGTTATAACTTCGCTTGCCACCATAACATAGCAATTGTTAAGAAAGTGTTAAGAAATTCAACCACATCAAATAATGTTATTCCCAAAAATTCTAGTTAGAGTTTAATGGCTTAAGCTAAGAATTAAAGAATTTTGATTCCTTTCTTATTACATTACGTAGCAATAAGTCGCAAACAATAACAAAACAAATGTTAAGAAAGTGTTAAGAAAAATACTTCTTTCAACGAATTACATCAGGTGTTGTTTTTATTGCAACTTTACGAGTTATCTCAAATAGATATTACAATATCTATGCTTCTGGAGCTTGGGAACGTCGCTAAGAACCCTTGGCAGTAAATAACAATGTTATAGAACCGATCCGTATTTTATAAAACATTTGTTTAACAAGCTGTCATAATACTAGCTACGTTAAGTCTACTAAATTATTAAATCTGATTAAAAAATAAACTCAAAAATATCAAATTTATATTGAGTAGCTAAATACTGAATCGGGATTACTCTCGGTATTAATTGAACTAAATAAACTGGAGTCAGGAAATGAAAAGAACACATATTTTAGTAGTGGTGTCTGCACTGTTTATCCTTGTCGGCTGTGGTGGAACCGCCAACGATTATAGCCCACCAGCAGATGCGTCCGGCGAAAGAATCTTTAGCACTGTCTGCAGTGAATGTCACAAGCCTTTGAGTGCAAACAAGGCGATGATTCTGAGTGAAAAATCTGCCAACAAGGAAGCTATTATTAAGAAATTTCAATCAGGCAGCATGCGGATGCCTGCTTTCAAAAATATTCAAGGTGAAGCCGCTGATCGATTGGCCGAGTATATTTTAACCAACAGTGAAGTCCAACAATAAATGAATGCGCCTGAGAGTCGAGGCAGATTCTCAGGCGCACTATTTTAATATCGGCAGCAGACGATTGATGACGCTAATGATGTTTACGCAAATACTTATCAAAAATTCTACAGATATCGTTGATAAATAATTGACCTTTCGATGTAACAGCAATCTCCTCATTATCCAAAGTAACCAATCCGGCTTCTGCATACGCCTGCAAATCTGTCAATTCAGTTACAAAGTACTGCTTGAAATCTATTGGAAAAAAAGCCTCCACTGAATCATATGAAATAACCAAATGACAAATCAGCGCATACATGATTGAACGACGTAACAGATCATCCGCATTTAATTCTAGACCGCGCAAAATAGGAAGAATATTTTGTTCTAACTTATCATAGTACTGTAATAGATCACAGTGATTCTGATGTAAAGTCGGCCCTATACACCCTATTCCTGAAACACCAAATGCAACATGGTCACAATCAGGATAAATTGAAAAACCGCGCAAGCCATAGTGAAGCCTTCCTTGACGCTGAGCAACTGCCAGTGGATCATCATACCTGGCAAAAAGATTCATCCCAATATGGCTATAGCCAGCTTCTGTTAGGCGAGAAATCGCCAACAACGTCATTTCAAACCTGGTCTCTGTTGCAGGTAATCCAGTAAAAATATTATTCCTTATCGGCTTAAATCTTTCTATAAGATGCTGATAATTTAAAAATTTAACCTGGTTTGGATTTGCTGCAATAATTTTATCTAGCGTACAAGCAAATTTATCCAAATTCTGGCCCGGCAATCCATAGCTTAATTCTACTCTAACCGACTTAAATCCTGCCCGTCGGATATTGCAGATAATTTGAATGTTAGCTTCTTCAGATTGAATACACTGCTTCGAATGTCGCGCTTGTTGATCAAAATCTTGTACACCTACAATTGCACAATTAAATCCCATTTCGTTTAAAGCGTACATTGAGCAATCGATTAATTGTCCTGCATCAATCTCAACACAAAAATTACCTCCTTCAACTAAGTTAAAATTCCGTTTGATCTCTTGGGTAAGCGTATTTAGTTGGGAGTCATTCAAAAATGCCGGACTACCCCCTCCGAAATATATCTGTTCAACTTTGCTATCACCTTTGAATAATTGCCCTTGAAGTCTTATCTCTCGAAGCAAATAATTCGAATATTTTTCAGTACTGTGATCCGTAGGGATGAACTGATTAAGATGGCAATAAAAACATGAGGAGCGGCTATTAGGGACATATAAATCTAACGATAAAGGGCGATGAAAGCGCCCTGATTTTCGATTATTTATCCAATCTGAATACACATGCGCATCAGATGCTTCAATCAAATAATCAATCTCGGGGTATAAACAACGATCAGGATCAGAAAAGTAATTTCCAAAATGACACATAGGATCCGAATCCAGCTCAAGTAAACTTGAAGATGAATTAGGGAATCGTAATGAATACACTAAGTTTCCTACTTTGTGAAGAATACGCCTAAAACTGCCAGACCGATGTAACCCTCAAAGCATAGCCCCATCGGATCAATCATTTACTTCCTGTGCTCTTGCAATCCAAAAATGTTATCCGCTTCTTGCAGTATTAACGTAAAATTATAAAGGGGTTGAAAGTATTAACTTTGATTCAGATCAATCAGAGCATTGATAAATAGAATGTGTAAACCCCTACCTTTGGAAAATAATTTGTTACACGATAGCCCACAACAGAATCATCTTGATGTTACGCACATTAAATCAAGCTGTGCGACTTGCAGTTTGCGTGAATTATGCCTGCCTGTTGGACTTAATAATCAAGAAATTCAGATTCTTGGAGATGTTGTTAGTCATAAACGTAAAGTGCGGCGCGGTGGTTATCTACATCAATCAGGCTTAAAATTCCAATCACTTTTTGCCATTCGTAGTGGTTTTCTAAAAACCTGTGTACTTGAAGAAGATGGACGTCAACAAGTTACAGGTTTCCATATGACCGGAGAGCTGCTGGGGCTAGACGCTATCAGTTCAGAAATTCATACTTGTGATGCGATAGCACTTGAAGATAGCGAGGTTTGTGAAATTCCATTCACCAAACTAGAAGAAATTAGCATTATTATTCCGTCACTTATGCGTCATTTCCATAAAATCATGAGTCGTGAAATAGTACGGGACCATAGCGTAATGTTGTTACTGGGCAGCATGAAAGCAGAAGAACGTTTAGCATCATTTTTACTTAATTTATCGCGTCGCTTTTCTATGCGCGGTTATTCCGAATCCGATTTTAATTTACGTATGACACGCGAGGAAATTGGCAGTTATCTTGGGCTTAAGCTGGAAACTGTCAGTCGTGCATTTTCCAAGCTGCAAGATGAAAATATCATTACTGTAGATAATAAGCACATTCAGATAAATGATATTAATCGCCTAAAAATGAAAATGGGTAATTCATCCTGCATCACTTAATACCCCACCTTTTGTGTGGATTGGAATAATAATCTGCTCAATCCAGCATTGATTGCAGCAAAAATTTCTTTGCTGCTAAATAAATAGATTTTAAACATTTTTCCGCGACTGATCAGCTTGAGTAAGCGCAAGAAAGTGTTACAATATAAAGATAATTTGGTAATTTTCATGATACACGCCAAATTAAATTCACACATTCACCTAAAAATAATTGGATATCAAGGTGAATGGAGGCTCAATCCTTAAGGAGAACTTATGTCAGTAACTATGCGGCAAATGCTGGAGGCGGGTGTACATTTTGGACATCAAACACGCTTCTGGAACCCCAAAATGGCACCCTATATTTTCGGCCATCGTAACAAAATCCACATTATAAATCTTGAAAAAACCTTGGTGATGTATGAGGAAGCCATGAAATATGTGCGCCAATTATCAGCAAACAAGGGAGTGATTTTATTTGTTGGTACTAAAAAACAAGCGCGAGATATTGTACGCGAAGAGGCGATACGTTGCGGATCTCCCTACGTAGACCAGCGATGGTTAGGAGGCATGCTGACTAATTTTAAAACCATTAAACAATCTATCAAGCGTCTACATGAGATGGAAACAATGGTACAAGATGGAACGTTAGATAAACTGGTAAAAAAAGAAGCGCTTGATCTTCAAAGAGAACTAGATAAGCTAAACAGCAGCTTAGGTGGCATCAAAGACATGAAAGGTTTACCGGATGCTATATTTATTATCGATGTTGGATATCAAAAAGGAGCCATCACAGAAGCTAGAAAGCTTGGCATCCCTGTAATTGGTGTAGTCGATACCAATCACAATCCGGAGAATCTGCACTACATTATTCCTGGAAATGACGATTCCAGTCGTGCAATACGCCTATATGCCCGCGGTGCGGCAGACGCCATCCTAGAAGGACGCAATCAGGCTATTCAAGAAATCGTTGAAATGACTGCTGAAACTGAGGCTGAAGCCGAATAAAGTCATATAATTTCTTTTATTAACTAATTTGATATCTGGAGTAAATATGGCGGAAATTACCGCAAGCATGGTAAAAGAATTGCGTGAAATGACCGGGCTAGGCATGATGGAATGCAAAAAAGCATTGACAGAGACTAGCGGCGATCTGAAGGCAGCAGAAGATCTATTAAGAATTAAAAGTGGCGCCAAAGCAAGCAAAGCCGCAGGTCGAATTGCAGCAGAAGGTGTAATTGGCGCATATATTTCAGCAGACAGAAAATGTGGTGCGCTGGTTGAAGTAAACTGTGAAACAGACTTTGTCGCCAGAAATGAAGATATTATTAATTTCGCCAAAAACCTCGCTGAACTAAGTGCAACAAAAAATATAATCGACACCAGTACTTTAAGTAATGCAAATTTGCCGTGTGGTGAAGCTATTGAAGCAATTCGCAAGGCATTAATAATGAAATTGGGCGAGAATATCAGCATTCGCCGTTGTGGTCGCCACGAAACACAAGGACAGTTGGCTTATTATCTTCATGGAACCAAGATTGGCGTAATGGTAGATTTTACCGGAGGAGATGAAGCTTTAGGCAAAGATCTGGCCATGCACATTGCGGCAAGTAAGCCCATTTGCGTATCTAAAGCGCAAGTATCTGCTGATGTCTTAGCACATGAGCGCGAGATTTTTACTGCTCAGGCTGCTGAGAGTGGTAAGCCAGCGAATATTATCGAAAAAATGGTTGATGGGCGTATTACAAAATATCTTGCTGAGATAACGTTATTAGGTCAGCCTTTTGTAAAAGATCCAGAACAAACGGTAGAAAACTTACTGGCCAGCAAATCTGCAACAGTTAATGATTTCACTATGTTCGTGGTAGGCGAAGGCATAGAAAAGAAAACTGAGAATTTTGCAGATGAGGTTAAGGCGCAGATGGAACAAGCCAAGTAAACTGAGTTTTATCAATACATTATCAATGACTGCTGCAATCTATAAACGTATTTTACTGAAACTATCCGGCGAAGCCCTGATGGGTGACGATAAGTATGGTATTAATCATACTGTCATGGGAAGAATTGTTTCTGAGATTGAGGAAGTTAGCAAACTAGGGATTGAAATTGCCATTGTCGTTGGTGGTGGAAATATTTTTCGCGGGATGAAGTCAGCCAATGACGGATTGGAACGCGTTACTGCGGATTATATGGGCATGTTAGCTACTGTAATGAATGCCTTAGCACTGCAAGATGCGATGAAAATGGCCGGTCTGGTGCCGCGAATACAATCCGCTTTACGCATTGAGCAAGTTGTAGAACCTTATATCCGTGGACGTGCTATGCGTTATCTGAAAGATGGCAAGATAGTCATATTTGCGGCAGGTACCGGTAATCCGTTTTTTACCACTGATACCGCAGCTGCTTTGCGCGGCATGGAAATGAATGTAGATATCATGTTGAAAGCCACTAAAGTAGATGGAATTTATACTAGCGATCCTAAAATTGATCCTGAAGCAACACGTTTCCACAAATTAACATTTGACGAAGCTATTGCCAAGAATTTACAGGTAATGGATGCAACGGCATTAACACTGTGCCGTGACCAGAAATTACCGCTTAGCGTATTTAGTATTTTCAAGGCTGGTGCACTTAAACGTATAATAACAGGCGAGGACGAAGGAACTTTGGTAACAGTCTGAGTGAAAGATAATTGAAACCTTGAAAATCGAAGTATGAGGGAACGATATTATGATTGCCGATGTAAAAAAATCTGCTGAACAAAAAATGCAAAAAAGTCTTGAAGCATTAAAAGCAGATTTAAGTAAAGTCAGAAGCGGCCGGGCTCATACGGGATTTTTAGATCATATCACCGTGGATTATTACGGAACACAAACGCCCATTAATCAGGTAGCCAATATCAACCTAATTGATGCACGCACGATCGGCGTAATTCCCTGGGAAAAGAAAATGGCTGGTGCGATTGAAAAAGCCATTCGTGAATCTGATTTAGGTTTAAATCCTATGCCTGTAGGTGAGACTATTCGCGTACCCATGCCTTCTCTCACTGAAGAGCGTCGCCGCGATCTGATTAAAGTAGTTAAGCAAGAGGCGGAGCATGTCCGTGTCGCAATGCGAAATATTCGCCGAGATGCCAATACACACTTGAAAGATTTATTGAAATCCAAAGAAATTTCTGAAGATGATGAGCGTCGCGGTCAAGATGACATTCAAAAATTAACTGATCGCTATATCGCGGAAATAGATAAAATTTTGCAAACCAAGGAAACCGAACTAATGGCTGTTTGATATGCCGCAAGGTCTAAGCTCAACTAGAGAAATACCTGAAACTGGCTCAATACCAAAACATATTGCTATTATTATGGATGGTAATGGCCGCTGGGCTCAAACTCGCTATATGCCTCGGATCGCTGGACATAAACAAGGTGTTGAAACAGTCCGTGGTATTATCAAATCATGTATAGAGCGTAATATACCATACCTAACTTTATTTGCTTTTAGCAGTGAAAATTGGCGACGCCCAACAGATGAAGTAACATCTTTAATGCAACTTTTCCTTGGCGCATTGGAACAAGAAATCTCTCGGTTGCATGAAAACGGTATCTGCTTCAAAGTTATCGGTGAATTATCGAAATTTGAACCCAAGATAATAGAATGCATCCGTATTGGCGAGCAGCTAACCGCAGAAAATAAACGTCTTACCTTCACTATAGCTGCCAACTACGGCGGGCGCTGGGATATCATGCAAGCCGTGCGTAAAATGATGGCACAATCAACTGAGCTACCCTTAAATTTTGAAGAAGAAAATTTAGCGCAATATCTTGCGCTGAGCTATGCCCCTGAACCGGATTTGTTTATCCGAACTGGCGGAGAATATCGCATTAGTAATTTTTTATTATGGCAGCTTGCTTATACTGAATTGTATTTCACCGATACATTATGGCCTGATTTCGATGAGCATGAACTTGAACGAGCGATCCAATCTTATCAACAACGTGAACGTCGGTTTGGCTGCACCAGTGAACAGATTCAAGTAGCAGGATAAAAGATCACCTTCCATGCTTAAAACCCGCGTCCTTACTGCAGTTATTATTCTTCCTTTGTTCTTATCCGCGTTATTTTTGTTACAGGATATTTTTTGGGCTATCGTGCTACTTGCACTTTCAATTATCGGATCTCGTGAATGGAGTCGATTAGCCGAATTTTCAGTAAAAAACACAATAATTTTTATGCTCCTGACTACTCTTGCAGGAGGAGAATTATTGTTTCAAATGAGTGAGTCTATAAAAACTAATGTATATTCTACTGATTTGATCTGGGTCTATGCCTTATCAGTGGTTTTCTGGATTATTGGTGTACCGCCGTATCTGAAACAAGTTTACACGATAAAAAATCCATTAATATTAATGCTAATCGGTTGGACATTATTGTTACCCACCTGTCTCGCACTTTATCAACTACGTGCTATCAGTCCGCTACTTTTATTGGGCCTTATGGCGACAATCTGGATTTCCGATACAGCAGCTTATTTCACAGGAAAAACATTTGGTAAACACAAGCTTGCTAACCAAATTAGTCCGAACAAAACCTGGGAAGGTGTCGCCGGAGCCTTAATTGCAGTATTAGTTTATGGTCTGATCTGGGATTTCTGGCTTATTGAAGAATCATTAGCGACACTATTAATACCACTGCTTTTATTGATGGCCATATTAGGCATTATCGGAGATTTATACGAATCACTTATGAAACGCCATGCTGGTGTTAAGGATAGTGGAAGTATTTTGCCAGGCCATGGCGGTATTTTAGATCGAATTGACGCTTTAATTTCATCGTTGCCATTTGCCATTCTGGCCTTACTAATTTTTTATTCTCCCGTGTCATGAAAACAATCCGTCAAATCACTATACTTGGCTCCACCGGCAGTATTGGGGAAAGCACTTTGGACGTTATCGCACGCCATCCTGATCGTTTTCAGGCTTTTGCATTAACTGCAAATAATAATGTTGAAAAAATGTTATCGCAGTGCCAACGTTTTCAACCAAGATTTGCAGTCATGCTGGATCAAAAAAGCTCTAAGCAGCTTGCTAACGCAATTAACACAGTGAATATCAAGACTGAAGTTTTATCAGGAATAGAATCTTTAGAAAAGGTCGCTTCTCTTCCAGAGGTTGATACCGTAATGGCGGCCATCGTTGGAGCTGCCGGTATTCGCCCAACATTCGCTGCAGCGCAGGCAGGGAAACTAGTATTGTTAGCCAATAAAGAAACGCTGGTAATGGCCGGCCGTATTTTTACGGATTTGGTGAAAAAACACCATGCCACACTGTTGCCAATTGATAGCGAACATAACGCAATCTATCAATCACTGCCACATCACTTCAATGGGAATTTAGCAGCAGCAGGCGTCAGCCACATATTGCTCACAGCTTCGGGCGGACCGTTTCGATGTGCCTCAATAGATTCCCTGGAGAGCGTGACACCGGAACAAGCATGCGCTCACCCTAATTGGGATATGGGACAGAAAATTTCCGTAGATTCCGCTACCATGATGAATAAAGGACTAGAAGTCATCGAAGCGCATTGGTTGTTTGAAGCCCCTCCAGATAAAATTCAAGTAGTCATCCACCCACAAAGTGTGATCCACTCTATGGTTGCGTATGTAGATGGCTCGGTTATCGCGCAACTTGGCAATCCAGATATGCGAACCCCAATCGCACATGCGATGGGCTATCCTGAGCGAATAGAAAGTGGAGTATCGACATTAGACATGTTTAAGGTTGCTCATCTTGATTTTGAACAGCCTGATTTTAAAAGATTTCCATGCCTGGACTTAGCTTATCAAGCGCTGCATGCCGGTGGTAATATGCCAGCAGTATTGAATGCCGCCAATGAAATAGCAGTAGAATCTTTTCTTCAAAGACGAATGGCTTTTACAGCTATTCCCATCATGATTAAACATGTTATGCAGACAATACAACGAGAAGAAATGATGACACTGGATGATGTTTTAAGAACAGACAAGCTGGCACGCGCTAAGTCACATGAATGGCTGGCAAATCTACAATAGGCGTGTCAAGTGAGAAAATATGAGGGTAAGTGACCCGATTCAATTTTTCTTAATTAATGGTAGTATCCCTGCAATTATTTTTATTAGCAATAAGATGAAAAATATCGTGAAGTTAAAATTAACCCACACTTGCTATAAGAACAATCATTAGATATGTCAATAACTTACACAATTATTTTTTTTATTATTGCCTTAGGCACACTGATAACCTTTCACGAATTTGGCCATTATTTGGTAGCACGATGGAATGGTGTAAAAGTATTACGGTTTTGCATTGGATTTGGTCAACCCATCTTTCGCAGGCGATGGGGAAAAGACCAGACTGAATGGGTAGTTGCCGCGATTCCATTAGGTGGTTATGTCAAAATGCTCGATGAAAATGAAGGCAAAGTGGCATCTGAGGACTTACCTCGTGCTTTTAACCGTCAGCCGGTAGCTCGTCGTTTTGCAATAGTCGCAGCCGGCCCCATCGCCAATTTCTTACTAGCTATTGTTCTATATTGGCTACTTTTTATTCTAGGTGTTCCTGGAATGAAGCCCATACTTGGTCCTGTCGAACCCGCCACAGCTGCTGCCAAGGCAGAATTTGTATTAGGTGAAACTATTGTCAGCATAGAAAATGAACCCGTTGCAAGCTGGCAGGATGCGCGCTGGGCTTTATTGCGGTATGCCATCAATCGGTCAGCCAATGTAAAAGTGCAAACCATTAATGATAGTGGCGAAAATAATTTGCGGCAGCTGGATTTAAGCCAAGTCGATCCCGATAAGCTCAATGAAAATTTTCCCGGTATCATAGGATTTAGCAGTTACCAGCCGGTAATAAAACCCGTAATCGGGCAAGTTATTTCTGATGGCGCTGGTTCTCACGCTGGTTTATTGACCGGTGATGAAATTATTGCGGTCAATCATACTGAGATACATACCTGGATGGATTTTGTGCAAGAAATACGTACAAACCCCGAACGCTCATTAGAACTTGATATTTTACGCAATGATCAAATGATCATGCTGACGATTACCCCTGAGTCAACCATAGAGCATGGTAAGCGAGTGGGCAAGATAGGCGTTGCGCCCGTCGTCAATCAAGCAGAATTTGATGAATTGCTTGTTACTGTCAGTTATTCACCTGGCAAAGCGTTACAGAAAGCCGTCGAGAAAACCTGGGAAACAACTGTACTGACATTACAAATGCTCTCTAAGATGATTACGGGTGATGTATCCTGGAAAAATATCAGCGGACCGATCTCTATTGCTGATTATGCCGGACAATCGGCACAAATGGGGTTAGTATCTTATCTCGCTTTTCTTGCACTGATCAGTGTTAGTATTGGTGTGTTAAATTTATTGCCAATTCCAATACTTGATGGTGGACATCTCATGTATTATCTTATTGAAATAGTCAAAGGAAGTCCGGTTTCAGATAAAACAATAATAATTGGTCAGAAAATTGGTTTGATTATGCTGTTTACACTCATGACGTTTGCCATCTACAACGATATTAGTCGGCTTATTACTGGTTAAATAATGAAATTCCAGTATTTCTTTGCATTTATCAGCTTATTCTGTGCATTTTCATCTTGGGCCGGCGATTCTTTCATTGTTGAGGATATTCGTGTTGAAGGCATACAACGTACTGAGGCAGGTACTGTTTTTAGTTATCTACCCATTAAAGTCGGTGAAGTGTTGGACGCAGAAAAAGCAACAGAGGCGATTAAAGCGCTATTTGCAACCGGTTTTTTTAAAGATGTAAAATTAAAGAATGAAAATAACATTCTGATTGTAGAAGTTATTGAACGTCCTGCGATTGCAGAAATCAGCATCAATGGCGCCAAAGAATTTGAGAAGGATAAACTGCTTGAAGGCTTAAAGCAGGCGGGTATATCCGAATCCCGAATTTTCAGTCGTTCACTTCTGGAACGAGCCGAACTGGAATTAAAACGACAATACATTAGTCGCGGCAAATATGCCGTCAAAATCACGACCACTTCAACACCACTGGAACGTAATCGTGTCGGAATAAATTTTGATATTAATGAAGGTCGTACCGCAAGAATAAAAAGAATAAGTTTTGTTGGCAACGAAAAATTCGTTGATAAAGAATTGCGCGGCTTACTGGTTCTAAGAAGACCCGACCTGCTTAGCTGGTTCACTAAAAACGATCAGTATTCAAAACAAAAACTCTCCGCAGACCTTGAGACACTTCGTTCGTATTATCTTGATCGAGGTTACCTGGAATTCAATATCGAATCCACTCAAGTTTCCATAACTCCTGATTTACGCGACATCTATATCACAATCAACATAACCGAAGGTGCTCAATATTCAATCTCCGATATTAAGGTAGCGGGAGAAACCATCGTACCCGAAGAAGAAATACATAAACTGATATTACTAAAGAATGGAGATGTTTTTGTACGCGAAAAACTAACCGAATCCATTAAATTAATAACGGATCGACTGGGCGATGACGGCTATGCTTTTGCTAATGTTAATGCTTCCCCTGAGATAGATTATGAAAACCGGCAGGCTGCTTTCACATTTTTTATTGACCCGGGCAAGCGAGTTTACGTTCGCCGTATCGATATTGAAGGTAACGATCGCACCCGCGATGAAGTCATACGCCGCGAATTTCGTCAAATGGAAGGGGCTTGGCATTCCACAAGTCAAATTAATCTCTCTAAAGTCAGAGTTGATCGTTTAGGTTTTTTCAACAGTGTCAATGTAGAAACGCCAGCGGTACCTGATAAAACCGACCAGGTCGACATAAAAGTCAGAGTTGAAGAACGACCCACCGGATCTATTATGTTTGGCGCGGGCTACTCTGATCGTCAAGGGATCATTCTAAACGCTTCAATTTCTCAGAATAATATTTTCGGCACTGGCAATTTTTTTAGTCTTGATGCTAACCGAGGTGCCATTAACGAAACCTACTCTGCATCTTTTACCAATCCTTATGCCACAGTTGATGGCCTAAGCTTTGGTCTGGATGCATACAAGCGCGTTTTGGATACGCGTGCATTAACACAGTTTGGCGCATTCAAAACAGATACTTTAGGTGCCGGTTTTAGATTTGGAGTACCCATCGCAGAAAACGATATTGTTTCCCTTGGCCTGGCTGCAGAAAATACCTCGATCGGTACATTTGCAAACAGTCCACAGCGTTATAGGGATTTTGTTAACGAATTTGGTGAAACAACAAATAATTTTCCAGCAACCATAAGCTGGGCACGCGACCGGCGTGATAGCGCAATTTGGCCAACCTCTGGAACAACTCATCGATTATTCGGCGAAATCAGTGTTCCGGGTGGAGATTTAAACTACTACAAAGTCAGTTACAACCAGAGGTGGTACTTTCCGATTACTGATTTCTTTACGCTTCTGGTAAACACGGAATTCGGCTATGGCGATGGTTATAAAGGAAAAAATCTTCCTTTCTTCAAAAACTTTTTTGCTGGGGGTAATAACTCAGTGAGGGGCTATGATCTTAATTCTTTAGGTCCCCGTGATGACACACTGCTTCCCGGTAACATCACTACTGTCAATCGAAGATTGCTAGCAGTGGGCGCTAGCAAGCGTGTAGTCGGAAATATTGAGCTAATGTTCCCAGTCCCATTCCTGCGAGATGATCGATCATTACGCTTTAGCGTGTTTGTTGATGGAGGTACTACATTTAACCAATTCAATCAACTAAACGATTTCATGCGTTACTCAACCGGTATTGCGTTAACCTGGGTATCCCCCATGGGGCCATTGAAAGTAAGTCTGGCAGAGCCATTAAATGATGTGCCGGCGGATAACCTGCAAAGATTCCAATTCATGTTCGGTCAACAATTCTAATTTCTGTCGAGTACTGCTTCAGGTGAAAATATATAAACGGATCTATCACTGTTGCTCCATGGCGATGATGGCTTTCTTCGTCATGGCTTTCACTAGCAGTTTCGTAGCTGCCTTTGCCGGCGATATTAAAATTGGTGTAGTCAATACCGAACAAATCTTGCGCGAATCTAAACCAGCCATACAGGCCCAAAAAAAAATCGAACGGGAGTTTGTTCCACGCGATGAAGATATCAAAAAAATGGCGATGAAAGCCAAGACGCTGCAAGACAAGTTAGAAAAAGAAAGCATTGATATGGAAGAATCTGAGCGACGCAATATGGAAAGAAATCTTGCCAATTTGAGTCGCGAGTACCAACGCGCCCAGAAGCAAATGCGAGAAGACCTAAGCGTACGTCAGAATGAAGAATACAGTATGATTTTAGAACGCACCAACCGTGCTATTAGTGAAATCGCAGAAAATGAAAATTATGATCTGATTTTGCAATTACAGGACTCCGTTTACAGAAGTCAGCGTATCGACATTACCGACAAAGTAATTAAAGCACTCAATAACGAATAAGGCACCATTTTCAGTATACGCAGCTGATCAAACGGCATCGAAAAAAGGCATTTAGGCCCAAAAGGGAAATAAAACAATGAGCAGCATGAATATCCACGAAATATTAAAATATCTTCCGCATCGCTATCCGCTCTTGCTAGTAGACCGGGTAATTTCATATGAGGCCGGTAAAGATATCGTTGCGTTAAAAAATGTTTCTATCAACGAACCTTTCTTTTCCGGACATTTCCCCCACCATCCAGTGATGCCAGGAGTTTTAATTGTTGAAGCGTTAGCCCAGGCAGCCGCTATTCTGACACTTAGAACAGAGAATACGACTAACAAGGAAGATACGGTTTATTACTTTGTAGGTATCGATGGCGTTCGTTTCAAAAAACCTGTCATAGCCGGCGATCAGTTAATTCTCAAAGTCTCTATCCAACGACAAATCAGAGGATTATGGAAGTATTCGGCACGTGCTGAAGTGGATGATCAGCTAGTTACCGAAGCGCAGCTTATGTGCACCTCCAGAAATGTGTAGCCGCCACGATTGAAATAACCGTCAGCATCAGGAGTGTTCAATCATTGAAACGTCAACAATCGAATTGATTTGCGGCGTCGACGAAGCTGGCAGAGGACCTCTGGCCGGGCCAGTTTATGCAGCTTGTGTTGTCTTAAACGCAGCCTTTACAATAGACGGATTAGCTGATTCCAAGAAACTAAGCGAAAGAAAACGCAACGCACTAGCAATCACCATCAAAAAGCATGCTAAAGCATGGGCAATTTCTTATGCTTCGGTACAAGAAGTTGACCAATTAAATATTTTGCAAGCAAGTTTGCTGGCCATGAAACGTGCTGTCGAAAGCCTTCCTTTCACACCCGATATAGTACTGGTCGATGGCAATCAGAACCCGGGCTTACACTGTCCAATGCGAACAATCATTCGCGGTGATAGTTTAATACCTGAAATTTCAGCGGCTTCGATATTAGCCAAAACTGCGCGTGATGCTGAAATGCAAAGATTGCATAGGTGTTTTCCCAAGTATGGATTCGATAAACATAAAGGATATCCAACCAAGGCACATTTGGCTGCTCTGCAACAATACGGGGCTTGCGAAATTCACCGGCAAAGTTTTGCGCCGATCAGAACATTACCATTCAACGAGAAAGAAGATTGAATGATTCAGTGTTCAACTCCGCGTCATTTCGGATTAAGGAAAAAATAACTTTGTGCGTATAATAATGACTGTTCAATCACTGCTTGCCAATAAATAATCGCTCTGATTGTTATAAATGTTTCAACTCTTGATCAAACTCAACAAGGAAGCTTAATATGCGCGTGGAAAAAAATACTGTGGTTTCTCTCAACTATGAATTGTCGGATGCTTCAGGAGAAATTCTGGAAAAAACAGATACACCGATCAGTTATTTGCATGGTGGCTACGGAGGTATTTTTCCTTTAGTTGAAGAAGCATTGCACGAAATGGAAATTGGATACTCATGCTCCATCTCCATGGAACCGGAAGACACTTTTGGTGAATATGATGCCGAATTGGTTCGTGTTGAACCACGCGACTCTTTTCCTTCTAATGTAACCGTCGGGATGAATTTTGAAGGTGGCGCTGAAGATTCCGATGACTTTATCGTCTATAAGGTCACCGATGTTACTGATGATAGTGTCATTGTCGACGGCAATCATCCTTTCGCAGGTATGAAACTAAATTTCGCATGCACGGTAACCGAAGTCCGCCCCGCTACAGCAGAAGAAATTTCTCATGAACATGTGCATGGCACACATGGTCATGAGCACTAGATTTCAAGTACCAGATTGGATAAAATTTAGCCGCCATGTTCGGTATCTACCGCTTTTTTCAGTAAATAAATCTGCTCCAATGCCTGCTTGGGACTTAGATCATCAGGCGAAAGATTCTGCAGTATTGCGATTACTGGATGTTCCTGCATAACATTTTCTTCCAGCTCCGGAACGGAAAAAGCAAATAAATCCAACTGCGGTTCTCTACTTATACTTTCCTGCTCGAGATTAATCAAATATTTTCTTGCTACTCTAATCGCTGGTTCAGGAACGCCTGCCAGCGCTGCTACTTGCAAACCATAGCTCTGACTCGCGGGACCTTCAGTGACTTTATGCAAGAAAACAATACGGTGTTTATACTCCACCGCATCCAAATGAACATTCTTAACTTGTTTAAACTCTTCTGCAAGTTTTGTCAGCTCAAAGTAATGCGTAGCAAACAAGGTAAAACTGCAGTTTTTTGTCAGCAAATGCCGAGCAATTGCAAACGCTAAAGCCAAACCATCAAAAGTCGAGGTGCCGCGGCCGACTTCATCCATAAGCACTAGGCTATGCGCTGTCGCATTATGGAGTATATTGGCTGTTTCCGTCATTTCCACCATAAACGTGGAGCGACCGCTGGCAAGATCATCAGCGGCTCCAATGCGGGTAAAAATCTGATCAAGTACACCAATACACGCTTTTTTAGCTGGGACATAACACCCACAATGAGCCAGCAAACTAATCAGCGCAATCTGTCGCATGTAAGTCGACTTCCCACCCATGTTAGGACCGGTAATCAACAGCATTTGTGGTTTTCCAGTTTGCCCGGCGCCTAATTGAACATCGTTAGCCACAAAGTTTTCAATCTGATTTTCTACCACCGGATGACGACCGTTATCTATACTAACAATCTCCTCATTGGATAAATGTGGCGCGGTGTAATCGAGTATTTGCGCCCGTTCTGCCAGTGTACACAGAACGTCGATCTCAGCAACGCTTAGCGCCATCTTCTGTAATACATGAATATACTTTAACAACGCCTCTATTAACGCATCATATAAATATTTTTCCCGCGCTAAGGCTCGATCCTGTGCTGATAATGCCTTGTCTTCGAAAGCTTTCAGTTCAGGTGTAATATAACGTTCAGCACTTTTTAAAGTTTGCCTGCGCCGATAATCCGCAGGAATTTTCTCGCTATGTGCGTGCGTGACTTCAATATAGAAACCGTGCACACGGTTATATTCGACTTTCAAATTAGGAATACCCGTACGTTCCTTTTCACGAATTTCCAGTTGTAATAAAAAATCCCCACAATTGTTCTGCAACGCTCGTAATTCATCAAGTTCAGCGTCATAGCCATCGGCAATCACATTACCTTCGCGCAACACCACACCGGGCTCTTCCAGCAAGGCTTTATTCAATAGCTCAACAAGCACAGACTCAATTTGCATCGCCTGAATCAATTGATCGATTCTCTCGCTGCGACACGGCGCAATCGCAGTGATAATTTCCGGGAATAGTTTCAAGCTATCACGCAAACCCGATAAATCCCTCGGACGTGCTGATTTGAGCGCAATACGTGCAGTAACCCGCTCAATATCTACGATCTGCCGCAAAAGATCGCGTGCAGCCAAATAACTTTTTGACTCATTTTCTCCGATCAAGGCCGCAGTACTATCCAGTCGTTTTTGAATTACGCCACGATCACGCAATGGATGATGCAACCAAAATTGCAATAAGCGGCTACCCATATTGGTTGAACAAGTATCCAGCAGAGACAATAACGTGGGTGATCTTTCACCTCGGATGGTTTCAGAAATTTCGAGATTGCGGCGCGTTACTGCATCCATACGAACATAAATACTTTCCCGCTCGGCTTGCAATGATGTGATATGAAGCACATCCGATCCTTGCGTCAAGCGCGTATATTCCAGTAATGCACCCGCTGCACACAGAGCCGTAGACAAATCTTCACAGCCAAAACCGGAAAGATCATAAGTTTCAAATTGCCGTGTCAGACTACTGATCGCACTATCACGATCAAACTGCCACGAAGGTAATTGCTTTAAAACCCAATTTTTCCCTTGTAATTCACCCAATATAAGCGCTTCAGGTAGAAGAATTTCTGCTGGCTGCAAACGTTCAAATTCACTAAGCATATTTTGCGGCGATGTCTCCATCATCCGTAATTGACCTGCGGCTAGGTTCAACCAAGCCAAACCCAGAACCGACTCGTGTACCCATAATGCCAGCAAAATGCAATCACGCTTATCCTCGAGTAATGCTGCATCCGTTAATGTTCCAGGCGTAATGACGCGAACAACCTCGCGAGCTACCGGTCCTTTACTGGTGACCGAATCACCCACCTGTTCGCAAATCGCGATGGACTCGCCGGCTTTGACCAACTTAGCTAAATATTGCTCAGCTGCGTGATAGGGCACCCCCGCCATCTTAATCGGCTCACCTGCTGAAGCACCGCGCCGGGTTAAAGTAATCCCAAGCAGTCTTGCAGCTTTCTCCGCATCATCAAAAAACAATTCATAAAAATCCCCCATGCGATAAAACATCAACATATCCGGATACTGTGCCTTAATGCGCAAGTACTGCTGCATCATCGGCGTATGTTGCTCTTTATTTGTTCTCATCTTTTAGTTATAGGGTTATGCTGCATGAAAGAAATCACTATCTACCACAACTAGCATTAAACTAATTGCAAATCGATCCTGCGCAATCGCACCCGTCCTGGAAATAGGATAAGCTATGGAATCAGTAGCGCTAAGAAAAACATTGGCCCGCACATATTACCAAACGAATGAATGTAACCGCAGTAATTCCGTCAAAGTAGTACCGCATACTTTATTGAATCATGACAAACTATAGGTCTGAAACAAAAAATTTTCTTTTTTAGAACTCTAAAGTAGAAATTAACTCTAGTGATATTGAGTGTAAAATTGCGCACATAGCATCCTGGAAAATACTCTTATTGAAGAATAAAATTCTGCTACTATGCTCTTAAAATATATTAAAAACAATAATTTATCTATTAACATTCAAGTCATGCAGCTAATTCTTTTATGCGTATTTTTTGCTACCGCCAATACAATTTGGGCTAATACGGAAACGCCTGATCAGGAAGCGCAGATCCGTCAGCTTGAAAAAACGTTAACTCGCATACAACAAGAATCTCAATCGACTTATCAGCAATTTCTGATGATTCAGGAAATGCGCCGCAACGAAATAGCAGAAGCGCCTCAAGCTTTTCGGCAACCCAAATCGCCCTCACAGAGCATTCCGATTCCTAACTATGAGGATTTAATTCGGCTTAAGGAGGAAAAACAAGATCTAATTGATAAATATACAACGGATTTAGATCGCCTTTATGCACGCTATCGAGAGCTGGAAGATGAAAAACAAGCGATCTTTGAACAAATCCGATCACTTGAAAAAAAACCAAAAGAATAATGCGGATTCAAGTCTTGAACGCTTATTTATTATTTATCTTCAAAATTTTTATACCAAATATCGTAAATTTCATCTGACCATAAGGATTTTATCCAGGCGATCACATCATCGACTTGGTGCTCAGTCAATATGCCTTCCCAAGCAGGCATGGAGCCTATTTCTGGTGGAGTTCCTTTGAGGATTGTTTTTTTCAAAACATCGGTGGAGTGGTGCCAAGCATGTGCCGAACTGTCTAGTGGCGGGGGTGGATATTTACCATCAGGATTCGGTTTGCGCCAATCCGGCGTTGCTTCTCCATTGGGGCCATGGCACCCCGCGCAATTGGTCACATAAACAGCTTCTCCACGCATAATTTGTGCAACGTCCACATTTCTTATCACCAGCCCTGTTTTAGGATCGATCTGATGCTGTCCCAATGCAGTATCCGGCGACGAGAAATCTCCGCACCCGCTCAACACCATTGTAGCAGCGCCATAAATCAAAAAATGTCGCATCCTCATAAAAATCGCTGCATTTATTTTAAGCGCATAACTGAGCTGCTTTTTTCTGCTTCTACGTCTTTAGGTAATGGCTCAGCCCTTTTGGCATACGGATCATAGCGGTTGTAGATGGTGGCATCCGTGCGGGTTTGATCGCGCTCTTTAAGCAACAAAACATTATAGGGATCACTACGAGATCCTTCCATACCTGGAGACCCATGCGGCATATCTGGAACAGCCAACCCTATCGCTTTTGGTTTTTCTTTGAGCAACCTGATGACATCGGGTGCCGGTACATGCCCCTCAATCGCATATCCATTCACCAATGCCGTATGACACGAACCAACGGTTTCAGAAATACCCGATTTCTTTCTGATCTCTTTATTACCTACATCATGCGTTTTTACCGTAAAACCATGGTCGCGCATATGGTCGACCCATTTATCGCAACATCCACAAGTCGGACTCTTATATACATCTACGGTTGCCGTAGCTGTCACCTGCGTCGCAACACTCAATAAATTGACTGTCAAGATCGACCCAATTAGCAGGGTACTCATTCGTATTTTCATTTTTTCTCCACAAAAATTTTTCCACGCATTTTTTTAAAATGACCGGGCAACGGGCAGGCAAAATCAATGATTCCTGCGCGAGTAAAATGCCAAATAAATTCCTTTTGTTCGCCAGGCTCCAGTTGTAACAATTGGGTCTCAGAATGCCCCTTATCAGGATACATACGCCGCATCTTAGCAATTTTTTTAAGTTCAGCCATCGAACCCATCAACATTTCGTGCTTGTGATTGCCGCCATTTTTGACCACAAACTGGATCGTTTCACCTTCACTCACTTCAACTTCTGCAGGTAAAAACATATTATCCACCTGCGTCAATTTAATAATGCGTGACACTTTATCAGAATCACCCGGCCTGCCAATATCGGATTCCAAATTGGAATGATTTGCAGCCGAGTAACTTTCGGTTGAAAACAAGACCAAGATTACCAATGGTATAATTCTATTCATAGTATTCTTCTGAAAATAATTTCCGAACTCGTTTATCCATCTTGTTTAGAATTCGGCTATGCTAAATTGTTCCAATTCATTTGTCTAATATTCCGTTATAGCCTCTATACTACTTACCTTACTATCAATGAATTTTGCTTCCTCAGATTTCTCGTAAAGTATGATTAGAAAACAACAATATAATGCCAACAAACTACAAAAACGCTTGAGACGACAAGTAGGAACGGCTATTGCTGATTTCAACATGATCGAAGCCGGCGATCGAATCATGGTGTGTCTGTCTGGAGGTAAAGATAGCTATGCATTGCTGGATATCCTGCGTAATCTTCAGAACCATGCCCCTGTAGACTTTGAACTGATTGCAGTGAATCTGGACCAAAAACAGCCCGGTTTCCCTGAGCAAGTTTTACCCAGTTATTTGACACAAATCAGTATGCCTTTTCGGATTGTAGAACAGGACACCTACAGTGTCGTTAAGCGTGTCATTACCGAGGGAAAAACTACTTGCAGCCTGTGCTCCCGACTACGCCGTGGTGTGTTATACCGTGTGGCTGGTGAACTTGGGGCCACTAAAATTGCATTGGGTCATCACCGCGATGATATCCTTGAAACCTTATTTCTGAATATGTTTTATGGCGGTAAGCTCAAAGCGATGCCGCCCAAACTGGTCAGTGATGACGGCAAACACATTGTGATCCGGCCACTGGCTTATTGCAAGGAAAAGGATCTAGCAGCTTATGCAGAAATTGCGGATTTTCCAATTATTCCATGTAATCTGTGCGGATCACAAAAAAACTTACAACGCCAAACCATCAAAGAAATGATGCAACATTGGGATAAAAAATTCCCCGGCCGGCTTGAAACCATGTTTCGCTCTATACAGAATGTCCAGCTGTCGCATCTAGCCGATACTTCTCGTTACGATTTCGTTAACTTACAAGCGCAAGATCGGCCATTCGAAAACGGCGATACAGCATTTGACGAAGAAACATTTGAGCCTAATGTTGAAGAATTGCTCAGTCTTGAAACGGAAGAAGCAGATGATCGCCAGATGATTTCAGAAAACTAATCAACTTTGATGCGTCTGGGCGGCACCCATTTGAAAGTCATTGCGACCAAACCGGCAAACAAGCAATAGACAACAGTCAAGATGGCTTCCGACACATTGTAGAATATAATGAAATGAAGCCAACGCTGAATAAAACTACTATCCATTTCTATCTGGCGCAAGCTATTTTCCCACACAGTTAATGGACAAACGACACCAAATAACGATTCAACCACCACGAACAAAATAGCGGCAAGGTGCAGATAGCGAAACCAAGGGCTGGTGACAAACATCATCTTCAACCACGCACCTACCCAGATAACTGGCAGGCTTCCCACCACAAATAGGACATAAAGAAAATGAACGACCAGCACTATATCAGCTAAAAGCATTTCTACTCGAACCAACTTTTATTAATGAGTGGCTTGCAAATGCTTCCCGATAATCACTGATAAGCTATTTACAGACCGTTGAAAAAAGTTTTCGAAGCAGCTGATACAATACAAAAACAGGTGAAAAAGCGCAGTTTATACATAATAAATGACCATTCTGAATCTGTTTTTAACACCGCAGCAGCAATGCAGATAGTTTTTCAACAAGTCTGTTAATAATCATCGTTAATCGACCCAATCAGCATATCATTTCTGATCGATTTTATACCATCAATAGTACGAGCAATCGCTATTGCTTTGTCCATGTCGTTACGGGAATTGACGTAACCGCTTAATTCTACAACCCCTCTGATTGTTCTGACATTGATATCAAAACGTCTTAGCGACGGTTCATCAATAATTGCTTCATAGACTTTTGTGGTAATACGAACATCATTAAATTTTTCTTCCATCCCCGTTTGCTCGGGTATTGATGCACAGCCTGAGAGCATGGCTATTTGAGCAATTAAGAAGAAAACAATGAAATGACTGTTATCACGTCGTATCATAATGAGGTCTCCTAAATGATTATCGGAAAAACATCCTCCTCACACTTAGATTAAAAACCCGTGCCTTTCCACCTTCAGCACTTCATTCAATCCAACAAAACTTAACCGGTTATTTGTTGGGTAAGTATTCGCAACCATCAGAATGCGAGGTAATGCATGGACAGAGTAGCTCGCATAACGTCAATGAACAAAGCATTCCATTCCTGTTGATAATATTACATCATTTCTTTGATAGAAATTGCTTTTTTGGCAGAGTAGCTTGATTAGATTATGCCTTGATAATATTTATTATTTGACTGATGTTATTTCCACGTTCCAGTAACACCTTCAACTAGTTTGTGTCGATTGCTCGTTTTTCGGTAGCTCCTTCAATAATGGAATTATCATTTTTTCCAGCTTTTTCAGATCGACACGCCCCAAATAGTTTTCGACCAACTCTCCAGAACGATTGATCACCACAGTATAAGGTAGCGCAGAATGACGATTTCCCGCAGCCTCTAACAATGACCAAGTATTAAAACTACCGACCAATACCGGATAATTGATACCAAATTCCTGACTAAACATTTTCACTTTGTCAGCTTGATCAATGGCGATACCGATAAAAATCAACCCTTGTTCCCCATATTTTCTTTGTGCTTCAATAAATTCTGGAATTTCCTCGCGGCACGGCGTACACCAAGTGGCCCAAAAATTCACTACCATGACTTTTCCTAACCACTGCGAAACCTCCTGATTTTCTCCTTGTAAATCTGGCAAGCTTGCAGCAAGGATAGCTTGAGCGCCTTGCTGACTTTCTTCACTGGATAATTCAGTTTGATATGCCTCAGACAGCAAAGTACGTAGGAACGAGCCTGCTCCCAGAGCAAATATCGCGACGCAAGAATACAAAATTACCTGCTTGAACTTCGACATTTTTTTATCCTTAGAAAATATGTTAATAGGGCGCCGGTGCTAATTATTTGACAGTAGCTAGCTTTAAATCAAAACAGCGTTCAGTACTGTTAAGAAATCATTGTTATTGAGAAATCCAATGATTTTAATATCAGGAACGTCATGACCTTGACGATCAATAAATAAAATACCCGGCGGCCCAAACAACTTAAATCGTTTAAGTAGCGCGGTATCATCCGAAGTGCCATTTGTGACATCAACCTCCAGCAGAACCACTTCTTTCAGTCGAGCTTGAACTTTAGCATCAGAGAACGTAAATCGATCCATTTCCTTGCACGAAACACACCAATCAGCATGAAACCTGACCATGACGTATTTTTCTCTGGATAACTGGATCTGTTCATCCAGTTCAGCAATAGTTTTTACCCGCTGAAATGGCAGTGTTGCATAACTCGCTGGTCCCGCTTCCCCTAAACTTGTCGCATCTGCCAGGTTAAGCTTTGAGAGTGGCTGCAGAACATCCCGGCCACCGGACAAAACACCGATCAATAACGCAACACCAACCAGTAAAGCGATAACACCCACACCTTTGAGAAATTTCTGCACACCGGAGGCTCTTTCCGGCAATGGATCAATCGCATGCAAATAAATCGCCGAAATGATTAACAACACGGCCCATAACAACATGTATACCACTTCATTAATCACCGGGGAGATAATCCAAATCGCAACTGCGAGCAGCAACACACCAAAGAATCGCTTAATCGACTCCATCCATGCGCCAGCTTTCGGCAGCAAAGCGCCGGCTGATGTTCCCAATAGCAACAGCGGCACACCCATACCCAGTGCCATGACAAACAATGCCGAACCGCCCAGAACCACGTCTCGAGTCTGGCTAATATATAGCAAAGCACCCGCCAGCGGTGCGGCGACACAAGGACCGACAATCAAAGCAGACAATGCCCCCATACCAAACACACTGGTTAAATGCCCACCTTTCAACTGACCGGCCTCCTGGGATAACTTGGTTTGCAACGACCCGGGCAGTTGCAGCTCATAAAAACCAAACATGGAAAAGGACAGCAACACAAACATCGCTGCAAACGTGCCTAGTACCCATGCATTTTGCAAGGCCGCAGACAACATTGCGCCCGATAACCCCGCCGCTACACCGATGATGGCATACGTAATCGCCATACCAAATACGTAAGCCAGTGCCAGAATAAATCCATGCCGCTTTGTTACATTCTTGCCTTGATTGGCAATAATCCCCGATAGAATTGGAAACATCGGAAACACACAAGGCGTAAATGATAGAAACAAGCCAACCACGAAGAATCCGGAGAGAATTAACCAGTAATTGCCAGTTTCGAACATGCGTTCAATCTTGTACGATTCGGTTTCAATCGCAGGTGATCTAGATGGCATCTGAAACAATTCAGCGGTAGCATCGATTTCTGCTGCCGTAGCTTGACTACTCACCGCCTCGGCAACCGCTCCGATCGCGGCCTTTACTGCCGGTAATGTCAAATCAATCACTTTATGTATCGGTGCGTAACACACCCCCACCGGTTCATTACAACCTTGATAAGTTGCCTCCAGTGTCAACGGCTCACTTGCTGCGCCTTCGCGCTTTAACGAAATGACCGCTTGAATTGGGCTGTAATATACTTCCGTATTGCCAAAAGTCATGTCCTCTTTCATTTTGCCGGGTGGCAACCTTACCTTTTCAATCGCCATACCTTCTTGCTTGGGTTCGAAGGCAATTTTGTCGCGATACAGGTAATAATCCTTCGCTGGTGTCAAATGTGCAATTAACGTATTTCCGTCTCGCACTTCTACTGCGATCTTGAACGCCTCATCCGGTGGCAAAAGTTCTTGTGGATTACTTTGGCCCAGATTGATACCTAAGCCCTGTAATTTCTGAAACAAATTTAAAGATCCGCCTTCCTGAGCGAAAGCTTGCGGACAGGATAAACATAACATTAGTAGCAAAAGTTGGATTAATCGCATAGGTATCAGTATTATTTAGTCAGATAGGGTTGTTTCGTCGACGATCCACTGCAAATATGCAGGTAATCCGTCCAATATAGGAACCATAATTACTTCCGGAAGTTCATAAGGATGCACCTTCTTGATCAACTGTTCAATCCGTTCATAATATTGCCGCTGGGTTTTAATTAGCACTGGGGTTTCCTCAGCCGACTCAATGTTATCTTTCCAGCGATAAATCGAAACACACGGACTTAAGGTGTTAACACAAGCCGCCAAATGTTGATCGACTAAAGCCTCTGCCAACGCTAAGGCGCTTTCCTTATTGGGAAAATTGGTAATAACAAGTACGGGTTCCATGCATGTTATGCAGTTGCTGCAAAAAGATTAATATTACCCTGCATAGCACCTCCATTGACAAGTGATTTTGAATTCTTACGTTCTGGGCATACCCTGCCAATAGGCATATACTCTAAAAAATAATTTACCAAAAGGATCTTAACAAATGAAAGGATTATTTAATTTAGTAATAACACTCTCAATTATCACCCCGGTCACGATATTTTTTGGCTACATCATTATGGATGAAGGCGATCAATTCACCGCAGAGCATTACATGGTGACAGGACTCAGTACAGTTCCGCTTATTTTCGCGCTACTGATTAAATTTTTGATGACAGGCGCAGAAAAGAACAACCAGTAATTGCTTTAGGATTCTATCACCATACCCTGTAATTGCTCACAAGCACGCTGGTAAGCCAGTCCGGCCACGGCCAGATCCCCAAGCGCCAACCCCCTGAACACAAAAGCGATTCGTTCATCTGTGCTTTGACGGCCAGTTGCACTGCCTGTTACCAAATCAGTTAAATCACCACGCACTAACTCCGGATCAACCAACGGTTTAGGCATGCTGGCTTCTTGTTCCAAATCATCAACGATAATCTGGTCCAATGCTGGCATGCTCTCAGCCAGCCACGGTGCAGCCAAATCGGTCATAGTGACGAATGCGCCTGGTTTAAGCCAGCGCGCGTCTAGAAATGGAATCAGTTTTGGCGACAAGGTTACAGATGTAACAATCAAATCCGCATCTTGAATAGCTTCCTGTGCCGTTTGTGTCGCAACCACCAACAAGCCCATTTTTTCTGCGCTACGGCAAAATTTGTCGCGGCTGGCCGCGCTCCGTCCAAACACATTAATCTGCTTTAGCGGAAAAATTTCTGCCAGCGCTCGCAAGTGACTATGGGCTTGCACGCCGCACCCGATAAAAGCAGCAATAGAAGCATCAGGTTGTGCAAGCCGTTTGGCAGCGACCACACTCAATCCAGCCGTGCGTACTGCAGTAATCCAATTGCCATCAATGATCGCAAGTGGCAATCCGTTGCGGCTATCGAGCAAAGTCACCAATGCGTTAATGCTTTCTAATCCATACCTTAGGTTATCTGGATTGAGCACTAGTGCTTTGACAGCAAGAAATGGAGGATCATCGGCTGCCGCTAATGTCGCCATCATGTATCTATCATCTGGCGGAGTAATCACAGCCTTAGGCGCATTCCAGGCCTTCTGTTGTGTTTTTGCAAATAATAAATGCTCAATGCTGGCAGTAACATCATGCATAGTAAATTGCAAGTCCTGCAATGAGCTTTGTGATAAGTAACGAATCAATGGCAACATCAAAGCCCCTAATTTTGAAAAACTTAGCTGATGGTTAAATTAGCCATATTAACAATCGGATGCTATAATGTTGCCCCCGCCGTAAGGACTAATATAGCTTATATTTGAGGAATAATTTATGTCTCGCCCGATTCGCAATATCGCAATCATCGCTCACGTTGACCATGGAAAAACCACTATGGTTGATAAACTTCTACACCAAGCCGGCACCTTTGCTGCACACCAGCAAATTTCCGAGCGTGTGATGGACTCAAACGATATTGAGCGTGAGCGCGGTATTACCATTCTAGCCAAGAATTGTGCTATTGACTACGAAGATATTCATATCAATATCGTCGATACCCCTGGCCATGCGGACTTTGGCGGAGAGGTCGAACGTGTGTTGTCAATGGTCAATGGTGTATTGCTACTCGTTGATGCCGTTGAAGGGCCGATGCCGCAAACCCGTTTTGTCACCAAAAAAGCTCTCGCGCTGGGTTTACGTCCGATTGTCGTAGTCAATAAGATTGATCGGCCCGGCGCGCGCGCCGGTTGGGTGGTAGATCAAACATTTGATCTGTTCGATAAATTGGGCGCCAGTGAAGAACAACTTGATTTTCCTATTATTTATGCTTCGGCACTAAATGGCTTTGCCACCTTGGATATTGATAAGCCGAGCACCGACATGCGTCCGTTGTTCGACACTATCCTCAAGTATGTCCCCGCTCCTGTAGGTGATCCTGATGAACCACTGCAACTGCAAATCAGCGCGCTGGATTATTCCAGTTTCGTCGGTCGCATTGGCATTGGCCGCATTCACCGCGGCAAGCTGAAACCCGGTCAGGAGGTCATGGTGTTGACGGGCGACAAGTCGCCAAAAAAAGCGAAAGTCAATCAGGTACTCGGCTTCCGAGGTTTGGAGCGGATACAAATGAAAGAAGCTTTGGCCGGCGATATCGTACTGATTAACGGCGTGGAAGAACTCAGCATCGGCACTACGCTGGCGGATGTCGACCAGCCAGAAGCACTACCAATCCACGCTGTGGATGAACCAACCCTGACTATGACGTTCCAAGTCAACACCTCGCCATTTGCCGGCCAAGAAGGAAAATTCGTCACCAGCCGCCAGTTGCGCGAGCGCCTGGAAAAAGAACTGTTGATCAATGTTGCCCTGAGGATGGAGGACACCAATGAAACCGACTCGTTCCTGATTTCAGGGCGCGGTGAGCTGCACCTGACTATTCTGCTGGAAAATATGCGCCGCGAAGGTTACGAACTGGCTGTCTCTCGTCCGCATGTTGTGATCCGTGAGATTGACGGCGTTAAATGCGAACCGTTTGAAATGCTCACAGTTGATGTAGATGAAGCAAATCAAGGCGCAGTAATGGAAGCTTTGGGCGCGCGCCGCGGCGATTTACAGGATATGGTATCTGATGCTAAAGGACGTGTGCGGCTAGACTATCGTATCCCTGCACGCGGTTTGATCGGTTTTCAATCCGAATTCATGACTATGACACGCGGCACCGGTTTGATGAGTCATGTATTTGACGAATTCGCGCCGATGCGCCCGGAAATCCCACCGCGCAGAAACGGTGTGCTCATTTCCGCTGAACAAGGTGAAGCGGTTGCGTATGCTCTATGGAAACTGCAAGATCGCGGCCGCATGTTTGTCAGTCCAGGTGATCGCCTGTACGAAGGCATGGTGATCGGTATCCATACGCGCGACAATGATCTGGTGGTCAATCCGATCAAAGGCAAGCAATTAACTAATGTTCGCGCTTCCGGAACCGATGAAGCGGTCACATTAATTCCGCCGATTCAGCTTACGCTGGAATCCGCAATTGAATTCATTGCCGATGATGAGCTGGTAGAAATTACGCCTAAAACGATCCGGATTCGTAAGCGCCATCTACTGGAACATGAACGTAAGCGCGCATCCCGCGTCGCGGCGTAAACACCAAAAACTACCAAATTTCAGAAGCGAGTGACACCCATCACTCGCTGTATCCTTATGGCAAGGTCACAGATATAAAAACACCAGCATGATCGGATACGCTTGCCTGATCCGGATCAACTAGGGTGTTAAATACCACTCGGCTTTCACGTAAATTCTTTGCTTGATTCATAAAAATGTAGTCAATGCGCCTCGCAGATCCTCCTGCATCCAATGTCGAAACGCCTACGGTACAATGCGCATCGGCTTGTTCAGTATTTGTGCACAAATTGTCCAGCGACTTATCTTGCGCATAAGCATCAATAAAACCGGCATTGACAATCCTGTCATAGTAAGGCCGCTCCACGAAGGGATCTAGGCGAAAGCGGTCGATATTGAAATCACCGCCAAGAATTGCAAAATTACCACTCGGAAAAGATGTCTCTAATTCACTGATGAATGGCAACATAACATTTAGCTGAGCATCTAACTGATCCGCTGTGCATGCGGCGCAAAGATGCGTATTATAAATATTCAGTTTACTGGAATTAGGAATATTGATACGTGTCATCATCACATTTCTTGGCAATTTGATATCATGTCCGCGGAAATTCAATTCAGTCGCATGCGGCAAGCGCTTGGTTGTCCTGAAATCAATTTCACAACGACTCAATATCGCATTAGCCACGCCTATCACACCCGGTAATCCAATTTCAAAAGACGTGTACAAATCATAATCACGTTTGCGGGCGAGGAGCTTCTTCTGCAAATCTTCTGCACTATTTTCAGTATGAGCTAATGCGCCTCCAACCACTTCTTGAAGCAGAATTACATCGACCGGGGTTTTCTCCGCAAATTCTGCAACCGCTTCCAAACGCTGTTCACGTGTTTCAATTTCTTTGAACAGAAGATTGATAGATAGGACGTTAAGGTGGCCACGGCTAGTAACATCGTCACATTGAACCCGTGATTCTTCACCGCCGCCACCGCTCTTGGCACAACCGGACATCACGGTAACGCTAAAAATTATGAAGAAAAGTAGGTTTTTCATGATTTAATCTCCTGATAACACTGATAACACTGCAAACCCGCTTTTCATCCCAGGATTGTTCACTAAGCTGGAGTTGCTCTAGATATCAATATTCCTTGCACGTAACGCATTCTTCTCAATAAACGCACGACGTGGTTCAACTACATCACCCATCAACGTAGTAAAAATTTCATCGGTCAATATACTATCTTCAATCTGCGCACGTAACAGGCGACGATTTTCTGGATCCATCGTGGTTTCCCACAATTGACTTGGATTCATTTCTCCCAAGCCTTTATAACGCTGCACGTTCAAACCTTTTTTCGCTTCCTCTAGCAACCATTCCAGTGCGTATTTGAATTCACTAACAACCTGCTTACGCTCGCCGCGCCGGATGTAAGCGCCATGACTCAGCAAGCCTTCAAATACCTGCGCGGTTTTTTGGATTTGTGCATAATCGCCGCTTTCAACAAAATCATTATCCAAGTAGCTGGTCAGCACATTACCATGTGACATACGCATAATTTTCAGTCGATAACGTTCATGAACATCATCGTATTCTGCAGCAATTTCAACATCTTTTACCCGTGCGGCCAGACGGGTTGCACTGTCGATTGCCGCTTGTTCATTGTGCAAATCAACATCTGGTTGGCGTAGCAACGCATGCATCACGTTACTATCGATCATTTGACTCATGCGCTCAATGACCGCTTCTGCAAGAATGTATTCGTTGGCAATTCTTTCTAGTGTTTCTCCGCTCAGAAACGGTTTTTCTTCACCTGTACTTAGCTCAGCGTCAGTCAACGCGAGGCTTAGCATATGTTGTTTTAATTCGTGATCATCTTTGACATAGCGTTCTTTTTTACCATGCTTGATTTTATACAGTGGCGGTTGCGCAATATAAATGTGACCACGTTCGATCAGTTCGGGCATTTGCCGGTAAAAGAAGGTTAGTAATAGTGTACGAATATGCGAGCCATCCACGTCCGCATCAGTCATGATAATAATGCGGTGATAACGTAATTTATCCGGGTTGTATTCATCCTTGCCGAAGCCTGTTCCTAGCGCAGTGATTAGAGAAATGATTTCCTGCGACGAAATCAGCTTGTCAAAACGCGCTTTTTCGACATTCAAGATTTTGCCCTTGAGCGGCATGATTGCTTGAAACTTGCGGTCTCGTCCCTGTTTAGCAGAACCACCAGCAGAATCACCCTCGACCAGATAAAGTTCGCACAGCGCTGGATTTTTCTCCTGGCAATCAGCCAGTTTTCCTGGTAATCCCATGCTATCGAGTACGCCTTTTCGGCGTGTCAGTTCGCGTGCTTTACGTGCAGCTTCGCGAGCTCGGGCAGAGTCGATAATTTTATTACAAATGGTCTTGGCATCAAGTGGGTTTTCGAGCAAAAACTCAGACAGCTTTTGTGCTACCACTTCTTCCACCACAGGACGCACTTCCGACGAAACTAATTTTTCCTTAGTTTGCGACGAAAATTTGGGTTCAAACAGTTTTACCGATAACACGCAGGATAAGCCTTCGCGCATATCGTCACCGGAAGTTTCAATTTTGGCTTTTTTAGCCAGTTCATTTTTCTCAATGTAATTATTGAGTGTACGAGTCATCGCAGCACGTAAGCCTGTCAAATGAGTGCCGCCATCTTTTTGCGGAATATTGTTGGTATAGCATAGTACCTGCTCGCTGTAACTGTCATTCCATTGCATCGATACTTCGACGGCAATATTATCCTTTACACCAGTTGCATAGAAAATACTGGGATGCAGCACAGACTTACTGCGATTGATATATTCAACAAAGTTTCTGATGCCGCCGGTAAAAGCGAATTTTTCATCTTTACCAGTGCGTTGATCAACCAGATGAATTTTTACGCCATTGTTGAGAAAGGAAAGCTCACGTAAACGCTTGGCAAAAATATCATAATGATATTCAACGTTGCCAAAAATTTCCTTGCTAGCGAGAAAATGTACTTCCGTACCATGTCGTTCGCTTTCTCCGGTTATTTCTAGTGGTTTTATTGGGACACCCATACGAAATTCCATCTGGTGCATTTTACTGTCACGCCTGATAGTGAGTTTCAACCATTCCGATAATGCATTGACTACCGATACGCCAACTCCATGCAAGCCACCGGAAACTTTGTATGAATTGTCGTCAAATTTTCCTCCGGCGTGTAATTCCGTCATAACGATTTCTGCCGCAGAACGCTTCATTTCATCATCCTGTTTGATCCCGGTAGGGATGCCTCGACCGTTATCCAACACACTGACTGAATTATCCGGATGAATCGTGACAGTTATTTCGTCGCAATGACCGGCTAATGCTTCATCGATAGCATTATCGACCACCTCAAACACCATGTGATGCAAACCTGTACCATCGCTGGTGTCGCCGATATACATGCCAGGACGTTTACGTACGGCATCCAGGCCTTTGAGTATTTTGATGCTTTCAGAATCGTAATCAGTTAGATTTTCTTTCGGTACATGGGGATTTTGATTACTCATTAGCTAGGATACTTTATGAAAGTTACAAAAAACGTTTCAAGGGTCACGGTTTTTATTGATTCTGGCATGGTTATTATTAAATCCTCATTGGCATTACAATGTATTTGAATATTTCATTTCCAGGTATTGTCATTAATACACTACTATTGGCATTTTCAAATGCGCATTGTACGGTTTCACTCGTAACATTGTTTAATAAATCCATCAAATAGGTAATGTTCAGGCTGATGTCCACCGGATCTTCTTGATAGCTGATTTCCAGTTCTTCTTCAGCTTCTTCCTGCTCATTATTCTTGCAGATAATGCGAAGATTATTTTTATCGACGATTAAACGCACACCGCGAAATTTATCACTTTGATTCGATAGAATGGAAACCCGCTGCAAAGCTTGCAAAAAGATGAGCCGATTAATTTCAAATAGTTTGTTGTTTCTAGTTGGAATAACCCGATTGTAATCCGGAAACTTTCCGTCGATAACTTTAGATGTCAGAATTATATCTGAAAAAGAAAATCTGACTTTATTTTGAAAATATTCTATCTTGATCGAGTTTTCGCTGTCATCGAGTAATTTGGATAGTTCAAAGACTGCTTTGCGCGGAAGAATAACTTCTTGCTTTTTCTGCGCCTTATCTAAAGTTGTTGAAACATAAGCAAGGCGATGACCATCAGTACCAACGCTGATCAGTTGCTTGCCGTCGATTAACAACAAAAGTCCATTTAAATAATAGCGGATATCCTGTTGAGCTACTGCAAACTGAACCAGATGTAGAAGATTCTTGAATTCTTTTTGCCTGAGTGTAATAACACTGTCTGATTCCGGTTCTTCGGTTACTTCGGGAAAATCTTCCGCAGGAAGAATTTGCAGACTGAATGCGCTTTTACCGGATTTAACCTGTAAGTTGTCATCTTTTCGCGTTAACGTTACCTCGGTATCGGATGAAAGTGAACGTAAAATATCCTGAAGCTTTTTAGCAGATACTGTAAAAGAAAAATCTTTTTTAGGGGAAAGGTTTTCAGCAGCCTCTGTTTTGATTTGTATTTCCAGATCAGAGGTTAAAAAAGAAGTCTTTTCTTGATTTTGCTTAATCAGAACATTTGATAGGATAGGTAACGTTTGACGACGCTCTACAATGCCAGTTACAGTTTGTAGTGGTTTTAACAACGTATCTCGGTTGGTTTTTATTAAAAGCATTGCATTGATATAAAAATGATATTAAAAATAGTAATAATTAGATAATGTCTTTAATACTTCTGTATAGTTTTTTGCTTCCTATGAATTTCAACAAGATAGCATCACTTTTTTGTTTGTATGATTAAGGTATGAAGACTGGATAAATTGTGGATAAAAATAGTATCTTTTTATCATAGGCAGTTATACACAGTTTGTTAAACAGTTATCAACCTCTTAAAATGAGTATTAAAGCGTTAAAATCCCGACTTATAAGTGGATCAGAAACACGTAATTCGTTAATCTTACGGTAGCCGTGTAATACGGTAGTATGGTCTCTGCCGCCAAAAGCTTCGCCAATATCAGGTAGACTCAGTGAAGTCAGCTCTTTGGCAATGGCCATTGCCATTTGTCTTGGCCTCGCAACGATACGTGAACGTTTTTTTGAATACATTTCAGAAACTTTGATCTTATAGTAGTCAGCAACAGTTTTTTGAATATTTTCAATTGAAATTTGACGACTTTGTACTGCAAGCAAATCTTTTAATGCCTCTCTCGCCAGATCAAGTGTTATTTCCTGATTGACAAAACGTGAGAAAGCCAACACGCGTTTCAACGCACCTTCCAGCTCACGTACATTTGAACGGATATGTTTAGCGATAAAAAAAGCGACATTTTCATCTAATCGGATTTTTTCTATTTCAGCTTTTTTTAAAAGAATCGCGACACGCATTTCCAGTTCAGGGGGTTCCACCGCTACAGTTAATCCCCAGCCAAAGCGTGAAACCAAACGTTCTTCCAGACCGGTAATTTCTTTTGGGTAAGTGTCGCAGGTGATGATGACTTGTTTATGTGTCTCAATGAGAGCATTAAACGCGTAGAAAAATTCTTCCTGAGTGCGATTCTTTCCGCCAAAAAATTGCACGTCATCAACCAGTAATAGGTCCAATGAATGATAGTAAAGTTTGAACTTGTCAAAAGCTTTGTGCTGATAAGCACTGACAACATCGGAGACGTATTTCTCTGCATGAACATAGCGAATCTTTGCATTTTTGTTGTTTTCTTGTACGTAGTTACCGATCGCTTGAATTAAATGTGTTTTCCCAAGACCTACACCGCCGTAGATAAATAGCGGGTTATAGGCAACCCCTGGAGATTCCGCCACCTGAATAGCTCCGGCTCGTGCTAATTGATTCGCTTTTCCAGTTATAAAGCTATCAAAGGTGAAGCTGGGATTTAACCCATTGAGATTTTTTTTAGTAGGATGATGAACAGTTTTAGATTCCGGTTTAATCTCATTGGAGCTGGGTATGGAGTCAGAGATCTGATTCAATGCATTATTTTTGGTTTTTGTTTGATTAGCAAGTTTCAGATGGAATTGGATATTTTTGTCAAAATAGGTTTTCGCCATACTTTCTATGTGAACGATAAAGTTATCCGCGACCCATTGTGATACAAAGCGATTAGGTGCGATCAGTACAACTTTATTATCACTATTTAATGCAAGATCAATTTCCAAAGGTTTGATCCAAGTGTTAAATTGTTGCGCATTCAGTTCTTTTTGAAAATGATCTAGACAGGATAACCAAAAAGTGTTCAGTGATTGCATCATTTTTTGTTCTTTATTTGTCTGGTTTGAAAAAACAGTCATCATGCTATGTTCATTACAAAAAACCTGATGTTAGATTTCTAGGTTATCGATCAATCGTGTTTTATCAAGACAAGCTGCGCCTAAAACGACTAAATCTTGATCTGATGCTTGTGCAAATAAAAGTGTATTGCGTTTATGGATACTGATGTAATCAACTTTCCAGCTGTGCTGCTCTAGATTGTTGACAGCATTTTCCTGCAATTTCTGAAAATTTTTACAACCGGAACAAATTTCTTGTTTGATCTGCAAAAGCGATTGGTAAAGCCTGCAAGCTTCTGCTCGTTGTGCTTCATTTAAATACTGATTGCGTGAGCTTAATGCTAAACCATTCGGCGCTCGAATAGTTTCACTCGCAATAATTTCTATGGGTAAATTTAATTGTTGTACCATTTTACGCACTATATGCAACTGCTGATAATCCTTTTTGCCGAATACAGCGAGGTCAGGTTGGATAATATTGAATAATTTCAATACAATCGTTGCAACACCACGAAAAAATCCTGGTCGAAATTCTCCTTCCAAGATATCTGCTACAGGGGGTAATGCTAACAAGAATTCTTGTTGAGTTGGGAAAAGAATTTTTTCATTAGGTGCAAAAACTATCTTGACATTTTGTGCCGACAGCACCCTGCAATCTTCTTCGAATGTTCGAGGGTAACATTCGAAATCCTCATGAGGCTGAAATTGCAATCGGTTGACAAAAATACTGACAACAATGCAATCAGATAATTGATTGGCTTGATCAATCAGAGCAAGATGCCCTGCGTGTAAATTACCCATCGTTGGAACGAAAGCAATTCTTTGCTCTCGACGAAGATTTTTACGCAACTCCGAAATATCGGTAATTATTTTCACGCGATATTGTTCAGTTAAAATTGATGTTCAGTACTTGGAAATTGCCCTGTTTTAACTGCAGCAACATAATTTTCTATTGCTTCTTGAATACTTTGAGCATCCGCCATAAAATCTTTGATGAAGCGTGGTTTTTTACCTTGAAATAAACCCAACATATCGTGTAATACTAGAACTTGTCCGGAACAATTATTGCCGGCGCCAATACCGATGGTAGGAATGGAAAGTGTTTGGGTGATTTTTTTAGCCAGTTTCGCCGGTATGAGTTCCATTACCAGCATACTTGCACCGGATTTTTCCAGACTTTTTGCATCATCCAACATTAGCTTGGCGGATTTTTCTGAATTACCTTGTAATTTATAGCCACCCAGCTGATGGATGGATTGCGGTGTCAAGCCGATATGCGCGCAAACGGGTATGCCGCGTTGGCTCAAAAACTGAATGGTATCAGTCATGATGTGGCCGCCTTCTATCTTCACCATGTGAGCGCCCGCAGCAATAATTTTGCAAGCATTTTTAAAAGCTAGCTCTGGCGATGTCTGATAAGTGCCGAAGGGCATATCGGTGATAATGAGCATCTTGTCAGTACCCTGTGCAACGCAACGGGTGTGATAAATCATATTATCAAGCGTGACTGATAATGTGGTGTTTTCACCTTGTAAAACATTTCCTAATGAATCACCGACTAGGAGCACATCTACGCCTGAGTTTTCTAGAATGGTTGCGAAAGTTGCATCGTAACAGGTCAGAACGGCGATTTTCTCATTGTTCTCAACCATTTTTTGCAGCGTCGTGAGTGAGGTTCTCATACTCTATTTCAATAGTGGCAAATAGTTTTGTGACAAATTCTTATTTTGGTTATAAGATTTTATCCATTGATTTTTAGTAATTTTTGATCTTTACATGCGGCGAGTAATGGCGCAATATGACCGTATCCTGGGATCTGACAATCTGGAGCAATTTCTATCAAGGGCTGTAGTACAAATGCGCGTTGGGTCATCCGTGGATGCGGTATGGTCAGTTCGCCATCTTGATACTGGAGTGTATCATATAGCAAAATATCGAGATCCAGAGTCCGTGGTGCGTTTAACGATTCACGTAAGCGACCTTGCTTATGTTCGATAGTCAATAACGCAGCCAGTAAATCCGATGGTGAGAGCTCAGTTTTAATCTGTACTACTGCATTGATAAAATCAGGTTGATCCAGCCGCCCGATCGGAGCGCTTTGATACAAAGACGAGCGTTTTATTAGATGCGTACCAGGAAGCTGCTCCAATTCATCAAAAGCTTGTTGTACCTGAAAAACCGGGATTTCCAGATTACTTCCTAAAGCGATAAAAGCCAATCCTTTATTTATTAACATGAAATGTACAATTAAGTGCTTGAGTTGTCTATCGGGTTTTCGGAGGCGATAACAGAATTGGGCGAAGGTTTTTTATGGCTACGCTTTCTTCGCCCTTTTTTGATGGTTGTTTGCTTGGCCAGCATTTTTTCTCGTTCGGAATTATCTGCGGATAGAAAGGCTTTCCACCACTCTCCGAATTCAATGCTGAGTTCACCGCTTTCACAGCGTAACAGCATAAAATCATAGGCGGCGCGGAAACGTGGATGCGCAAGCAAGCGGAAAGGCTTGCGCCCGACACGGGCTTCGAATCGCGGTTGCATCGCCCATATTTCTTGTATTACTGCATCAAAACGGCGTGGAACCGCCAATTTTTTATGCTGTAGCGAAAGAATATGATCCATTGCTTTAAATAAAGCGGGCAATGGTTTTTCCCCGGATGCTTGGAGTGAATTCCAGTATGCCAGCACCTCGTGCCATAACAATATGGCAAAAAGGAATCCGGGTGAGACCGGTTTATTCTGTCTGACCCGTTCATCCGTGTTTTTCAGTGCAATAGTGATAAAACGCTCGCCTAAGGGCTGTTCCAGGATCACATCAAGCATAGGTAAAAGGCCATGATGCAAGCCACGCGTGCGCAGTTCAATAACACAAGTCAAAGCATGCCCGGACAACAGCAATTTCAGCATTTCATCAAACAGGCGAGACGGTGGGACATTTTGTAGCAAAGGTGCCAGATCGCCAATCGGCTTAGCGGTTTCTGTATCAATTTGCATATCTAGTTTTGCTGCTAAGCGAACCGCTCGTAACAAACGCACAGGATCTTCCCGGAAACGTTGTACCGGGTCGCCGATAATGCGCATTTTTTTGGCTTTAATATCGTTGTAGCCATTCAGGTAATCTAAAATTTCTTCTTTGGCGGGGTCGTAAAACAATGCGTTGACGGTAAAATCACGGCGCTTCGCGTCTTCTTCCTGACTACCAAAGACATTATCATGCAATAAGCGGCCATGCTGGTCGATTGATTGGATCGATGCAGGACCGTCATCATCCGATGACGGTCCTCGAAAAGTAGATACTTCCACGATTTCAGCGCCGCACATGACATGTACCAGGCGAAAGCGTCGCCCTATAATGCGCGAGCGGCGAAAAATTCTGTGAATTTCTTCAGGTGTTGCATCGGTTGCAACATCGAAATCTTTTGGTACCAATCCCAATAACAAATCACGTACCGCGCCTCCGACGAGATAAGCCGAAAAACCAGCCTGTTGCAAATTGAGGGCGGTTTTTAATGCACAAGGGGTGATCTGGTGGCGTCGGATTCCATGGTGTTTGCTAGAAATAATACTCAGCTTCACGAGTGATTCGGAAGCAGTTGCTTTGCGGCTGAATACCTTGCTAAGAAATTTACGGATCATTGCGATGATTGAAAGTATTCAATGCTAATTTATTAAGTTAACGAATAACCGTTTTGTATGACGTGTGTCATCATATCAAGCATGTAAAATTGATGAAGCTGGCCGATAAGCCGGGTTCTGTCGTGGACAGTCATTCCTCTAGTTGCACAGTTGCCTGTGCACTCAAGCAACCTACCCGCAGGCTCCGCGAGCTACATCATTGCCTGCCTATTTGGTCTTGCTCCGGATGGAGGTTACCGCGTTTCACCGTAACTGAATACGCTCGTCTCTGTGGCCCTGTTCCTCACCTCACGGTGGACGGCCGTTAGCCGTCATCCTGCTCTGTGGAGCCCGGACTTTCCTCCCCTTGAGTTCAAAAGTAGAACACCAAGCGGCGACTGTCTGTCCAGCTTCGTCGACTATTCTATCATTTGCAAAAATGATCGGTTGGAGAAATAATTTATCAGTGGCTGTTATGCTTGTCTTCAAAATCACCTGATTTGATATTTACTGCAAAGCATGTTTCCATGTTCAACCTGATTTGTTTTTCCAGTAGATCGTTACTCTTCTATCACAACCGATTACATTTATGTCATTGAAATCCTTGCCCAGCTTAAAACTGTTTTTTTTCATCCTCTTGTGTATTTTGTTTTCCGACAGTGCTTACTCAAAAACACAGTCATCGGCTATTAAAGCGATTGACGCCGCACGTACAGCAGTCGATCGCAGCAAAATGGAAGAAACACAACGGCAAGCAGCTATTAATCATCTAGATACAGCACGGGCTGACGAGCAGGAAGCCGGAGTATTGAAAGAACGTCTGGCTACTTTACGTGCCGAGACTGCAGATCAGCCAGTACGGATGGAGCGTTTGAAAAAAGCATTGGCAACCAATCATGAGCAGGAGTTGCTCGAATGGTCCAAGCGTATTCCGGCAGATGCTGATGGAGAAACGCTAGAACAGATTTTGGAACAAGAGCGTACTATCATCACCGATCTGCGTGCGCAGATCGGTACCGCTGGTACTGATCTGGCTCTGATCTTATCACGTCCGGCTCAAGCCGCTGATGAAATCGCTACATTGCGCCGGCGCATCGAAGAATTATCAGCGCCGATAGCTGCACAAAAAGATGAACCTGCCGCATTGTTTGAAGCACGACGCTTGCATCGTCTCAGCGAACAACATCGATTGCAAACAACGTTAGATTTGCGCTTTGCCGAGCAGGATACTGCTACGCAACGTCAGCGTTTGCATGAGCTGTCGCTACGTGAGCTACGATATCGACTGGATTTACATGAAGAACGGATAGTACATCTTCAGGAACGTATTACCAGTCGTGGCCGGTATGAATTGGAATCACTGATTGAACAATTGATTCAGCGTGAACAAGAGCTGGCAGGGGGCAACGCTGCAGCGGCAGAGGCCGCTACAGCAAATCACGCAATGGGTGAGGAGCTTATCCAACACAACGAACAATTAGCGCGCGATCGTGTTACTTTGGCCAATATCGAACAGGCTCGCGAGCACATTGCTGTAGCTTTACGTGACAGTCGTACCCGGCTTGATGTTGGTGGATCCAGTGAACGTGTTGGCCGCTGGTTGTGGAGTGAGCGACGCCAACTGGAGTCTCCAACTCGACTTGAATTTCACTTGAAAATGATTCGCAATGATCTGGCTGATTTACGGCTAGAGCGAGTAATGTTAAGCGAACAGCAGCGTCGTTTATTGGATATTGATGCTGTCGCAAGAGCGTTGGTGGAAGCGCGCCCGGGAGCGGATGACGATGCGCATGTTGATGTAGTCGCTCAGAACTTATTGTTTCCCTTGTTGCGTAAACGTACCGAACTGTTGGCACTGTTGGAGCCTTTGCTGCAGCGGCGTATTTCGGCGCTGGAAAAGAGTGAGCAAGCGTTGCAGGAGCAAATCCATAATGTCCTGCAGCTGCAGCAAATGCTGGATCGCCATTTGTTATGGATTCCCAGTCATCGCGTTATCAATAGTGATTGGCTGCAACGATTACCCGAAGGATTGTATGATTTGATCAAACCATCGCGTTTCATCACTACGATGGAATTAAGCATGCGTAACTTTGAACAACAGCGGCTTCCTTGGGTAGGTAGTCTGCTGCTGCTATTGATTTTATTGGAATTACGGCGTCGTGCGCCAGCGCGGATCGAAGCTCTGGCCGCTGATACCAGTCGCATACGCCAAGATAGCTACACCGCTACGCTTAAAACATTAGGATGGACCCTGTTGGCTATTTTGCTTGGGCCCGTGATGTTAATTGTATGGGGTCAATTGCTACAAGGCATTGGTAATCCAGAGCGTTTTAGCCATTCCGTGGGTCAGGCCTGTATGTTAATGGCGCTGCCGTTGTTGATCGTGCAGTTGCTTTATTGGACCAGCATGGAGCAAGGTCTTGGTCATGCACATTTTCGCTGGACTAAGCAACGCCGCGCCGCATTACGCCAAGCAATTCCGAGAATTGCTGTTGTAGTGTTACCGTTATATTTCGTCGGTTCATTGGCATTTATTCGTCAACTTGATTTAGCGATTGATGTTCAAGCTCGTACGGCTATTGTGCTAAGTTGCGTAGTGCTAGCCTGGGCGCTTTGGCGTCTATTGGATGTGGGTCGACTTTGGGTCATTCGCGGCGTGACCAATGAACCATCCTCCTTGCGTAAACTATTGCGAGTGTTGCTTCCAATATCACTATTGACCGTTGCAATTTTAGCATTGACAGGCTATGTTTATACGGCGGGTATGATATTGCAGTCAATGTTGGCTAGTTTTAGTGTGATTGTGATAGTTGCGATTGGTTTGGGGCTTCTTGCGCGCTGGTTTTTGCTCGGCGAGCGTCGCCTGGCATTGCATAGATTGGATGAGCGCCGCCTAGCGGCAACTCAAGCTGCTGAAGAGTCCGGTGAGGCGATACCTGAGCCGGAGGAAAATATTACTCTGGAGCAAGTCAACACCCAGACGCGTCGCCTGTTACGAGCGATTCGTTTAACTCTGCTTATAGTGGGCCTGGTCTGGGTGTGGGCTGGCATACTGCCAGCCATTACTCGCCTGGATGAGATTGCGCTATGGCATGTCAGTGATGTGGGTGCCGATGGTGCTACGATCCAGCAATCAGTCACGTTGATAGCGGTGTTATTGGGTATTTTTATTCTTGTCATGACCACGGTGGGTGCTAGAAACCTGCCGGGATTGATTGAAATTAGTTTGTTATCGCATATCCGTATCGATGCTGCTTCACGTTACGCTATTACTAGCGTGTTGCGTTACGCTATTGTAATCGGTGGCACCCTAGTGGGATTAAGTTATCTGGGCATGCGCTGGTCACAACTGCAATGGATGGCTGCGGCCTTGACGGTTGGACTTGGTTTCGGCCTACAGGAAATTTTTGCTAATTTTGTTTCTGGCATCATTCTGTTATTTGAGCGGCCATTTCGGGTTGGTGATGTGATCACGGTCGATGGGTTTACCGGTAGAGTTACTCGTATTCGCACTCGTGCAACCACGGTACTTGATTTCGATAATAAGGAAGTCGTGATTCCCAATAAAACTTTTATCACTGGCCAACTTATCAACTGGACGTTGACCGACCCGACTACCCGTGTTGTCATCCAGGTAGGCGTTGCCTATGGAACGGATGCTAAAAAAGTACGTGGATTGCTGTTGCAAGCCGCCAAAGAAGATGAGCGCGTGCTGGCGGAGCCGGAGCCTACATGTTGGTTTCTTGCTTTTGGCGCAAGCTCGCTTGATTTTGAGTTACGGGTATTCGTTAACACCATAAGTCACAGGCTGGAAGTTCAGGATGCACTCAACTCACGCATTACAGCGTTATTTGCTGAACACAATATTGAGATTGCCTTTCCTCAGCTTGATCTGCATGTGCGTGATTTACCCTCTGATCTAGTCCGAAGCCAGTCTCCCGTCACTATAAAAAATGAGGAAGTGAAGTCAGATCAATCGCTGTAATAATCGCGTTTCATATTCAAGAAACACGTAGTAAATTGCTTTAGGGCTATGTATGGAAAACAAGGCTTGGTTGAGGATTGTCAATTACTTGATGAGCATCGCGTTAATCTGTATTAGTGTATCTTCATCCAGTTCGCCGGCTTCTGCGCTCAGGCGTAATCTTGACATCAGATAGCTGTGATAGGCTTTGGCAAGGTCACGTTTAGCAGAATAAAATTGTTGTTGTGCATTTAGCACATCGACTTCGGTTCTGACGCCGACTTCTTGTCCCAGCACGGTTGAATCCAGTTGACTTTGGCTTGAGATCAAAGCTTGCTTGAGTGCTTTGACTTGTGCAATGCCGTTGGTAACATTTAGAAATTGCTGGCGTGTTTGTAAGGCGGTATTGCGCCGGACGGTTTCCAGATCATGTAATGCCCGGTTTTGGTTCGCCAGCGCTTCACGGACACGGGATTGTACTGAAAATCCCTGAAACAGAGGTACGTTAAGTTGAACGCCAATGGACTTGGAAATCAGATCGATGCCACGACCGGTAATTGCGCCACCGACACCCGTTTGATCACTGTATTGCGCAACGAGATCGACTGTCGGATAATGCTGCGACCAGATTCGCTTTACTTCCTGACGGGCTATTTCATAGGCGGCTTGCTGGATTTTTAATGCGAAATTTTTTTCTTCGGCGGCATTAACCCACTCATCCATGCCGATGTAGGTTAATCTGTCCAGGTTCAATGCAATTTCCTTTGCGCTCATCAGATTTTCAGGAAAACGGTCAATGATCCCCTGTAACGTGCGTTTGCGGATTTCCAGCGCATTGTGTGCAGCAATTTCCAGTGACGTGGTGAGGTCATAGCGTGCTTGCGCTTCGTTAGTATCCACGATGGTGGATACGCCGACTTCAAAATTGCGCTTGGCTTGTTCGAGTTGTTTCAGAATGGCTGTTTTCTGCGCTTCGGCGACTTCGACGTCGATTTGCGCATCCAGTACGTCAAAATACGCTTGGGCGACACGCAAAATCAAATCTTGTCCTGCTACGATGAATTGAGCATCGGCTCTGCTGACTTCAGTTTTTGACTGCTGATAAATTACAATATTTTCCATCCGGAACAGGGGTTGCGTTGCTGCTATAGTCACGCCACGACTTTGAATGGTGACGGGCGCAGGATTGATGTTACTGTTGGTTGTGGAACTAATTAAGCTGCCTGCGTCCACTTCTTGAACAGTGCGTGATCCTGTTAGCGTAATAGTGGGTAAAAAACCGGCTCTGCCTTGCACCAATTTTTCTTGCGTAGCCTGATAGGCCGCTCGAGCGGATCGATATTGTGAGTCCTGCGTCAAAGCTTCTTGATAAATACTCATTAAATCTGCAGCCTGCAGCGTGGAAAGCGATAGAGCGCCGATCAAGATTACGAAAGCCAATTGCAGGAATTTCATGCTTTTTTCCGATATAAGCCTGGAGTGGATGAAAATTCAGCAATGAGTCGATCGCTGTGTTTGATAGCTGGCGTAATTGCGTTGATACTCAAAAGATAAACCTTGATGGCTGCTGGGCATTGATAAACGGGACCGTACTGGTTTCAAACAATGTGGTAGTGGTGAATTCTCCGGACGCCACACAAGTAATCAATAAAGCTTCCATGACCGGGTCTTCGCCGACAATCGCAAATAGCCGCCCACCCGGATTCAGGCTGTTTTTAAAGGTATCCGGTAACACCGGCGTGGATGCGGTTAACACGATCACATCATACGGTTCATGCTTAGACCAGCCACGCGCTGCATCGCCTAGTTCAAATGTGACGTTGGTAATTGCATGTGTTTTAAGGTTGTTTTCAGCCATTGCTTTCAGTTCTGGAATGATCTCGACGCTATAGACATGTGCGCCTATGGCAGCCAGAAGCGCCGTCATGTAGCCGCTGCCGCTGCCGACTTCGAGAATTTTGTCCGTTTTCTGGATGTGTAGCTCTTGCAAAATGCGCGCTTCCATTTTTGGCGTCAGCATGACTTGCCCAAAACCCAGCGGAATTTCCATATCGACAAAAACCATCGCAAGGTTTTCTGCGGGCACGAATTCTTCGCGTTTTATTTTGTACAACAAATCCAGTACAGCATCATCCAATACATACCAAGTGCGAATTTGCTGTGCAACCATATTAAATCGGGTTTGTTCAAGATCCATTTCTATCCCATATTCTTAAATTGATATTAGACTTGCAATTATTTCACATTTCCATTAGCTTCACAGCATCAGCTAGGGGTCCGTTTTCAGAATTGAATTATCTGAAAGATTTGAGTGCCTTTAAAAATCCAAAATTTTAAATAAGACTAGCACAATGTTGAAAAATGTTAGCGTCACATATAGCTGATATGTGAGGAAACATTTTTTGCAAGTAACCTTGTATTGTAACGAAGTTTGGATTTTTAAAGGCACTCAATTGGTGAGAGAGTCCCTTAACACCTGACGCGGATAATGCCGCCGTAGGGAAGCTGGGATTTATCCTCCCGCTCTTTATGGCATTTCTAAGGAGCAATTATTATGAGTATTACAGTTTTAAACCAAAAAAGTTTTTCTAGCGCAACAGCCCAAGTCGATCAAGCAGCCATCAAACCGCTACCGAACTCACGCAAGATCTACGTGCAAGGCTCGCGACCCGATATTCAAGTGCCGATGCGGGAAATCCGCCAGAGCGACACGACCACCAGCGGAGGTGGAGAAAAAAATCCACCGATCTGGGTTTATGATACGTCCGGCCCATATACCGATTCTGCGATAAAAATCGATATCCGGTCTGGATTGCCTGCGTTGCGGGAAAAGTGGATTGCCGAGCGCGATGACACCGAAATTCTAGCCAGTCATAATTCTGCCTATAGCCAGGCGCGATTACAGGATCCCAAGCTGGCGGATATGCGTTTTAATTTGCAGCGGCAGCCACGTCGCGCCAAAACAGGCTTAAATGTCACGCAAATGCATTACGCGCGCTGCGGCGTCATTACACCGGAAATGGAATATATCGCCCTTCGCGAAAATCAACGCGTAGAAGCACTCAATGCACAACATCATGAATTGCTGACGCGTCAACATGCGGGGCAGGATTTTGGCGCATCTTTACCAAAAATGATCACAGCCGAATTTGTGCGCGATGAAGTGGCGCGCGGACGCGCCATTATTCCGGCGAATATCAATCATCCTGAATCCGAGCCGATGATTATCGGACGTAATTTTCTGGTGAAAATTAACGCCAATATTGGCAACTCCGCATTAGGTTCAAGCATTCAGGAAGAAGTGGAAAAAATGACCTGGGCGATCCGCTGGGGCGGCGACACGGTGATGGATCTTTCCACCGGCAAGAATATTCACGAAACACGCGAATGGATCATTCGCAATAGTCCGGTACCCATCGGCACGGTGCCAATCTATCAGGCATTGGAAAAAGTCGACGGCAAAGCCGAGGAGCTGACTTGGGCAATTTTCCGCGACACGTTAATTGAGCAAGCTGAGCAGGGCGTCGATTACTTCACTATCCATGCCGGCGTGCGCCTAGCGTATGTGCCGATGACGGCAAAGCGTATGACGGGTATCGTATCGCGCGGCGGCTCGATCATGGCGAAATGGTGTCTGGCGCATCATGAAGAGAGTTTCCTGTACACGCATTTTGAAGAAATTTGCGAGATTATGAAAGCGTATGATGTCAGCTTCTCGCTGGGTGACGGGCTTCGTCCGGGCTCGATCTATGACGCCAACGATGAAGCGCAGTTCGCCGAATTGAGAACATTGGGGGAATTGACGAAAATTGCCTGGAAGCATGATGTGCAGACCATGATCGAAGGGCCTGGTCATGTACCGATGCATTTGATCAAGGAAAATATGGAGCTGCAGTTGAAGCATTGTGATGAGGCGCCTTTTTATACGCTCGGCCCGCTGACGACCGATATTGCGCCTGGATATGACCATATCACCTCCGCGATTGGCGCGGCGATGATCGGCTGGTATGGCACGGCAATGTTGTGCTATGTGACGCCGAAGGAACATTTGGGGCTGCCAGATAAAGATGACGTTAAGGACGGTATCATCACCTATAAAATCGCTGCGCATGCCGCCGATCTGGCAAAAGGGCATCCCGGTGCGCAAATCCGTGATAACGCACTATCCAAGGCGCGCTTTGAATTCCGTTGGGAAGATCAGTTCAATCTCAGCCTCGATCCCGATAAAGCGCAGCAATTCCACGACGAGACCTTGCCGCAGGATGGCGCGAAAGTGGCACATTTCTGCTCGATGTGCGGCCCGCATTTTTGTTCCATGAAGATTACCCAGGATGTTCGCGAATATGCCGCTAGTCAAGGCGTTGCCGAAGAACAAGCCTTAAAGCTGGGGATGGAACAAAAATCAGCCGAATTCAAGGAAAAAGGCGCGGAGATTTACAATAAACTGTAATCAGAGTACCGCCGTCAGATTGATCAACTAGATAAACACGCCAATGGATTTCATTTTATTACTTAAAGCGCTGATCCTTGGCGTTGTAGAAGGTCTGACCGAATTTCTGCCGATTTCTTCTACCGGCCATCTGATTTTGTTCGGCGATTTACTGGACTTTAATGATGAAAAAAGCAAGGTCTTTACCATTGCGATACAGCTGGGCGCTATCCTGGCCGTGTGCTGGGAATACCGCAAGAAAATAACGGATATTGTGATGGGCATAGGATCAGAGGCTTCAGCCAATCGGTTTGTGCTGAATCTTTTCATTGCATTCATGCCCGCAGCCATCCTGGGCCTACTGTTTATTGATGTGATCAAGCAATATTTATTTAATCCCGTATCAGTGGCGACAGCACTGGTCATCGGTGGTATTGTGATTTTATGGGCAGAGCGCAGGGATCATGTGATTGAAGTGGAACAAGTCGATGACATGGACTGGAAGCATGCGCTGAAAGTTGGCATGGCGCAATGTCTGGCACTGATTCCGGGAACATCGCGTTCGGGGGCGACCATCATTGGTGGCCTGCTTTTTGGCCTGTCGCGAAAAGCCGCTGCCGAGTTTTCCTTTTTCCTCGCCATCCCCATCATGTTTGCCGCTACTTTTTATGATGTATATAAAAACCGCGCAATTCTGGAATTGGACGACGTGAGCATGTTTGCGGTCGGCTTCATGGGAGCATTCTTCAGCGCACTAGTGGCAATCCGCGGGCTAATACGCTTCATCAGTAATCATGATTTCACCGTTTTTGCGTGGTATCGCATTGTGTTTGGCGTCGTCATTCTGGTTACGGCGTATACGGGTGTGATCGGTTGGTCTGAGATGTAAGTTGGTAATTAACCTAATCAGTAATCAGGAAGACTGCCCGGAAGTTTGCTCCCGAGTAGTCGGTCTGAAGCATGTCTTAATCCCTTTCTAACTCTGTACCCACGGCAATCCGGCTGCTTTCCAGCCTGAAAGTTTGCCGCGTTGGCCGTTCTCATCTCTATCGCCTTCAAAACCTTCGAGGATGTTATAGCAATCGGCAAAGCCACTCTGGCTAGCCATGATAGCAGCTTGATTCGAGCGCGATCCACTGCGGCAGATGAATAGCACGGGTGAGGTTTTATTGACTTTACTCGCGAGTCGACCCAGAAAATCTGCGTTGGGCTGCATGCTTGGGTATGCGCGCAATTCAATTTCTATCGCATTAGGGAGGCGTCCAACCCAATCGAGTTCGGCATGAGTGCGCACATCCACCAATTGCGCATGCGCGGATGCTTGCAAAATTCGATAAGCTTCCATCGGGAGTAATGCGCCTTTGTAGGGAAGCTCCATTTCCTCGGCGCGTTGATGCGCTTTTTCCAGTATGGCTGCGGTAGTTTCCATGAAATGCTCCTGATCAGGTTATTAAAAATGATCGTTTGATTACCTTTATAATAGGGCAACGCCAATCTTCCATTCATTCTTTTTACTGCCAACATTATAACGCGACATGGAGAAAATCCGCTTATCAAAACTGATGTCCGAACAAGGCCTATGCTCGCGCCGCGAAGCGGATCGCTATATCGAGCTGGGCTGGGTGTTTGTCGATGGGGAACAGATTTCCGAGCTGGGCACCAAAATTTATCCCACGCAGAAAATTAAACTGAACAAAGCCGGGCAAGCGCAGCAGACCAGCCTGGTTACAATCTTGCTGAACAAACCCATCGGTTATGTGTCCGCGCAGCCGGAGCCGGGTTATCAGCCCGCTGTCGTGCTGATCAAACCGGAAAACCAGTTTCGTACCGATCAATTGACCAAACGTTTTCAGCCCGCGCATTTGAGAAATCTGGCACCGGCTGGGCGACTCGATATTGATTCGCAGGGCTTGCTGGTGCTGACACAAGATGGCCGTATTGCGAAACAATTGATCGGCGAGAATTCCCGCGTTGATAAAGAATATCTGGTGCGGGTTGAAGGTGCTTTGCCCCCGGCCAAGCTGGCGTTGCTGAATCACGGCTTGAGCCTCGACGGCCAGGCTTTGAAAGCAGCACAGGTGAGCTGGCAAAATCAGGATCAATTGCGGTTTATCCTGCAGGAAGGTAAGAAGCGCCAGATCCGCCGCATGTGCGAGCTGGTCAATCTGAAAATAACCGGCTTAAAACGCGTGCGCATCGGTAAAATCAAGCTGGGCAATTTGCCCGAAGGGCAATGGCGCTATCTGGAGGAAGGCGAGAGCTTTTGACGATGATTTCTTGGCATTGGTGAGGGAATCTATGCATCAGCGGTTGCACGTTGTACTCAATATTCCTGCCCATCAACTTTTGTACTATTACGAGGGCGAGGTGGATACGGTGGCGGCGAGAACCACCGATGGCCGCATTATTCATTTTCCGGCCAATGTGTTGCGCTCCGTGGTGGGCAATCATGGCGTTTATGGCACGTTTGAATTGGTTTTTGATGAAAAATATAAATTTGTGTCAATCAGCCGTGTCGGCGATTAACGACAATCCCGTGCCCCGCTTTCAATGCTGAGGCGCGTGCGTTACACTCTTTCATGATTGTTTCAAGTATTCATAACCTTTTCTTTCATCCAATAAGATTATTTAACCTATGGCTCAATATGTAATGTCAATGCTCCGCGTGAGCAAAATGGTTCCACCCAAACGTCAGATTATCAAAGATATTTCACTCAGCTTTTTTCCCGGCGCCAAGATAGGTTTGCTCGGACTGAACGGCTCCGGCAAATCTACCGTGCTGCGCATCATGGCCGGTGTGGATAAAGAATTTGACGGTGAAGTGCAGCGCCTGCCGGATATCCGCGTGGGTTATTTGCCGCAGGAGCCGCAACTGAATCCCGAACATACTGTGCGACAGGAAGTGGAAGAAGGCATGGGCGAGGTGATGCAGGCGCAGAAGAAGCTGGACGATGTTTACGCTGCGTACGCCGAAGAGGGCGCGGATTTCGATGCTCTGGCGGAAGAGCAGGCGCGCCTGGAGGCCATTATTGCCACAGCCGGCAGCGATACGACGAATCAGATGGAGATTGCCGCCGATGCGTTGCGCTTGCCGCCGTGGGATGCAGTGGTTGAAAATTTGTCCGGTGGAGAAAAGCGCCGCGTGGCATTGTGCAAATTGCTGCTGGAAAAACCGGATATGCTATTGCTGGATGAACCGACCAATCACCTGGATGCGGAATCGGTCGAATGGCTGGAGCAATTCCTGGTGCGTTTTCCCGGTACAGTGGTGGCGGTGACGCATGATCGTTACTTCCTTGATAACGCCGCTGAGTGGATATTGGAGCTCGACCGTGGTCACGGCATTCCGTGGAAAGGCAATTATTCCAATTGGCTGGAACAAAAAGAAGCGCGGCTGGAGCAAGAACAAAAGCAGGTTGATGCGCATATGAAATCGATGAAGAAAGAACTGGAATGGGTGCGGCAAAATCCGAAAGGACGTCAGGCGAAATCCAAGGCGCGTATCGCCCGTTTTGAAGAACTCAATTCGCAGGAATACCAGAAACGCAACGAAACCCAGGAAATTTTCATTCCCGTCGGCGAGCGTCTGGGTAATGAGGTGATCGAATTTGACGGCGTATCGAAATCCTATGGTGACCGCTTACTGATCGACAATCTGAGTTTCAAAGTTCCGCCAGGCGCGATCGTCGGCATTATCGGCCCGAACGGCGCTGGTAAATCCACCCTATTCAAGCTGATTGCCGGCAAGGAACAACCGGATTCCGGTGCAGTAAAAATCGGCCACACGGTACAGATTGCGCATGTCGATCAGGCGCGGGATTCGTTGGAAAACGACAAGACCGTATTTGACGCGATTTCCGGCGGCAACGACCTGCTGGTGGTGGGCAAATACACGACACCGGCACGCGCTTACCTGGGGCGATTTAATTTCAAGGGCGGCGATCAACAAAAAATCATCGGACAGCTCTCCGGCGGTGAGCGGGGCCGCCTGCACCTCGCGCAAACCTTGATCGCGGGCGGCAACGTGCTGCTACTGGATGAGCCCTCCAACGATCTCGACGTGGAAACGCTGCGCGCACTGGAAGATGCACTGCTAGAATTCGCCGGTTGCGTACTGGTCATCTCTCACGACCGCTGGTTCCTCGACCGCATCGCCACGCATATCCTCGCCGCCGAAGGCGAATCGCAATGGACATTCTTCAACGGCAACTATCAGGAATATGAAGCCGATAAGAGAAGCCGCCTGGGTGAAGAAGGTGCGAAACCGAAGCGGATTCGGTATAAGCCGATTAGTCGGTGAATGTCATGGACGTAAAATTTAAAGAGCAGCCTAGGTTTATAGGTTTGTGCTAGTTAGCAACCTATCAGAGTAAACTTATTTAAATATCGAAGTGACATAGTGATTATGGATGAACTGTTAGCGAAATTGACAAACCTTAGCTATGATTTTTTCGGTATATTGCTGCCGGGAATTATATTCAACATTTTTCTTCTTCTCATATGGATGGGACTCGGCTCTCTTGTGCCCATTTGGACTAACAATGGTATTTTAAAACTTACGATTCAGACTTTACCGCATCTGGTAGATACATTGAGTCTTGAAGGTAGAATCTTCGTTGCTATTCCTCTCCTTTTTCTTTGGTATTTTTTCGGACATATACTGAACTGGGTTGGTCGATCCGGAAGTCCTATCGCAGGGAAAATATCTGATAGGTGTAGAGTATATCAATCTCTCAAGCTTCGTATACCCAAGCCTGAGTCTTCATTCGATCCAAAATTGGAGCCACTCTTCAAAGTTATACAGAAGGAATTTTCTCCTAAAGGCATTGAGTTAGCATGGAGTTCTCTTTATCCAGTTTTTAGAATTTACTTGGCTCAAAACTTATCGCACTCACTCGTGACTACTTATCAAAATAAATACACGCTTCACAGATCGATAACTACAGCTAGCACACTTCTTTTCTGGCTTTCTTTACTCGGTATCCTCGGAGGAATAGTGACGCTGTATTTTTATTGCATACAGCCGGATTGGCCACTTTTAATTATGCTACTCATCGGCTCTCTTATTTTGGTGTGGGGCTTTTCTGGAAGTTACCTGTATAACTGGGCTCTGTTTGGAAATTCAATTGTTACGGAAACTTACTCACTTTTACGTGCCTCAAAGAAATGCTCGATCTTGTAAGTAATAATATTGTAGTGATTGATCTTGAGACTAGCGGAATTAATCCATTCCAGGATGAAGTACTTTCTGTTGCAATTGTTCCACTGACTCTACCTGCACCTCCTTGTGTTGTATATGTTCGGCCACAACATGATGAGATTCATTGGAGTCAGTTTGCCAAGGAAAATTTTAAAAAATTTGCGGCTAATTGGAAAGAAAAAGCAGTTCCTGCCGTCGTTGCATTGGAGAAGATTGAGCAATATCTCAATCAAACCTTCGGACAAGGATGCGTAACTGCTATTGGCCACAATGTTGGTTTTGATGTGGCATTTATACGTAAGCTAGTTTTTCTTGCGGGGAAAAATGAACTTCCTGGAATTTCTCACAGAGCGTTAGATACACACACGATGCTATATCTGCTATATCTCAATGGTCATCTACCGGCATCTGCTCTGAGTTCTGATGGTGCATTTGAGTACTTCGGAATAAAAATTTCTGAAAGCAATCGACACACGGCTTTAGCAGACGCTTTAGCAACTCGTGAATTAGTTTTAAAACTCCTCGAGTTGCTCATTAGTACTAAGAGATAGAAGTAAATGTACTTGTGAGAGTGATTTCTATGACGCTATTAGTTACACAGCCGCCCGTAGTGATGATTTCCTTGGAAGCTTATCAAGCGATGGAGAGACTGCATATCTTCTTCGTTCGTCTACCAATGCAAGGCAATTACTCGCATCAATTGCCGAACTTGAAGTGGGAAAAGGCATCAAGCAAGAATTGATTGAATGAACCTGATTTTTTCCTCCAGATATGATTTTCGTTTTGTATTACGCGGAGAAAGAGCGTGTAAGAAGGGACAGTTTTCATTTTGCCCCGTCCGTAATCAATAAGAATCACAAATATGGCGACCTTTAAGGTCTTTCTCGCTGGTGGGGTAATCCATCTTCGGCATCATGCCCATTGCCATCTTGCCGCATTCTTTGGCCATTTTGATATTTTCATCCTGAGACATGGAAAGTCCGAATTGAATGGCGGTGCTTTGTGCTTGACTACGTTTATTGGCCTGACACAAAGCTTTAATTTCCGCTTCCATAGCCTGCGATTTTTTTCCTAATGCTTCCATGGCCTGTTGGTCAATTCGGGACATGCAGTCTTGCATTTGTTGCGCTTGCTGCATTAATTGCTGCATTTGCTCTGGATTAAAATCCGGTTGCTGAGCATAGCTCGGCAAGGATGCCAGCATAAAAATAATGAATACTGCGATTTGTTTTTGCATGGGACACCTCTCGTTGAATGCTATTTGTTCAATCATTTTACAGAGTTTAGTGTTTTTTGTTTTGTATCGATTAACTCGAAAAAATATTTCAACAGATTGTGAAGATTCGGTTTTCTGAATGTTCTGATTATAAATACCGCTACAAACGCTTTCCACGGTATAGACATTGACACAAATTGAAAAGGACAATTCTCCTTCCTAATCTGTGACAATCTTCCTGTATCATACGGGCCGCAATTTATGCACTATGTACTGCGATTGCAGTTTTCAGATCAAGTGTTGAAAGCGGACTGTGATCGTTTATTAGTTTGTATTGAATGAATGATGATTGATATTGAGGATATCTGATGATTACAGTTAGGCATTTGCCTTTTGCGCAGCGAGGAAGGCATCTTATCGTTCTGTTCTTTTTCAGCCTAGTATTGCTGGTGTCCGATTTCAGAGGAGCATCCTTTGCTGTGGCGGCTGGGCCTGAGGCGAAAATAAAGGGCGAGTTTGGTCCATTACATGATTGGCCGATTATTCCTATTGCCATGATGCTTATGCCGGATGGAAGGGTGTTTGCTTACGGCACGAATACGAATGGTGCGCAGGGCAGCAAAATGCATTATGCGATTTGGGATCCATCCTTGGGAACGGGAGTCGATGCATTCGAAGTATTGCCCAATACGACTGAAACGGATATTTTTTGTGCGGGACAGGCGCATATTCCTGCAAGCGGTCAGGCGCTCATTCTCGGCGGCGATGCGCTGGTAAATAACAGGCGAAACTATGCAAATAGCGATGTAAATATTTTTGATCCAGCCACTGATGCGCTGATACGCCAGACCCAGAGTATGGGGTTTAAACGCTGGTATGCAACGGCGGTTACGCTTCCAAATGGCGAGCATGTTGTGCTGGGTGGGCGCAACGACAGATTCTTTAAAGGCACAAAAACGGTTCCCGCGACTGTGGCGACTTATTCGCCCATACCTGAAGTGCGCGCGGCTGATGGTAGCTGGCGTACGCTCACTTCAGCAGCCAGCGATTATGCATATGGAGCGCTGGGTGCTTCTTCTTGGTTCTATCCAAGGGCCTGGGTAAATCCTCAAGGGAATCTGTTTATCCTTGCGCACAATGGGTACATGTATAACCTGAATACATCCGGTGATGGTGTGCTTACCAAGTACAGCAATAAGATTCAGTCAAGCCAGGCCAGTTTGTCGAGCGTGATGTTTGCGCCCGGAAAGATTCTTACGATCCGTAAGGACCGTAAAGCTATTGTTGTTGATCTCAACAATGCTGTTAAGCCTATTGTTTCTGCCGCAGGATTCTTAGCAAAAGACCGCCAGTATGGTACCGCAACTGTTCTGGCGAATGGTCAGGTTTGGGTCAATGGCGGTTCATCGACGGGCAACGATTTGGAAGGTGCGGCGCTGGAATCGGAATTATGGGATCCAGGTACCAATACATGGAAAACGACTGCAAGCGCAGCGACGGCCCGTTTGTATCACTCGGCTTCTCTCCTGTTACCTGATGGAACGGTAATTACAGGCGGTGGCGGTGCGCAAGGCCCATTAACGCAGCTCAACGGTGAAATTTATTACCCGCCTTACTTGTTCAAGACGGATGAAAGTGGCGAGTTTGCGTTGCGCCCGGAAATCATTGATGCGCCCATAACACAAATTAGCTGGAATCAGGAGTTTTCAGTCGAAGCGAGCGAAGACATTACAAGGGTAACATTGGTACGTGCTGGTGCAGTGACGCATACATTTGACCAAGAAACCCGTTTTTTTGACTTGCCGGTTGCACAGGCGGGGAGCATAGTAACGGTGCAGTCGCCCGTATCGCCCAATTTAGCACCACCAGGTCATTATTTGCTATTTGTTTGGAATGCCTCGGGCGTTCCTTCGGTAGCCAGAATTATCCAAATGGGTTGAGTTTTTATTTGGGTAGTTATATGGCGGCTTATTATCACTAATTGGACTTTCTGCACGTGAGCGATATTAAAGAAATCACCCAAGCACTGCTTAAATTCCGTGATGAACGGGATTGGGCGCAATTTCATAATGCTAAAGACCTTGCGCTGGCATTAAATATTGAAGCCGGAGAGTTGCTCGAGGCCTTTTTATGGAAGCCTTCTGAACAGGCGGATATCGATAAGGTGAAAGAGGAGCTTGCGGACGTTGTTGCGTTTGCTTTGCTTCTTGTGGAAAAATACGATTTGGATTTAAAGCAAATCGTACTGCAGAAGATTGAGCAAAATGCACTAAAGTATCCGGTGGAAAAAGCCAAAGGCAGCGCTAAGAAATACACTGAATTGTAAGGAACTGCTGTTGCACTATTTCTGATTACTGGGTTGCTAGGCGCCACAGCGAAGTAAGCTCCGCAGCGCGAGCTTTGTGCAGTGGGTCGTTGGTATCCGAAACTCGGGGATGGCAGGGTTTCGTGTCCGTCCGATCCAATACCCTTAAGCCCGCCGCATCAATGGCAGCAAGCAATTCCTCGCGTGTGCGCAATCCCAAATGCTCAGCAAAATCGGACAGGATCAACCAACCTTCGCCGTCGGGTAGTAAATGCGCGCTAAGCCCGTGCAGAAAACCGTGCAGCATGCGACTTTCCGGGTCAAAGATGGCATGCTCCAACGGTGAGCTGGGGCGCGCAGGAATCCAAGGCGGATTGCATACGATCAGTGCAGCTTGACCTGGTGGAAAAAGATCGGCCTGCATTAATTCAACCTGGCTTAGTAAATTCAGTCGCGTCAAATTGTCTCGTGCGCAAGTTAATGCACGCGGATCTTGATCCGTTGCGATGATGTGTCGAACACCACGCAATGCCAGAGCTGCAGCTAATACACCGGTTCCGGTGCCAATGTCGAATGCTGTGGATTGGGTTGCCAGTAGTTCGGGAGGCGACACTTGCACAATCAATTGTACATACTCGTTGCGAATCGGTGCAAAAACCCCATAATGCGGGTGAATCGTGATGCCCAATGCCGGGATCTCAATCCCTTTTTTGCGCCATTCGTGTGCGCCAATTAATCCTTGCAGTTCACGCAATGAGGCGATGTAGGGCTCAGTGCAGGGTCCGTAGGTTTCCAAACAAGCAGTATGCGCATCGGGTGCGCGGCGCAGGGGAATGCTGTGATCGGCGTTAAAAGGGATCAGCAGTTTTTCCAGGACACGGGCGCGTTGCGATTGCGCCAGACGATGCCGGTGAAAAACTTCAGCGTGTGAAACGCTTGGTTGTTTTGGTTTCTCCGGCTTTTTTTTGTCCGCACGCCGTGCCATTGCTTGCAGAAGTTGGCGTGCATTCTGAAAATCTCCGCGCCACAGCAATGCGGTACCTTCGCATGCCAGCCGGTAAGCGGTATCGGCTGGCATGCGGTCATCAATGACTTGCACTCGTTTGGGCGGCGGCAGTCCCTTTTCAGAATGCCAGTGAGCGGATTTTTCCTCGCCAATTTCTTGCCAATGAATCATGCAATCATTGTTCATGGCGATAGCGACGGTAAAATAAGCCACGTAGTAAAATAATAATATAAGGTCATGGAAGAATTAGAAATTTGTTGATGATTGTTGAGATTCTGAAACCAATTCATATTATACTCGCTACAAGAATTGGATTTATGGCAGTATCCTTCATCCCTTTGTCTTGATAGTCATACCCAACCTGGGATGACAACCCGTTAACCCTCCTTGGAGTTTTATGTCTTTCGCTACTTTCGGCTTGTCCGATGAAATTATTCGTGCCGTAACAGAGCGCGGCTATACCGTACCTACACCCATTCAAGCGCAAGCAATACCCGCCGTCCTGACGGGCGGCGATCTGCTGGCCGGGGCGCAAACCGGCACCGGAAAGACGGCTGGCTTTACCTTGCCGATTCTGCACCGCCTTTCTGACAAAAGCGTCAAAGGGCCATCCATTGGGCGGCCGCCAATAAGGGCGCTTATTTTGGTGCCAACACGAGAACTTGCGGCGCAGGTTGAAGAGAGTGTGCGTGATTACGGCAAATATTTAAAGTTAAGTTCAATGATAATGATTGGTGGTGTGAATATTAATCCGCAAATCACCCGCCTGAAAAGCCGCGTGGATATTCTGGTCGCGACACCGGGACGCTTGCTGGATCATGTGCAACAAAAAACACTGAGCCTGTCACAGATCGAAATCCTCGTGCTGGACGAGGCCGACCGCATGCTCGATATGGGTTTTATTCGAGATATCAAAAAGATACTCGCGCTGTTACCCAAGCAGCGGCAAAATTTATTATTTTCAGCGACTTTCTCGGACGAGATCCGGGCGCTAGCGGATAATCTGCTCAACCAACCAGCCCTGATTGAAGCGGCGCGTCGTAATGCGGTTGCAGACAAGGTCACGCATGTGGTGCATCCGGTTGATCGTGAGCGCAAACGAAATCTCTTGGCACATCTAATTAAGCAGCATGGCTGGTCGCAGGTGCTGGTATTTACCCGTACCAAGCACGGCGCCAATAAGCTGGCAGAATTTCTGACCGCAGGCGGTATTCCTGCACTTGCAATTCATGGTAACAAAAGCCAGACGGCGCGCACGCAGGCATTAGCCAAATTCAAGACGGGTAACCTGCAAGTCTTGGTAGCGACCGATATCGCTGCACGTGGCATTGATATCAGTGAATTGCCCCACGTAGTTAATTTTGAATTGCCCCATGTCCCCGAGGATTATGTTCACCGCATTGGCCGGACGGGCCGTGCTGGAGCGGAAGGAGATGCCGTATCGTTGGTGTGCGTGGATGAAATTAAGCTGCTCACAGGTATCGAAAAATTGATTAAGCACGAATTACGTAGTCAGGTGATTGCTGGATTTGAGCCTGATCCTAGTATCAAGGCTGAGCCAATTAAAAATGGCCGTGGTGGGGAACCGCGTGGCGCAACGCCCTCGCGCAATTCACCAAAAAAATCAGAAAATAAAAAGCCGGTAAGTAAAAAATCTGCGGGTGCCGGTTTTGCTCCATCGTCCCGTCGACGTTTCGATGAGCCTCGTCGAGCGAGCGGAGCACGAGGACGCTAGCTCGCTATTCGTCGATAATCCAGGATGCAAACTTACGGCATCACTGCCGGAGCAAGTGGAATTCCGCGCAGCTTGAAGCCGGGTTTTAGACCACGCGCATTGAACCAACCTTGGTTCATTTCCAGCGCATAGCGTACCGGCTTACTCGAACAGTGCGAGCGCTCGGTGCGTGGCTGCATGTCGCGCAGATTGACGATGGCGCCATCATTGTCGATAAACGCGATGGTGAGCGGTATCAACGTATTGCGCATCCAATAGCAGCGCACTTGCGGCACTTCGTAAACGAATAGCATTCCTTCGTTAACCTCCATCTTCTTACGGTGCATTAAGCCGACGCTTTGCTGGTTGTACGTGTGCGCAACTTCGGCTTGTATTACATGCATGCCGGCTGTTAATTCGACTGTAGGCAGGCGTGGTTGTGCGCGATCCTGTGCGATCGCATGGCTGGCGAATAATAATCCGCAGGCAAGTACGCCATGCCGCACTAAATTTCTAATCATGGTTTACCTTCATCGATTCTGGCTTGATCATCTTGCGGCGGCGCTATAGCAATCGCTTGTTGCGACTCGTTTGCATTAGTGGGTTGTCTGCCGCGTTGTGTAAGCTTGCCGATCACGACAAAAAACAGCGGCACAAAAAAGATCGCCAAAAATGTGGCTGCCAGCATACCCCCGAACACACCGGTTCCGATTGAGTGACGGCTGGCTGCGCCCGCACCGGACGCGATAACCAGTGGCAGCACACCCAGAATGAACGCCATCGACGTCATGATAATAGGCCGAAAGCGAAGCCGTGCCGCATCGAGTGCTGCTTCGGTTAATGACATCCCGGCCGCGTAGCGTTGATTGGCAAATTCCACAATTAAAATGGCATTCTTGGCCGCTAATCCGATCAAAGTCACCAAGCCGATTTGAAAATAAATGTCATTGGTCAAATCCCTTGTCCAGATTGCCAGAAATGCTCCCAGAACTCCAAAAGGGATGGCTAAAATAACAGCAAATGGAATAGACCAGCTTTCATACAAGGCGGCCAATACCAGAAATACCATCAGTAAGGCAAAAGCGAAAACATAAGTCGATTGTCCGCTGGCCTTACGCTCTTGCAAGGATATTCCGCTCCAATCGATCGAATAACCTTTCGGCGTGAGAATTTCATCGGCGATTTGTTGCAAGGCTTCCAGCGCTTCCCCCGAACTATAGCCGGGTGCCGCGCCGCCCAATATGAGCGCAGAATTATATCCGTTGAAATGCGTTACGGGGTCTGGGCCACTATTAAACTCGGTGGTTACTACCGAATCCAGTGGAATCATAGTATTTGTTGTTCCTGTTCGGGCGCGCACATAAATCTTGCTGATATCATCCGGATTGGAGCGATATTCTGGCAGTGCTTCAGTCTGCACCCGGTAGATACGGCCAAATTTTACAAAATCATTGACATACAGATTACCAAAATAGGCCTGCATGGTATCAAATACTTCCGAAATCGGAACACCCAATGCTTTGGCACGTTCGCGATCTACCGTGGCAAACAGTCGTGGCGCACTGATACGAAAATTGGTGCTGGCAACCGCAATCGCCGGGTGTTCTGTGGCTCTGGCAGTAAACTCCTGCGCCACTGCGGCAAATTCAGCGAAATCTCCGCCAGCGGGATCCTGCAATTGCGCTGAAAAACCGCCGGTGGAACCCAATCCGCTGATCGAAGGGGCATTAAAAGCCAGCACCAAAGCTTCCGGAATTTTAGCAAATTCCTGGTAAGCTGCGGCTATCAGACCGGGTACCTGTTCGTCGGCATGCTTGCGCTCGTCCCAGTGATGTAACGGGACAAACATCGTCGCTTGGTTCGTTCCGCGGGTACCGAAAACAAAATTCTGGCCGGTCAGTGTGTCGGTTGAATGAACGGCGGGAATTTCTTGAAAATATCCTTCAATTTTCTCTAAAACCTCGATGGTGCGCGTCAGTGAAGCGCCATCCGGCAATTGCACCACGGTAATAAAATAGCCCTGATCCTCTTCCGGCAGGAAACTTCCAGGAATTGCTTTGAACAGACCCATATTAACCAGTATCAGCATCAAAAAAATGATAAGCGCAATTACGGATCGCTTAATGACGACGCCAACCGTTCCGACATATCCTGTCTGCGCCCAATCAAAAAACCGATTGAATGTTTTCCAGAATCGTCCGGGAGAGCCATGGCTAGGCTTGAGCACCAAGGCGCATAATGCGGGACTGAGGGTCAATGCCACAAATCCGGAAATAGTCACTGAGAGCGCAATGGTGATTGCAAACTGTTGATACAATTCGCCAGTAATTCCGCCCAAGAATGCCACGGGTACAAACACGGCGGCCAGCACCAGAACACTTGCAATCACTGGCCCAGTCACCTCGCTCATGGATTTTTTTGCAGCATCTCGGGGTGAGAGCCCGCCTTGAGTCATTTGTCGCTCGGCATTCTCCACTACTATAATCGCGTCATCCACCACGATACCGATGGCCAGAATCATACCGAAAAGCGTCAGCGTATTGATCGAAAATCCCAACGCTTCCATACCGGCAAGCGTTCCAATCAGGGAAATTGGAACGGCGAGCGCCGGAATCAGCGTTGCACGCCAACTCTGCAGAAAGAGAAAAACAACCAGAATTACCAATATCATTGCTTCGGCAAGCGTTTTGACCACTTCCCTGATAGAAACATCAATGAATGTTGTTGTGTCGTATGGAATATCATAAGACACGCCTGCTGGAAAGCTGTTTGCAAGCTTGTCCATTTCTTCACGAATCCGTTTAGAGGTGTCGAGCGCATTTGCGCCAGGTGACAGAAAGGTCAGCAAGAAAGTGTTAGGTTTCCCATTCCACCGCCCTTGCAGGTCATAGGATTGAGCACCTAATTCCACGCGTGCAACATCCCGCATCCGTACCATCGCGCCGTCCGGGTGGGCACGAATAATCATGTCTTCGAATTCGTTAACCTCACTCATGCGGCCACGAGTAATGACCGGGATAGTTAATTCTGTACCCTTGGGCGTTGGTTCGCGCCCTATCCTGCCAGCTGGGAAATCGCGATTCTGCTCCCGCACGACCGCTGCAATTTCGGTTGGCGTAATATTAAGTTGCGCCATGCGGACGGGGTCGAGAATCAGCCGCATGGAGTAATTCTGCCCGCCAAAAATGACCGCGTCACCAACACCGGGAAGCCGTTTGACATTATCGAGAATGCGCAACAAACTATAGTTCGAGAGAAAAACGGTGTCATGCTTGGGATCCGTTGAACTCAATGCAATCACCGCCAATAAATCGGGCGATGTTTTTTTAACCGTAATACCCTGTCGCACAACCTCATCGGGCAGTTGTGGCTCGGCCAGACGCTGCCGGTTCTGTGTCTGCACCTGTGCAATATCGATGTCGGTTCCAATCTCGAACGTGAGCTTCATGGTCATATGCCCATCGTTGGTACTGGTCGATTCATAATATAAAAGATTATCAATACCCGGAAGCTGCACTTCGATTGGGCGAGCCACCGCTTCCGCCACGACTTCCGCGCTGGCGCCCGGATAATCCGCATCGATCTGCACCATCGGTGGCGTGATCTGAGGAAACTGCGCGATGGGTAGCTTTTGCAGGGCAACTAAGCCGATGACAACAATGATAATGGACAGTACCGATGCAAAAATGGGCCGATCAATAAAGAAATGAGAGTTCATGGCGTACTTTGTAGGTTGGGTTCCTCGGCATTATGGATTATGGCGGTTGTTTCTTTCTGATCGGCTACAGGATCGACCTTAGCGCCCGGAAGAATCCGGAAAAAACCCTCCACAACCACACGCTCCCCTGAGCGCAAACCTTCTTCGATCAACCATTCCTTGCCACGCCACATGCTGGCCCTAATCGCTCTAAGTTCCGCCTTATCTTCCTCGTCAACGACATAGACAAACGAACCGCTGGGTCCCTGCTGCACAGCGCGCTGCGGGATCAGGATGGCATCGGTGCGGGTATAGCCTTTAATGCGAACTTTGACGAACTGGCCGGGATAAAAATAAGATTGCCCCGGGGCAAACGCGCCTTCGGGATTGGGGAATACAAACCGTCCTTGCAATGTGCCCGTTTCAGGCCGCAAAGCAACATCTGCAAAATCAAGAACACCTTCTTGAGGATAGACGCTGCCATCCATGAAAGTCATCACGCCGCGTAACTGAAAAATATCCGGTCGCTCCACCTTATGCTCAGCGAGTTCACGGCGGCGGCGCAGAAGATAGCTTTCGGGAACACTGACATTGACATACATCGGATCCAATTGGTCGATCGTTGCGAGCAGCGTTTCCTGAGCTGAAATCAGTCTTCCCTCATAGAAATGGCTGCGACCAATGCGACCGTTCACTGGCGCTGTAATGATCGTATTATCCAGATCAAATTTGGCCTTGATCAGATCATTTTGTGCCGATTCCAGCGCTGCTTTCGCACCCCGTACCTCCGCCTGTGCATCATCCACATTTTTTTTACTCACCGCTTGCTGCTCAAGCAGCGGAAGCACACGCGCCAAATCCTGCTTGGCTAGATCGAGCCGGGCCTGAGCCTGAGCCACCTTGGCTTTGCTGCTGAGATAAATCGCTTTAAATGGCACAGGATCAATGAGGTATAGCTGATTACCCTGTTTAATATTGCGCCCTTCGGTAAAAAAGACCTTTTTGATGATTCCGCTGACTTGCGAACGGATCTCGACTGGGCGAAAAGCTTCCGTTTGCCCAATGAATTCCGGTTCATCCTGAATCGCTTGCGACGTTACGGTGATTACTTCGACTTGCGGAACAGGGGCAGTAGAATCCGCAGGCGGCTTTTCGGTGCAACCGATCAGAAGAGCCAGGCACAATCCGATGCTCAAATAAATTTTATTCATGTTTTTCCTCTGTGCTGATGCAACCGAGTTCAGTATAGCTTTACTTTGTTTGTCTCATGACCATTGCTGTATTCCGACGCCCATCCGCCACCCAAGGCATTGTAAAGCTGGACGATGGATACCAGATGAAGACGCTGCGTTGCACTCAGGGAAAACTCGGCATCGAATAAAGTACGTTTGGCGAGCAACACATCGACGTAACTTGTAATGCCGCCCTGATAGCGCAGGTCTGCCACATGTAAAGCCGAGTGCAATGCTTCGACCTGCTGTTGCTGCGCTTTGATTTGCTCGTTAACGGTGCGAATTGCCACCAGTGCATCTTCAACTTCTTTGAACGCAATCAAAATGGTTTGCTCGTATTGTGCGAACGCTTGTCTTGCCTGCGCTTCCGCGACACGTTGCTCATAACCCAGGCTTTGCGCATTGAGTAATGGGCCTGCTAAGCCAAGTCCGCCCACGCCAAACTCGCTTCCGGAAAGCAGCAGATTGGATAAAGCCGGACTAGCCACGCCAAGAAATCCGGTAATCGAAAGTTTGGGAAAGCGTGCTGCCTGAGCCACGCCGATTCTGGCGTTAGCGGCTGCCAGGGTTTGCTCGGCCTGGAGAATATCAGGGCGCCGCTGCAATAACTCGGAAGGCAGGCCAGCGGGTACTTCAGGTGGAATCGCTTGCTCTGTTAGGATACGTCCTCGCGCTATCGAAACTGGGTTTCTACCCAGCAGTACACTGAGCTCATTTTCTTTTTGTACCATTCTGCGCTCAAGTTCAGCCACCCTGGAAGCTGCATTCGCTCGTTCTGCCTGGAACTGATCCAGATCGAGGCGTGAAATGATGCCGCCTTGCAACTGTGCGCGCGAAATAGCGACCGATTCTTCCCATGAAGCCAAGGCACGATGCGCAATTTCCAGTTGGATGTCAAATTGCAACAGGTCGAAATAGGATTGTGCCACCGCACTGATAAGCGTCAGAATGATGGCGCGTCGATTTTCCTCCCGCGCCATCAGCTCAGCGCGGGCAGCCTCATTGGAACGGCGAATCCTGCCCCAGATATCCAATTCCCAGTTCAAAGTTGTCTGGCCGAAATAATTGTAGGGTGTTGGGAAGCCGGGAATCTTGAATCCACCGAGCGTGCCAAACGCAGGTGCATTGCCGCTGATCTCCATGTTGGGAACAAAATCCATGAACGCAATGCGTGAGCGTGCTTCAAACTCTTCGACACTGGCAATGGCTCGTTTGAGATCCTTGTTCTCCTGCAAAGCTTGCCGGATCAATTGCTGCAGCGTTTCATCCTGCAGCAATTCCCACCATTGTAAATTGGCGATCGACTCAGCCTCCATTTCCGACAACCGAAACTTCTCGGCGGTATCAACTTGCGGGCGAATAAAGTCCGGTCCCATTGCGCAGGCGGTGAGCAGCAGGATGGGAAGGATTGATAGTGTGCGAAGCCAGCGTTGCATTAATTTCATTTGAAGATCTAGAATTGAATCATTGTTAACAATATTAAAGAGATATGCGCTCAGAATCACACAAATTCTGTGTCAATGTCAAACGCGCAAATAAGGTATCAAGAAGATGGATTGAAACGCAATGCTAACATATCTGCCTCGGATAAATATTGATTGGTGATCGATACTTGTCTTCGCTCTCTTCTTCCGCCTATAATTGCCCCCCAAAATGCCACCTTTTTAGCTTACAATGCAAAAGGTTTCACGTGAAACCTGTCTGTTAAATACTTCTTTGCTTCATCAAGACTTTCGATAACTTAACACTATGAGCAATCACGCGGATTTTGACATTATCGTTGTAGGCGGTGGCCATGCCGGAACGGAGGCTGCGTTGGCGGCTGCACGTATGGGTTGCCAGACGTTGTTGCTGACGCATAATATCGAAACGATTGGTCAGATGTCGTGCAATCCGTCGATTGGTGGCATTGGGAAGAGTCATTTAGTCAAGGAAATCGATGCCCTGGGCGGTGCGATGGGTGTGGCGGCAGATGAGGCGGGAATTCAGTTTCGCATGTTGAATTCGAGTAAAGGCCCGGCGGTCAGGGCAACACGTGCGCAGGCCGATCGTGTTCTGTATAAGCAAGCGATCCGCAGCCGTGTTGAGAATCAGCTGAACCTGCGGGTAATGCAGCAGGCAGTGGATGATTTGATTGTCGAGCAGGATCGTGTGATTGGCGTGGTTACGCAGCTTAAGACTAAAATTCATGCGCGTGCGGTGATTCTGACGGTGGGTACATTCCTCGCAGGGCTTGCGCATATCGGAAAGACTCATTTTAAAGCTGGCCGCGCCGGTGATCCGCCGTCGTTGACACTGGCGCAGCGGTTGCGTGAAATGGAGTTTCCGGCAGGACGATTGAAAACTGGGACGCCGCCGCGTATCGATGGCCGTACGATGGATTATGCCAAACTGCTTGAACAGCCGGGCGATTGTCCGACCCCGTCGTTCTCGTTGGTTGATGCCAATATTCAGCATCCACGCCAGATTTCCTGTTGGATCACGCATACCAATGATGCGACGCACAGTATTATCCGCGATGGCTTGGTTGATTCGCCCTTGTTTTCCGGAAAAATCGAAGGTGTCGGGCCGCGTTATTGCCCGTCGATTGAGGATAAAGTAGTGCGTTTTTCCGCGCGCGAATCGCATCAGATTTTCCTTGAGCCGGAAGGTTTGAACACGCATGAAATCTATCCCAATGGTATTTCAACCAGTTTGTCGTTTGATGTGCAGGTCAAGCTGGTTCACTCGATCTTGGGTCTGGAAAATGCGCATATCACGCGACCAGGGTATGCGATTGAATACGATTACTTCGATCCGCGCAATCTGAAGCGTTCACTCGAAACCAAAACCATCGAGAATTTGTTTTTTGCCGGGCAGATCAATGGCACCACAGGCTATGAAGAAGCTGCGGCGCAAGGATTGTTGGCCGGAGTTAATGCCGTGCTGAAAATTCAGGCGCGTGATGCTTGGCTGCCACAGCGTAATGAAGCTTACCTGGGCGTATTGGTCGATGATTTGGTCACTTCCGGCGTGACCGAGCCGTACCGGATGTTTACCAGTCGCGCAGAATATCGCTTGCAATTGCGCGAAGACAATGCTGACCTACGGTTGACTGAAACTGGCAGAAAGCTAGGGTTGATCGACGATCAGCGCTGGGCGGCATTTAGTGCAAAACAGGAAGCGATTGAAAAAGAGCAGCATCGACTTGATTCGATTCGCGTGCTACCGGGAACATTGCCGGAACAAGATGCCATTCGCGTGCTGGGTAAAAGCATCGAGCGCGAATATACATTAACTGAATTGCTCAAACGTCCGGATGTTACCTATGGCTCACTGATGACTTTGTCCGGTGCGGGCGAGCCAGTGGTGAATGCGCAAGTAGCCGAACAAGTTGAGATTCAAGCCAAGTATCACGGTTATATCCAGCGTCAACAGGAAGAAGTTTCCCGGCAAGCGCAATATGAAAATACTTTGCTGCCGAAGGATATTGATTATTGCGCAGTGAAAGGATTGTCGAACGAAGTGCAGCAAAAATTGAATCAGCATAAGCCGGAGACCATAGGTCAAGCGTCGCGGATTTCCGGAGTGACGCCGGCAGCGATCTCTCTGTTGCTAGTGCATTTGAAACGCGGATTTGCGGTCAATGAATGAGTCTGCTCCCGCAGATTACGCAAACTTTGCGAGCGCTGGATTTTGTTGTTACCGCACCGGAAGAGCAATTTGCTAAAAGTATTGAGCGCTACATAGCGCTGATTGAGAAGTGGAATAAAGTTCATAATTTGACGGCGATCCGCAATCCGCAGGAGATGCTGACACAACATGTGATGGATAGTCTTGTGGTGCTGCCGCATATTCATGGTGCGCACATTATCGACGTTGGCACAGGGGCAGGACTGCCGGGAATACCGATTGCACTGGCAAAACCCACTTGGCAAGTGACTTTGGTGGAAAGCAATCAAAAGAAAATCGCTTTTTTACAGCAAGTAAAAATCGAGTTGGAGTTGAAGAACGTTGAAATCATGGCGCAACGCATTGAACATATCGTTGTAGGTAAAAGCGTTAATACCATTATCTCGCGCGCTTTTTCAGAACTGGGAGAATTTGTCGCGTTAACCCGGCAATGGGCAAACGCACAAAATATGGATTGTCGCTGGGTCGCGATGAAAGCACTTTGTTCAGAGCAGGAACGCAAGCAAATTCATGAGCCATTTGTGATCGAAAATATCGTAACGCTGAACGTGCCCGGATTGAAAGCAGCGCGGCAATTGGTCATTATAAAGTATGATCTTGATTCGACCGCAAGCCATAAGGAGTCAATACTGTGACCAAAATACTCGCTATTACCAATCAAAAAGGCGGTGTCGGAAAAACCACCACTAGCGTGAACCTGGCGGCAAGTTTGGCGGCATCCGGGAAACGCGTTTTATTGGTCGATCTCGACCCGCAAGCCAACGCAACAATGGGGAGCGGGATCAACAAGCAAAAGGTCACAACCACGGTCTATCATGTGCTGATGGACGATGCAGAAATACAGCATGTGCGGGTGAGCAGCCCGCAGGGGAAATACGACTTGATTCCCGCCAATCGGGATCTGGCCGGAGCGGAAGTGGAAATGGTGGAATTTTCCCAGCGCGAAGCACGACTGAAAACCGCACTGGAAGTCATTGCAAGTGACTATGATTATATTTTAATCGACTGCCCACCTGCGCTGAACCTGCTTACATTGAATGGGTTGTGTGCTGCGCACGCAGTCATGATTCCAATGCAATGCGAATATTACGCGTTAGAGGGGTTAAGCGATCTGGTTAATACCATCAAGCGCGTACGCAATAGTTTTAACTCGAACTTGCGCATCGAAGGTTTGCTGCGCACTATGTTTGATCCGCGCAATATTCTGGCACAGCAGGTTTCTGATCAATTACAAAAACATTTCGGCGAAAAAGTTTATCGCACCGTGATTCCACGCAATGTGCGCTTGGCTGAAGCGCCCGGCTTTGGCTTGCCAGTGTTGTATCACGACGAGCAATCCAAAGGGGCACAGGCTTATCTTGAGCTTGCAAAAGAGATACTCGCAGGGCATCTCTAACAATTTAAATTTCGTTACAATGCTTCGTCGCGCGTCTCGTCTTGATCAACACTTTGAATTTTTTAGAAATATCCACGCTAATAAAAAATTGAGGAATCCATGAAATGATAAAACAGAAAGGATTGGGACGTGGGCTGGACGCTTTATTATCAGGCAGCGCAGACGTAGCGCAGGTGGAAGAATCGTTGCAGAGCATCGAAACATCTAAATTGCAGCCCGGTAAATACCAGCCCAGAACCAATATGGATCAGGTGGCGTTAACGGAGCTAGCCGAATCGATCAAAGCGCAAGGCATCATGCAACCGATTCTGGTGCGACCAGTCGACGAGGGTCGTTATGAAATTATTGCTGGCGAGCGCCGCTGGCGCGCTGCGCAATTGGCGGGACTCAATGAAGTGCCCGCATTGATCCGCAAGGTTGCCGATGAATCAGCGCTGGCGATGTCGTTGATTGAAAACATACAACGCGAAAATTTGAATCCGCTGGAAGAAGCAATGGGTATTCAACGTCTGATCAATGAGTTCGGCATGACGCACCAGACGGCTGGAGAAGCGCTTGGCAATTCGCGTAGCACTATTTCCAATTTGTTGCGTTTGCTCAATCTGTCAGCACCGGTTCAGGAATTAATGATGCAGGGCAAGATTGATATGGGTCATGGCCGCGCCTTGTTATCGCTGGTTCCGGCACAGCAAATCAAACTTGCCAACGTCATCGCGCAGAAACAATTATCGGTGCGTGAAACAGAAAGACTGGTAAATCAGATCGAGCATCCGGTACCTAAAAAGGTGCAAAAGCCCGATCGGGATCTTTTGCGGTTGCAAGAAGATGTTTCTGAACGCCTGGGTGCGCAAGTGGCGATTAAGCCGCAGAGAAATGGTCAAGGTAATATCGTGGTCCACTATACCAGTTTGGATCAATTGGATGATATTCTCAGCAAATTTTAGAAATATAAACTAAGGAAAATTATGGACTCAAGATTGCTTGATATTCTGGTGTGTCCGCTCTGTAAGGGGCCGCTGATTTATAAAAAGGATGATCAGGAATTAATTTGCAAGCCCGACCGGCTGGCTTTTGCGATTAAAGACGGCATTCCTGTCATGTTGGAGGACGAGGCGCGTAGGATATCCGATGAAGTTGAAATTAAATAACATTAACCCACGCTATGAATTTGAATATTAAACTGGAATCTCGTGCGGCGGCTATTCTAGGTGCGTTGATTGCTGATTCAGCCTCGCTGGGTTTGCATTGGCTCTATGATTCCGAGCGCATTGCTCAGATCGAGAAAACCAAAGGGTTGGTTTTTTTGCAGCCTGATGTTAATGATTATGCGGGTGTGAGCGGTTACTTTGCACATGGTGATAAAGCGGCGGGCGATTCATCCGCATATGGTGAGCTGTGTTTGCTGATGCTACGGCACTTTGCCCAGCATGGCCAGTTTGATCGAGTGCCGTACCAGACTGAATATCGTAGTTATTTGGGGCCCGGTGGCGCTTATGCCGGTTATGTCGATTCACCGACACGCCAAACACTACAGACGCTGTTAGCGCTCAAACCGGAAGAATTCCCGGAACACTCCGGCGCCGATGACGATCAGTTTGCTGCATTGGCCGCAATACCTGTTGTGGTAGCAACCCATACCGGATCGCAAGCAGCGCTGATGACTCAAATCGAACAGATTGTGCGTTTGACTAATCATAATGACACGGCAGTTGCGGCGGCGCAGTATGCGGGTTGTGTTTTGCTGGGCGTTTTGCATGGAAAGTCGATTGTTGAAGCGCTCGTCGGCGCACTGCCGAATGCAGGTGAAAAGCTGGCCCCTTTAGTGGAACAAGCGCTGCAAACGAGCTTGCTTGATAGCGCTACGACCGCCAAACGCTTTGGCACAGCCTGTCACGTTCTGGAGGGCGTACCCGTGATTGCGCATATTGTCCGATATGCACCGGACTACCGCACGGCAATTGAAGAGAATATTCGCATCGGTGGTGATAGTTGTGGCCGTGCCATTATGCTTGGCGCCATTATGGCGGCTTATACCGCGCAGCAAACTGAGCAATTCGTTTCAATTCCACTCGAATGGGCGGCACGCTACAATAAACTGGTGGCTGCGACAGATGCATGCGGGCGTCTGAGGACTGTATAGAAATTCTGAGCTATGCTAAAGTGCCATTTTTGCAACAACACAATAACAAGGTAAGAGGTTAATCATGGATTATAATTATGAATCTGATCACACTAAATTCATGCGCGAATATCTGGAGAAGAATCCAGAAGTAAAAGAAAAACGTGTGGAAGCGCGCAATATGTGGTGGGACAAAAAACAAAATCTACAGGAACGCAAACGCTTCGAAGAATCCGAAGTTCCGATGAAACCCTATGTTTATTTTAATGGTTAGCAGGTTGTTGAAAAGCGTTTTGTCATCGTCAAACTGCTCGCACGAGTGATTATGCTCGGGTTTCTCTAGACGAACTTGAGATGAAGATAGCGCTGGTTGGTTTAGCCTTATGCTTCATTTCGGCATGCGCCAATTTAGTCGATTCGAAGACTAAGCCCGAGCAGTTTGAAGAACAGATGGTCGGAGAGCATGCGCCGCTTGCAAGTTGTGTCACCCATAAACTGCAATCCGATGGCAGATCGTTCTTGCGTCCACTACAATTTAGAAGTCGACAATATCCAGATATTGAAGCATCAGAAATTCATGCGTACGATACTCGATACCAGCAAAATGCTATTGCAACCTACGCGCCTTCGAATCCTGATGCCATTTTTATTTATGCCCATATCGAGCCGCAGATTCAGGCATCCGCACAGCGCGGAGACAACGACAAAGCAGCTTACGCCTTGCTTTACTACTGAAGAAAATCGATAGTCACACAGTGCAAGCTTCCTTAAGGGGAGACGCTTTCATCGGTAATGTTGCCTGGAAAATATTACAGTCATGCGTAGCAACAGATCTTAATTTCCACCCTTCTAATCAATCAGTTATTATTCCCTGATTTTGCCAGTAATCTATCGAGTACACGTGTGCTTAGCACACGTTTGAGAATGCCAAATAAATAGGTTGGGAAGGTCACATAATAGCGTGGTTGTGGTTTGGTGGTTTCGAGTGCATGGATTACACGTTTCAGCACAGCTTCAGGTGGTAATGTAAAAGGAACCGCGGGCCCTAGTTTATTCAGGCGTCCCAATACGCCTTGGTATTTTTCACGATGAAAGCTGTTGTCGATGTCGATATATTTTTCCAATGCTTTGACTGCGTTGATACGAAACTTGCTGGCAATCGGCCCTGGTTCGATCAGACTGACATAGATGTTGCTGCCTTTCAATTCCAGTCGTAAGGTGTCGCTGAGTCCTTCTATGGCGTATTTGGAAGCGTTGTAAGCTCCACGGAAAGGCAATGCAACAAAGCCCAGCACGGAACTGTTTTGAATAATTCGACCATAACCTTGTTGGCGCATAACCGGTATTGCCAGATTGGTCAATTCCTGCCAGCCAAACACATTGGTTTCGAATTGCGCGCGCAAAGCATCGCGATTCAGGTCTTCCACCGCACCCGGTAATCCATAGGCGCCATTATTGAATAGCGCATAGAGTTCGCCATCAGTGCGGCGTAAAACCTCTTCAAAGGCAAACTGAATTGAGTTTGAATCATTCAAATCTAGACGAAAACTCTCAAAGCCTTCCTCCAGCAGCGCTGCAACACTGTCTCGCCGTCGAGCCGTCGCAAATACGCGATAACCTCGATGCTGCAATGCTTTGGCAACGCAATAGCCGATCCCGCTGGAGCAACCTGTAATTAATATAGTTTTTTTCATGGGTGCAATTCAACCTGCAAAATTGTAATTTTATTAGTGATGATTATTCATAGCTTGACAATGGATTCAATGCAAAGATAGCATCAATCTCTGTCGCAAGGCTTTTTTCGATGAAAATAACATAGCTCAAGAATCAGCATGGCAAAAATTTTATTCAGGCTTAATGGTGTATCCGATGATGAAGCGTATGAAGTGCGCGAGTTGCTGACCAACAATGCAATTGATTACTATGAAACTGCGCCGGGAAACTGGGGTGTATCGATGCCTGCAATCTGGCTCAATGATGACAGTCAGTTTGAAAAAGCACGCGCACTGCTGGATACGTATCAGAACGAGCGCACAGTGAGAATGCGCGAAGAATACGACCGCCTGAAACGAGAAGGAAAAAATCGAACTTTTTGGGATGCAATTATACAAAAACCGGTCAGTTTTGCGATCCACCTGGCACTGGCTTTGATGGTTATTTATTTATCGATCAGGCTGGTTCTAGACCTGGCACCGTAGCAGAACAATCATCAAGTTATCAATATTCACTACTGAATGCGGTATCATAACTATCTCAAACCTGTTTTATCCCGCAATATCTATCAAGGAGAAGAAACATGAAAAATACATTCAAAGCTATTATCGCAGTTTTGGCCATCACCCCATTGCTTGCTTATGCTGGCGGAGATCCTGAGCACGTTAAATTTCCTGAAGACTATGCTAAAGCCTTCACCCAATACGCCACAATAAACCGTGCAAATCAAACGCAAGTGGCCAAGTTATATGCCAATGAAACAGCAGTTTCCAACTACAAGCAGGGAAAACCAGGGGGTTCTGGCGCTGTTGTAGTCATGGAAATCTATACGCCAAAGGCAGATGCAGCAGGGAAACCGATTCCCGGTAGCGATGGCATCTTCGAAATCGACTCCCTGGCCGCGATTGGCGTAATGGAAAACAAAAGCGATTGGGATGCGGCTTTCCCCAAAGAAAATCGCTCTGGCGATTGGGGATTCGCACTTTACAATCCCGATGGCAGCGTGAAAAGCAACGACCTGACTTGTGCGCAATGCCACAACCCATTGCAAGCGCAGGATTTTCTGTTTACATATCAAAAATTGGTTGATTTCGTGAAAAAATAATCGATTCCAACTCATTAATCGGATGATTGTGGGCGTTACGATCATCCGATTAGTTGTGCGGTTTGCAGCATTAATGTTGTGCTAACTTTTAGAAGACGCCTCTAATTCCACCTATAATTGCTCGCCCAGCCATGGGGGCTGCGTCTTTCAGGAAAGAAGTATGCATGCGGATATCGCTATCCAGTAGATTTCTGCCTTGCAGAAACAGCATGTAATTCACGGACTGAGTCAGCCTCATGTGGTAACCGATTTCTGCGTTCATCAAAGTGTAACCAGGTGTTTCAGTTTCCAGTACGGCGATTCGATCCTGATGAACGACGCGGGTCAGATTGAAGTTACCCTGCCACTTATGCTGGGTAAGATTCAGATCAAAACCGAAACGCTGTGGCGTGATACGTGGGATATTGCCATTGTCTTTTAGCTTGCCATAAACGGTATCGGTAAATAGCCGCAAATTCAGGGTATCCGGTAGTAGCGCGATGTTGGCTTCGGCTTCCAAACCATAGAATCTTGCTCGGGTTTGAGAAAAATCCTGTACTAAAAAAGGAGCATTGATTTCCAGTATGCCCTCATCATTGATTCGATCAGCAATTCCATCGTTATTGCTGTCACGGCTTTGCTGAAAAATATAGTCGTTGATATGGTTATAAAACAAATTCACTCTTCCAGTAATTCTTCCTGTGGTTTTTTGTAAAGACAGATCGAAATTATTGGATGTTTCTTTGCTTAAGGTTGAATTGCCTTGTTCAAGCGTGTTGGTCGCAACGTGTATGCCATCGGCAAATAGTGCTACGGTATTCGGTGCACGTTGTCCGCGGGTTGCGGTCAGGTCGAGCTGATAGCCGTCGACGAATCTCCAGGCAGCGCCTGCTGATACGCTATATAAATTGAAATTACGTGTCTGCAGCATTACTGCGCGCGGATTATGTATCGAGTGTTCAAACCGTCCACCGATTTCAAATTGCCATTGCTGCCAGTTGCGTTTTTCAACCATGAAGATGCCGGCAGATTGCGACAGACTGGTTGGCACGAAGGCTTCTTCGCCTTTTGCGGTAAAATTACGGTGTTGCAGCTGCACGCCCATAATGCCATGCCATTGTGCAACTGGCGCATGCATTAATTCGGCACGGCCTTCTAATTCATCATTTTTAAAACGACTGCCGACTTCGCCGCTCTGCTCGAGCTCCTTATGCTGATAATCATTGTAGTTAAAGCGCATTCTCAACTGCTCAAACCCTTTTAGCGGATTATCCAGATCTCCAGCCAAACTGTAGCGTGTCTGGCCCATATCAATTTTTGCACCTTCAGGGCCGGGGATGCCGTAGAAATTTTCTAGCCTTGAAACGGATATACCTACATGCCCTCGTTCACCAATGTAAGCACTGCCTGCCGACAAATTGCTGGAATCGATCGCGCTGTTTCTGACAAATCCAATTTCGCTTTCCGGATCGTTCGGATTGGCCCGCCCTGGAATATGAACATCATTGGTTTTTCGTTTCATGCCTTCAACATTCCACGAAATCTGACCCTTGCTGCCTGATGCTGTAAGCATGCCATTGCGTTCTTCCAGGGCGGAATTGAAGCGTCCTTCAACATGGACCTGTGGTGATTTAAACAACCGATCAGGAATACGATCATTAAGCACATTCACAACACCGCCGGATACGCCGCTGCCATACAGCAATGTCGATGGCCCCCGCAGTATTTCAATGCGTGTAGCATTTAAGGTTTCTGTCGCGACAGCATGATCTGGGCTGATGACAGAAACATCTCCCGTACCCATACTATTTTCAATTACACGAACACGCTCACCATCCTGCCCACGTATGATCGGGCGGCCAGCGCCTGGACCAAAACTGCTGGAAGTAACCCCAAGTTCGTGCGCAAGCGTATCCCCCAGATTGGTTTCTTGTTTCTGACGCAAACGATCACTTTGAATAATCGTATCGGCCTTGAGTCCGGTTGATTCAGCCGAACTTGTCGTCGGCGCGGTTATCATGACACCGGGCAATTCAATATTCTTTTGAGCATTTTGTGCGCAAAGATTCGGTATATCCAGCGAGAATACAATCAATATTAATGCCGCTTGTTTAAATAGCATTGTATGCATAGCCATTTTCATGATCTAGTTCATTGTGATCAGCGTAATCCATGCCATTTCTCTTATTCAATAAGAGCTTGCGCCGCAACTGAGTTGCAACAATGATGCTGACCGGTCACACGTAATTAACCCGCATCCAAACGGTCAAAAACCGCTGGATGGCTGAGTCAAAGCTGGATTAATTGTTTAAGAATCAGAAAAAATGAAGTGGCGGTGCGCGTGAGCAATAGGAAGGAGTTCTGCTATCAGACTGCCACCTTAATGCCCATACTGGCAAGCGGTGACGAATAATTGAAATACGCAGAAACAACCTTGAAGCAATCAAAAAAAGACTGATTGCGGTAAATGCAAGACAATCCAAACAGATCTCATCAAGGTCAATACCAGCGTCATCTTCACTGTTGCTTACATCGAGAACATCGGTTTGTGCGTAGTGCGTGAAAGCATGCGCCATCAAAAATACCGGCACAGATATTACTGCCAGTGTAAGGATTAGAAATAAACTTTTGCGTATCATCGTTAACAGCAATTGGCGCAAAGGCCTTTGACCGTTAATTCAATTTCCTGGAAGCGATAGCCGGTTGGCAATGGCCAGTTTTGTTCAATCGGTAGATTGTCCAGGCAAATCACCTGCGCGCAACCGGTGCATTTGAAATGCGCATGCTGATGTGAATGTGGTTCGAGATTGGCGTTATAGCGCCACACTCGGTCGTCGCTGGTTATTTTGTGGATAAGGCCATTTTCAACCAACCATTCCAGCGTACGATATAAAGTCACTCGATCCAATTGCAGTGATTGCGGAAGACGCTGTTCGATTTCACGGTGTGTAATGGCTTGCTGCTCAGCCAGTAAAGTAGCCAGTATTCCAATGCGACCTGCTGTCGCACGCCCACCGTGGTGTCGGATCATGTCTTCAGCAGTATGGTAAAATTTATTCAGCATATCGATATAAATGCAACTATGTTGCACTCATTGTAATGGAATGCTTTTCCAGAGGCAATAAGCAATTTATTTTTGCAAGAATGCGTCGCAACAAACCTTGTAACTTGCCGTATATAACTACCAATGCTCAGAACAAAATACTCGGATTAAGCATAATAAACGAGCATTTCGAACCAGTGTTTAAACACCGCAGCAGCAATGCAGATAGTTTGTCGAAGGCCTTGCTAGGCGCAATTAAATTTACACGCTCTATTCATGGCGTAATATTAGCGTAAAATGCCAAGTTCGCCCTGGTAGCTCAGTGGATAGAGCAACCCCCTCCTAAGGGGTAGGTCGCACGTTCGATTCGTGTTCAGGGTACCAATATAATCAATTAGTTGATCTCATAATAATTTACCGTGCTCGCTGTTAATTTGTAGTTTGTAGCTGGTTTGTAGCTTAATTTATTCAATGCCCATGTGTTTTCTTTGGGTATTATCTTCCGTCTCAAGCACAAATATAAAAAACATTTTTCGTGTTTGACACACTGCACTGCTGAACAAGTTTGCTTAATAAGTGCGCTATTCAGCAGGGTTCGTGATTTGATCCATCAGTTGTTTCTGGAGGTGCTCAATGGATCCATTTAATTCACACTCCCAGATAATTATTACACGAACTCCTTGAGCTGCTAGGACTGAATACTTTCTCGCATCTCTTTCCACATTTGCGCGGAATTTTTTTTCCCAGAACTCTATATTTGATTTTGGGGTTGTTGTGTAGCGACAGTTTTGATGCCTATGCCAAAAACAACCATTCACGAAGATTACACATTTCCATTTAGGAAGGTGAATGTCAGGGGTTCCAGGGAGGCGAGGATCGTTCTTTCTAAATCGAAAACCTGCACGATGAAGAATTGAGCGGACCAGTCTTTCTGGCAAAGTATCCTTCGATTTTATAGCCGCCATGTTTCTTGACCTGGTATCATTCACATCCATGGATTTATTCTGAGGAGTTATTTTTGTTGGCAGATATTAAAGTCGTTGATCTATTTGCTGGGCCAGGCGGTCTTGGTGAAGGATTCTTTAGTTTTTCCAATAAACAAGGTAGACATCCTTTTCGTACCGTTATTTCCGTGGAAAAAGAAACATCAGCACACAAAACCTTAACGCTTCGAAGTTTTGTTCGCCGCCTTTTGAAGAATGGCGATTCCTTGACTGAATATTTTGCCTATTTACGTGGTGAAAGAAGCATCCCATATTCAAACCAAACAAAGGCTGCTTGGGTCGATGCAACTGCTGAGACCCTTCAGGTCACACTTGGAACCGTATCAGGTGACAAGTTAGTCATGGAAAGAGTCAAGAAGTCACTTAGAAATTCAAAAAACTGGATACTCATAGGCGGTCCACCCTGCCAAGCATATTCTGTCATCGGCAGATCAAGAAACAAAGGTATTCGTGATTATACTCCTGAGGCTGATCATAGGCATTTTCTTTATCGGGCATACCTTACCCTTCTAGCTGAACTCCAACCCCCAGTTTTTCTTCTAGAAAATGTCAAAGGGATTCTGACTTCCAGAGTTTATGGTGACCTTATATTCCCTAACATTCTGCGCGACCTGTCGGATCCTGCTGGAAAAACCGGAAAGTCAGGGCCAAAATACCGAATTCACTCCATTTCGAGTGACGAATACTTTGAACATGGACACGAACATGATTTATATTACACTTCAAAGTATGTCGTAAAGGCCGAAAATCACGGTTTGCCGCAAAACCGTCACAGGGTCATTCTTATCGGCGTGAGGGAGGATATAGACAAGAAGCCAAGGACTTTGGATTATGCTGTTGCTCCAACCGTAGCTGAAATCATCAAAGATATGCCATTCTTACGAAGCGGGATCACAACAAATGATGGCTCCCTTGAATGGATGGTTACTGTCAATCAGTATGCGGAAGATCTGAGAAATTCCCTCAAAGAAGTGGATTCTAATCTTTCGGATAAATTCGCCGAGATTAGCTCCTTTTTCAACAACACTAGTGCCAATATTCTATCTCGAGGCGGAAGATTCATCAGTCACCCTAGAACTGCGGCTGGAAGCATTGATTCTTGGATTGGGAGCAATGCACCAACTGATGGGTTTGCAAATCATGAGTCGCGTTGCCATATGCACAGAGATTTACTTCGATATCTTTTTGCTTCTTCATACGCTCTGGTAAAGGGAAGGTCCCCAATAGCGATTGATTTTCCTGAAAATCTTGCACCATTACACAAAAGTTGGTCATCAGGCGAGTTCGATGATCGATTCAGAGTGCAGCTCTGGAATCATCCATCAACAACAATCACCAGCCACATGTCGAAAGATGGTCATTACTTCATTCACCCAGACCCAAGGCAATGCAGAAGCCTGACCGTCAGAGAAGCTGCTAGACTACAAACTTTCCCTGACAATTATTTCTTCGAAGGCAACCGCACGCCGCAGTACGTTCAGGTCGGCAACGCCGTTCCTCCTTTGCTTGGGCATATGATTGCCAGAAGAATCTACGAATTAATTTCGTAGAACCATAAACACCTTTTCGAATACAACGAATACGAACAGATCGAGGCCACGAGTTCTAAGCAAAGTTTCATTGGTATTTTGAAGACCTGAAGTGGTACCGTAAAACTGGATAGCTTGTTACATAACCTCTGGAATTTCTGAATCAATTGCAGAAAACGAGTGCTTCTGAACTTGTTCCCAACATTCCGATTTTTTTGCCCACTCGGAAATCATCCTTCCACGAGAACTTTGTTGAAGCACAGTGTATACCTCATTTGCCCATTTAAGAATCTGTTGCTCTAGTGACTTAGAGATTTTTTGCTCCTGCCAAATAAGACTCAAATTAATCTTGTCAGCCAAATGTTTTGAAACCACTGCCACCGTGTAAGCCGTGATGTTTGCTTGGAATGCAGGAAAATTATTTCGAATAAGCTTCTGAGCGGATTTAAATATAATAATTTTAGTAATCATATTCTTATACTCAGTTACAGCTGGTAACTTAGGTTCCGCGGAATCCGAAGGATCAACGATCTCCATAAAAGCAGCGAAGTTCTTTTGACCTCCCAAACTGACGCTATCCGGTCTTTGCTCCCAAGCACACAGATACTTTGCCAAATCGGTCTTCGTGAGTTTACGTGCTGGGGGTATAGACTCCTGTAGTCGCTTTATTCCAGCAGGAGTTTTTCCCTCTCTTTCAAGCATCACCTTATAACTTCCTGTTGCTCGCTCATAAAACCATCGACCAAAGCCATCTGGACAGTAAGTATTTATTGCGAGTTTCTCCATTTCCACATGAAACGGTCTGTTCGCGGAAAGATCAGATTGATTAACTTTGTTCTGAGTATTTGAGAAACGTGAGATATCACTGATCAATGCTTCTTCTTGAGCTGGATCCGCCTGCTTTAAAACTATTATCTTTGCTGGCACCCTAACTTGGCTTAAATCAGTTGTAGAGAAACGCTTCTTTGTGAAAAACATTGATGCGGTTGTTTGACCACCGTTTACTATTTGCATCCCCTTCAGCCAACTAATTCCGGGCCCTCCATCAGCGGTGCGCTCTAATCGTGCTTCATCAGCAACAATGACAATCCCGTTGTTATATGCCATGAATCTATCTGGTTGATAGCGGAGAGTTTGACTTATTCCTTTATTGACCTTACCTGTTTGACTTAGAAACGAACGTACATTCGCCTCTAAAATTCGAGTTCCATACTTATCATAGAGAAAACGCAATGCTTCCCCTGGCACAACTGTCATTGCATAATCGTACTCACCTAATGAGTTTGGCACCCATACGCAAGGCAAAGGACCACCGGATATATCTTCAAAATTCACAACCAGCTCATCGCGAGGTTTGCCCTCTTGCCAATGGTTATAAAGGCGAACAATATCCATAACCTCAAGTTTGATCGTCTTACCTTGAATCACTCTGGACTGAAATTGGCGAGTCTTTACTTGGGCATCAGTAAGGATGTAAATCCGAATCTGCTCAAGGGTCGGATAGCTTTGCTCGATAGTCAAAACTAACGGGTAAGCCTCAGTGGACTGATCCATTTTGCTGGACAACTTACCTTCTACGCAATAAGTTAAAAATCGAGAACAATGGTCAGCAGCTTTCATAGTCTCGCTATCAGGAATGCTTGTAAGTTGATCTTTTCCTTGATACAAACTGACGAATAAATCAAGCTGGTCTGCATCCTCCGAGAGACAGTAACCACTCAGCCTTACATTTGCTATTCCCACCTTTGCCTCGTAATTACAAACTTGTGGTTCATCAAATGTCATGCCAATTTCTGACATATAGTGCGTCACAGTCTCAGTGAACACATTTATTTCAAACGGAACTTCTGTTCCAGGTTGAGTGAAACGAGAATTCATTTCTTCTCTAATCTCGCTGCGCGTTTGATCTAAGAATTCAGCTAATTCCATGTTTAATTATTCCCATAAATATCATTTAACATTTCAGTAATTGTGGTGGATGTTTGAATAGCACCAATATCAATTTCGTACATGGCTGATCGAACGCCCGCAGGTACTGTACTGGGAGTCAGTCTGGGAAATACCTCATCAACTTTTATAAAGCTCAAATTCTGAAGGCGAAAACGTCTCGAATATTGATTACTGTGAACATTCAAATAACCAATTAATGCTAGATTGGTATCAAATCTGAAGAACAAATCATCAGGCATTCTATCCCTTAGGCTTTGAATAATCTCAGGTAACGTTCGTCCTTCGTCTACTAATACAAACCTTGAAATTACCAAAAATATTAGACTCAGAACAGAATCATCCAGTTGCTCGAGCGAACTAATCTTAGCTACGAATCTATCGGATGCCAATGTACTTTTAACCTCTAAAGCACACGACATAAGTTCGAAATCTTGTGGGGCATCTTCTGGCCCAACCCAACCTTGAATCACATCATAGGCGGACACTCCAGAAGCCAATAATTGCTCGATGCAGTTCAATTCTCCCACTAAACCTAATTCTGCCTCTGGACTTAGAATCTCATTACCCTTCTGCATAAAAGCTTGCCAAGCTCGGATACGAGAGAGAAATAATTCAAGCAACTTAATATCACTTTTTGTCTGATTAATTTCCAAAGTGCCCAATACATCTTCAACCACTTTTGAAAACAAATCTAAAGATCCGGCAGACTGCCTAACCAAGGAAAGTAAAGGTTGCTGGATTCCTTCAACGTTAACGATCTCAACTTTAAAACCGTTTCCCTTAGGCAAAGAGCTCGGGGATAGCTTAAGTGATGAAGAAAATCCCACAAGAACTGCCTCTAGATTGTCGGGGAAAAACCTTCCGGCCCGGACCGTAACTTGGCCATACTGAGTAATCTGAATTAATCTACAACCTGTGGAGCCTGAACTGGCTGTCAACGCATTCCATGCCCTTAGAAAACTCGTATTATTCTGCTGAGCCATACTGCGACTCCCACAACACATTGTTAACTTCGTACTTTACTTTGACGCCTGCTTTGCTACCCGGGAAACTGATTCCAAACGCAACGATGTTCACCGAGTCTGGGGGGAAGTTCAACCCCGTCCTTTTCGCATCTAATAAATAAATCATGAGAAGCCCCCGGTCAGCATGCCCTTGAATCCCGTATCTTTGAGCTCCATATCCACGAATATATCGAAGTGATGGTCCGCTTGGTAACTCAGGTTCTGTCCTGTTTTTAAGTCTTCCGGGATCGCGATGCCAAGCCTCCTTAGTAAAATCTAATGCCGCTAACCAACCTGCTTCATCAATATCAATTCCTTCATCTTTTGGAGAAAGAAGTCGCCCAATACTATATTTACAATTTGTACTCCCTTTTGATTTTCGTTTGGTAAGGGGTATAGAAAATTGATGTATTGGAAATGCTACGTCCTCATCTCCACTTCCTCCAATTACCGCGATGGTCCAATTAGTAAGTTCTCCAACAGCCGCCATTTTCGAAATGAACTCAGCCAGTAATTTGCTGTTGACTTTCATGACATCTGGATGGGTTTCATATGTATTAAGGAAGTCCTCAACTACTAAATGTGAGATGTTTTCCCAAATAACCCCATTCCACTTTTCTTGGGATGTACCGCGCTTCTTTGAAGGGATAGCCGTGGGCTGACCAAGGCTAGTAATCATTACACTCAATGCTTCGAGATTTTTCTTCAGTTTCGTAGAGTCACGGAAAAATGAAATTGTCTCTAAAACCTCACCACTGAAAGATAGGTAAAGAGGCTTCGAACTGCGCATCTTCAGTCTAGAAGTGACCATAAGCACAGGATGCGATTTCACTTTCAAGCCGTAGTCTAGTGGAGTACCCTTTCTTGCAACCATTGCATCAAATTCCTCGCGCAACTCTTCTGATGCATCCGTAATATGTTCGAACCACTCAATTAGCTCACCTGTAGTATAGAGACGACACAAATCCAAGTAACCAAGTCTATAGCCAAACCAACGTCCCATTTGCATCAATGTATCGTACATGCGTGATGCACGAAGAAAATAGCTGGTGCAAAGGCCCTCAAGGGTTAATCCTCGAGCTAACTTGTCACCTCCAACTGCAATAATCTTTAGCGGCACTACACTTTCGGCATAGTCAAGCGCATCCTTGGCGAATCCATTTATCATTCGTACTTGGACTTCGTCTATAACCCCGTTTATTGCCGACCACACTTCATCCCATGAAAAATCTATAACTTGACCATCAATTAAATTTTTCTCATGAATTGCAACTGTGCTGGGAACGAAATCACTTTGCCAGATAGTCTTCAAATCATCGTGAATAAGTTGATGCCCAATTCTTCTCGCAAGCTTTTGCTTCATATCCAATAAGTGATTAGTAATGGTTTGATGCACTGTTTTTTGCACAGCATTGAACCTAGTCACATGAACTAGCATTGAACTGTGGTGAGATCCTTGACCACGCAATTTTCTAACTGCGCACGCGATAAAAAACGAGGAAATAGCATCCTCCAAACTTTTTGGCAAGCCACTTTGATTTATATGCGGAACTGAGTGATTATTTTTATGCTTTACTGGCATCCATCCAGATTGTCCATCCTCAGAACAATGATCAGCTATTGTTCTGGTCAGATCTAAAGCCTCCGTTCTTCCGTCAATACTCGATAAACCGAATACTCTAGCGGGTCCAACATAATTCGAAGGAGCGCTCAAATTTAGAATAAAAGAAGATGGAAATAGATCAGGGCCTTCTTCGTTTGTTGAACCTTTTTCATGGATAAAGATATTTGCGAAGGGAGTGGCCGTATACCCAACATAGGCTTTCTTTGAAAAGCTATTGAGAATCCTACGAATCAAACTATTGATAGCAGTTGGTTGATGTTCAGGATCAGCTTGATTGTTTTCATCTACAACTGTTTCTCCTGTGTCTACTGAAGCGTTGTCAGCCTCATCATCAATTATGAGAAGTGGCAAATTGGTAACCAATCTTTTTCCTGTTTCGGGATCGGTGATATTGGCCACATGGTTTTGAATCCATCGGAGTAGCCTTTGCAATACAGACTTATTTTTTTTTACAACAAAGAGCCATGGTTTTTGCTCGGGAGTGATTCCTAAATTTCGAGCATTTCTAGCACTGAAGTCACCATCTTCCGCACGATAAGTCCCAAAGTTTGGTTTGATAGAGATGTCACTATTTTTCTCCCCTACACCGATTACCTTTAAATATTCTTGGTCTGCGCTGGTCTCAAAACCCAAGAAGCCCTCATCCAGTCGTATCTGGGTCTGAGCTCGAAGATTATTATGCAAACCAGAAAGAACAATGATGATTTTATAACCGGCATCAGCAGCCTTACAAATCAGACCTGTGTAGTTTCCTGTTTTTCCAGACTGAACATGACCGACCACCAATCCTCTTCTGTCCCACCCACCAGAGCGAACAGGATCTTCAAGAAGACCTAATATTTCATCAGTAGTGTCATCAAGACCCTGTACGGCTATCCAAGGAAGTTTCTCCTCTTGCCATTCCCTATAGCGCTGCCAGTATCGCCAATCTCTTTTTCTTTCAGTTGTTAACCAGGTTTCATGATCTTCATTGTTTACTAGTATCCCGCTCTGGCCCATCCATACACTGTATCGACGAATGAGCTCTGAGATGACCCAATCACAATCCACTTCGAATTGCCAAGAGGGTTTTAGACTCAACGCATCTTCAATTTTTTCTTCAATAAGAGTTGGAGTAATGCTTGCCTTATCCTCTTCCTCTTCTAACAAAAGTTGAACCATCTGGAGTAAACGAAGATTAATTTTTTCTCTTTGATGTTCCCTCATAGCTCAGCCTCTTGGGATGGATCTATTAATGATTCAATAAGCTTTGGATATTTGTGGAATGGTTCTGATTCCAACAACCTTTTCTTAGCTAACTCAGACGAAAGACCTTTTTTGATGACCAAATTTCGATACATAATCTTAAGTATTCGTACCACATCCTCTGGCGGTGAATCATCAAAGCCAGTAGATGGTGTTTCTTTGTTTTCAGCAGTGTCAATCCAAATTCGTTGAACTGGTATTGTTTCCTCTAGAACACGTAACATCGCCTTTACTTGGGGTAACAATGGACCAGCCTCGTCGATAACTGCCCTAATTGAAGGGTGATCGAGATCTACTCGGTAACGCATGCCGCCTGTGAAATGATCTGCTCTCCACGCTTGTATAACTTCTGTTCCTTCATTGGTTCGTGGCGCCCTTCCTCTATGAGCAAATGCTCTTCGAGCTCGCGCACGAGTTGCTTCTGCCATCTGAGTAAGCCAAGGCCTCAATGCAATAGGAGGACGAGCAGTAGACTTTCGAATATCAATCTTCCAATCCTGATCAACGGAATTAGGGATATCCAATCTAATTCTGGCTAGCCTATGAGCCTCATCTTTAGTCCAAGATCTGCCTACCCCTAGACTTAGCCAACTCCCGGCCAAAAGAAGTCTCTCATTTCTATAGACATAAAAGCCTTGCTGTGCAGTCCACCCATCTGGTCCTTGGGCCTCTATATATTCCTTCTCCAATATACGATCTTTGTGCGGCAAAACATGGCATTCACAAATCACTTTTGGAAAACTAGGCGCAGATGCTGGTGGCGAATGCCAAGGCTTTGCCGGATGACCCAATAAAAATGGATCCCAAGGAGAAATTTTAATGTCGTTAATAGTTATCGTTAATTTGGGTTTTAAACCCTCAAGATATCGGTGAAAAACCATTGAAAGATGGTTTTCAACTCGATCAATCAAACTTAAAAAATCCTTCTGGGAAAAGCTTGTAGATACGATCCGATCTAGATTTTCCCAAAGTACGATCGTTCCACTTTTCTGATCATTTAAATCAGCAAGAAATGGAAGAGAATCCTCCTGTGCGCCTTCCAGTAGATACCATCCATCGCCTTCACTTTCTTGCAAGATATCCAAATCCCATCTGAGATAACTCTCATTTTTAAAACCTGCTTTTTTTGTAGCTACGGTTAGTCTTCTTGCCTGTGAAAAAGAAGCAGTTTTAAGTCCCATTCCAAATCGACCTAGATCATCAGATGATCTTTCATCAAGTGGATTGAACTCGCCAAGACGCATTGCTTTATCAAGGGTTTCATCGGACATTCCGGTGCCATCATCGAGAATTGATATTCGGCTACTAGAGCCATTCCAATAAAACTTTAACCGCACAACCTTTGCTTTTGCAGCAATACTATTATCAATAATGTCCGCCAATGCAGAAGCTGTGCTATAACCCAAACCGCGGAGAGCCTCAAACATTGCAGCAGCTTTGGGTGGAGCATGACGCTTTTTTGATGATTGACTTGTATTGAAACCCATCAGCCATTCTCCTCAACATCTGATTCTGATTTGGACTCATCAACGCCTAGACATTTTAGATCCGCTTGAATATCACTACGATGCTCGTAATTCAGAAATGCCGCAAAGCACTTTGCTCGCACAGGATTCCTTAGTTTTTTTAGAACCTTAGATTCAATTTGCCTAACCCTCTCACGCGTAACACCGAAAATCTGCCCTACTTGTTCAAGCGTCATCTCTTCCTTACCTTCCAAGCCAAAGCGCAATCGAAGTACCGAGGCTTCCCTTTCATCCAGCTTATCCAAAAAACTCGAGACGAAATCGGAAAGCTGAACATCAGCACATTTTTCTTCCGGAGATTTATCGGTTGCGAGAATACTAGATCCAAAATCCAAATCATCTAGATCACAATCATTGCCCATGTCACCAAAAAGAACAGCGTCATCCGAGAACTTAAGTAGCTTTTTAAGCTTATCAATATCCTTTCCCGAATTAGAAGCTAGAGAGTTCAATGGCATATTGAATCCAAATTCTTGTTGGTGCTTATCGTTGAGTCGCCTTAGAACGTTTAATTCCTCGACGACATGTACAGGCAAACGAATAATTCGGCTGGTATCTGCAATGGCTCTTGTGACTCTTTGTTTAATCCACCAAGTGGCATAAGTTGAAAACTTGAAACCTTTACGATAATCAAACTTATCTACCGCTTTAAATAAACCAATGTTTCCTTCTTGAATAAGATCGCTTAGATCTAACCCTCTACCTTGATATTTCCTTGCGATATGGACGACTAGTCTCAAGTTTGCATATACAAACTCATTTTTGCTGTGTTCAAATATTTCCAGCTGTGTTTGAATAGCGGAGGACACTTCTGTAGTCAACAGATGACTACTCTCTTTGAAGCGCTTGAGAAAATCTACACTCGGTCTTGGGATATGCTGGTCTTCTTCGAGCAAACTCAGATTCTCTCGAGCAACTAGAAGATATTCCTCAAAACTTTGCTGGTTTTCATCCTCACCGAGCTTATTCGTATCAAACTCATAATCTGACTCTTCGGCAGGTTCTATATCCGCCACCTCGGATTCCCCAGCTTCATTGAGATCAACTGCCGTTAATACCTTTTTTACTGGCAAAACTGATTCTAACAAAGACTTCTCTTGCCACACTAGAGAACGAACAATTGAGATGATCGCGCTGTCGATTCTCTGTCCTATTCTCTCCTCAAGAGTCTTGTCTACTAAATCTCTTGATCTTACATCCTTAAGCATCAGATCAATTAAACGAGACTTATCCTGCAGGTCGTCTAATAGGTTCTGCAATAAGTTTGCTGCATCTTCGGATTCAACAGAACTTTTCTCTGGTATCTTCGCAGGTAACCACTCACCCAACTTATCTACATAAATACCATCCAGCTCGAGTAATCTTGTTAGAACATGTCTGACAGATAAGTAATCTTCAGGGAACTCGTTGAGTAAAACATCCGCAAGCGAATCTTCGTCTACACACCCGAACGAAAGGGCTTGGCATATTAAGTGAAAAGTACCTGGGTATTCATACACATTGAACGATTTAAAAACAATCACTTCAGGAAGATAAAAGTCAACTTCATCCCAATTTTGATCTCTGTCTACTGGCTTAAAGATTGTTAGTCTTTCATGACTAGCCTTCACGGCCTTTCGACATTCCATATCGTCCTCAGGAGTCAACACTTCAGGCTCGGGCAACCATAGAAACTGCTCAAATTCTATTACTGCAGGCAGATCTTCAGCATTTGAAAATGCTTGCGCATCTAGTTGAGGCTCAGATTGAGCTTCTGGTTTTAGTTGCTGCTCTGATTTCTCAGAGAACACTGACAAGATTTCTGAATTACCAACACTATGGACTAAATCAAAAACACTTTGATTCGCATTGTTGCAAACCGAGAGGCTCGCTCCCATTCCAATTAGCATCTCAACTAAAGATAAATGGCCATGTCTAATGGCTAACATCAACGGGGTATTACCTTCAGCATCAGTTGCTTCGATAACCCCTTCCTTCCTAACTTGAGGCGCTACTGCTGCAACTATTCCACTTCGAATAGCTAACTTTAGCAAGGGGCTGATTTTTTTGGAGGTCTCAGACATAGATGCAACAAATTGGTTAAATAATTAGTAATTTAAATTTATGTCGTCAAACCAATTTGGACAGATGGCTGATTAAATTAATAGACGCTTTAGTTCATCAGTTTAGAAAATTTTGTTTGATTATCGTAATTCATTTGTCGCCACATCGCTAATGTTCGTAGCTTTCTTTCTCTCATGCATTCATGAATAGGTTGACTCCGACTATAAAAGACATCAGCGGGTGTCAGATTATACAGTGACTCATGGTAGCGTTCGTGAGAGTAGTAATCAACAAGCTGCCGAATGCAATCTTGCAGCTCACCGGGAAAGCAATAGTTTTCCAGCAAGATATATTCAATGAGCGATGCCAGCGCTCGATTTTACCTTGAGTCTGTGGATGGTAAGGGTTTGCCATGAATATGGTTATTGACAGATAGCTACTAAACTTTCTCATTTACCAATTTAAAGACATATTATTATATCGACTCTATTTAAAATAGATTTAGTGCCGTTCCGAATCTACCTATCATGAAAGTAACTATAATTTGATTATGTGTCGCTTAATCATTATCAGGATCAGAAGAGCTATTTTCTCTAACTCAAAGCCAGACTCCACGAATTACTGCGGTAATAATTTACATTCAATATAAATTTATGTGGGTAGTTTTAATGATACTTACTGGCGAATCTTCAACGCGGTTTAATACTTTCTATGAATTTGTAGGCGCGGGATTTTCGAATTTGCTGCCAATCTTTTTCGGAAACCATTATTCCATTTTTCTCATCAGCTATAGCATGCAATAAATCCTCAATCGTTGCTTCTTTCGTCACCCTTGCTTCTAACGCGATAACCCGTCTTTTAAGCATTGTCATCTTGCTTGCCGCTCACAAAGACTACTTTTAGTACCATTCTTCCATGCGCTTTTGCTTCCTCAATTTGTTGGTGCTGTTCAGGAGTCCACTCATCATTAAATTTAATCATAACCAAAGGTGTTTGATCAGGCATTATCATTTGCTCTAGTTTCATCAACCTATTTTTTATGTTCATTGGCTTGCTCCAATGCAGATAAACGTTTTTCAAGCTCATCAATCTCTTTGATCCTTGCCAATGTCCCTAGGCTGGTCAGTAGCGCGCTTCCCTGACTCGGAGCAAGCGTTCCGTTAGCAACAGCCTGAATAATTGATTGACCTTGTGTTGATAAATCGACATCTACTGGCAAGCTGATCTTTACAGATTGTTCCATTGATTTTATTGGAGGAATAACCCGCTCCAGTAGCAATTTGGCTGCTTGTGAATCGCCTTCCTTAGCTTTAATGACCAACTGTTCGATAATTTCCGGTAGATGTTGGGCGATGTTCTCCCTTAACTGCGCCACCTTTCCAGTACCAGGGGTACGGCCGCGCGGATTACCGCTTTCCCCTTTCTTCCAGCGTCCACGTTCTTTTTTTGCTGTTGTCATTGCTTTTCTCCTGCTTTAACAAGTGAGGGAGTTCTCAATTCTCTTCATAGTTCTCGTCCGTGAGAGAACTGGATTTCGCTTACTGGGCAATGACTTAAACTTTCGGTTCTCCAATTCTCCAGTCCTCTATTACACCTCCATAAAAAAGTATTTTTATACTTAGTAGAGAGACAGAGAGAGAATAGTGAACTATTGCTTAAAACCCTTACCCAGCAAAGATTTCCCAGTTCTCTACTGTGAGAGAACTGGAAGAGAACTAGAGAACTGAAAAACATTTAGTCCCCCCATCATCACAATGACTGATTTGGCGAGTTTCCACTAAATAAATAATGATTTCGTCAACTTCTTTAGATTTTGCTTTCAATAACTTCGTTAATTTTCCCCGTGGCATTAAACCTCGTCGGCAATACTCTCCAAATTGTCTATCATGTGAGTAATTTATGGTGTTCTTAATAAAATCCAATGCCTTCGCAGCCTGCTTCTGGAACGGGTTTTCTGCTAAGTCCTTATCAAGCTTTTGTGCGAAAGCTTTGATTGATCCATTAACATAACCCCATGCCCAGGTAACATGCTCTCGTTTAATGACCCCTCCGTCACCAATCGCAAGTAATCCAGCTACTCGGATCGTTTGTTCCTCTGCACGGCTCCATAAATTAGCAAATTGATCTTTTTCATTTAACTGTTCGGCGAATTGAATGAGCAAGTCGTGTGCACCCTCTTCATAATCAATGACTGAAATGTCAATAGCGCGGATTTCTGCCATTTGTTGTTTGAGCTCGTCATTTATCCGAGTATCTGGCTTTCGATTTATCGGGTTTTCTTTATCGGCCTGAACTAATATAATCCGGTTTAGCAAGCCGTTATCAATCATCCTGGGTGTAATGCCATCCAGCAGCTCAAGCGATGTCGTAGTACCGATCAGATTGATATAAGGATTGTCATCTGGCCGATGTTTTGTTTCGTGTCAGCGTAGCTTTTGCCTGCAAAAAAAGAGCGGCCTAGTCCGTATAAAGTCATTAAGTCTTTTATCAGATCTTTTTGATGGATTGATCCACGCTCTGATAGCGCGGTTTGCAAATAAATGCCAAATTCATCAATGAGAATTAACGTAGACGGATTTCCTTCAAGTGAACGTAACAGTGCTGCACCACTGGCTATGCTCTCGTGAATACTTTCTCCCCGAGACATATTTCTCACCGAATCAATTAAACGTTTAATTGCTTTTCTAGGATCTTCCTTGCCGCGTCCTGTATCGCCAACTAAACATATGAACAGGTTCAAAGCTGTATCGCTTCCTCCTACATAAGCTTTATTACTATTCAAATACGATACAATAATCAGGGCGCCAGCAATGGCGAAAGCTTTAATGGGCATGCGACTGCTTTGGAAAATATATTCCGCTATATCTCCAACGAGTCCGGGCGGGTATTGTAGGCTAGAGATTGCCTCCTCTTCCGTTACTGGCTTTACATTGAATTCTGGTAGCGAGGGCAGATCATTGACCACCGGCGCGGACTTCCAGGCGCTGTGCAGTGTTGCCGTAACCTCCGAAGGCTCAAGACCAATTCTACTGGCGGCATCTTCCAGTTTACTTGTAACTTGATCCACATCCAATCTGCCCGCCTTAACGAATCCATACGCACGATATGCCACTTTGTTAAGTGTATCGTTACGATTCCCCTCAACGGCTGACTGAAGCTTAAGTAGAAGATTATCAAACTCAATTACCACATAAAAATCATCCTGCACGCATGGTATCGTTACAACTGGCACGGGCTTGTTCGGGATTCCTACCAGATTACCCACACCAATCCACTCTTTCAGCGCTTTAGCGGTATACCGTTTACCTGAGTTAAACACCTCTCGCACCATGAATGGTTGCCCCTTATGATGCAGGAATCCAGGAACGCGCATAACGCGGGGCAGGTCGCATATCTTTGGGTCAGAACCGAGCAGGTTAGCCAAAGCCTTCTGGCATCCTTTAAACTCATTCAGGTGAAGTGTGTCTTCTATTATCCAGTAAGCGTGGTGTTTCCCGGGAGACGACTCAATTACTATTGACGGGACTAAAGGAAGATTGTCAAAAGTGCGATTAAAGTCTTGCGTATCAAAATCTGCAAATAATGCGCGCACCCGGACTACATTGCTCGCAGCTCTTCCCTGCCCGTCTGTTTCATTCACAGCAAAAAATACACCAGCGCCCTGATGATTAAGTTCTTCTAGCTCCGGTCGGCACTCCTCTAAGGTGCCGTGCATGACCCTAGCCAGACTGTTGCTTTTATCCTTATCCCGGAAGGTTTGAAAAGTATGACTTTTACCCAAAGCATCAAGAATAGTGGCTTGACTAATTACTTGATTATGAGTATATTTTTCTTTACCGGAAGTTTCAAAAATACTCGCCTCGTGCCTACCAGCATCCGGAGCGTTTTCATTTGTGATCATTATTTACCGCCAGATAGCAATTTTCTGATTTCGCTAACATTCCACGCCAAGCGGCCATTTATACGCACCGGTCGCAGCGCTCCATTTTCCAGGCAAGCCCAGGCACGTAAGGTTTGGGGTCTGCGATTCAAATAAAACGCTGCGGCATCTGTTGGAACTGTAGGACGCGTTACTGATTCGAGCGGCGGGAATATTAGTTGATTATGCGAAGCGAGTGCTTCTGATGGGGTAAAGTTATGATTTGTGTCTATTTGCATTTTGCACCTCGTTTTTTTGTTGAGGTGCGAATGATTTATCAAATAAAGCTATTTACTACTATGCGCGGCAGCTATCTTCAATAAACGGTATTTAACGGCATTTGGCGGCGCTTTAGACGTTTTCCTAATGCAGATCTACTAAGCTTTGCTTGTATGTCATTCTCGTTTGTATAGCACAAAGCATCACCCTCAAATATGCCGGTAAAGGGGGGGCATTCATCTTTGGCCAGTTCCTTCAGTTGCAAGAAAACATCTGCCAACTCTGTGGTTCCAGCCTTTTTTATTGCTTCTTCTATCGCTGGGTCTAAAATATTCCGGCGAAGTTTGTTAACTCTTGCTACAGATATATGTGGCGTAACTAGTATAGATTCTGCTTGTTTAAGTTCTTGTTCGTTGTTTGAATTTGAATAACCAAGAAGTTCTTTCAGTTCAATTTCTCGTTCTTCAAGCTCTTTTATTTTGGTATCGATTATTATTTGCTCACTAGCAATTCCATTTGGATTAAGTCTTTGCCAATTAAAAATTTGATCAGGAATAGATTGTCGCTCTAGCTCCCAGTCACAGTATTGATTTACTGTTTTTTCATAGTCTGGCTGCAGACTGGCATCAAAATCACGTGCCATTTGCTTACGTTGTTCTGTCGATATTTCATCCCATTTCTGGAAAATATCAACATAAGCAATATTCATTTTCATTTGTTGCGGCAAATCCGAGAACTTTTTCCCGAGATATGGCGCTATGGATTCTATTAATTTCTCTGACGCGGCTTTTTCCCTATGATTCGGAGAATAATGAAAATCATATAGCGCAGCTAAATACTCTCGCTGCAGCTTAGAAAGCTTATCCCATTTGCTTACATTAGCGGAAATATCAATATTGGGTTTTTCTATCCCTTTTTGAGTAAGCCTGTTTTGCAAATCAATAGGTAAGGCAGAGAATTGAGATTCTAAAAAGGGGAAAATTTGATCAAGTAGTAGTATATACGTCATAACATTCCTTGTCAGTGTTGCTTCATCCAGTCCCTTAATGCGTCATTGATGCGAGTTTGCCAGCCGTTGCCTGTGGCTCTGAATTGTTCCAGGATTTCTGTATCTATCCGGAGTGTTACTTGTTCTTTCTTTCCGCTTCCTTGCGGCCTTCCCGGTGCTCTCCGTAATTGCTGCAATTCGTTATCTGTTAAAGGCAGATTGTCAGGATCAGCAAGGGCGGCTGCGTTAATTTGCGCTTCCTCAATATCAGTGGGTCTAATTAATTTCTTGCTCATAATAGTCAAATTCTCTTTGGTTAGCTTTGCGCAAACTGATTATTCTTCGGTCATTCTCGCGATCAACATAAACCACGCAATATAATCTTTCGCCAATCGGTGCTAATGCGACCATACGGTTTTCTCCGTAATCATGCCGCGTGTCCTGCCATATCAGGGCGACATCCCAATCTATGGACGCCGCTTCGGTCAGTGATACGCCATGCTTTTCTTGGTTTTTAATATCTTTCGCGGCATCGCAAGTCACTTTCATGTATAAATGTAGTTACGTTTATTATTGAAGTCAAGAATTATTTGTAGTTACGTTTATAGCCTTGCTACATTCAACCCTGCTTGCTTTGGCACAATTTCAATTCCGGCCTCTTGTAAAATCCATTGCTCAATTCTGATATGCCATAAGTGCAGCAAATCCAGTTCGCGTTGTATGTAATGCTTCTCAGCGATTGCACTTGGTTTGTGTCCCATAATTTGTGCAACGATTCCCGCAGGTACTTCTACCCACTCAGACAGGGTGCCAAAAGAACGGCGCAAACCATGCAATGATAATGGAGGAAGTGCTGCGACAGTCAATGCCCTATTATGAGGATTGCGCGGTTCTTCCAGTCTGCCAGATGCAGCGGAGGGACTGCTAAAAACAAACTCATTGCGTCGCGGTAATACAGCTATTATATGTTCTACATAAGGCGTTAGTGGAATCACTCGCAGCCCTTCAACCTTATCCCTAATGGTCATGCTCTTCCACTTAAAATCTACATCTTGCCATTGCAAACTCGCCAACTCATTACGACGCGCTCCAGTCAATAATAAAGATTGTAGGTATGCTGATATAACAGGATTGTTAATTTTCTTTACGGCTTCAAACCAAGGCCGGATTTGGGCACGTCTCAGGCTATCGTTCTTTTTTGTTCTTGGTGTAGGTACCAATCTCTTTATACTTTCGGTCTCACACGTATCAGAATTCACAATAGCGCTATATTCATCATTCTTTGCACACCACGTAATAAAGGCACGCAAAAAACGAAATGCTTTTGCAGCGGAGGTAGGAGCTTGGGCCACCTCCTTTTTTAGCCATGCTGAAACGGCGTAAACATCAAGGTCAATAAGACGCATCGACATAAAAGGCACCAGCATGCCGGGACGTGTCGTTTCCGATTCATTTGGGCGGCGTCCACGTTTGCGCTTTACTCCACCTGCTTGTAGAAAATAGGCATGATGTGCCCTATGCCTATCTCCCCATTCGGGCTTTCCGTCTTTAATAGATGCGCTGCGTTCTTTAATATATGCGTTCCATGCTTCTGCAACAGTCACGGATTCACGAACATTCTGTATCAACAGCGCGGCAGCTTCTTTTTCTCTGGCTAGTTTTTCGGCTTCCTTGGCAGCTTCTTCATTAGCTTTTACTTCGCGCGGGTCTTTACCTTGATCTATCAAGATTTGTAAGCGGCGAGCTTCAATTTGCGCAGCGTCAATGCTCCATACGTTCACTTCACCGATAGTTAACCGCATGGTTTTTCCTTTAACTTTCGACTCGAAAATATAGCGCTTGCGATTTGAACCGGCTGTTGCACGAACGGCCAAACCATGCACTTCCGTGCACCATAAAAAAGCCTGCGCCTTACCTTCGGTACATTGAAAATCTTCGATACGCCCAGCTGTCAATTTAATTTTTGCCACTATCACCGCCCCATCTTTAATCGATATTTTGTAGCTGATTTGTAGCTACAATTGCAGTATATAGCGGAATAATTATCAACACAACGAATGACAGAAATATTACTAACTAATTGATATAATATTAATTAATTGCAATAATGGAATGGCAATCAACAGTCATAAATACGTGCAATCACCCCCTCCTAAGGGGTAGGTCGCACGTTCGATTCGTGTTCAGGGTACCATTTAATCAAATAGTTACTTATAGGCAAAGCGTTATTATATTTATGGGGTAACGCGCGGGTAACTTTGCAAAGTGATGCAGGTATTAAAAAACAGCAGATAATCGGTCTCCCTTCATCAACCAGTCATTCAAATAATCGCATTGCTGTTCGGCGTTGGTTTCTAGGTAACTGGGCTTCAGTTTCCAGCCATTGCGTAAATACAGCTTTGAATTCCCCAAGCTTGGGAAATGGTTGTGACTGACGTTGATAAACAGGTTCTATCTCAGTTTTTAAATGCTTTCTAACAGTGGGGCGTGAAATCCTTAGAGAAAGTGCAATTGAGCTAATACTTTCCTTACTGACAAAATGACGTCTTCTTACTTCCGCAATAATATCCATTCGTAGCACTCCAGAGTTCTCCGACAAAATGTCGGCTATTTAACAATCCAGAGTGGAAACTTTTCAACGCTTTTTCACCCGGAACCCTGGTAAGTTTTGCACGCTGATTGACAATTTTATTTGGAGTCTGGCTGGCTGCATAACTAATGGCTCTTCTAATCAGTTAGAACAAAATGACGAATGTGTTCTAGTTGGAAGAGCGTTCATGCATGCATGTATCAGTAGAAAATAACCCCAACAGTCCTCCCAGCGAAAGTGGATAGCTAGGAATTTTATACGCTCAGTCACGGTGTTTAATAAATCACGTAACTACCACACTTTTACTTTCTAGGAATCGAATCATCACCTCAAATTAATGAAATCAGTGCAGGCTATATTGCTCATCACGAAAATAAGTGGATGTTGTTTGCAATTGGCTGTGTCATGGGCTACTCACTAGCTATAACCGGCATCGGCTTGCGAGGTTTGACCCCCGCTGAAAATAATGGACACTTTTTTATCGTATAAAATGACGAAAAAAAGGAGTTTAGAATGAGCAGGAAACTACATGAGAATTACACGGTGGAATTTAAGGCAGAAGCCGTTAAATTGGTTCTAGAAGAATCACGAGGGATTACAGCAACCGCCAAGCAACTTGGCATTGCGAAACAAACATTGAGTGGATGGTTGGTTAAAGCGCATTCAGCTAAATTAGCAGATGCAAATCAATCTAATATGCCGACACAATCCAGTTTAGAAGCCGAGAACAAACGGCTTAAGCAGGCCCTTGTCCGCGTTGAAATGGAGCGAGATATATTAAAAAAAGCGGCATACTTCGCCAGAGAAAGTCTGCGAGGTATGCATTTATGAAAGCCCATCAGTACATATATCCGATACAGATCATGAGTCAAGTATTCTGCGTATCAGCCAGCGGCTATTATGCATGGCGGAATCGCAAACCGAGTATTCGCGCACAACGTGATGCGCTACTTGAGGTTCATGTTAAAGCTGCACATGAAGCCACTCGCCATACATACGGTGATGAGCGCCTACATGCAGAACTAGAAGCTAATGGCACACTGATTTCTGCTTACAAAGTACGCGTATTGCGTCGACGACTAGGACTGTTCTGTAAACAAAAGAAACGTTACAAATGCACCACCAATAGCAACCACAACAAGGCTGTTGCATCCAACCTGTTAGCGCAGGATTTTAGTGTAAGTAGGCCTAATCAGGTTTGGGTAAGCGACATCACTTACATATGGACAAATGAAGGTTGGCTCTACCTGGCAGGCATCAAGGATCTGTATAGCTGTGAGATAGTTGGTTATGCCATTGGTGAGCGAATGACGGTAGCGCTTTGTGTCGCTGCGCTACAAATGGCGCTACTCAGGCGCAAACCAAAAACGAAGCTGATATTACACTCAAGGGGTAGCCAGTATTGCGCCAAGGAATATCAGAAGCGGTTAAAGCAAGCGGGTATTGTGGCTTCAATGTCACGCCGTGGCAATTGTTACGATAATGCTCCGATGGAAAGTTTCTGGGGCTCACTTAAAAATGAACTCATTCATCAAAAAAGCTATGTAACAAAACAGACAGCGATAAATGAAATCGTAGAATACATAGAATATTCTATAATCGTACGCGCAGACATTCAAGTTTGGGGAATATCTCACCTGCCCAGGCGTTGATGCAGTTTATGCTTAAACAGGATGAGGTTGTCTGAAGTGGCAGTGTCTGTTTTATTCAACAGGGGTCAGTTGCTATCATTAAGAAAACATTCGTTTCCGGTTAGATGTAATAATCCTTTAATGGCGGAAAACCGTTAAATTCAACCGAACTGTATGTCGTTGTGTAGGCACCAGTCGACAACCAATACAGTCGATCGCCGATTGCAAGATTCAACGGTAAGCCGTACTTATAGTTCTCATACATGATATCTGCGCTATCGCATGTCGGGCCAGCGATAATCGCGTTCTCGAGTTCGCCGTTCTTCGCAGTGTAGATCGGATACTTGATCGATTCATCAAGCGTCTCGATCAACCCGGTGAACTTCCCGACATCGGTGTAAACCCATCGATGCAGCGCCGTGCGGGATTTACGCGAGATTAGCACGACTTCGCTAACAAGAACGCCAGCATTCGAGATCATTGAGCGACCTGGCTCGATGATTATCTCAGGCATTTCATCCAGAAAATCTTCGTGCAAGAATCGCGCAATCTCCTCAGCGTAGATCGAGAGTTCGTTCGTGCGTTGCAAATAGTTGGCAGGGAATCCACCGCCCATGTTGATCATTTTCAGCTTGATGCGGTCTTCTTCCCACAAGCGATTGAAGATCACTTTAACCTTGCCGAGCGCCGCATCCCAAGCGCCAATTTCACGTTGTTGCGAACCGACGTGAAACGATACGCCATAAGGGTCGAGACCAAGATCACGCGCTAGAATCAACAGATCCATAGCCATGTCACTCTCGCAGCCGAATTTCCGCGACAATGGCCAATCGGCGGTCAACGTACCTTCTGTTAGGATGCGGGTGTAAATGCGCGCGCCAGGTGCGGCTTTCGCAATATTGCGAAGATCTGCCTCGGAATCGGTCGCGAACATCCGCACACCCTTCTGATAGAATGAGCGAATGTCTTTGGCTTTTTTGATCGTATTGCCGAAGCTGATTCGATCGGGTGTCACGCCGAGTGCGAGCACCTTGTCAAGTTCGTACGTCGATGCGATGTCAAAGCACGCGCCTTTGTCTCTGAGTAGGGTCAGAACTTCCTGTGCCGGATTGGCTTTGACCGCATAGTAGGTGCGCGCGTACGGAAAATGCCGAGACATCTCATCGTATTGGCGATCAATGGTCGCGAGATCTACAACAAGGAACGGTGTTTCGTGCGTATCGGAGAAGGCTTTAATCCGCCCCCACGTAGTGTCATCGAAATAATCACAAACTGTAACCGCTGTGTCAGACATTGGCTAAGGGATTCTCCAAATAGGTTATTCGGGGGCAGCATGATGTTGAGCCCGGATGATCGTACAAGGTATCGGGCTGTTATTGCAACTAAGAATTCCAATAATATTTAGGATTATAGTTATAAGGACATGAAAAATAGTAGAAAATCAAACAGATGGGGAAACTACAATTTATTTTGTGAGCTATCGTACAGATGTATTTGCAGATTTAAATCATGATCACTAAAGATTTAGTGGTCCCCATATAGACCTCAGAGTCTCCCAGATACTTATGCGCGAATGGAGTCATAGGTAGCTGGGCCATACCATCTTGTGGCACTTTGGCTTCTAATCGCATTATCTTTGCTAGATGCGTTTTTTTAAAAGAATCCGATTAAGAATCTTTATTTTTTTGCACAGTTAATTAATCAAATCACAAGTATCGCCATCGATCAGGTCACTTAGTCTTTCCATCCGGGCATTGATCTCATCCCGCACAATTGCCGCACGCTCCAAAGAAGCAGCAAACATTGCATCCAATTCTTCTTTAGGAGGGAATACATTCAAATTCACCTCTTGCTTACTCTCAACTTTATCGCGCCAATTTTTTGGCTGACGATTTTTTAGCCAGAAAATACAAGCTGTCGTATCAGGTGCATAATTCTTGGAGATTTCGGTCTTAATGATTTTACCTTCATGGCAGGCGATATGCGTTTCCGCATGACTGTAACCGGTCGCCCGTTTGAACAGCGCGTGGGCAACCTCTGCATCAGCAAGCATCTTGCCGCGTCTCAATGCATTGGCAAATTCCGGCTGTTTTTTCTTCCACAAATTAATCGTTGATTCTGCCACATTGAAGAATTCTGCCAATTGCGTATCGGTAGCACCCAGCAAGCAATAATTAGAGGTGGCATCACTTGATTGGACAGTTTTGCCCATATCTTAAGTGGAAATCTCGCGTTAATGCCTACGCTGTTTTTTGCATTGCAGGCAGGTTATCGAAGTAGAACTCATTTGGCATTTTGTCGTCAAGCGCGGTGTGAGGTCTATTTTGGTTGTAGAACATGAAATATTTTTCTAAGCCTTGTTTTGCATCACATATGCTGTCGTAGGCGTGCAGATAGACCTCTTCGTATTTGACGCTCTTCCAAAGCCGCTCGACAAACACGTTGTCACGCCAGCTACCTTTGCCATCCATACTGATCTGGATACCGTTATCCTTCAGCAGCCCAGTGAATTCCAAGCTGGTGAATTGGCAACCTTGGTCAGTGTTGAAGATATCCGGCTTGCCATGCTTGTTTATGGCTTCTTGCATTGCTTCAATACAGAAGTCGGTAGTCAGGGTGTTAGACAATCGCCATGACAGCGCCCGACGGCTTGCCCAGTCGATCACGGCAAACAGATAAACGAAGCCGCGCTTCATTGGGATGTACGTGATATCTGCTGCCCAGACATGATTTGAGCGGGTGATGGACAAATTCCGCAACAGATACGGATAGACTGGATGCGCCTGATACCGCTTGCTGGTGTTGGGCTTGCGGTAGATTGCGTGGATTCCCATTCGCTTCATCAGCGTAGATACACGACGCCGACCGAATAGGCCTCCTTCACGCTTGAGCATTTTGGAAAGCATTCTGGCACCTGCAAAGGGATGGTTCAGATGCAATTCGTCTATCCGGCGCATCAGTGCAAGCTCTTCCGCTGCTGATGGCGGAGCTGGTTGATAGTACGCCGTTGAGCGTGCCACATCCAATAGCTGGCATTGCTTCACCAGCGGCAGTTCGTGGGTTTGGTCTATCATCGCTTTGCGCCCAGCAATCCCGCCTTGATGAGAGCGCCTTCTAAAAAATCATTCTCCAGCGTGAGTTGCCCAATCTTGGCGTGGAGTATCTTGAGATCAGGCTCGGCGGCCTTTACCCTTGAATTACTCCCGAACACATCGATTGCAGATTCCTGTAACTGCTGCTTCCATTCCGAAATCTGATTCGGATGCACATCAAATTGTTCAGCTAACTCAGCAAGTGTCTTGTCACCCTTGATCGCAGCTATGGCCACCTTGGCCTTGAATCCCGCTGCGTGATTCCTCCTCGTCCTTCTCATACTCTCGCTCCTTTATTTACCGTCAATTTCACGACTTGGGTTGAGCAAAATTACCACTTAAAGGACTGTCCGAATTTGCGAGGCCACCTCTGACTGTTGATGCTAGAGTAGTACAGCAATACAGAAACCAAGTATGAATGTCACACATTCAATAATAAAGATACATATTTATCAATATGTTATTAACAATATTCTAAGACGGCGACTAAATGCGAATACTTAAGAAAAGGCGGCATAATTATCGCTGGAAGTGCTACATTCACTTTCACCAATAATGTTCTCGCAGCAGTCTCCACCGAAACCAACATAGAAGGCACGGACTTGATTTTCTGGTTATCACGCAATCACCTAAATTCGTCCATCCCTATGTACTGGAAAACGCTGACTGGCATATTCATTTAAGTTCGGAATGGTCAGGCTCAAAAGCCTATGAATGATCTGAATACTGCGCTATCACAAACTGAAAACTAACTGCTCAAACGCAGTTAAGAAACCGTACAGATTAAAAACAAAGCGTTCGATCTTTATTACTCGGCCAAAAACCGAAGAGGACGATTCCCAAAATGGTATTTGCCGCAATCTTTCTGCTTTATGCCGTTTCTGCCATGTCATACATCACTTATAGCCGCATAACCGACCGAATTGACAACCCCATTGGCTCAACAGCATCAATTGAACAGAAAAAAATCAACATATCGACACAGGATAGCGAAACGCCACCTGCAGGCTTAATTTCGGTCTCTCAACCGGTCCCCCTTTGCATTGCTTAGCAAAAATAATCGCTCTCAATGCTATCTGATGCGGTCAATTGGTCGCAAAGTTGCCGCTTGCGTTTCCAGCAAGGTAAATTGCATTTGTCATGGTCACAAAGCGCAATGTTTTAACATTGTTCCAGATACCTGCAATACCGTAATCAATTATGGATGGTTTGCGACTAATCAGCTTTAAAGGAATTTACACAGCGTTTTATTATTTTAAAAGAAACATCTGAATTAGCCGTATTAAATGGCTGGACAAGAAAAGGGGGATAAATTAAAAGGAAATTTTATGGATAAGAAAACATTTACTATGGAAGTAGAAACACAAATGAAACAGGCTTATGCCGAAGGGTTCCGATATTTGGTGACAGTTTATAAAAAATGTCCGATAGGGGATAAAGGCACTTTTGTTTCCTATCATTATAGAATTACTGATGCAAGCCAGACTATAAATGACTCGCAGTTTCGAGATTTTCTTGTTTTCCAGGATCTTTCGCTACTGATTAAAAAACCCGAATATTTTTTCACCACGTGATTATCTAATCATTTTATTTCAAACAATAAAAAACCCTCTAACAGAGGGTTTAAATCTCTCCAATAGCAAATCTTGAAAGTAGGCTTCGAGGCTTGGCCAAAGGCCAAACGTAGGAGTTCTCAAGTTTGCGTAGCTGGTATATTTTTACTAGCCTTTGCCGCTAGACTCCTAAATATTTTAATCTCGGATAATATTTATGGCAGAGTTTTCAAAACTTAATAATCTTTACTGGCAAATCCGCTATACCCGAATCAAATCTGTTAAGCGTAAATATTACCGTTATATCGCCAAAGAAAAGAAATGCCTGATCGAGTCAGGCGTTGATGTTGAAGAACTGCGTTTGCTATGCCGTCATTTATCAAATCATTAGAAATGAACGAGCGGAAAACCGTTTAGAAGATTATAGAAAAACTTTGAAAACATGTTGCTCTTCCTCCGTAACTTAATTCTTATATTTAACATAATACAAATTATCGGCAATATATGATGATTTGATTGTCTATTGAAATGGTTTTTTGAACCTTAATAAACAATCTTATGAAAGATCCACGGTGAATTGCAAATAAGGATTTAAGCGCGGAAATTGCGTAAAGTCTGCTTAAAGCAAAAATTTACGCAAATTCAGTTTCTGTGCAAGTGTCAAGAATATTCTTTTGTTAATTCAGTCAAATAGTTTTTAAATTCATGTTTAAGTTCGGGATGTTGTAATGCGAATTCTACTGTTGCCTGCAGGTAACCTGACTTGCTACCACAATCAAAACGCTTGCCTTGAAATTCATAGCCCAACACAGATTCTTCTTTTAACAATTTTGCAATGCCATCCGTGAGCTGAATTTCATTACCAGCACCACGTTGGGTTTGTTCCAGAAGCTTAAAAATTCGTGGTGTCAGGATGTAACGCCCAACGACAGCAAGATTGGAAGGTGCTTGATCAATCGCTGGTTTTTCTACAATAGCGTTAACTTTAGACAAGTTATCTGAAATCGGTACGCTATCGATAATGCCGTAGCGGCTAACAGTTTCATGTGGCACCCGTTCTATTCCTAAAACTGAACAATGATTTTGATTATAGATATCGGTCATTTGACTCAGACAGCAGCGCTCATTCGCATTGATTAAATCATCAGCCAACAATACCGCAAAAGGTTCATCACCGACTACGGACTGCGCACATAAAACAGCGTGACCTAATCCCAATGCTTCTGCCTGACGAATATAAACGCAATCAATACGTGCGGGTAAAATATTGCGAACTACATTAAGCATTTCCTTTTTTCTGCCTTCTTCCAACTTGGCTTCTAATTCAAAGGCTTTGTCAAAATGATCTGGAATTGAACTCTTGTTGCGGCCAATAATAAAAATCAACACATCAATGCCAGCGGCAACAGCCTCTTCTGCGGCGAATTGAATCAACGGTTTATCAACGATAGGCAGCATTTCCTTAGGATTTGCTTTAGTTGCCGGTAAAAAACGGGTTCCTAATCCGGCAACAGGAAATACAGCCTTTCTAATTGCTTTCATTCGATATCTCCTTAATATTTCTTAATAGATTAAATCAGAACTGATTTACTGATTGATAAGCCAAATGGTGATGGTGATGCACCCTAATTTCAATAACCATTTGGATTCGTGTTTTGCCAATGCCAGCTATTGGCGCACATTTCATCCAATCCAAGCTTCGCTCGCCAACCAAGCAATTCATAGGCGCGATCCGGATTCGCATAACAAGAAGCAATATCGCCTGAGCGTCGAGGTGCGATTCGATAAGGAATAGACTTTCCACTTGCTTGTTCATAAGCGCGAACAACCTCCAAAACACTGTAGCCTCTGCCGGTACCTAGATTTACGGTCAAACAGTTCGGATATTGACCATTTTGTTGTTCGCTTTGTGTGGCTTCCAATGTTTCCAATGCCTTGAGATGACCAAGCGCTAAATCAACGACATGGATGTAATCACGCACTCCCGTACCATCGACAGTTGGATAATCGTTGCCCCATACACTTAGAGTATCTCTGCGGCCGACTGCAACTTGTGCCACAAAAGGCATCAGATTATTTGGTATTCCTTGCGGATCTTCACCGATTAAGCCGCTTGGATGCGCACCTACTGGATTAAAATAACGCAATATGCCGATTCGAAACGAACGGTCGCTGTGTTGGAAATCACGCAATATATCTTCAATCATCAACTTACTGCGACCATAGGGGTTGGTGGGAGCGAGAGGATGATCCTCCGTTAACGGTAGCTTAACTGGATCGCCATAAACCGTTGCAGAAGAACTGAATACCAGGGTTTTGACATTACATTCCTGCATCGCTTCCAAAAGTCGCAATGTACCCACAACATTATTATCGTAATATGACAGTGGGTGATCAACAGATTCGCCAACTGCCTTGAGACCAGCAAAATGTATAACAGCGGTAGCCTTGCTTTGCTTGAGGGCTGCTACCACGGCAGCGCGATCGCGGCAATCGCCGGATATTAATTCGGGTTTTCTGCCGCTGATTTGCGTTACACGTGCCAGTGCTTCGGGCTTGCTGTTGCAAAAATTATCAAACACGGTTACATCAAAACCGGCATTTAGCAGTTCAACGCATGTATGCGATCCAATATATCCGGCACCACCAGTGACAAGAATCATGACGATAACCCTCGATAAGAAGTAATCGATTTATTTAGTCGGATTGAGATTCGCCTAAATTTTCCGGTGCTTCGCTGAACTAACTACAAAAGTGTTGTTTAAAGCTGCTGACAAAATTATCTAATGAACCTGTTGGTAAATGGTTGATGCCGGCTGCGGCTTTGCGCCCTCCCCCTGTATCAAATTGCAAGCACAATACATCAGCACCACTTGGGTTTGCGAGAGCAGCTCGTACACTTACAGTATAATTTCCGGCATGATTAGGCGTAATCACCGCATGTGCACGTTGGGGATGTGCGTTTGCCAGTTTATTGGCAAAGATACCGCTGACGCGTCTTGCCCAAGGAGCATCTGGCAATAAATATGCGGCATACCGTTCTTCGGTTGTCAAAGGCTGCAATGAATCTGCTCGACTCGTATCATCCTGATATCCCTCAGAAAGCTTCCTAAAAGCATTCGATTCAGCGATGAAATCAAATGGATTCGTATAAGGTCTGATTTCTTCGTAAAGTGCAGTGGGATGAAAATGCAGATCAGGTAAATTATCACCATAGCCATTGTAGTTTAGATACTCACCCAAATGTGCAAGTTGATCTATTTCAGTTTCTGTTAATTTTGCTGTAGCTCCCAGTTGACGAGCTTTTTGCACGAGATTGTCGCCGAAAGCGGCAGTAATTGCCCACAGATGAAATTTCCCTTTTAGATGCTGATCGACTAGAAGACTAGTACAAGCATCAGCAGATAAATCGATATGTGCAATCAAGTTAGGATGCTGCGGTATCTCTCCGGCGTGATGATGATCAAAATATTCTATCCTGACACCCGCCTCCAATAATCGCATCAATCCTTTGCGATTACTGTCAAGAGAAATGTCGAGTACTGTTACCAGATCGCCGGGATTTGCCTCCACTCGATCCAATAGCTTGATATCACGCTTAACTCCAGTTATCAGATTAGCAGTTGTTGGATCTGCAAGTCTGAGTTGATGTAATGCGCATACGCCATCCGCGTCACCATTAAATACATAAAAACGATTCATATGAATAGCTTCCTATATATAACTATATGAGAGAAATTAACTTTCATTTTTTTATTCAACGGACAATGACTATTAAAAAATTAACCTAAAGCCCCTATATGCGTCAGGTAGTTGACAATGTCATCAACAGCCTGTTCTGGAGTAAGCTTTGTTGTATTAATATGTATTTCCGGATTTTCTGGTGCTTCGTAAGGCGAATCAATTCCGGTAAAGTTTTTCAATTCACCTCGACGCATTTTCTTGTACAATCCTTTGGGGTCGCGCTCCTCTGCGACATGAATAGGCGTATCAATAAATACCTCAAAGAATTCACCTTGCTCTACCAATTCCCTAGCCATCCTACGTTCCGAATGGAAAGGTGAAATAAATGACACCAATACAATCTGACCTGCATCGACCATTAATTTAGCAACTTCAGCGATACGACGAATATTTTCAACCCGGTCCGCATCAGTAAAACCAAGATCTTTATTAAGCCCATGGCGCACATTATCTCCATCCAACAGATAAGTATGCTTGCCAAGAGAATAGAGTTTTTTCTCGACTAAATTAGCAATGGTTGATTTGCCACTGCCGGATAAACCAGTAAACCAAAGAATAAACGGCTTTTGCCTTTTTGTGGCAGCATGTGCTTGCTTATTGATATTGATCGCCTGCCAGTGGATATTCTGCGACCGGCGCAAGGCAAAATGCAGCATGCCAGCACCAACCGTATTATTAGTTAAGCGATCAATCAGGATAAAACCACCGATGTCATGATCTTCTTTATAAGGATCGAAAGCGATCAGTTGGTCAGTACTGAGGTTACAAATACCAATTTCATTGAGTTCCAGCTTGGTGCCAGCGACATGTTCAAGCGTATTAACGTTTACCTTATATTTCAGCACCGAAACATTGGCGGTGGCAGTTTTTGTCCCGATTTTCATCAAATACGGCCGACCGGGAAGCATCGATTCATCTACCATCCAGACTATCGTGGCCTCAAATTGATCGGCTACGCCCGGCAAAGTATCCGTGGCGGCTAAAATATCTCCACGGCTGATATCGATTTCATCGGCCAATGTCAATGTAATCGATTGCCCTGAAACTGCCTGCGTTAAATCGCCATCACTGGTCACAATGCGAGTTACACGACTCTCTCTGCCAGACGGCAACACACGAACAAGATCACCTGGCCTGACGCTGCCACGTGCAACCATACCCGAGTAACCTCGAAAATCCAGATTCGGGCGATTGACCCATTGTACCGGCATGCGGAAAACCCCAGATTCCACATTGATATCCTCGACCTGCAGATTCTCCAGATATCCCATCAATGTTTCACCGTGATACCATGGCGTGTTGGCACTCAATGAGGTAATGTTATCGCCTTTGAGGGCTGACATCGGAATGGTTACAATATTACTCAACCCTAATTCTTTTGCAAATTCACGATATTCTTTATTAATCTGATGAAAAATTTCTTCTGAATAACCCACCATGTCCAGCTTATTGATTGCAAGCACTACATGTTGAATTCCAATTAATGAAACTAAATAGCTATGACGCCGCGTCTGTGTCAGGACACCTTTGCGTGCATCAATAAGAATTACCGCCACGTCGGCTGTTGAAGCCCCTGTGACCATGTTGCGGGTATACTGCTCATGGCCTGGTGTATCTGCGACAATAAACTTGCGCTTATCAGTAGAAAAGAAACGATAGGCCACATCAATAGTTATCCCTTGCTCACGTTCCGCAGAAAGACCGTCGACCAATAATGCAAAATCTAAGTCACCGGCTTGGGTACCTATCTTTTTGGAATCTGCCTCTAATTGAGCCAATTGATCTTCAAACAGCATTTTGGACTCATATAACATCCGCCCAATTAAAGTGCTTTTCCCATCATCAACACTGCCGCAAGTGATAAACCGAAGCATACTTTTGTTTTCATGCGCTTTTAAATACAGCTCGATATCTTCGGCAATCAAATCAGATACGTGTGCCATTAGAAGTAACCCTCCTGTTTCTTTTTCTCCATCGAACCTGTGGAATCATGATCGATTAATCGCCCCTGACGCTCAGATGTTCTTGCCAGTAACATTTCTTGAATAATATCCACCAGGGAACTTGCCTCGCTCTCAATCGCACCGGTTAAAGGATAGCAACCCAGTGTGCGGAAACGAACTTTCTTCATCATCGGAGATTCACCTTCTCGCATCGGAAAACGGTCATCATCAACCATAATTAAAGTACCATCACGCTCTACAACAGGTCGTTCTTTAGCATAATACAATGGCACAATAGGAATGTTGTTCAAATGGATATATTGCCAAATATCGAGCTCGGTCCAATTTGAAAGCGGAAAAACACGAATACTTTCACCCGGATTTTTGCGTGCGTTATACAGCCGCCATAACTCGGGGCGCTGTAACTTGGGATCCCAACGATGTTGTGCTGATCGAATGGAAAAAATCCGCTCTTTGGCACGTGATTTTTCCTCATCGCGACGGGCTCCACCGAAAGCAACATCAAAACCATGTTTATCCAATGCTTGCTTTAAACCCTCAGTTTTCCAGATATCTGTATGAACTGCGGAGCCGTGTGTAAAAGGGTTAATTCCTTTTGTAACCCCTTCGGGGTTAATGTGAACTATAAGATCAAGTCCTAATTTCTTTGCTATTACATCACGAAATTCAATCATTTCCCTGAATTTCCATGTCGTGTCAACATGTAACAATGGGAAAGGTAGTTTCGAGGGATAAAATGCTTTTACTGCAAGATGCAACATCACTGCACTATCCTTGCCAATAGAATAGAGCATCACCGGATGCTCGCACTCTGCAACCACCTCCCGCATGATATGAATACTCTCCGCTTCAAGGCGTTGTATATGTGTCAACATTGTTAATAATTTCCTTCCATAAAAAGTAGTAGCATTAGGATTATATTAATATAATTTAGAATTTTTCTTATCTCGAAATAAACCAGTTTATCCCTGTAATTTTGATACTTAGAAGCAATTCTGCTGATTTCCTATTTAACAAAATTGTGGATGTGAATCAACTCTTGGCTTTATTATTAAATGATAGCAGGTACTAAAGAATCTAACCTCAAAACTTACTATAGTATTCCTATCGATCTACTTGTTTATTCAAGTAAGAGACAATCACTTGAATACTCAAACCATATAATACTAAGTTTCAAGACTAAACAGGTTTGCGGGGTACATGCGTATCTGATGAAGAAGATTTTTCTTCCGGTGTTTGGGTATCCATTGCGTCATCGTCTGCCCCTTCTTCTCCCTTTGTTGATTTGACCGGCATTTTCGCAAACGAATGCAAATTCAGATGCAATGCTGCCTTAGCAAGTAAATGTGCACTCACCGGAGCGGTGATAACAAGAAACACCGTAATCAGTATTTCGTGCAGACTGATACCGGCATTACGACTGCTGAAAAATAACGCCGATGCGATCAGCAGACTGCCAACTCCCAAAGTCGTGGCTTTGGTCGGTCCATGTAAGCGCATATAAAAGTCCTTAAGTCGCAAAAGGCCTAAGGAACCAATAAAAGTTAAGGTAGCGCCCGTCAGAATTAGAAAAGATAACAAATATTCCAGCATGATTTATTCGATAATATCACCGCGCAGTAAATACTTGCACAATGCAACAGTACCTATAAAGCCCATCAAAGCAATCAGTAGTGCCGCCTCAAAGAATAGCGCGCTGCCCAGGTGAATACCTAACAACATTAACAATGCAATAGTATTTATATATAAAGTATCCAGCGCAAGAATCCGGTCCGGCATGCTGGGGCCGCACATTAAGCGCCAGAAACTCATGGCGACAGCCGCTGTTACTAATCCAAGCGCAATTGGAATTACAGAATCTAACATAGCTCAAAAATCTCCTGTAATGGGCGTTCGTAGCGGCGCTTAATCGTCGCGATCAGCGCATCCGGATCAGCTTCATTCAGCGCATGAACCAATAAATATCGACGATCTTCAGATAACCGCGCCGACACTGTTCCTGGTGTCAATGTAATGCTATTAGCCAATAAACTAATAGCCAGATCGGATGTTAAGTCTAATGGTAATTCAACAAAAATCGGTTTAAGTCGATCTGGATCGCCAAGAATTAAACGTGCTACGGTAAAATTGGCCATTATGATATCGATCAGTAACAATCCAATATACCGCAACAAGGTAAACGGCTTGCGGATAGTCACGGCCTCTGGCCAGAAGCTCAGGGTCAACAATGGTATCATCCAGCCCAGCAATAGGCCGAGAAAAATCTGTCCGGGTGTTATGCTGTTTACCAGCAATAGCCATAAACATGCCAGTGTGGGAGATAAAATTGGATGAGGTAGTAGACGAGCCATGGTTATTATTTTCCAGTACCTAGCACAGATTGAATATAGTCATCGGGTTGCAGCAATTGGTTTGCTGTCTCCTGTGCAAATTCAGTAATTGCACCAGCCCAAACCATTAAAGCCACGCATAGCGCAAGCAAGCAGACAGGTATTGCCAACCCACTTATACCATGAGGTGTAATAATAGGTTGAGTATGGTCATCCGTTGCAGCATGAGCCGCTTCAGGCACTTGTGCCCGGTAAAACAACAAACTGCCACTACGCGCCAATGCAATGATAGTAAACAAGCTGGTTATTAATACAGTGGCCATTATCCATGATAGAGCAGCATGTGAAAGTGCCGCTTGCAGGATCAGAAATTTTCCGACAAAACCAGATAATGGTGGTAACCCAGCTACCAAAATGGCCACTATAAAAAAAAGTGTACCTATTATTCGTTGGTGCACCATGATCAGACCCGGTTCAAATCGATCACTCATTTCGCCACGGCGATTAACAATGCTATCAGCGAGTAGAAAAAATGCTGCAGCGGCAAAAGTGGAATGTGGTAAGTAATACAATCCGGCAGCTATTCCGGCACTTGTATTGATGCCAAAAGCGATGAGCAGTGTACCGACGGATGCAACCACTAGATAGGCCACTTGCTGGCGCAAATGTGTACTTGCCAGCACACCCAGCACACCTGCGATCAGTGTTGCCAAAGCTAATGGCAACAACCAGGGGTCGATCAAGTCGGCAATTGGACCAGCCTGTTCACCAAAAATCAAGGTGTAAACACGCAAAATGCAGTATGCGCCAACCTTGGTCATGATAGCAAACAAAGCTGCAACCGGAGCGGATGTGTGGGCATACGCCGCAGGTAACCATAGATAAAGTGGCAAAAGAGCGGTTTTGAGGGCAAACACGGCAAACAGCAGTAAGCCAGCGGTACGAATGAGCGCAATATCTTCGACAGGAGTATTGGCAACTTTAACAGCCAGATCCGCCATATTCAGCGTGCCCAAAAGTCCGTAGAGTGTTCCCACTGCAAACAGAAACAAAATTGACCCTACGAGATTGATGATGACAAAATGCAACCCGGCCATCGTGCGCAACCGCCCTCCACCATGCAGTAATAAGCCATAGGAAGCAAGCAGCAGAATTTCAAAGAATACAAACAGATTAAACAAATCACCGGTCAAAAATGCGCCGTTTAATCCAAATAGTTGCAATTGAAATAAAACATGAAAATGTGGACCGGCAGTGTCAGTGCCACGTACTGCGTAAACTAGCGCGCACCACGAAACCAGCGCAGTAATGATGAGCATCCAGGCAGCAAGCCGATCGGCAACCAGAACGATGCCAAATGGCGGCGCCCAGTTGCCCAGTACATAAACTAGAATCTCGCCGCTGTTAACGATACTGAGCAGCCATCCCGCTAAAAAGACCAAAACACTGACGGATGAAATGCTCACAATGCGCAGTACCTGCAGGCTCTGTCTTTGTAGCAATAATAACAATGCACCCAGCAACAGCGGCCATATTACAGGAAGAATAACAATATGGCTTATCATGGTTTATGCTTTCCATCCACATGATCATTCCCCATTTCCAAGTGCGCCTTGAGGGACAACACAATGACAAAAGCAGTCATGGCAAAGCTGATCACAATAGCTGTCAGCACTAACGCCTGCGGCAAGGGATCCGCATACTCCGTTACGCCTTCCACTATAATCGGGGGTTTGCCAACAGTGAGCCGTCCCATGACCAATAGAAATAAGTTGACGGCATAAGACAAAAAGGTCAAACCCAGCACGACCGGAAAAGTCCGACCACGTAAAGCCAAGTAAACACCACAAGCTGTGAGCGTTCCAATCAGTATTGCTACCAGCGCTTCCATTAACGAATTCTCTTTCTGACGTTTGTCAAATGACTCTCTTTATGTACCAGGCCAAGATGAATAAGTATCAACAGCGTGGTGCCGACGACAACCAGATAAACACCCAGATCAAAAATCATGGCGGAAGCTAACTCGAATTCTCCAATTATCGGCCAATGTAAATAACTAAAGGTGGATGTCAAGAAGGGATGGTCAAAAAACCAGCTGGCAAGACCGGTCAACGCAGCAATGAAAATACCCGCACCAATCACATTATGCATATCGACCGACAACCGAGTATGTGCCCAAGTGACACCATTGGCCAAATATTGCATGATTAGTGCTACCGCAGTTATCAATCCGGCAATAAAGCCGCCGCCGGGAAGATTATGTCCGCGCAGTAAAATATATACAGATACCAACAAGGCAAGCGGTAATAACAAGCGCACAAACGACGCCATGATAACCGGATGTAAATCACGATCCCAGGTTTGTCCTTCACTATCTTGCTCAGAACCGGATAATTTCAATTGGTGCAGCATCGCGTATATGCCCAGTCCGGCTAATGCTAGTACGGTAATTTCGCCGAGTGTGTCATAGCCTCTGAAATCAACCAGAATGACATTGACTACATTGGTTCCGCCGCCACCCGGCACACTGTTGCTTAAAAAATAATCTGCGATACTATGATATGGGCGGGTCAATATGGCCCAAACTAATAAGCTCACGCCTAAACCTGCCGCTGTAGCGATCATGACATCACGGCTGCGTATATAATTTCCAGATTCTAGTGGTGAATATTGCGGTAAAAAATATAACGCTAATAGCATCAGAACAATCGTTACTACCTCGACGGATAATTGTGTCAAGGCTAGATCCGGTGCAGAAAACTTGATAAAAACGAGAGATACTCCCAAACCTACTGCGCCCATTAAAATGAGCGATACAAGACGTTGCCGATGTAAAATAACGGCTCCAATTGCAGCAATTACAAGAATCAGCGTAACGAGTATACTGACACCATCCATGGGTAATAACGCACGATCTCCAGTTAAAGCGGATGCACTTTCGTTGAAACCTGCCAAGCCGAGCATCAGGATAAAAATCATAAAAACAAATAGCATCTGCTGTAGCGAATTTGAATTCAGTAAATAAGTTATATAACTAGAAACTTTGAAAAGCTGACTAAGCAAATAATTATATAGTGATTTAAATTCTATTCGATCAACGAATCGATCGTGCAATGCAGATAATGGACGACGGGCTAAATAAATTAAAATTCCACCGGATAGTGCAATAATACTCATCCATAATGCAGGGTTGAAACCGTGCCAGATTGCTAAATCGTGATCTGGAACAGGTCCTTGCAGAACACCTGCCGCAGCCACTACAAGAATGGGTTCTACAGTTAATGCCGGCAATATACCAACCAGCAGACATAAACCTACCAGAATTTCCACTGGTACTTTCATCCAACGAGGAGGCTCATGTGGCGTTTTGGGCAAATCAACCGGCTCACCACTAAAAAAAACCGTATGAATGAAGCGTAATGAGTAAGCCACCGCAAAAATACCAGCTAAAGTTGCTGCGGCAGGCATAAGCCATCCCCACGGTTGATTGGCATGATGCAACGTTTCGGCAAAAAACATTTCCTTAGACAAGAAGCCATTAAATAATGGCACACCTGCCATAGAAGCGGCAGCCACCATGGCCAGCAATGCCGTATGTGGCATAAATTTCCACAATCCTCTCAAACGGCGCATATCACGTGTACCTGCTTCGTGATCAATGATACCTGCAGCCATAAATAAGGATGCTTTGAAAATCGCGTGATTAATAATATGAAAAACACCGGCAACTGCTGCAAGCGGCGTACCCATACCAAATAATAAAGTAATCAAGCCCAGATGGCTGATTGTCGAGTACGCAAGCAATCCTTTCAAGTCGTGCTTAAACATGGCGATGTAAGCAGCAACAAGCAATGTGGTCAGACCTGTCGTGCAAACTAGCCAGAACCATTCCGGTGTACCTGACAAGGCAGGGAAAAAACGGGCCAGCAAGAACACTCCCGCTTTTACCATGGTAGCTGAATGCAAATAAGCGGATACCGGTGTGGGAGCCGCCATGGCATTGGGTAACCAGAAGTGAAATGGAAACTGTGCTGATTTAGTGAAAGCACCGAGCAATACCAGGATTAACGTCGGTAAATATAAAGCGTGAGCACGGATACTGTCGCCAGATGCAAGAATCACAGATAAATCATAGCTGCCGCAGATTTCACCCAATAACAAAAAGCCACCAAGCAGTGCCAATCCACCGCCGCCAGTGACGGCCAACGCCATGCGTGCTCCACTGCGGGATTCCTGCCGGTGTTGCCAGTAGCTAATGAGCAGGAACGACGATAGGCTGGTTAATTCCCAGAAAATCAACAGCTGAATAATGTTTTCTGATAATACAATTCCCAGCATAGAACCCATGAAAATCAGCAAGTAAGCAAAAAAACGTCCCATGTCGTCCCGCTCGGACAAGTAATACCGGGCATAGAGGATAATGAGCAAGCCAATGCCTAAGATCATCAGCGCAAATAACAGACCCAATCCATCAAGACGAAAGACTATATCCAGGCCAAGCATGGGTATCCAACTGAAGCGCTGAATGATAATTTGTCCTGAAAAAACATCAGCAATCATGGGATACAAAAAGGCTAACGCGAGTAACGTCACGGTACAGGCACCCCAGGCAGCATGTAATCTACCTAAGCTGGAAATAGATGCAACTAAAATGGCGCCGACAAAAGGTATAAGGGCGACGAGCGATAAATTCATAAAAATTAGGATACTGTTAGCGGTTGGATATTTCCTGCTTAATTTACATAACTCAATTCAGCATTAGTCACTTAAGTTCGATTCTGTAGAAAAAATATAATTATTTTGTGTACTGGTACCTTATAAGCATGCTTCAATCTTTTAATAAATTTATTCCATTGATAAAAATGAAATAAATTCTTTTCAATAAAAACACCTACTCCCTAAAAGAACCAAAATAGAAAATAATCCGTAAAATGATACCATTGCTATCTATGCAGATTGTTCATTTGATGATTAATTTCGTAGCGAAATGACTTAACTTCATTATTTATGCTAACTCAGCCAGGAAGCCCCATATGCGCGGCATTGGTTCCAAAATCTCTCTTTCCGATCCTGGAAGCAAAACGCATATCCGCGTATTTCTTGCCTTCTGATTATATTCGAATCACGCTATCATTCTTAAAATCTATACTGGACATAGTATTGGCAATCTCAATCCTGCCACCAGCAACAGGAACAGCTGCAACTTTTCAGCCACGCTTCTCTGCCAATATATAACCGTTTGCTCAAAAACCTGATCGATATATCGGATCCATAATGACTGAATCGGATTTGGATTATCTTCATTCTGGAACTTAGATTGATTCTACGGCTAAAACGATTTAGCGGATTATATGATTCTGTACACAGTACTTTTATAGCGATCAATCCAGGAGATTCAATACATGAATTCGTAGCGCTCCGGCGCCAACGCACATGACCATGAGGGTCGGCATGATCACCAATCAGCCTAAGATTAAATCGGTTAAGGTTTTAGCAGTATCTGGCTGCTTTGTTTTGATAGCACGTAAAGTTTCAATTGACCCTAGAACAATTACCGATAATACTGCTATCAACGCAGCTGATCAAGAAAATTCAGGCTCTTAGAAATAAAGCTAGACGTTCTATTCTTCAAATTTTTTGTCTTAATTGTTTTCACGATATAAAAAAATAACGACTTTGCTTTTTGCTTTACAGAGAAGCAGTATAATTCTTTATTATACATCTCGTGTATTTGCTTATGAAACTTAAGATCACATGAGCTTCATCTGTCCAATACGACTTATTACTCTTTATCCTTGGATATTGCAAACAAGCAGTTTATGAAAAACATATCCGTATGGCTAGCGGTAATACTCGTAGGTTTATTCTGGAGCTTGCTGGCAAACGCACAAGATATTGATATTAATAAAAAATACAAAGAACCAATTGGTCAATATATTCAAATTTATCAACATAAAGATACCTTCCTTAGTATGCAAAGTGCATATGATGCGTTCAAAAATGGTCATTTTTCTCAATCTAACGATTCCGTGCTTAATTTTGGCATCGGCGCAAAACCTGTATGGCTCGCATCCCACGTTAGAAATAATACGCATGACACTGTGCTTCGAAATTTGTTGTTTGAAACCTCCTGGCTGGACAAGATTGATGTTTATTATCTCAAGGGAAACCAATTAGTTAACAGCTATCATCTCGGTGATAGCTTATTATTTTCGCAACGACCGTTTAGCCATCGATTTTTTGTTACCGAGCATGATTTTGAAACTGGTGACACTATTGTATTAATTCGCGTTGAAACCGGCGATGCGATGGTTATACCCATTTATTTCCTTACCGCAGAAGAAATAGTTAACAGAAGTATACTGCAAGCATATAGCTACGGATTGATATACGGAGTTATTTTGGCGTTAGTTGCCTATAATTTTATGCTGCATATCGGATTACGCACAGGTCCCTATCTTTTTTACTCACTCTATCTCTTATTATTTCTGCTACTTAATGCTGCATATACCGGTCATGGCTATCAATGGTTATGGCCTGATTCACCGCACTGGCAGCAATGGTCCAATCCGGTATTGATGGTAGCATGTACTTTAAGTGGAATCGCATTTGCATTGAACTTCCTAAATATCAAAATTGCCAGGCCTCGTATATATCAATTGATCGTTTTCAGTTGCTTCGGCTTCAGCGTATTAGCACTGATCGCAGTCTTGGCCGATGAATTTGTAGCAGCACTATTCATCTCATTGTTTTTTATATTTTATTTCTATATCGTTGCTGTCATATTAGGTGTCATTTCTCTGCGAACAGAAAACAGATTTACCCAATATTTTCTCTTGGCATCGATTTTTACAATATGTGGCGGCATTATTACAGCTAATGCGGTATGGGGCTTCATTCCTTACAATTGGCTTACTTACCGGGCCGCAGAAATTGGAATAGTGGCGGATGCGATTTTACTGGCACTGGCACTTGCTGAACGTTTTAACATCACCCAAAGAGATAAGCTGACAGCTGAAAAAATAGCTGATATTGATTTGTTAACTAACTTAAATACCAGACGAGCCTTTTACAAATTTGTGCAACCAATGTGGGCTGTAAGTTTACGCAATAGAAGTTATACCTCGGTAATTATACTCGATATCGATGACTTCAAATTGTTGAATGATAATTATGGCCACCCTCTGGGTGATCGTGTTCTTGCCCAATTGGCTGAAACAATACAAGAAGAAGCACGTAGTGGCGATATTCTGGCACGCTGGGGAGGTGAAGAATTTCTTATTTTTCTGCCGGAAACAGGATTGGCGGATGCGATAGCCATTGCGGACAGGATGCGCAAAAAAATTACGGCGATTCAAATCACTACTAATAAGGAAGAGAAGCTCTCATTCACCGCAAGCTTTGGCGTTGCGACCACTCAGAATACCAACGTATCTCTGAATGAATTAATCGCGCAAGCGGATCGGCAGTTATATCACGCTAAGAAAAAAGGGCGTAATTGTGTCTATCCAGATCTATCTGATCAGAAACAATACCAATGATAAAAACACCTTAATATCAGCATGACCTTCTAAAGTGTATTTCTCCTTCACTCGTAGTATTGGTGAAACCCCAAAGATTTCATTGCGATTCCAGATTCTTCTGCAGCGTCAAAATCATCATCACCAGTTTCCAATTCATCGATAAGTTTGACGATGCGACTATCTGGAATCATGCCATCAGCCAGCGCATCCTCGTCATCAAAATCTATAGACACAGGATCTATCTCGTTAATACTATTAGATAATGATTTATTTTTCATCATGATAAACCTCCTCGTAGGTTTGGTGGGAATGTGCCCAGTAAATCATAACGACATATAAATTAAATTCTGGATTAGAAATCATTTATCCTGATATTTTTGGAATATAAAAGACTTCCCGCCTGTTCAACGGTTTGCAAGCTCATTGAACTTGCGATTCTTCATGGCCTTACCACAAGGATCTGATTAGTATTTTATGCATGAAGTCGTAAAGAAGTTGCGCCATTGAACGCGGAAGATCCATCATCACATTGTTTTGCAGTGAAATACAATGCGGGTTGTTAGACAAGCCGTTGATGAATTACCATTGAAGTCAAGATATTGCAGGTTTTTGGGATTTAGCCATGCCCAGGAATTTCGAGATTTATGTTCGCGATATTTAACTTACTTTACGGTATGGCAAGACCTATAAAATGTCACCTAGTCGCGTTAATAAAGTAGCCTATTTGGGAACAACAATCCATAGCTATTCACCCGATGTAATTGTTGATATCATGCGCGTTCCTGCTCCGGTCAGAGGCATATCCAAGGACTCCGCATCCGAGTAGAACCAATTGGAAAATCTGTACTAGTTTACCCAGCGTGTCTTGTAGCACCTCCGAAACTTTCCAAGATAGAAACGTCGGTGAGATGTCTATAGCGGTACAGAACTCGCAATGTTGTCCGGACCAACATTTAACGCTCTATTTTGATTATATGTTGCCTCACTTTGAATCATTCATAACCGCTGAATGGATGCAGACTCTGAAATACCAACATAATTGTCAAAATCAACCAGCTTGTTGTTTTTACTGAAAGTGTTCTGAAGTTCATACCACTGCCCTCTCTTGATCGGGCAGAAATCATAACAGTCAATTTTTTCTTGAGGACACTGATAAAGCGCAGAGTGAGTACAATATAATAGGCTATTAAGCTGTAATTGCCACCGTGTCAATGGACGTTCTGTACTGCCTTCTGAATGCCACTTTTAATCTCCGCAGATTTAATTTTCCGCTACTTGCGGCGGGATAAACCTATTGGCTAATGCGGAAAAAGCACAAAACATCAGCAATCTGATATAAGATCAAACTTGATATTAGAAGAGAACTAGAATTTTATTCAAAAAGCTCGGTTGACTTTTTTAGGATAGGATAGTTTAAGCTATAGTAGTTTCTGTTTCAGAAAATTTACTATTAACATTCAGTCTATTAGTTGTTGTTTATGGTGCCCAGAAGAGGAATCCAAAAGCCTTGTCAATGAATAGTCTTAGTATGATGTAGCGTAAATAAATCGTGAATACTTTCCAAAAACCTGAAAAACTATCCTGTAATTTATACCACATTCGCCTGTAGAAATATTAATTCTCTTTGAAATAATTATTGCATCTATTCAATTAACCCTCGGTATTGTCAGATTCGTCCAATCAAAAGTACCTCTACTATATTGGGCCGGACGATCCAATTTATTGGTATGAACATAATTGCCGGAAGTGACTTGCTCAGTAACAGCAATCGTATCCAAATGCTTAAGGGTGTTATTCATCCGATCAATAATGAGCGATACTGCATAATTGCTACACAGATTTAATTCAACAGATGCCGGTGGATTCGCCGTTCCGTCATCAATAGCATTCTCGAATATACCACCAAAGCCAAGCAATCCCATGTTTGAGCAATTATCGGCAATGACTTGAGGGGATTCCCTACCCGTTCCATGATCGGATTCAAGCTTTAGTGCAAATATGGTTGTGTTGTCACAGTTTGTCATCCAGATTACGCATTTGCCTTCATTGGCATGCTCAAGGTTGGCTCCATAGATGCGGATAGGCAATACTGTATCTTCGATCTTCAGCATGGCATAAGTCACGCTACGCTGATTAAGTAGTAGTATTTCACTCATACCCCAAAATCTTCCGCCTGCATTAGCTCCGGAAATCAGCATCACAGGCAAGCGTTTTTGAGTGCTATCTCCGATGAATCCATTGATATTGAACTGCCCAATATTCAGATTTCTAAACATCGACCGATCACCGCACAGCCATTTTAATCCTGCACTCCCGCCCTGGCTTTGCGGACACCAGATAGCAAAATCTGACAGTATTGTTTTCGATTCAGAATCATTAGCAGTAACCATCCCATAATTACCAGCAGTAGGTACCGTAAAATCCCCGCCAGTGAAGTTTTTTGGAATGAACACTGTAAGATTGCGCGATACACCTAAAATAACGCTATCAGGCCGCAGAGTGAGAATCTTGCCATGGGCATAGTATCCTTTCGGGAAGAAAACTTTGGCATGCGCAGAAATTACCGCCTGCGCAGCAATATAATCATCCGTGGTTCCGTTGCCGGTCAATGTGTAGCCTAAATTCTTTGCAGCAGTTTTCGCGTTCACAACCCCGACAGAATCCGGATACAGCATTTCACTACCCCAGTGATGACGGCTGATCAAATCGGAAGGCGGTGTATTGCCCGTGGCTCCGCGAGTTAATGTATTGGAATAACCCAGCCTAGAACCATTGTGCCAGCGAACCATGTTGAATTGAACATTGCCACTCGTTAACGCCTTGGTGGGCGGCTGAATACAGATTGTCGCTTCTTTAATCCAGGTCCATCCGCTTATCGGAGTGTCAGCATCAATATCATTTGCAGTTCCGGAGAAATCCACGATTTTACCCGCTCCCCTCACCCAAACATTAAGCAGTTTAATACTGCGATTCGAGGATATGGCAACATTGCCGGAACTCTGCGTGGTGAAATCAATAGAACAGTCTGTGATAAGTAAATACCCAGTATTCGATGAGAACCCGGATGTTGATATTGCCGGACCAGTAGCGCTTGCGGCCATGACTATGCTCACACCCGTAATCGATACCGTTTCTGAATCATCATTGGAAAAGTTGATCGCAGTAACAGACTGCCCGGAATACCTGCACCCGGCAAATATTGGAACCGGTCGGCGCGATACGCCGGTACCACGCTGGCCATAACTGCCGCCGATAAAATCAGTATTTACTATAGAACTTCCGCTTCCGATCAAACCTTGTTCACAGGATAGGCCGCCGGTGGCATCTATCAAACAATTATGAATGTAACACCCTTGAGCTCCACGAATCTCAACCCCGATCGCACCAGCATTGGTTCCGGTAGTTATTTTTATGTTCTCAATCCCGGCATTGTATAAAGCGGCTTCGTCCTCTGTTAAGTCAGTATGTCCGCCGATCCCCCAGAAATGAATCATGCTCTTAGGCGTTCCTGCCGTGGAGAAACCAGAAGTGCCATTTGCGAGAAATATTTCCGGCATATTCCCGCCGCGCTCACCAATCCACATTAAACAGGATGCAATACCATCAGAAACTGTTAATCCGCTTGCGCGTCGATACGTGCCTTGTAGCAAATCTATCGTATTGCTGATCTTAAATCTGGAACTTTTCGGCAACTTAACCACAAGAAAATTCTTGCGCGCATATTCGCCGCATGCTATGAGCGCTGTCGTTGAGTCTGTCGCGCCCGATCCATCAGCAAAAAACGGGTATTTAGTGGGATCAATGTAACCGTTAAGAATGCCTGGTTGAAACTTTGCCATAACGGGATCAATGGCCAAAGACATACCGTTGACTACCGGCATCGGACTTTTTATCTCCTGTCTTACTAGAGTATTGGTTTCAAAGGTGCTAAGCGGAGCATTGAATGGAAGCACATTAATATCGAACTCAAGGAATGCTAATCTGCGCTTGGGGCGGGAAAATAATCCTATCGCCATATTATTGTTTAAACCACGAAAGTTGGGCGAGTAGAAACCAAACCACCGTTTAACGGAAGCGTCTTGATAAAATCATCATAATCAGAAAAGACATTACCGCTGGGCGCGGTTAGTTTGTATTGGATCAAGCACATATTTGCGCCGATATATGCCGATGTGAGACGATCATGGAAATCCTGCATGGTATGCAACACGCCGGTTGCCGGGTTGATCTCATTCATGTCATCGCCCTGCCACTGGCAGAACTTGGGCAATATCCCAGAGTAATCCTGGTAATAACGCAAAGCTCCTTTTGGATTATTCCCTGACGCGGCGATATTTGTGGATGCATTCCAGTGCGTGTTACTCGCGCTAAGCCACACCCTTTGAGCTGGCACGTTGTTTGTGTACCAGTCAAATGCTAATTCTTTGGAATGATTCATATCATGATAAACGCCTGTTTTTCTGAAAGCAGCTTTCAGATCCTTGACCATTTGAATCCGGCCTGATTGCATGCTAGCAACCGTTTCCGGATTATTGGCCCCGCTGTTGAAAGGTACGCTTATGGTTCCGTAGCTGGATTCGCTTGTACCGACAAACATGATATTGGGATCTTCATCAAACTCTGCCGCCATTGCCGCAAAGAATTCCCGATGCCAGGCTTGAATCATGGCGTTACTGTATTGGAATGTATAACCCCTAGATCCACTTCCTTGGGCGGCCCCTGGCTCAATGCCTAGACATCCCTCATACATGGTATGAACAGTTGTACCACCCGCACCATTCCATGTCCCACGAGAAGAAACCAGATGCGCCGGTAGCAATTGACGCACGTCATTACCCACAGACACATCAAATTCACGCTGAACGAACATTAAGCCGGATTTGACACCCATCGCAGCAAGCGTTGCAATTCTGCCTTTGAGTTTATTTAATGGGCTATTTGGATTGCTCTTACCATAATCCCCCGGGCCTTGGGTTATATGCCCCGGATATAAATCAAACTGCACGAATCGCCAATTTGGATTATTAGTGAGCCTGGTTAATAGGCCATTTGTGCCGCCAAAACTTGATGCTCCGGCACTATCAGCATTGTTATAAGCGGAACGAGGAAACTTAATACCGAATCCGGGAATAAATACATCCTTTACATTCCGTACAATTCTGCGTTTTGGTCTGGAGAATAATGCGATTGCCATAATTAATGGATTACCTCGATTAACCGGCTGCGGATGCCTATAAGCTCGTTTACAGCAGCGGATGAAAAATGGAAAGTAAGGTTGGTCTCAACTGTAGTGTTAACCCCCAGCGCTGGAGGCGCTGCGCTTGTTCCAATACCATTGGCGGAAGCTATCCCGGCACGAGTTTCTTGAACTGTCGTAGAATTTTTATTGTAAATTTCAATTGGAATATGAAGATTTACAGCTGTTGTGATTGTTGCTGGAGTAAAAATATCACTACCTCCAAACTTAGCAACCACAGTTTTATTACCGGCTCCGGAAGCTATAAAATTCGCGTCAACAATGATGCGGCTGTTATTTCTTAATATTGGAATTATTGTTGGCTTTAGTTGAACCGTATCGCCAGCATCAGAAATAAGAGGTGCTGCAGGTGTTCCACCCGGCCATGGGAAGGTTGTTTGGATAACTGTGGTGCTTACAATGCCGCCAGTAGGTATAAACAATAAATCATTTTGCGCAAATCTAGTTGATGCGGTGCCGATATGTAGCTTGGCTTTATTGTCGCAAACACCACTCGTTAAACCGTGCGCAGCGTTTGCTGTTAACCTAACGAATCCACCGACATCGCTTGCGGTCCAGGTCAATCCGGTATTCGGAAAAACAAGCGCATGCGTTTCGTTGTCATGCTCGATAACCATCCTTCCTACGCCGTCGTAGGTTGAAGTACCATCTGACACCGCTATGGCTTTTTTGCCGGTTGGATTTCCGCTGATATTGTTGAGAATTACCGCAAGGGTTGGATTCGCACTCGCTGGCGGAAGATTCGGATCAGATAGATTGTTATAAATCTGAGTCTCAGCAGAATCGAAATAAGTGACAGACACAACGTCGTTTGCTGCAAAATTTACCCCAGACAGGAATGCCGAGCCGAATTCCCAGTGATTGGCATTGGCTTGAATGTCTGTTATGCCGAATGTGGCGCGTTTATTTCCATCGCGCTGCTCGAAATACAGCCTTCCGCCCACTTCCCAACTCCCGAAGGTGTCAGTCATGTCAAAACCATCCGATGTGACTTTGTGGAAAGCTATCTCAGTCGTACCGGAGCTATTGGCATTATTAAACCGGAAATAAGGTAATCCAGGATTTGCGCCCGTATTCGTGTTGGTGCTAAACAAGAATGGATATCCGGCTTTGTCGCCCTTCGCACCCGTGGGGCCAGTAGGACCGACCAAACTCACGCCTGCTGGCCAAGTATCTGCCGCTTTCGGTCCGTAAATCATGTTTGTGGTAATCCGGATATAGAAATTACCATCAACGCCCTCAGTGGTTGGCGCATCCGTACCGTACAGAATCGTGTTTCCATTTACACCAGGCGCACCGGATTCACCGGGAGGTCCTATCAAGCTTCTACCGGAAGGCCAAACTCCACCGGTTTTAGGGCCATAAATAAAATCCGTATCCGTGCGGATGTACGAATCACCATCCGCACCCGCTTCTTCATCGGGGGCGCCTACTCCATAAATGATCGTTTTTCCATCTGCCCCCGGCGCTCCCGGCAAACCCTCTCCCGGAGGTCCGGTCATACTGACCCCAGCTGGCCATGTGCCGGATGCCTTGGGCCCGAAGAAATATCCGGTAGCGGTATTGATGTAATGATCGCCGTTATTGCCTTCGGTTGTTGGATCCACAGTCCCATGCAGAACAGTATTGATCTCCGAACCAGGATCGCCCTTGAAATGGAACCATAGGCCATCAAAATCAGAAGCAACAGGGTTTACTAATTTGGTGGATGTAGTCTTGAAAGCAACATACTGTAAAGAATTATCCGGATCAGCCGAAAAATCAGACCCGGATGCATCTGAAGCATACCGGATGTACGTATAAGAACTAGCACCGCTACCGCCGCCCAAAGGGACAGCAGCCGTACGACCACGCACCGGCAGTCTGGAAGGTGAGATATCGAGTTTTCTAGTGGCTTTTGCTTTTTGGGTTTTAGTGACCATAATCAAACCTCCACGCCCGGTTTAAGGCGGATTGTTTTTTTCTGCTGTCTTAGGAAATTGGTACCGAAAATTTCCACAGCATCGTAAAAATATTCAGCACGGATGCGATTGATTGCGCATCGAAGTTTTTGAAAATGGGATTTATCCAGGCAAGAATCTTCTTTTATGATTCTTTTAAGCAAAGCATCGAATTCAGCCTTGAATGATTCTGGTAGATAACCTTCGCGTATAAGTTGATATCCGGCATCATGGACAAGCGAACCCGCCATTACGCTAGGTGTATCGATCGCCGGGCCGCTTGGACCGTCCCAAGCATATCGACGCTCGATAATCATCAGGCCGGATTTAAGCAGCGTGATGTATTCGGTTACGATATCCTCAGCAGGAAAAATCTGAGTCTGTACGAAATAGCGATTCTGAAGGAGGTATTTGTAACCGCCTTGATAGCAGAGCTCGGATCTCATGGAAAAACAATCTCCATATTTGGCAGCGCAAATTTATCAAGCAAAACTTTACAAGCGTTTTTCCCTTCCTCTATTTCTCGGAAGGTATTCCGAATAGCCTGTTCTGCTCCTGGATCCAGTTCTTGCCAGTAAACTTCCTCACCTGTTCCACCAATTCCGCTGGAATCTGCGGTTGCGGCTTTTCCTTGGTCACTACAACCCGCTGGCTTTTGGGTGGTGACGTACATGCGATGTTTACGAGACTCAGCGAGATCACGATCAAGATCATTGCGAAGTTTTTCAGATTCATTGAATGCCCCTATCAAATCGGATTTTTGTTTAAGCAATGCTGCGTCATACTTGGCCTGTTCCTGTGTCAATACCTCTGCCGCTTCCTTTTCGGTTTTGGCTTTGTCTTCCTGCCAGATATTCCGCTCGTACAACCTCCCGCTCTCATAAATTTTGTAAGAAATGATTGCCGCTAATGACAGAACAATGGCTATAGCTATGGCGATGAGGACGGTTTTAATAAGGGCGGGAGAGGGAGTCATTTTTTTATTATTCTTGTGGTTGATCTGGATCTGCTGATTGACCTTCACCGGGAGCTGGATCTTCTTCGGTTGATTGATCTTCTTCACCAGCTGGCTCTTCTTCCACAGGCTGTGGGTCGGTGGGTTCCTCCACCTGATCTGGATTCAAATCATCCAGAGCTTGAGCAATTGCGGCCAAGTTGTTCAATGCATCCTCAGCAGCCGCAGGAACTTCAACGTTCTGAAGAGAATCTTTCAGCACCGTCACTTCATTGATAATTTCATCCTTGGCTTTATGAAGCTGCGCGTTTACTTGTTCAATTTTTGCAGCCAGGTCGTTTACTTTAGTCATAAGTGCTCCGATTAAATATTCCTGCCGTTTGATAGATGCATGTATTTCAAGAAGGCAGATTTCCTTGAAATATTTTTTGTGTTTTCTCACTTGGATTTTTCCCAGTACAATTTCGATAAGTACCCGGTTAAAGCGGTAATTGGTGCGTGTACCGCTGTGATGATCGCGGCAAGCTGGAGGCCATCAACATGCTCGGCATTATTGTTAGCAAACTCAAAAGCCCACACCGTCACTAAGTAGGTCATGAAGCAGATGAACAGCATTAAAAGTCGACGAAAAAGTTTGTGGTCGTCGAATTGGCTATGAAATTTTGCGGATAATGTTTTGATACCTTCCATTTGGAAGGAATGATGGCACTGCTGATCTTGATGGATAAGCGGGAACCGGTTCCCGTGGATGATTTGCTAGAATAAAGCGGGTTGCTCTATTGCCTGGGAATGTTTATTTCTGTGGAGAATTTTAGAGATTTGGCGCTCTGTTAAACCATACTTGCGCGCAACTTTTGATCGGCTGAGAACTTTCTTGTCGTTGAGTATCTCAATATTTCTTAACTCTAAGGTTAACATTTGAGCTTTAGGGATTTCTATTCTGTCATAACCCCCGAACTTTTCACAAATTTTTGTGGCTGAATCGATGCCAAGAACGGCAATCAACTCATGCCCTACTTTGAGCTTTCGCGGTATATATACGCTGGTACCGCCATAGTGACGCACGAGTTTCAGCGTGTCAGAAATGCCGATTTCCTGCGCTATTTCTTGCAGGGTTTTGGGCAGCAATGAGATGTTGATATCTGACGTCATGAGATGCTATTTATCCGGCAATATCCATGCACGAATAACGATAGCGTGATCTCGCACCCAATCAAGCGATAGTCCAATGACAACAAGTGTACCGACCACTATTCGACCAGCAAACATATACCGTTTTATATCCGCAACGTCCTGCATCAATATTCTGATCTGCTCGGGAGTCATAGGGCATGCATCTTCAGTACGATCCGATCTTCTGCGTTTTGGTGTAAAGTAGTTTTTCATAACTCTATAATCCGTATTGATGAGCTATAACGTTGAAAGAATGGCAGTGATACAGATAAATCCATATCAAATTTGCCGTATATTTGTTGTGATAATTGTTCTTCCGTGATGGGCCCGTTGCCCGGAACAAGGCTGATAAACAAAGGTTGGCTTTTGCCGATCGATCTGAATAAATTGTTGAGTGCCGCTTTATCCTGAGAATCCATCGCTTGCGTGGAAAACTCCATCACTCTGGTAATGGTTCCTCGATCTGTTACGAGATCGCCAGCAGAAGTTCTAACTCCAGTTGTGGTATCGATGAAATCCGTTTTTGCGCCATAATCAGCATTATCATTCGGTTCCCAAAATTTACCGGCAATGATTCGGCTGATTTCAATGTATCCGTCCGGATTACCCGCGCTGGTTAATTCAATCTCCATTCTTTCAACACCTGAAACGGAATTAAAGAAAGCAGAGACGTGCGCTCCGCCGCCGTAAGCAAATGAAGCCGATCCGATAGAATCAAATCCAACCGGAGGGTCGTAATTGTAAGTAACCGGAATCGCTCCGGTATCATGTAGCAACGTTCCGGCAGCTGGGTCATCATAAAGTGTGATCTGGAAAGTGGATCCCGCAATCAGGTTTGTAAATGCCAACGCTACGCCACTGATTTCCTGAGCGCTTGCCCAGGTTGCCCTAATTTTTGGGTTCGTTAAATTTGTTGATCTGAAGGTTTTTGATTTGGTGTCGTCCTTCATGTTTGCCAATCCGAATCCGATAGCTTGGCTTCCCGATGCCATCGATATGCCGCTGTAGGAATCAAAAATATTTTTGTACAATATTCTAAGATTTGACATTTTGATTAGCTTCTTCCAATTCAAGCTCAGTTTTAGCTATCGCCGCGGCAATGGCTTCTTTCTTGATTTTTTCCTGCATGATTTTTTCGCGCTCGGCGACAACGTTCGCACGTCCCAGGTCTACGAATTGCCATAAATCCTCCTTTCGGAACACGCCGGCAGGCTTGGTTTCTGTAGCGGCCATGAGATTGTCATAACCGACGCCTTGGATGATGAAATTTTCATAGTTCTGTTCTTCGGCAGCTTTAAACTCACCATCCGGCATGATCGTGCCAAATCCAACCATTACCCGAACCATTAGACCAGGCAAATGGTGCTCATAAGCCACAATGTCTTCATCTTGATCAAGTATCACTTCACGCTTTCTGGACATCTATAACCCTCCCTTTACGTTTGCCGGATTTCAATAAATTAACCTCTGCTGATAGTTCCTGGATTGCTTTTATGATGGGAGAAACCATGCCGTTGTAATCAACTCCGCCGGTTCCGTCATTATTCAGGCTGGCTAACGAGTCTTTTCTATTTCTCAATAATTTAACGACTTCTTGATATATCAATCCGTGCGCAAGCAACTCTGGATTTTCAATCATTCTGAACGTTCTTGCGGTAAGTGAATTAATGAAATCCAAACCCAAAAATTCATGTTCTATTTCTGTTTTAAGTCTGGCGTCAGAAATATTTTCGATATAAGCAAAATTAGACGTGCCTCTCGTTCTCACTGTGGCCGCCAAAGAGCCAGTTACATTCAAATTAAAACCATTCCCAGATACCGTGCACGTTCCAGTGTTGCATGGAACAATGTTGCATAATGCCGATGCATGTTTTCCGTCAACCATGTCGGCGTTCAGGTTTGTAACCATCGTGGTATTTGTCATGGTCATTCGACCGCCAACATATAGAGCTACGCCACCAGCTACGTGTGTTGCTCTTACGCCAGTAGCATTAACGCCGGTTCCTTCTCCAAAGACGCCATATCCGGTGGAGGAAGATCCTTTCAATCCGGAGTCAGTTGAGCCGTTTCCGGAAAATGCCGATACCCCATTATCAGCTGTGCCGTTCAAGTTTGCGTGCAAAGATGCCTGCCTGCCGCCCAAAGTTGCCGAACCGGTAAAGCTACCGTATCCAGTAATGGAAATATCGCCACCACCAACAATATCTCCGCCGAAACTTGGGTTGCCTGAAACCGGTATATTTACCATTAGCACGCTAGATTGGTACATTCTGATGCCATTGGCATCGCCTACCCAACCATTTGCAGGATTGCTGCCAACAACTGTGAGTTGAGTGCTTTTAAGAGACTTGATATATTCACTACTTGAATTCAGTGCATTGAACCCCCTGCCTGCACCGGTAACTTGGTTAGCGTTTGTACGGAAAAAGGTCACTCCATCCGCGATATCATCCAGATCACCAGATATTTGGGTAAGATTAACATTGTGTGGATTTCCACTTGAAGAGGCATGCGCAGCTGCGTTTGCTGCATTTGTAACGACAGTATTGACTGGGGTGCCGCCAAGCGTACCGTTGACATTGACATTTGAGCCAAGATTGACGGAAACTGTGCGTGGAGTATCAGCTTGCAGGAAAGCATCAAGATCGTTGAGGATCGCGGCCATTACACAAACACCTCGACCTGCGAGTACAGGGTTGACCAGTCTATGGACAGTCCGATAACCTGACCGTCCTTGCCGGAATCTAGCCCGAAGCGCGGATAAGTCAATGTCACAGCTCGACCAAGAAATAATTCAACAAGTCTGGGTTTCCCGACAAAAGTAATTACAAAACGAGGTGTTTTATAAAGATTAAGCGATCTATTACCCTCATTGATTGAATCCGATGCAGTAAGCAGCAAGGTATCAATTGGTATGGGCTCACTGTCAAGCGCGTAATTTGATTTTACTGTGGCATCCTCTACAGTTACGCTTGCGTATTCAGTCGCATAGATTTTCTTATGTGATTCCGGAATCCCGGTCAGCAATTCTGGCTGAATAGTCCAATTCTTATTGTAATTAACTTTGAATGCCGCCTTGACAGGCAACTTCCTGGAAATTCTGATTGTGTTTTCAAAGATATCATCCGGACCAATATCAAAAGGGGTGCCGGGTGCCGGTAGTTCAAGTTTTAGTAACTGCAATTTCCCGAGTCGGGACATAACTAACTGCGCACCAACGCTGGACGCAAGCTGGTTGCATATGCCTAGGGTATTCTCACGCGCACTGATATAAATCCCAACCGGCTGAGGATGTGCTGAATCGAAGGCCGATAATTGGGCAGAATCCAGATCTCCGGAAGTGAATTTGTTGGCACCACCGTAATTTTGTACGATTCTTTGGATAATCGATGAAACTGTAGTATTCCATGATGCAGGTTTATCGCCTTGAACGCTAAGTGTTACTTTGCCAAAAGGTTGTACAGGAAGTGTGAATTTTCCATGCGCAATATCATTAACCAGTCCAACAGGAACGCCATTGACACGAACCTCAAGATTTTCTTCTATGGCGGATTGATGTGTCTGAAATTCAAGCGTAGCCGGGTTGCTCAATAACGGCGAAACATTAAAACATTCACCGAAACACAATGGAATAATCTCGTTTTTATTGGGCGTTGATCCACCCAGTTTTGTTTCTGTAATGGGCGTATTTAATCTTTGCAGCTTATCCCTGACTTTAATATTCAGAGTTTGCGCTGATCGGCTATCAATATCTTCAATGGTACCGCTGAATATTGTCACAAAGTCGGAGCGCAACCAGCGCACGTCACCGACATAGATGTTTATTGGCTTGTTTACCCAAATGTAGGTCAACCAGATATCCAAAGAACCAGCTAAATTATAAATTTCCACATCACCAAACGACATCGAAGGCGATGAATCTATGCTCATGCGCTCTATTAACTGGATAGAATTCGCTGAAACAATCGGCTCATAAATACGATTATTTGTTTCGTCGATATATGCTTTTGTAGACGAGTAATGCGTTGTATCCACGCCTGCAATATTAGATACAGCCTCGACCAGAATGCACCTGATCGCGGTTGTGTCTTGTAGCCAGGCTGTGAAATTAACTGCCATAATTAAGCTATCAATCCCACTTGTCGAGATTTGCCTTTAATCGTCAGGCATTGCATGCGGTTTTTCCCGCTAACGATTGAGCAATGCACCCAGCCGGAACTCGGAATGCCCGGAGTGTAATTCTCGAGTATCAGTTGATCGTAGATAAGGTTGGTAGATATCCAAGTAGCCAGGTCATAGTTTGAAATACTCGGCACCTCAAAATCAACCGCCTCTCCGCGAATATGCTGTGATGTATTACCGCTACCGATAGCCTTGTTCAATTCCGGGCATCGATAACCACTATTAGGTGTGAATGGCTTTCCGAAATGATCGCGCACCGGTTCAAGAATCCTGCAGCAAACTATTTTCAGTCTTTCGATAACTTCATCAGGCGGTGTGTTATCGATTCCGCGAGCCACCGCTGTGTCAGAATGAATAAGCTCACCAAGCGTGAAGTGAGGTGATAATTTTGTTCTCAAATCCATAGCCGTTCCTTATGCAACATTCGGCATGCTTCGGTTATCCCATTGCCTACGGTTTTCAATTTCTGCCATTGCCTCAGCAATAGCGCGAGCGTTTTGTTTGCTTGTGATATCGGTTGCAGCTATCAAGTCTCCGGTTTGGATGTTTTGCTCAGCAAGCAAGCGTTCAATTTTGTCATTCAATCTTTTGATTTCATCCGTGGTAGAAGATGGAACAATGGCTTCAGCACGGTGAACCATGGCCAAACCACTTCGAGAAATAAAGTCGGTACCGCGTGCAAATGATTGCAATCCGTTATCCCGAACAAATTTTTCAATGTCGGTTAGGGATATTCCGGACACGCTGGATAATCTTCGGGATGAAATTCCATTGGCGCGCGCGGCGTTGTATATCGCCATCGGATTGTTTCGATTGGCATTTACGAAATCGATAATCTGTTTATCGCTAACCGTGGCCCCGCCGGTAAAATTGTTTATTGCTTCCGCGCCAATGCCCGCACCTACAAGCTGATCTTTAGATAAACCAAATCTTGTGGCTGTATTGGCTATTTGTTGCGGCGACAACCCAGGATTTGCAGACAAATAATCCTTGATTTGTTGTGTCGATATTGATGGATTACCCGCACCCTTCAAACTTGTGGCAACCAACTCTTTAACCAGATCGGCAGTGGTTTTGGTATTTTGGTTAATATCAACCAGATTGACTACGCTGTCGTCGAGCGCTTTTAGTTGCTGCGTGGTGATATCCACTTGGGAAAGTGCAACGCCCTCAGCATTTTTGAGAACGCTCTGAACCAAATTAAAATCACTGACAAACGCAGCAGAAGATGCATTGTAGGTTTGGCTGGCCTTCAAGAATTCTTGCGCCACATTAGGCAATTTCGCCAGCGCGTTTTGATCGCCGGTGGCTGCTTTCAACCGCACTTCGTTGAATTGTTGTCTCGCCTCATCAAGTTTCTGGCGTGGGGTTAAAGGCGATAACTCTCCAAGCAATAAACTTTGCCGGAAATCTCTCAATTGGCCGGCAAGATCCTTGAATTTGGATATCGTGCCTTCAAGTTCTGATCGCTCTTTTTGGTAAGTGGAAGTCAGCTCATTTCTGATATCCAACAGATTGCGCTCTCTTTCAACCAGGCTATTAGTGCTCTGTGATAATTTATCGCGCAGTTTATCAACCTGATCAAATTGCTCAATTAGCCCAAGCAAACCAATATATTGATCTTTGGTGATGCCTCCGGCACTTCCAACACTCTTAATCAGATTCGTGAAATCATCGCGCGTGATCGATGCAGAGAATCCAAGTTTCTGCATTTGTTGATCCAATGATTCAAACATTGGTTTGAGTTTTTCGGTATCGCTCAGGAAGTTATCGATGAAGAATCCAATTTTCTGGCCAGCCGCATCCACACCACCTAATTGATCAACAACTTCCGTGCGGAATGTAGCAGGAAGGCTGAGAATTGCATCACGCGCCTCTTTCAATGATCTGCCCGTGGATAAGGCAGCAGTATTCAGCACATCGAACTCTGCACTCAATCGTGAGAGCGTTTGGATATTCGTCTCGCCGGATTTTGCTATGACATCGATTTGTGCCAGAACGCCCCCGGCAATTTCATTGCCCAGGTTATCCAGTAATTCTTGAACCGCTTCTTCGGTTAAGCGCTTGCCTTTTTCCGATCTCAGGTCAATTTCTTTGGAGAAATTGGTTACTGAATCTGTGCTCAGTCCAAGATTGTCTGCGAATCCTTTGACAGAAGTGCCGAACCCTTTTAGCGTGTTATCAAATAGATCAAGGAATGCCGCCTCGTTCGGTGAGGCTTGCTCACGATGCTTATTACCAACAAACAGTCCGCCTTTTGCTCGGAAAACGTCAGTAACTCTACCGTCAAAACCTTCTCCGGATGCCTTGCCTATGAGTGCTTCCTGACGGAATTTAAGCGGCCCGTGTCCGAACAGTAAAGCACCCAGGCTTCCGATCACAGGAATAGAATCAATAATTTTGCTACCTGTTGATTTATTACCGGCAAGCATTCTGAATACGACATCCGCGATCGCCGCCACCGCAAGCGGTCCCGCAGCAGCTGCAACAGATGAACCTAATCCAGCAGCAACACCCATTCCTGAACCGCCGATTGCGGTACCAGCGCCGCCGATAAATGCCGTCCCCGCACCCCCGGCAGCGCTAAATACTCCGGCGCCGGTTCCAGCCAAACCAGCTCCAAATGCCCCCACCGATCCTGGCAGCATAGACAATCCACGCCCAACCAAGGATGGAATACCAAACCCGCTGCGCAAACCTGACTTTAAGCTATTGCCCAGACTTGCTATGTTGAGGAAGTTTGCCGCGCTGTTGCCAGAGGATGATGCACCGCCGCCAAATCCTGAATTGAATAGTGATGCGATACCCGATGATTGAAGAATCTTAAACGCCGCAAATTCAGCAATCATCCTGCGAACAGCATCCGCAACACCGCGCACCATCCCTTCAAGACCGTCATCAAAGGGATTGAATAGGAAATTGGCTAGTGAAGTTTGGATATTTCTCGCGCCTTGGATTGCAAACTGATCCAAGCTTCCGAATACATCGCGTCCGGTTTCTTTTACCTTGAATAATTCATCATTGGTTTTGGCCAATACCCGATTGTAGGTTTCTTGTGACAATCCGGCTTGCCGTAAGCGATCGAGTTCTTGAGTTGTGGCCGCGAGTCTTTCTTGTGGGCTGGCAACAGATTCAGTAAGTGATTTAACCCTTTGCAGATCTTTTTCAAGTGCTAGCGCGGTTTCCTGTTTTTGAGAAAGTTGCGCATATGCATTCGCGCTTGCCATGATTTCCAATCGAAGTTTCTCGTTTGGAGCTTTAGACGCAGCATTTGCAGCGGCAAGCATTTTTCTCTGAATTGCATTTAAACCGATTTCTTTTGATTCAAGTTTCAGGGAATCAATAACCTTTTGAGCGCTGTCTACCTCTCGTTTAGCATCGTTTTGGCGTTGTAAAGATAATCTTTCCCGCTCTTTTGCCTCAGCCTTGAGTTGTTGCAAAACCTCTCTTGGTAATTCAGGTTTGGAACTTGGCGTAACAATGCTCTTAATTTTTTCCGGTGCGATTAGCGTGGTATCTATTGGCGCCGGTTTCGGCAAAACTTCTTTATCAAGATAATCAACTAATCCACTTAATGCTTTGGGGCCGGTTGGCAAGAAATCCAGGAATGAATCGATAGCACCGCCGACAAATGGTAATTGTTTGGTTTTAGCAACCAGCCTACCCACTGCATCGGTGGATCTATCTATCACAGATACAAATTTAGTGACAAAATCAATGCCGCTGGAAAATACGTCAATTAATCCAAGCCTGCCGATGGAAAGCTTCAAATCAAACAAGGAATTGTCCATGCGATTGACTTGCGCATTCAGTCCCTTGGCAGCTTCACTGGATTGAGGTCCAAACGTTCTTTGCCATTCAGCAGCCAATTTTGGTAGCAAGTCAGAAGCTAGAAGATCGCCTTTCTGCAACATGCTGCTTAATTCTTGTCCGGTAACGCCTAAAGCTCTGGATACGGTATTGAACGTACCCGGCACCCGTTCCGCTATTTGTAACAGTTCTTCAGTGGAAACCTTATTTTTTGAGATGATTTGCTGGACAGCGGTTAACACGCCGCCGGTATTGTCAGCGGATAATCCCAGAACCGTTGCAGCTTGCGCAACACCGATAAATATATCGCGGGTTGCCTGACCTTCTAATTGAGTACCTTTTGAAGCAGCGGCAAGTTTTGCGTATTGTTCTGCGGTAGATGAAAACTGTAAACCAAGCCTATCCGATTCTTCACGCAGGAATGCGATCTCTTTAGTTGCGGCCTGAACTGATCCGGTTCCGAGGGTTAAAGAATTGGTGAACCTTTCATTTGCAATTGAGGCATCCAGAATTGCGCGACCGCCACCAATCACACCCTGGAACGATACATAAGCCGCAGCAATGCCAATAATTTGAGTTTTTAGCGTACCAATAACATCGATATTACTTTTTGCAGCAGATCTGGCTTTATCGAATGCGTCGATCTGCCTGATGCTGGCATTTACTGATTCCCTTTGACTTGCATTTAATTTGAGTTGTGCAGCATCGTAAGATAGTAATTGCGAACGAGTAAAACCCAATGTTTCCGCTTGTCGCTTCAGGCTGGCTACAAAATTATCCCCTTGCAGACCCATCCCGCCCAGGCTGTCGGCGGCTCTTTTGGCGCTATCTGCAATATCATCCAGAGTACGCTTGACGGTTCTTCCGCCGCGCTCATTGATGACAATATCGTAATTTTCGGTAGTCACTTTTTAGGTTCGCTTTAGTAGGGAAGCTTCAACGCCTGTTTCAGTTGCAATTCCATCCCTTATGGCCTGCTCAATGAATCCCGCAGCTGCTTGCGGCGAATAGCCTTTATTAAGATCGTCGATATACGGGAGGTTGATATTGATGTGAATTTCTTGACCAAACTCTCTGCCTTGCAGCGCACTTTCAGCTTGCGCAATTGCGGCCTGAGCATTCGCCCCGGCTGTGCTTCCCTTTTTTCCTGCAAAGTATGGTGCTTGAATTTCTGAGGAGGATGATTCTCCGACAGTTACCACCACAGAGGATTTGGCGCGACCTGTATCGACCGGCATAGCTTTTACAATGAGAGCATCAACAGCAAGAGCGACACGAATGGTTTTTTTATTCTGATTAACCAAGATCGTGTCGCCGTGTTCCCTCAGTTTCTTTGATAAATCACCGAAGTCAGCCATTTACTTGCTTTTCCTTTTCGCTTCAGCCCATTCACGATAAGCCGAATCAAGCTCGTTAATGTGATATTCCATGTCATCACGTTGAGCTTGATCCGTAATTCCTATCCGATCGCAGTATTCCATGATGGTCATCCATGAAATGCTGCCTATCCCCCCGAAACTTGCAGTGCGGCATGTATCAAGCCGGTGAAACGCAACTAAAAACAACTCAAGTCCGCGCAGTAGAACAGGTGCATTCTTTATTGCTTTAGGAAGCTCCCTACCCTCCCTTACGCACTGTTCAATAATTGTTTTTTCTGATTTGCCCTGCTTTAGCGTGTAAAGCAGGACATCTGCTAGTTTTTTGCGTCTGCTTCCCGGTCTGCGATCCGGAACAATTGCATTTTGTTGGTTTGAATCTGAAAATCAGTGAACAAGTCAGGCAAATCAGCGAACGCATTAATCACGTTTTCTTCGGTGTATGGCAGTATTGATCCGTCAGGACCTTCTATCCCTTGCTTCCATTTGCCTTTTTCATCCTGAACTTCCCAGTTCAGAACAACCGCTTTTGCGTAGAGTCGGCGATTAATTTCACGCTCTTTTTCCACCGGCAAAATTTCTTGCTCAATCAAACGTCGAACCGGTTTGGTGAGAAATTCATGAGTGCGCACGAATTTACTGTTTGAACTACCGGCGCGCGCTGCGGTTATGCGGAATGTGCCGTAATCCAATGTGATACCTTTCTTTTCTAGTTCCTTGTCAGTGCCGAATTGTTTGTACATGCTCATGATTATTTCTCCCGATAAGCAAAAACTACCAAAAACTACAATTAATAAATATGCCGCGATATGGGGGTTACACGCTAAGAACAGTATTAGCCCCATATCCAGCATGCTTGTTATACCTCTGCCACGTCCGGCAAGTAATCAAAGAACGTGATTGATGCCGTGTAATCCAGATCAGGCGAGATACTTGCTGCCGTTGCCGCATCCATGGTTAATGGCAATTTCACCGCCTCATCCAGCTGAATATTCGGGTTTCCACCGCCAAGCGATATCAGTGGAAGATCAATTGCAAAACCGGCATTGTCTTTCACCACAATTGCGTCGATCGTGATATCTTCGTTATTGCGGATTGAATTAATGGCTTCGATGTCGGTAAAGTATGCTGTCACATCACCAGTAACCGCGAAGGTTCCGGCGGAGATATCAAATGCCCCCAGAACGCCTACTGCTTTGGCTGGTTTATGGTTGTTTGATATGGATAGATTTAAATCCGTAACGAATGAAAAGAATTTCGCTGCGGCCTCATCTGTATTAGAAACCTTTGCCATCTTGATGCGCTTCACATCCGAGCTGGTGTTATAGGCATCAGAATCTTCCAACGTTGGCCGGTTGCCCGATTTCAATCCATCGCTAGCCTTTCTAGGTTCTGAGTCAGTAGCAACAAAACTAATGTTGTTGGTAATCTTGGTAGCAGTGCCGATATTGATATCGAGTTTGTCTGCCAAACATCCTTTCATGTACAGCGCCTGGATTTGTGAAGGCTGAGCGGTATCCGGAGCGCCTAGTGATAATTCGAGCTGGTATGTTTTACGAACGATATTCACACCGGTTTCATTTTGCAGTTTGCGTCCAAAATAAATCCGCACCGTTTTACTGGTACCGGCATCCGTAACCATGGTGCTGGCTGATTTATCCAGCTCTAAAAAATCTGGATCAATTAAGCGGATTCTCTTAAATCCGGAATTAACCGCATTCAATGGATTCTGAGCTTCTTCGTCGCCGCCAATATAAATCCATTCGCCCACACTTAAACCGAGCGTTGTCATGTCGAAAGCAGCAGATACCAGCTTTGGCAATGATCCGCTGACGTCCACAGTAATGTCCCCGGATGCGAATTGATGACCGACCACAACCAGCTTACTATCCGCAGGCGGAGAAGCTTCAGTAGTCAATGTTTCCGCCACAGCAATGGACACACCAGGATCAACAGCTGTTACGCGATGCAATCCGCTGTTACTTGCGTTTGTAAATTTGGAACCGAAAACAAGGGAGCCGACCAGGAATCCGGTAGTGCTGGTAAGTTCGTAAGTGTCATCACCGCCATTGACTGTGACCGAAGGAATATCCGATCTTTCCGCTTTGGTCCGGTAGTTGGCATAAAACACGCCTTTTAACAACTCTTGGAAATTAGTTTGGGTGAAATCCGAACCGAAGCTTGCGGACGCTTCCAGATCAGTTACAACACCTTTTTTACGTTGGCGCCCGTCAGTAATCGGGTTACGAACCAGAGTCGTGATTTTGGCTCCAATATCACCATAATCGTTGGGTTCGGCTGGCACCCAGTTTGGCGTGACTGGCAACACATTGATGCTTTCTTCTTCAGCTATCCGAAGCCCCGTGATATTGCTATCGATCTTATTTACATTTGTTGCCATTTTTCAGCACCTCCACTTGATTAAATAACTTCGTCGTATTCAAACTGAACAAACACGCATATCAAGAACCAGTCCCCGTGATTTCCCATCTCTTTGAGCTGGATCGATCGGAACACAACTCCGTCAATGGTTTTCCCCAAGAAAGCAAGCTCGACACTCCTGGCCAATGTGTAGGCTTCCTCAGTACCGGATCCAATGCGCACATAAATTTCACAGTTAAACCGGCCTTTTCTTCCCCAAAGTTTTTTTCCATCAGCCCCCGCAAGACTTAATTGTTTCCCGGCTTCATGAACAATATTCGCAAATGCCCAAGGATTCGTTTGCTTGAGTGGTTCAACTTCAGGGGTCTTCCCTGGCCAGACAGCTGGATAATTCGCATTGACTGACCAGGCAGTATTGAAAGCTCCAAATATCGCGTCAGCAGCTTGCTGTTGCGTGGTCATCAGCTCTCAACCCCGATGTAATAAAGCAACGTTGTGTCTGCCGGTTTAAGCTTTTCAATAAAACTGATCTTCGATTCCTGATCGCCATCAATCACGACATGGTATTGATCAAAATCTTCCGGGGTATCCTCGCCCGGCTCGGCAATAAAAACGCTCTTGGTATTCTTGTAGAGTTCGATTGTTTCGCTGCGAATACCTAGACTACTGGCCGATGAAAGCGGAATATTCACAGCTGAAATGGTTGTGCGGATCGTATTCTCAGGATCGCGCGGGTTTGTTGCACTTCGCCAAGGTTTACCTTCGATCGCGCTATCCGGATTAAGGGTTGATAGCGTGATTTGTCGGCCTTTAGCTCGTATTCTTGCCTTGACCTTGGCTAATCTGGCAGCGTAATCCATCACACATAGCAAGTGGCGGAGCCACTGCCTTGCAAAAATACGGTCATCAATGAATCCGCTTTGGGGTATGGTCTGGTTAATAGATACCCTACTTGGTATTTTTTAGTTTCGGTTAGCGGTCCCGTGCCTTCCGATTCCTCGATCAGAATCCTCCCGCTGCTATCGACGGTAGGGTTTGGCATTAATACTTGTGAAATTGAGATTAAAGCGTATTCGCAGCAAGCAGCGCGTAGATCCCTTGGCAATCCCGATAGCGCCCGACCTTCTTCGTCGTACAAATTGATTCGGGGAAATAAAAGTGCTTGCGTATCAGGAAACTGTAACTTTCCCTTTAATCTACCGCGCCATTTAATATTGATATATTCGGTTCCAACTATCAGAGCAGCTTGCTTGACTGCCTGAATACCGGACCACTCCGTAATCCCACGGGCAGAAAAATAGGCATCGGCATTTTCAACGCTTTCGTATGAGTTAGCGTCTGCCATGCCGGTTCCATCTTCTACAATCAAGGCCATTGTGCTTATTTAGCCGCTGTTGTCCGAACAGAACGAGGATCCTGTTTTCGGCCAGAACCGCCCTTTTGATCGATCGGCGCACGAGTATCAAGCGCCTTAATCAATTCATCCGGATCAAGTCCGCGTTCCAGCATTGCCTTCTTTTTCTCAGCTTTTTCTTCACGCTTGCGATTCTGGCGGTTGAGATAAAATTGAATTTCAGACATTGGATTTTTATCCACCAGACTGCTTTCCTCAATAATCAGCGCATCCAACACTTTGGTTCTTTCGGAAACAATCGTTTTGATACGCTCTTGTGCCTGCAATGCTTCATCAAGCGCATCCTGAGCACGAGATTTACGAGCAGGAAGAGACATATCCAATTGCTTTGCATTTTCTGCTTCCTCTTCTAGCCGTTTTGCTTCGGCTTCGTCTTCTGCCTTGGCAGCTGCTGCAGCGTCAGACTTGGATTTTTCTTCAGCTGCTTTCGCATCCGCTTCTGCTTTAGCTTTTGCAGCTGCTTCATCCGCCAATCCCTTGGCTTCAACTTCTGCAACAGTTTTCGCCTTTGCTTCCGCTTCAAGTGCCGAGGATTGCTCGGTAGTTGGCAAGCTTTTATTATCTTCTTGGGTTCCTACAACTGAATCTTGATTAGTAGTGGTTTTAGCCATGATTAGTCGTCTCCCAGAACGGTATATAAGACTTCCATGTGGCCGTCCAGCAGCAAATCGACCTCACCGGAAATGGCCGCATCATCTATCAGAACGTTGGCATAGAACTGAAGATCATTGGCTGTATTGTCATGAATCACACCATTGTTTGCTGTTGCGGATACCAGCCGTACAACCGGTGAAACTTTACTGGTTGCAGCCCCCAGGGAAGTGCTTGCCACAAGGTTAATTTCCGATCCGGATAAAGATCCATCTGCATCTGATCCAGTACCGATTGAAATATCGCCATCGAATGTGGCTGTCAGTTGTGCATCAGAACTCGATAACTGCACATAACCAGCAGCGCCGTGTATAAGAACATTCCCTTCCGGAAATTTGAACAATGCAACGCTACCGAAACCAGGCGCACCATCTGCAACCGTGATTTCAAGATCCTTGAATTCAAATTTTTGCCGTATGAAATTTTGCCGTTTGCCCCCGGCTAAAGGGCGACGCTCACTACGTCTTACGCCTTTAGTCATGGGATTAAGCCTCGCGTGTGATTAATCGTGCGATGTGAACTTGCTTACGTTCCGGCCATACTCTTGACCATGAACCGGCATTTGCCAAGTCGTTGCTGGCAGCAGTATTGCCTGGACCACCCGATGGCGCGGTGCCAACATATGCGCAACCAGCCGGATGAATAATCCATTCCCAACGGTGGTGTAACGTTTCCATACCAGCACCGTTACCAGCTGCGGCAACGCGATCAGATTCAAGCGGAACCTTTGGCAAACCTTGCCCGAATCGGAAACTACCGCGCCCGAAAAGCCAGGATTCAAAAACACCCGAACTTGCAGGCATGGAATCATCGACGATTACGATCATCCCGTTAAATACTGGAATGTTATAAACACCCAGGGAATCAGGGATCATGTCGATGAGATTGTTCTTCTGCATGCGGCCATAAACAATGGAATGAACGCTAATGAGGCCAAGCTCATCCATGCTATCGCCCATGGTCAATTTGGCATCAATCACTGCTTCTGCGGATAAATTTGTAACACCATCACTATAAGACGAACCGCTAATGTCCACGGTCATGTCGTTTTGAGTGTGTGTATCTGTTCCGGTAGGACTCGCCGCGTTATCCGCCAACAATCCTTTAACAGTAGCGATAAACGTGCTTTGCAACCGTCGATTTTTATAATCAGCCACACGATTAACAACTGAGAGCATTGGATCGGCACCAGCCAGATCACCTGCCAAATCCATCGATGACCATGATTTGTTTCGAGACAAGCGCACTTGTATTTCTTTCGATGTTGATACTTTTGAAGGAGTGGCTAACACTGCTTCGTTATCAGAAGAAACGTTGTCATCATCATCTGGCAAATCCCGGAATGATGGCTCGTTGAAGGTATTACCGCCACCCAACAATACTGAATCCAACTGAGCGTCAGGAACGAGGATTCCTGATTGAATCAGGCGTGATTTAACAGTAGTTTGTTGTTGGACGTACGGCAGGAATATTTCTGGTTTGACGAGATCAGCTACTTTGGTAATAGCCATTTTGACGGCCTCCTAATTGCTTAAAGTTTGAACTCGAAGCAGGCTCACTTAGGAGACACTGGCTTCACGGAAAATGAATGCATCTCATGATGCGTGAAGCACTTCTGCCAGCTGAGTCATCTCATCACGATCAAACTCAACCAACCGATTCGCTGTAAATATTAATACTGTTTTTTTAATTTATCAATATATTTCATGTGTTGATTATTATTTATTCGTTTTTCTTATGGTTTGAGGTTGATATTTATTGACATATTATTGTCACAAGTGTATGATTATAAACATAAGTTAATCATTTTTACTTAAAAACTAAGAGTTACCGGCTTGACGGATTCAAGAATTAATCGGCCTAATGAATTTAGGCAAAGATTTTAAAAAAGCTCTAATCTGGGAATTAAAAAATATAGCTTTCCGACCCGGCGGATCCGGGTATCCACTTGGAGAAATACATGAAAACATCAACAGCTCACACACTGGCAGAAATTCAAGACACCAACCAGGATTTTGAATGGTATCCAACAACAAATGAAATCATCGATGAGTTTCACAATCACGCCAAACAGTTTGAAATAAAAAGCTTGCTGGATATTGGGGCAGGAAATGGAAAGGTGCTCAACCGCTTCAAGGAATTGAATACCACCATTCCGGAGCGCGATCAGCCAGAGTGTTTCGCGATTGAGAAATCCCGGCCATTGCTGGATAGCATGGATATGGAGATAGGCATTCTTGGAACTGACTTTTGGGAGCAATCGCTACTCGATAAATCGGTTGAGTGCATATTCACCAATCCACCATATAGCGAATTCATTGATTGGACAGTCAAGGTAATAAGGGAGGCGAATGCCAACTATATTTATTTGGTTTTGCCGCAACGATGGAAAGAACAGAAGAAAATTATTGATGCCCTGGAAAAACGAAAGGCAGGACACAAAGTAATCGGAGAGTTTGATTTCTTAAACTCAGAAGATCGTCAGGCAAGAGCAAAGGTTGATCTTATCTTCGTTTGGCTATGTCACGATGACTTTTTAACCAATAGATACCGGTACCGTAGAGATATTCAAAATCAGACAGACCCATTTGAACAGTGGGTTTGTGAGTTTTTCGCCCTGGATGGAAAGCAAGCTGATAAATCCAGCGACTATGCCAAAGAATTCGCGAGCACCGAAAGCCGCAAGAAAAAGCTTGAACAATCTATAGTGGCAGGCGGCAATATGATTGAAACTCTTGATGAGCTTTACCGCGAAGAAATGGGATTTCTGATATCCAATTACCAGAAGGTATGCTCTCTCGATGCGGCCTTATTTGAGGAACTGAACATTTCTGTAACCTCAGTTATTGGCTCGATCAAGACGCGGATCAATGGATTGAAAAACGCCTATTGGAAAGAATTATTCACAAATTATTCTCCGCTTACATCCAGGCTTACCGCTCAAAGCAGAAGAAACTTTTCTGAAAGCATCAACCGAAAAACCAATATAGATTTCACTTGCTCGAACGCCTACGCGATAACGGTTTGGGCAATCAAGAACGCGGACGCTTACCTTGATAAGCAGATGATTGATACGTTCGATAATCTGGTAAGCAAAGCGTGTGTAATTAATTACAAATCCAACCAACGGGTATTCGCTGATAACCGTTGGAGCTATCTGCACAACAAAGAAGAAAACACTCACTTCAAACTTGATTACCGGCTTGTGGTGACTCACGGATGTTCATTAGGCAAAAACTGGGGTAGCAGAGGTGGATTGAGCGAATCAGGAGCAAATTTCATTGAAGATATTTTAGTGGTCGCTCGGAACCTCGGATTTCATACCGATGAAAGTATCGCGCACCATGATTTTGTGGCCGGACAGAAAGAGGAATTTTACTGCATCAATAAATCTGGCAAGGAAGTCAAGTTGATGGAAGTTCGCGTTTATATGAACGGAAATACTCACATCAAATTCAACCAAGCTTTCATGCTGGCATTCAATGTTGAAGTTGGTAGATTGCGCGGGTGGATTCACAACGCCCAACAAGCAGCTGCCGAAATGGATGAGAAGGTTGAAAACGTGGCTGAGCATTTCAATACTTCATACTCGCTTCGGGATGATAGCAATGTAGCGGGGTTATTAACCTCCAAAGCCGCATGATATTTGTTGTTAATATTCAGTTACTTATATTGACATTCTTAAAAATAAGTGTAGAATATCAATAAGTTACAAAACTAAATAACAAAAGCCAAATCAGGGCGCAACCCGAAATGGCTTTCTAATCAAACTCAATACAAGGGGTATTAAGAATGACTACTACCAATATACAGTTCTCCACACTACTTAGCAATGCAGTAGACCAGCCCGGTATCATCAGCGAAGCATATTCAGCCTTTCATAATTACAGCCTGGGCAATGTAATGGCAGCAGCGTTCCAATGCGCTGCCAGAGGAATAAAACTCGGACCGATCGCAAGTTACAAAGCATGGACAGAAAAAGGCCGGCAGGTCAAAAAGGGAGAAAAAGCAATCGCTCTGTGCATGCCCATTACCATGAAAAGCGAGAAGGAAAACAAATCAACCGGCGAGACTGAAGAGCATGTTTTTTCCCGGTTTGTTTGGAAAAATAACTGGTTCGTGCTTTGGCAAACTGAGGGCGAGGATTTTGCGAATGAGATTCCGGTCCCATCCTGGGACAGAGAATTGGCATTGAAAGCGCTGGGAATAACTGAGGGAACATTCGATCACTACAATGGAAATTGTCAGGGATATGCTTCCGGCACATCGATCGCAATCAATCCCCTTGCTCAATATCCACACAAAACACGCTTTCACGAATTAGCGCATGTAGTTTTGGGGCATACCCTAGAACACACCATGACTGACCACGATACAACGCCTCAAGACATACGTGAAGTTGAAGCAGAATCGGTAGCGTACATTTTGTGCAGTTTGTTGGGTTTACCCGGATTAGACGAATCTCGGGGTTATATCCAACACTGGCTAAGAAGCTGTGAAATTCAGGAAAAGTCAGCTCAGAAGATTTTCAGCGCAGCTGACAAGATCATGAAAGCCGGACAAGTTAAAAAGGACTAAATATTATGAATAAGGACGAATTAAGGCAGGTGTGGCTTAGTACTCAGCATGTAATGAGTGAACCTGATTACATGATGGAAGATGGTCGCCACTCGCACGATGTGGCATCAGAAGAAATGGAAAAAGCAGCTGATCAATACAACCTTGATAACGACAACAAATAGTAAGGAGAATAAATCATGAAAATTAAATTCTTAGCAGATCCCGGTCACGGCTGGGCGAAGGTAAAAAGAGCGCTCTTGATTGAGCTAGGTATCGAGAAAGAAATCTCTGCCTATTCATACCAGCTTGGCGAATGGGTTTACCTGGAAGAAGATTGCGACTTGTCGCTATTCCTTAAAACAATCAATGAAAAGGGAGTGAAGGTTGAATTTTCCGATCATCTCGCCAGAACACAATCAAAAGTACGCAGTTATCAATCATTCCGATCCATTACGGCCCAACAGGTGAAACCATGAAATATTATCTACTATCAATATTAACCAGGTGCGGTGAGTTTGAATTTTACAAAGATGTATCGATTAAAGTCGAGTCAGACGATGATGTTAGTAAAGCAGCGAGAAAAGTTGTATGTGATTGGTATGATGATGGTGATCCAGGTGGACGTGACGGACCAGATGCCGACGGAGTGTATTGGTATGATAATGGGAATGATGTCCGTTGCGACAGGATAACGGAAATATCAAAATCCGAGTACGAAATATTTCAAAAATATTCTATTTAACTTGTTGTTTCTATTGCTTTTATTGTAATTCTCTGTATAATGAACATATCAACTAATTAAACAGATAACCGGCCAGGAGGATCCTGGCAGCTAACAGGAGAAAACGATGGAAAAAAAATTGTCACCACACGCAGCAGCAGCCCAAGCAATCCGCTCAGAGCTCAAAAAATTAGGCGTCAAAGCCAAAGTAACCAGCGAACGATTCTCAATGGGTAACGCAGTAACCGTATATCTGGAAGATATCAATCCGGCTATGATGGAAGCAATAAAAGAAATCACCAGTAAGTACCAGTTTGGGACATTCAGGGCAATGGAAGATTATTACGATATGAACAACATAATCCAAGGGCTCCCGCAGGTGAAATATGTCCATATCAGCAATCGTCCATCGGCGGCAATGAAGGATAAGATTTCCCAGGCATTACTTGCAACAAAGTACCCAGGGTTTGAAAAAGCAGGACCTTTCGATGCAAGCGAATTAGTTCACAACTATTTTCGCAATGCACAATTCTGGAAAGAACACCTAGCAGCCTAATTCAATCGTAGAACGGGCCGGGACGCACCCGGCATTTATAGGAGAATCACAATGAGAGTAAGCCCAAAAACCATCCAAGCATTAACCCTTTTCGTTCCTAAGAAAGATGTCCGACCATACCTTCTAAACATAAATTTCGAGCTGCAATTGGAAAGAACGATACTCACGGCCACTAATGGCCACGTTCTATTGTCAATATGCATCGATGAGCCGAATGAGAAGGAAGATACTTTCAAGATCCCGCCTGGTTCATTTCCCAAATCGGAAATTGATTATGAAGTAACGCGCGGTGAGGATGGAAAAGTTTATGTGACCAATGGCCTGATGAAAGCGGAGGTGCCACAGGATGAATATAGATATCCAGATTTTCGCCGAGTTATTCCATCAAAGCCAGCTGACGAAATTAAGCATAAAAGCTACGATCCTGAATATTTGATGTTATTCAAAAAGGCTTCCAAGCTTTTAGGCGGTTCTCAATATCCGGTTATCCATCCGAATGATATTGTGGATATCGGTTTGGCCATTGTTGTAGGCGTTCAAATGCCGCTTAGAATGACGAATGACAAAGGGGTTAATGTTTATACCAATAATGTTTCACCGGCATGGCTGGAAGTGCCTCAAAAGCAACCGGCTAAAGTCGTTGAGAATGTTGAGCATAAAGAAGCGGCATAGCGCAATAACCATCACATCACAGGGGCGAAAGCCCCTTTTATTTCAAGGATGAAGCAAATGGATGAAAAGGAAGATCCACCGCCACCGCAGGAAGAGAAAAAATCTTATCTCCATGTCGAGTGCAAACCAGCTGAAAAGGGCAAGTATATTCAGGCCGCGCGCCGGAAGAATTTGAAGTTGAATGCCTGGATTCTTGAGACTTTGAATGCAGCAATTAAAAGTGATTAATTTACCGCCCAAGGAAAAAATAATGAAATATTCTTTTGCTGTTATCTCAACCGTTTTAATCGTTGGATTATTTGACCTCATTGACGTCGAATTCACCAAGGTTGAATGTAAACCAGATTACACCATAACGGAATGCTTCAGAGAATATAGGATTGCCTATTATGACTATAAGATCCGTTCTTACCGCTCCAAATATTGGAATCTGGTTGATCAAAAGCACAAGAAAAAAGATTATTGGGAAGGTTCGGTAATGAGATAATTACGCATGTATATCATAAACTTATATTGACTATATAACTATATTGTTATATGATATACTTACTATGAACGGTAAACATATTATTAAGAAATTGCAGGCAGAGGGATGGAAGCTTAGTCACATCAATGGCAGTCATCACATGATGGAGAAAGGTGGGTACATAGTACCAGTTCCGGTTCACGGCACTAAGGACGTTCCCATTGGAACATTATTATCAATCCAAAGATTATCGGGGGTTAAATTAAAATGAATACACTTTATCCGGCAATATTTGAACCTCAAGAACCATCGGGATTTCATGTGCAGTTTGTGGATATGGAAAACGTATTTACTTGTGGCGAAACAATCGAAGAATGCTTATTTAACGCTGCGGAAGTTTTAACAGGAATGATGGAATGTTTTCTTGAAAATGGAACGGACATCCCCCGCCCCTCCGAAAACGTTGAAGGAGCCTATTACATCGCTCCGGAAGTCAAAGTTCAGTCTGCCCTTTTGGTGCGATGGGCAAGGGGTGATAGGTCATTAGCTGATATTGCCCGTGCTATCGATTCATCCTGGCCGGTTGCTCAGCGCTTAGAAAACCCCCATCACTGGCCTACCTTAAAGCAGCTTGATAAAGCCGCAGCTGCATTAGGTAAAAAGCTGGTTTTGTCTTTGGAGTAAGTGATTTGAGAAATTGGTAGATTTGCTCAAAGAATTTGAAAGACAGGACAAAAAATGAAAGAAGTATCCGAAAGAATGAATTTGAAATTCGGTGAGGTAGAAGGCGCGTATGTTATTTTCAGCGTAAGAAACATAAATGAGGGTATGAGGGTTTCGTTTTACAACTTAACTCAAATTTACTCAAAATTTAACCTTTATGAAGAAGGCAGCACAGATTATCGCAAAGCAGCGCAAATTCTGCATGATTTTTGTTTAACTGCTAATGAGGATACAGGTTACACGGTATCAGTTTGGTTTGATAATTAGTTAAACTAAATGCAAGTACAAATTATTAAAGGGCGCACTCAGCGCCCTTCCGTTTTATATTACACTCAGATTATCAAGCCGCTTTAGGTTGTGGCTTCATCCCGCCAACAGTAGTACCCGCAGACCGCGCCATTTGATCAGCACGTTTAGGATCTTGTGAGTGAACCTCTGCCTGTTTGGTCAAGTTCCACCCGGTAGCACTCCATGGGTTTTCGCCACCTAAGTTACCTCCACCCTCAGAACCAAATGAATTACCCGATTGACTACCTGGCCACCAGTATCGTTTTTTTTGTTGCATCTCGGTCAACCATACGGTTGGATCTAGGCCAGGTGTAACGCCAACCTGATCCTTTGTTACTACCCGGCCATCTTCGGTAAGGTCCATCATGGCGTCGGCATACATCAAAACATCATCATAAGCTTCCGGCATCATTTTTGACGCGATTGCAGCCTCTCGAACCTTGTCATGTATTGTTCTACGTTTTTCTCGGGCAGAGAAATCATTCACCTGAGTTTGTGCGGCTTCGAGCTGAGTTTTTAACTGATCCCGTTCTCTTTCTACCGGCGCCAGCTTCGTGCGTAATCGCCCTTCCACCATTTCATTGATTCTGGTTTCATCGATCTTTCCGGATGCTGCCGCTTCCAGCTCTGATACTCGATCGAGCTGGGATAGAATGTCAACCGGATCCTTATCACCCAGCACAGCATATTTGTCTTTCGTGGCTTTATGATCCTTGCGCTCCTTCGCCAATGACGTGGTTAAGACGTCAAGATCAGTCTGTGTTTTCATACCCTCCACACCGGTAAGCAGATACGATCCGTCCGATTGCTGGGTGTACAGCGAATGAAAATGTTCTTCTAGCCCGTCAAGATTTGGTATTTTGATTTTCAGTGCCATTTGCGTCGTCTCCTAGTTTAAAAATTTACTAACATCCAATCCCGCGCGCTCGAAAGCTGCCGCGTCCCGCTGCGCGATTTCTTTAAGCGTGAGAGTTGTTCCGTCCACATCGATAAATCTGTCAAGCGTCAGATTTCCTTTGCTGAATAATTCGGCTCTTGTTTTCCCCAAGGTATCCAATTGGAAATCCGCTGACTGCGTTTTAAGCCAGTCGTTGTAATTCAATTTGGCCGGTACCGGGCCCACCAATTCACGGATTCTTTTCCTTGCCCATTCGTCATAATCGCCTTTGGTACCATAAGGCAAATCATCACGTTTTTTGATTGATCCAAGATCATTCTTCTCGGCATATTCCTTGACCAGCAATCTTTCAGTAACCGGCTTGGCTGGCCGCACACCGATATCCTGGTTGATATACATCACACGAGCTGACCGGCAACCGATGTGAATTGGAGGATATGGTCCCTCCCCTGGCTTGAATGTCTGGCCGTCCAATCCCTTGCATTGCATCGTGGTTCTGCCATCGAGCATGGCCACATACTCTTCAAGTTCGATTATCTCCGCATTCATCAAACCGACTTCGCGCCGGGCATTCCCGTTAATATGTTGAATAGCCGTGCGCACCATCATATTCACTGAATCTCGGGTAAGCCGCGTAATACCGTCTGTGCCTTTGGCTTTAACCGTCCCGAATACTTGGCGCGCTATTTCTTTTGTGTCAGTGCCTGTAGTTAATCCTGTGCCGATTATTTTATTAATCCGAGTAATATCTTTATCCGCATAATCCTTGACCCAATCCTTCAGCAGCTTGCCCTCATATGGCCTTGAGGTAACGATCGATTTCAACGTTTCCGGGCTCGGTACAACCGTATCAATAATGACCGGCGATATGCTCGTGATTAAAAGGGTGTAGAACTTTGATTCCTGTTCCACAAATGAAAGCGCTTCCTCAGAGAGCAATGTGCCGGCTGAACTCCAGGCATCAGATCTGATTTCCTTGATAACTTTCTGCAGCCTGGTCAATCGCTCCCAATCTGAACTTGTTACCACTCGTGAAGAGTCCCCGTATTTGTTGAGTAATTTTCCGGCGATTTCGTCCTCAGTCTGATCAAGCAATTCGTTGATCTTGTTTCTGATGCCAGCCGCATAGCGCAGAACGTAGGTTTGATGGCGCAGCGCCGCATCGTACATTTGCTGATTAGCGGTCTCCATCGGTTCCCGTTCTCATTGGCACATCATCTTCCCCAGCAATTGCGGTAATCTCTTCATCAATGGTTTTGTCCGTCAATCCACCTTCTCTCATTCGCTCATGAATGGTTTCTTGTGAAATTGGCGCCCCCATGGTTTTCGCTGTCATCATGTCGATGACATCCTTGGCAGTAATGGATACGTCCCCGAATTCAGTAAACGGTGTCACGATTACTTCATCCGGATTCAGGCTCATCCACTCAGCCATCATTTTGAGGATGGTTTCCAATGCTGCGCATGATGTTTTGGCAATCTGGGTAATGCTTGCAGTTTGAGAATCCTTGCGCGCTATCAATGCTTCGCCACTCTCGGATGATTTCTTATCCAGCAACTTGAGCGCGATTTCCTCGGCTCTTTTGTAGTCGTTTTCCAGCGCTAACCTTTCTTCTGTCAACCCCTGGGAATTCACGCCGATGAATTTGGCATCGCCGCCTATGCTGACATCCAGCACTGCACCGGCTCCAGTTCTGACGGCTTCGTTCTCGTTTTCAATAGTTCTCATATGACCGATACGAACCAGGGTATCTTGCGATTGCATGTATAAGTGATAGCGATAATTGGCTTCTGATCGATAGATCCCCAAAACCTCATTAACCAGGCCTATAAATGGCGGAAGATCGGGTTTAGTCAATGAATCCTTGGTGTTGATAAAAACGAAGGGGATTTTTTCCAGCGACTTTCCGATCAACTGGACTGGCCTTAATTGTGTGGAATCAAATATGTCTTCAAATACGCCGGTTTGATAAACGGATTTGCCCGATTCATTAACGGACAATATGCATACCCGAAACATTTCCTTGGTAGTCCACTGAAGTTCTGAATCAAGTGTGGTTTGGGGCTCATATAACACAACCATTTTAAGATTGGCCACCGTTCCGGATTCCAGAATCCCCTCATCCCAATTCGTAACAGACTCAGCGTTGAACAAGGAAATGTAAGGCAAATCCGTGTTTTCATCGACATCAAGCAATAACCCCAGACGTCCGGGGATAAGCTGCTCTTCATTGATTCTGCGTAAAAGTCCGTAAACGGTTTCACCCTGACGTGTAATTTTCTGCAGTATGGGCTCCATTTTCTTGGGAACCTGAATCACCGGATCTTCCTTGTGCATTACGCCGAGCGTATTTTCAACAGCTTGTTTGAAAAGGTCAGGGAATCTCGCACCCTCGATATACTTTTCATAAGAAGCTCGGCCTTTGTCGCCTTTTCCCATCCCATCCAGAACCTGTGCAACGGTTGGTTTGAGATAAATGCTTTCTTTTCCCTTCACAACCCGCTCACCCAAATAAAAATCCCGTGCCATCAAAATATCGGGTAGAGAATTGTCGTAATCCGGATGTGTGTTTTTTACGCTCATGGTTTTAGGTCCCGTGTGTGGTTGCTTGTCTGATGATGTGAAGCACTGGCATTTCGTAGGCGATTGGATATCCAAATGCATCATTTCCGTGATCGAATCCGCCTTTCTTGTCCGGCTCGCCGTTATCGTCATATGCCTGTTTCTCAAGACAACTGGCAGTATCTGGGCATTCTTTCGCATTTACCCATACCTTTTGTTTTGAGAAAGCGACATTGACCGCATTCACCCGATCTTTAACGAACGGATTTGAAGCGTGCGCGCGAACCTCAAACCCTGCAGCAAGCAATAATTTGATATCGCTGGTTGCTGCTCCGGTGGTATTGCGGCTTGCCCCAGAAGCATCAGGATAGATGATGTGCCTGAAGTTAGAAGCTTTTGGCCACTTCTCGGCAATCACTCGAATCATTGCAGGCGTGTCGAAGATATCCTTTAATTCTGCGACGCAATGAAAGCCGTTAGATCGTTGAACGAAAATTCTAGCCGCCATTTTCTGCACGTTAAAATCCATGCCGATTATGAGAACTTCACCTCGCGGATTAATTATTTCGTTTGAATTGTTCGTGACGCGGTTGTAGTTACGATAGACGGTGCCGGATTTGAGATTGACGAATTGACCATCCACATATGCCAAAGCAAGTTCAAGTGTGTACGATTCAATCATTGACGGTATGTAATCGTCAGGCAGATTGATTTCGTTTTCGTAGGTGCTGGCTTGAATTAAACAGTAATTGTTTGAGAGTTCAGGTTTTGCAATAACATCCTCGACAAAAAGCTTATGAGTTGCCAAAAAGCCTTCCGGTGTTGTAGTAACGTCGATGCCATTCCTCAATCCTCCAATCTTGAAACGCATCCGGGCAATAACACGCTTCCATACCAACAAAGCTTTCATCAAGGGCAAGGTATCAAACTCATCTATCAAAGCATGGCCGATCTTAAAACCAATTATTTTTCCGGGGTCATCCATGGAACGGCATATTGAAGTCCCGTAATACCAGCGGCCAATAAAGAAATGAACCTCTTTATTCGATTGGTTTATCTGTACACGGAAACCAAAATTGTAAGCAACCTCTTCAATTGTAGGATAGAAAATATCCCTGATCATTGGGTAACTTGGAGCAAAGTACCCAGCATTAATCTGTGGGTGTTCTCTGAAATGTGAGCACATTGCCATCCCGCCCACGTATGTCTTGCCGCTTCCATACCCAGCGACAAAAGCCCGGAATTTGTGCGGCATGCGCAGAAATTGGCTTTGAGGTCTATTAGCCTTAAGATCAAGCTTTTCTTCAAGTGTCGCTAGGTTTGCGCCCATCGTATTCCTTGATTACCACTTTCGCTGCTGGTGGTTTTTCATCCGGCAAATCGGAACTTTTATCAGACCATCCTCCTTGAGTTTTAAGAAAGAAAATTTGCGCCGTGATATCTCCCCCCCGAGCTTTAGAGACAAGTGAGTTAGCGACCGAAAGAACGGCCTGCGCTTTTCCTTTTTTATAGCGGCTCATCGCAAGAGGCTGACGATCTAAAATGCGTTTAAATGTTGCTGGAGCGATCATAAAAAAATCCGCTATTTGCGGTATTGTTAAAAAGGATGCCAATGCTTCAAGTTGCTCAATTTGCTTATCATCTAAAACCTTCGGCGGCTTGGGATTGAATGCCTTGGCCATTTTCTTCTATTGTTCATTTGTTTCAACAGCAGCCGATTCTTTCTCGATTTCTTCTAACCTTTCCAGAGTGAGTTGCGCCATCGTGCGAAGTGCAACCGCAGAATTGTGAATATTCATTACTTTTTTTGTTTGCGTCACGGCCTCAAAGAATTGATCAAAATCATCTATTTTTCCGCACAAATTGACAGATTCTTGTTTTTTTCCGATGTTTTTTACCAGTTCCATAAACACATCCATTTCTTCAGGCAGAAAGAGCAAGTTCAACTGTTGATATTTTGGTGCACCCACTGAGAGTGTGCTGATATCCAACTCTTCAACTTTAAAAATGTCATCTGTGAGTCCGGAATATTCTTTGAGAAACGAATCCAGACTGTCGTAATACTCCTGCAGCAAGCTAAGATTATCTTGACCAGCAATGGCGTTGTGGCTCAGTGCGATCGCTTTTTTCTCGGATTCAGTCAGCGGGCTAATAATTTCGATTACATCAGCCTCAATTATTCCGGCGGCAATAGCAGCCTGTACGCGATGATTCCCCGATAAAACTTCGTTTTGGTAAATCAGGGGCGCGCTGGTCAGCACCCCATCATTCTCAAGATTTTTCACCAGGCGCTTGAATTGCGCAGGCGTCATATAGCGAGGGTTACCTTCAAGGAGCTTCAGTTTAGTTAAATCGGTTTTGTATGTTTTTGTCTGGATCATTTGTTGTATTTGTTGAACCATTCGATGTAAATCTGTTAAGGGGATTGGTTTCTTACTGGGGAGTGATAATTAAGAAAACCTTCTTTGCGCGAGTAAAGATTCCAGATTCCGCGATATTTCATTGATACTGGTTTTTCAGTGAAAACCGTAGTGCAAAGCTGCTTAAACTTGAGTAATGTCCTGCGCTCTATCTCTGAAACAATATCTTTTGATGTGGCGATCATCGCTATGAGTTTGGATAAGCGATTGTTACGCGATACTGAAAAGTCCGAAAGAACATACAGACTTTCAATGTCTCCGTATTTTGATAATGAAAGGATTATTCCACCGGCCAGCTTGCCATCGATAAACACGCAATAATTGAACATTCCCGACACATGAGATATTCGTTTTGCAAGATATACGTTTTTCAGGAAGGTCATTTGCGCCGAGTCCATCCGCGTGACATTTACTATGCTTTTTGCCGTGGCCGTGGCAGGGTCAAACTCTTGATATTTGAATTGCCGGCTTGTTTGAGATTTGCGTCTGAAAGATGAACGCTCAATATTATTGACGTAAAGATATATTGGCTTATTGGTGTTGCTGAGAAATTTTCCGCCGCATTTTAGGTTTTCCATTTCCTGATCACCATAAACGCAAAAACTTATGTCCCTGTCCATTAATTCGAGCAGAAATCGGTCAAGTGTTTTGGGGTCAAATATCGCGTACTCCGGTGGTACCCAGGAAATATTCTCGCTCACGAATTTAAATATTCGCTCGTATCCGCCTTTATAGGTTGGAGGAAAGGCAATGACGATATCTGTTTCGGGCCGCGCTTTTTTCGCCTGCTCTATAAAATCACCAGGCGTAAAACTGGCTATGGGCAATTTATCGAGAAGTCTTTGAATCGATTCCTTAGCCTTCTGATGGAAGATTCCAAAATTCTGAATAATGTGCTTTTGATGGATCTGGTTATATTCGTTCTTGGATGAGAATTTTGCAATCTGCATTGATGCAGCGATTGATGCTACACGATCAATGAACCCGCACCCATTACGGCTAGTTAAATACTCTTCAACGAATGCAAGCTTGTTAATAAACTCGAATTTCACTGTCTCGTTCACTGCCAGCTGGCCGATAGATACTGAAAGAATGTTCACGTCATTGGAATGCACCTTGAGCTTTTCATAGGTGCTGGAAATGCTTGAATCCACCCTGAAAGAACCCGAGCAAAGCACCCATGCATTGTTATAGTTTTCAAAGTCAACTATGTGGTGCATCTGCAACATAACATCTTTCGGAACGGAGCCAATAAACATGAATAAATGTGTTAAATCAAGTAGTTATATAATATAATAAACCTTCGTAGTTAATTTAAATCACAAAGGAGAAAGTAATGAAAACATCAAGCTTGAGAACATATAAAGGCCCAGGAAGAATTGTTATATCCAGATCTACCCGTGGTATTTCCCCCGCCGGATATCGTGTATTTAAAACCTTGGCACCTGGCGATTACTTCAGAACAGCAACCAAAGAGGAATACACAAAGCTTTTTACTGCGCAGTTGGCTGCACTTGATCCGGTTGAAATATGGGAAAAACTGCATGACTTGGCTGGAGGCGTTGAACCAGTATTGCTGTGCTATGAAGTTCCACCATTTACTGAAGAGAATTGGTGTCATCGTCGAATGGTTGCTGATTGGTTTAACAAGGAACTTGGCCATAATGTTGACGAACTTTGAAACGATCATAACAACAAGCCATTGAGGAAATATTGGAGCGCGAGGATTGGATTTGAACCATCCAGAAACAAGGGGTACTTGCTTGCCTGCCATTTCTCGCGCGTTTTTATTATTATATGAATTATTGATAGAAATGCAACAATACATGAGAAATACTAATAATTGATTTGGGCAAATTTTTTTAGAAGAAATCATCACGCCACCTGCAAATCCAATTCCCGCACTATCACAACCACGCCGGGAGTATCAGCGTACCGCTTGCGTTTTTTAACCTCTACCGCTTGAACATCGTCTTTCCAAACTACGCCATTCATTCCATCGAATATAGCTTTTTCAACGTTATCAATATCGGGTTTCTTGGTTGCTGCAACTTCCCCGCGCACCGCAGCAGCTTTACGTTTCAATGACCATGAAGCAGGAATTTTGACTCTTATATCCAGCTCAACAGCCACAGCACCAAGAAACAAGCCGCGCCCGGCCATAGCAACCATTGCCGCATGCGCGATCAACCCCTCATAGTTAGCTGTTTTCTCCGGAGTGTATAGGGTGATAAATTTCCCTCTTTTGGCTGCGCGCGCCCTTCCTTTACCGACCGGATCCCCTGGTACAACAAAATGCAGATCTGGATTAATCTTCACAATTAGCCCTCAAATGCAGACATGGTGCAAAAACCTCAATCCTGGCCCTTAATGGCTCACCTGGTAATAGAGGGAGAATCTCGACTGACGTCACATTTTCTAATTCCTCACCTTTGCAATAAACTTGTGTGTTCCATGAATAACCTTCGGAAACGATCAGAAGATTGTCTTTCTGATAAATCATTTCATCTTTGGATTTAGCACCCTCAATTTGCTCATGTATCCTTATTCTCACCATATGCAGCATGCGACCATAATCAGTTCCGTTGATTATCAATTTCAAACTCCCTGTATGAAATGATTTGAAAAATCTTTTTCATTATTCGTCATATTTATTGTGCATACCTGAAATACGCATCTAGTTTTTATGCCTACTAGTTTCGGTATGCACACCCATCATTTACTCAAAATCTCCATACCTTCCATAAGCTTGGTGTTGAATGAAATTGGCTTTAAATTCTTCGGCAAATAAAGCGGATGCGCCGGATAGCCTTCCTTTGTCAATCTCAAGCACATCAATTTATCCCCCAATATCTGCTTCACTTTTTCCGCGCGTCTATGATGTACGCCGTGCGTTCCCCAGGCCGCTATAATCACGCCGGCATTTTTGGCTACATCGATGAGCATTTCATCGTTCTCCGGTCCTACCGGATCACTCACCGCTTTCATGACTTGCGGATCCGTTGCTCGGTACCCAAAAATATTGGTCATGCATAATGCAGAAAAACCCCATTCTTTCGAGAAATTAATGCACCGTCTCACCGTTGGATCGTCTTGCAATTCGTCAGCCGTTGAGGGATTCAAACCGATAAACATTGCATACCCGGCACCACCTATCCAGTTACGCCACAAGGTGTATCGGTATGTGCGGCAAGGTGAGAATATGCAGCCGGTTTTAACAGTGGTCATTAATTAAGATCCAAATTCAGTTGTTAAAAATTGTTTAATAACTCAACTGACGAGAAATATTTATCAGTTCGATGTTGGTGGCCGGTACTGATCTTCCGGCATAACAGATCCCAAGTTACCGTCGCGACCGGCTACTATCTGCTTAAGGTCTTGCGCATCAGCCTACGCATTCACCAACAAGGAAAGAGGCTGTGTTAAGCAAACCGGATTTAGACACCTTCTGACTCGGCACCGGCACACGCGAATACCACATTCGCCCTTGTCTCTTCCGCCGACTGGTTAGGTCGAACCGTATTGGTCAGCTATCGCTCACTGCCCCTTTCCTTGTTTGCCCTAGTCTTTCCGAGGCGTCATGTTGGTGTTGCGCAGACCCAGTCACACCTAGACCATCACCAACAAGTCATGAATACTCTAAGTTGCTTGTGATTTAATCTAATAGATAAATCCTTAAAATATTCATGCTTGTGGGCCCTACACTAAAGCAGTAGGTGCATTGACTACTGTTGAGTATCTTTTCCTGCCGTGGTTGATATGGAAAGAATATTTCTCTTCCGCTTTTTTCCTAGCTTCAACAGCTTGAGTTAATTTTTTAAAAGCGCCCAAGTGAATATATTTCCTATTAACATAAATCATTGATATCCATTTACTGACTTTTTTTGACCACAGTACCCCAGTAATACCGCTCTTATTATTGATTTGTAATTTATGATTTCTTGAATTTTCTAACGATGAAACTCTGCGGATGTTTAACCAAGAATTGTCTATCCCATCACCATTGACATGATCCACTTGTTCTTCAGGAAATTCGCCAGTCATATAAACAAAAGCCAATCTGTGCGCATAATATTTCTTATTCCTAATTCTAATTTTTACGTAGAAATATCCTGGCGATACTTCAGTAATGCATCCTGCTTTTTTATTGGTTGCTATCCAGGTGAAATTTCCGGTTGAAAGATCATACCGAAGAATTTTCTTTAACATTTCTTGCGTTATTTCTGACATAAATTCATTCTCATTTATTAATTCTCCCTGGCTTTGCCATATCCTTTCAGTAACCAGGAAACCGTATTTCACTTCTTTACCTTCTTGCTTTCCCGCGCCAGAAGTTCAGCGTTAATCCCATCAGCCAACCCATCCCCAAAATTTTCACGCCATGATTCAATGCACTTAAGCTTATATTCATCAGTGACGCATCTTTCGATGAAGTCAGCGCCTTGCTGCACTGTTGGCGCTATTCCCTCGTCCACAATTTAAAATATTCCATGCTCTTGCTGCCACCGCTGGAACTTGCCCGTTTCCAATTGCGACAGTTCTGTCCATCCTATTGGCCAACCCATTACTATCTCTAAGAATCCAGGATTCGGGTATACAGTTTTCTCCGCCTTGCTGTACTTCGCTAACCACTCGCGCAATGTCAGACCATTGTGTTGAGCGTGGTTGATGCGCCTTTGCACTTGATACGGAGTTGATCCTTTGTAATCTGTAGCCGTTGGTGTTGGCAACAAGCCAGAAACGTTTCCGATTGTGACAAAGCCCGGCGTCGCTCGCTCCCATAATTCCCCATTTCGCATCAAACCCCATGCAGGCAAGGTCACTAAGGATTCTGACAAGTCCTCGGGAAACAAGGAGTGGTGTATTCTCCACGAACACGAATCTCGGTCGAACTTCACCGATGATGCGCGCCATATGTTTCCACATTCCGGATTGTTCTCCGTCAATTCCGACTCCCTTACCGGCAACACTGATGTCCTGACATGGAAACCCTCCAGATATGACATCAACAATTCCTTTCCACGGTTTTCCGTCAAAATTTTGCACGTCAGACCATATCGGGAAAGGTTCGAGGATTCCATTGTTTTGTCTCTGTGCCAAAACTTGTGCTGCGTAGGCATTACGTTCAACTGCGCAGACTGTTCTCCAACCGAGTAACTTTCCCCCGAGTATTCCTCCACCAGCGCCTGCGAAAATAGCCAACTCATTCATTTATGTCCCGTTATTTAACTTTAATGCGTTAACCTTTATTAACGCCGATTCTTATGTAAGGTTGGTTAAACCGCGCTACCTGATCCACCAATGCCGCGCTTTCTGACCACATAAATCACCAGTAGCAACCCGATTAAAAGCATCCAGTAAGTTTCGGGCTCCGGTACCGGGGCAATTTCAATATTCGTAAAAATCGCCATATGATCATTGAAGTCCAAATCTCCGCCGCCCCGGATATCTTCAAATCCAATCAGCACAACGCTTGTACCATCGGGAAGTTGAAATGCTGACGCGAACACATGATTCAAACCGTCCGAATTGCTCTCCGGATTTGACCAAAAGAAGTCTCCGGTCGTAATCACTTGCAGGACAGGGATGAAGTAATCCCCAGCATGGAATTCACCCAGGCTTTTGAAATCCCCCATAGATGCTTGCTGATTTGAGAAAACACTGAAAGGTAGTTGATGCTCACCTTTGCCGATGAATGCCAGGAAATTGCTCTCATAATCGGCACTTGAACCAGCAAAATACGCATTGACCGGACCATCATTTTTAACCGTGAAACTGACGGCTTGAACGGAGAATGTTACGAAAAACAGTGCAATTGCCAACAGATATGATTTCATTTTTAAAATCCTTATTTATGTCCCGTTATTTAACTTTAATGCGTTAACCTTTATTAACGCCGATTCTTATGTAAGGTTGGTTAAACCGCG
>NZ_JAIEMO010000025.1 GCF_019752095.1 Nitrosomonas sp.
AGAGGACTCGAACCTCCACACCCGAAGGCACATGGACCTGAACCATGCGCGTCTACCAATTCCGCCATCTGGGCAAGAGACAGCCGGATCGGACTGCCAAAGAACGCGTAATTCTATAGGAAATCACTGTTTTGTCAAATGAGAAAAAGCGAAAGCTGCGCCACTTGGATCCGCACTATGAGCGAGAAAAAGAACGCTACAAGCACCCATTACCTAGTCGAGAATATATTCTTCAAACCCTAAAGCAGCAAGGTATTCCGATCGCCGAGCAATTGTTACGAAAATTACTGTCCATTACAAGAAAAGAGGAAGATCTCTTTAATCGCCGCTTATCGGCGATGATGCGTGATGGCCAGATTTTCCGTAACCGCAAAGGCGATATTTGCGTGATGGAGAAACTGGATTTAATTAAAGGAAAAATTCAGGGGCATGCCGATGGGTTTGGTTTTCTGATTCCAGATGATGGTAGTGCAGATTTGTATCTGAGCGCCAAGGAAATGCAAAAAGCGTTGCATGGCGACCGTGTTTTAGTGCGTGAAACCGGTCTGGATCGGCGCGGACGCAGGGAAGCTGCGATCGTGGAAGTGTTGGAGTCTTGCAATACGAGATTAGTAGGACGGCTACATATTGATCATGGCATTCTATTGGTGGTAGCCGAAAATAAACGCATCAGTCAGGATATTTTGATCGCCCAGGAGCACTCACTAAAGGCTGAAGCCGGTCAAGTCGTGATGGTGGAAATAATCCAACAACCGAGCAAACGCGCCCAGCCCATCGGTAAAATTATTGAAATTCTTGGCAACTATACTGCTCCCGGGATGGAAATTGAAATCGCTTTACGCAAGCACGATCTACCTCACGAGTTCTCGCCTGATATTGAAAAACTTTCAGCCAAATTCCCTAAAAATGTATTAAAGAAAGAGTTGGTCGAACGCAAAGATCTATGTCATTTACCGCTGATAACCATTGACGGGGAAACTGCAAAGGATTTTGACGATGCCGTTTTCTGCGCAAAAGATGGCAAAGGATACCGATTGTATGTAGCAATTGCGGATGTCAGTCACTATGTAAAACCGCACGATCCGATTGACCACGAGGCCCTCAATCGAGGGAACTCGGTTTACTTTCCGCGCCGCGTCATCCCGATGCTGCCAGAAGTATTATCTAACGGATTATGCTCCTTAAACCCTGATAAAAAACGTCTGTGCATGGTGTGTGAAATACAATTCCAAGCCAACGGCGATATACTGGACTATTCTTTTTATCCCGCCGTAATGTACTCACATGCGCGACTGACCTATACCAAAGTTGCGGCTATACTGGCCGATGCAAAAAGCTACGAGGCTCAGGAATATGCAGAATTATTACCGCATTTACAACTAATCTACAAGCTCTTTAAAGCCTTACTGAAAGCACGCAAAAAACGCGGCGCTATTGATTTTGAAACCACTGAAACGCAGATGTTTTTCAATGATCAAGGAAAAATCGAAAAGATTTTACCAGTGCATCGCAACGAGGCGCACCGTTTAATTGAGGAATGCATGCTGGCGGCCAATGTCTGCGCCGCAGATTTTCTGCAGAAACACGGGCAGACCACACTCTATCGTATTCATGAAAGCCCTAAGCCAGAGAAAATTGACATATTGCGCAATTTTTTGAAGGAATTTGGTATCCAGCTAGGAGGAAAAAACAAACCCAGCGCACAAGATTACGCGCAAACCTTACTCAAAATACAAGGAAGACCGGATGCACAGCTACTTCAAACAGTGATGCTAAGATCATTGCAGCAAGCCATTTATAGTCCCGATCTCGCCGGTCATTTCGGACTTGCATACGATGCTTACACACATTTTACCTCGCCAATCAGGCGCTACCCTGATCTGCTGGTACATCGTGCGATTAAAGCAGTATTAAACGGAGAGACTTACCATCCTGGCGATTGGTCCGAATTTGGGCACCACTGCTCAATGACCGAGCGACGCGCCGATGATGCCACACGTGACGTTGAATCCTGGTTAAAATGCTTTTATATGCAGGATAAAATCGGCGAATGTTTTGACGGAGTGATCAGCAGCGTTACCGGATTCGGTTTATTCGTCGCGCTTGATAACGTATACGTAGAAGGACTGGTGCATATTTCCGAGCTACCGAGTGACTATTTCCATTTTGATGCAACCAAGCATGTTTTACTGGGCGAACGTAGCGGCAAACAATATCGCCTAGGCGATCGAATACGCATCAAATTGGTTCGGGTCGATTTAGAAACCAGTAAAATAGATTTTGTTTTAGCCGAACCAGAAAAGAAAGCCGGGCAATCTAAGGCAAAGACTTCCACTAGAAACAAGAAATCGCATTAAGTTTTTGAAATTGTTTTACAATACAGATACACACAAAAATTCAGTCACACAATCTATCGGTTCCTATTTTGACACGCTTCACGATAAGTGATGCCTCATCATTTTTTTAGGATTAATTAAAACGTGCCCAGCACTCGCTTTATATTTGGCTTTCATGCAGTTACCAGTCGCTTACGACAGAATCCGAATAGTATCAAAGAGATCTTTATCGATGCCACACGCGCAGATCAACGCGCACAGGAGCTAATCAAGCTGGCCGAAAACAAGAAAATCCACGTTACCTCCTGCGATGGATCAAAACTCACTAACATGTCAGGCAACGACCATCATCAAGGCATTGTGGCCAATATCGACGGTATAAGCAATTATGTCAGTATTGATGACATCCTCGACGCATTAACCGAACCTGCGCGATTGTTGGTGTTGGATGGAATTCAGGATCCGCACAATCTAGGTGCATGTCTACGCGTTGCCGATGCTTTTGGGGTGCATGCTGTAATTGCGCCAAAAGACCGGGCTGTTGGATTAACTCCCACTGTATACAAGGTCTCTAGTGGTGCGGCTGATACCGTGCCTTTTATATCGGTCACCAATCTGGCGCGCACACTGAATCAATTGAAAGAACAAGGTGTTTGGATTTTTGGTACTGCCGAAGACGCTGAACACGACTTAGCCAATTTCAAGATTAGCGGTGCTGTTGCCTGGGTATTCGGCTCTGAGGAAAAAGGACTACGACGCTTAACGCGCGAGAATTGCGATCAGTTGGTTCGAATTCCAATGCAAGGCAATATCGAAAGTTTGAATGTTGCCGTCAGTGCAGGAATTTGTCTTTTTGAAACCCATCGTCAACAATCTTTGGCCTGAGTCACGCACCTGATAAAATGTATTTCATGTAGAAATAACACAGCTGTGTATGCTATGCGCTTTAATTTAGTGCAATAAACTAATAATATCGCTTGCCCTTAACTATGACATCAACTGATTTCCCCAACTTCAAAACTCACTTTATCGGGCTTTTCCAGCAAGCAAGTAACGCTATTAGATCTCTTGAAGCCGCAGTGGTTGACATTGAATTGACCCGTACCAAACAAGCCAGTCATGGCGATTATTCGTGTAATCTGGCCATGCAATTAGCCAAACCGTTACATAAAAGCCCACGAGAAATTGCACAATTATTGGTTAATGCACTGCCACCTTCACCTTATCTTGAAAAAGTGGAAGTGGCCGGCGCTGGATTTATCAATCTGTTCTTAAAAAATTCTGCCAAGCAACAATTTCTGCATTATATATTGCATAGCAAAAATACATTCGGAAATTGCACCCTTGGACAAGGAAAAAGAATCCAGGTGGAATTTGTCTCGGCCAATCCAACTGGACCACTGCATGTTGGTCATGGCCGTGGCGCAGCGATTGGGGCAAGCTTATCCAATATTTTGGCAGCTGCAGGATTTGATGTGTCCCGGGAATTCTACGTCAATGACGCAGGGCGGCAAATGGATATCTTGACGTTGTCAACGTGGTTGCGTTATCTGGAGCTTAATCACATCCATATTCCTTTTCCGCAGAATGCTTATCAGGGAGAGTACGTTAAAACTATGGCGCAACAAATTTTTCAAGCGCATGCACAACGTTATGTACATCAACCCGAGTTATTGCTGGATAGTTCGCCGGAAGCTGTGCTAGCGGCTGAAATGAATATCGACGAACAACTAGACAAACTGATTGCCAACACGAAGAAAATATTGGGTCAAGATTATGCATATATACACAATTTTGTGCTAACGGAGCAACTGGGCGATTGCCGCAATGATTTAATGGAGTTCGGTGTCGAATTTGATACCTGGTTTTCAGAACAATCGTTATTTGATAATGGCTTGGTGGCACACGCGATTGAACTACTTGAAAAAAAACATCACTTATATCAACAAGATGGAGCGACTTGGTTTCGTTCCACAGATTTTGGCGACGAGAAAGATCGTGTCGTGCAACGGGAAAATGGCCAATTTACCTATTTCGCTTCGGATATCGCTTATCATCTGAATAAATTTGAGCGGGGCTTTGATCAGGTAATCAATATCTGGGGTGCAGACCATCATGGTTATATCCCACGAGTAAAAGGCGCGTTGCATGCACTGGATCTGGATGCCGAAAAATTGCAAATCGCTTTGGTGCAATTTGCCGTACTTTACCGGAATGGCAAGAAAGCTCCGATGTCTACTCGTTCCGGTGAATTTGTCACCTTACGTGAATTACGCCAAGAAGTCGGTAAGGATGCCGCGCGATTTTTTTACGTGATGCGCAAAAGCGATCAGCACTTAGACTTTGACATGGATCTGGCCAAATCGCAAAGCAATGAAAATCCGGTCTATTATGTTCAGTATGCTCACGCTCGTGTGTGCAGTGTGTTAACACAATGGGATGGAAATGTCGACGATCTGCAAGATGTCAATGCAGACATATTGTCCAGCCCAGCAGAATTGGCTCTGCTGCAAAAATTAATTGATTTTCCCGATACGCTCGAAATGGCAGCCAAAGAGTTTTCGCCTCATCTCATTGCATTTTATCTCAGAGAACTGGCCAGCGAATTTCATAGTTACTATAATTCAACGCGTTTTCTGGTACCTGAAATTTCATTGCAACATGCTAGGCTAGCGCTAATTGCATCGATTCGTCAGACATTGAGTAACGGTTTACTATTACTTGATGTGAGTGCACCTGATAAAATGTAACTTAAAAATTGTATAAGGACGCTCATGAGCCGGGATTATAAAACTCGCAAGTCTTCAGCCAAATCCACAAATGAGAAAGGGGGGTCGGCATTCTTAGGCGGATTCGTCGGTTATGCGTTAGGTCTTGCGAGTGCAATTGGAATATGGTTGTATCTTAACTATGCACCCAGTCCATTCTTACCCGCTGAGAAAAATCAAACTCAGTCTTCTATCGAGACACCCAAAAGCACTGAAAAATCCATGCTTATGACAGAAGAACCAATAAACTTAGTCGAAGAAAAACCTCGGTTTGATTTTTACAAAATACTACCAGGTATAGATGAACCTGAAATGGACCATGAGTACCAAAAAGATATTGAACCGCCAGCACAACCGCAAGTGGCTGCCAAAGCACCCGAAGTCAGCAACAAGTCGCTGGAAAGATCACCACAAGTAGCTTTACCGAACTCTGGCATCACGTCTACAGCACCTCCTCAACAAACTGCCGCCATTCCATCTCGCGTGCTTCCAATCGAACCCCAACCTATTCCACAATCGCAGCAGCCTGTATCACCTCAAATACAAAGCCCTCCAGCTATGAAAGAAAGAATATTTTTACAGGCTGGCGCATTCAGAAAAAATGATGAGGCTGAGAACCTTAAAGCACGGCTCGCATTACTCGGCGTGTTTGCATCCATACAATCCATTGATTTAGCCGAAAGAGGAACCTGGTATAGAGTTCGAATCGGCCCTTTTACAAACAAATCGGATAGCGATCAAACTAGCCATTCTCTAAAGGAGAACGGCATCGATACTCACTTTATCAAAATACAATAAAAGATTTACCAAACAACGCTGAAATTTGTTTTGACCGTGTTCTGCAGCATCCAGAATCCAGTAATCAATGAAATACTTTTTTATTAGGAGATTTAAATGAATCGATACCAGTCTGTTACGATTTTCTTCTTGGTTTTAGTGTCGGTTTTTTCTTTTATCACTAAAACTCACGCACAAGCTAACATTATTGAAGGTAAGGATTATGTTGTTCTGAGTAAAACCCAGCCTACTGACGATGATACCAAGATTGAAGTTCTTGAATTTTTCTGGTACGGTTGCCCGTCTTGCTACAGCTTACATCCGCACCTTAAAACCTGGCTGATGAATCTACCTAGTGATGTTAGCTTCCGTTATGTGCCTGCTATTCTTCGCACCAACTGGGCATTCGGTGCCAAAATATTTTATGCCATTGAAGCCATGTCGCTAACCGATACGCTAAACGACAAGATTTATGATGCCATTCATCGCGACAAAATTGATTTAAACAATGAATCTGTTTTATTTGATTGGATCGAAAAACAAAACATCGATAGAAAAAAATTTGAAAATACCTACAATTCATTTACGGTTCAAAATCAGGTAGCGAAATCGACACAAATGACACGCCAATATCAATTCAAAGGCGTACCTTCTTTAATAATTAATGGAAAGTATCTCACCAGCGGTGGAATGAGCGGAACGCCACAAGCTACTATTAAAACTCTGGAAGCGCTCATTGAAAAAGTACGTAAAGAACGATGAGAAAAAATTAATGGCTGCAAACAAGATCATTTTTGGAGCGGGCTGTTTCTGGGGAGTAGAAGCAGCTTTTCGTCGCAATAAGGGCATTAAAAATGTCACCTGTGGTTATTCTGGCGGACACACTACTAATCCAACTTACACATCAGTCTGCACCGGCACTACCGGCCACATTGAAGTAGTATTAGTAGAATATGATGATAATGAAATCTCTTTTGAAGCTTTGTTAAACGAATTTTGGAACTGCCATAATCCTACCACACAGGATCGACAAGGCCCGGACATCGGTGAACAATACCGCTCAGTCATTTTTTATTTCACGCCAGAGCAAGAAAAATCCGCAAGAGAATCCAAGGAAAAACTAAAAACAAGCAAACGCTGGCAAGATCCGATCATAACGCAAATTTTGCCCGCCAGCCAATTCCATAACGCAGAAGAATACCATCAGAATTATCTCGCCAAACATGGCATTTATTAACTATATTATCAATCAATTTCGATTTGTGTCGATAACAGAAAAACTAAAAATACAATTAATTAATAGTGTATTCAGACAAAGAATCTGGCACGAATAGTTATAACACTATTATTTCAAATATATCAGTATCTTTTAAAAAGAACATTACGATGGGATCTATACAAAAACCTGGTTATCCACAAGGCCCATCAAATTCCTTTGTTCATACGGCCACAATAAAAGGCGATGCCATAACTTTAAAAGATCGTCTGTTCAATGCCGTCACTAATGATCCAAATCTTCCTGCACTTGGTAGTTCCATCGCGCGAATTGTAAAACTGTCTTCTTCGGATGATCAGTCGATACAACAATTGACTTATTATGTTTTATCCGATGTTTCATTAACGCAAAAAATCCTGCGCTTATCGAATTCCGCAGCTTTCAAAGCAATTACAAATAAAGAAATTTCCAGCATCAATAAGGCAATATTCTTGTTAGGATTTGATTCTGTCAAGACCAGTGCTTTGGCTATATTGTTAGTCGATGGAATGTCCGCAAAACATGCAGCACATGTACGTATCGAATTAATTCATGCATTAGCAGCAAGCATGATTAGCCGCAAATTAGCTGCGCGAACTTCATTTGTTAAAGATATCGAAGAAGTTTCTATTGCTGCTTTATTCAAAAATCTTGGACGCATTTTATTAGCCACTTATGAGCCTGATCTTTATCACCAAATGATGGCGCTTGCCGCTCAAGGTCAGCACACGCCAGAACAAGCATCCATGCAAGTACTTGGCTTCAGGTTGGATAGTTTGTCAGAAACTTTATTAGATGACTGGAATGTACCTGTCAATGTGATTCAGGCCCTCAGTGCAAAACCATCCAGTGTCTTGATTACGCCCAAGAACAAACAAGAATGGATGCAGATAGCAGCAGAATTTTGTGAGAAAGCCTCGCCGCTTGTTCTAAGTGCCAATCCAACCAAGGAATATCTCAAACTAAAAGAAGAATTACTTAGTCGGTTTGGCAAAGCGCTCAATCTGACTATGCCTGTACTGAATGAGTTGATCGATAAAGCTAGCTTAGAAACTCGTGAACTTCTAATCACAGCCGATTTGGCTTCGGTGGATAAGAATAATAAAATCAGCCAAGACTCAGCGCATTGCGAATTCGATATTGCTGCGGAAGAAAATTTAATCAATAATTTGACGATAAATAACGATGAGACTCATAATCTACAAATTACTGAACGTTATTCCTGCAACAAACCCTATAATGCATCGATATTGCTATTAAAAGGCATTCAGAACACCACTGAAATGATGTCATCGGGTGATTATAGACTTGAAAATCTTATCAACCAAAGCTTGGATTCTCTTTGTTCTGCACTTGGATTTCGTTTTATTACATTATGTCTAAGAGATTCTAAAATGAATTCTTTTCGTGCACGCAGTTCGCTAGGTAAAAGAAATTTAGAATATCAAAAAAGCTTCAATTTCTCTGCCGTGCCTACTAATGATTTATTTCATCTTGCCATGCAAAGAAATATAGATCTCGTCATTTCGAATGCCTTTATACCCAGAATCCGTAAACTTATGCCGCTGTGGCACACAACTTTATTACCTGATGCACACAGCTTCCTTCTGCTTCCCTTGGTAGTTAATAAGAAACCTATTGGTTTAATTTATGCGGATCGTGAGACCGTATCATCTGAAGTAATAACGCACGATGAAGCGAAGCTTGTTAGAATCCTGAAAGGACTAATACTGATCGCTCTTAATTCAAAATAAGAAATCAATGACGTATAAAGTTGGTTGGATACAAGCATTATGATTAAAACTCCAGGCTGTTTGTTTGTTATCAGCGCACCATCAGGAGCCGGAAAAACTAGTCTGGTTCGAGAATTGCTGCAATCGAGTTTGAATCTTAATCTGTCAATCTCACACACCACTCGACCACCCCGCAATGGAGAAATCGATTGCCGTGACTATCACTTTGTCACTGAAGCGAAATTCAAACAAATGCTATTTAATGGTGAATTTGTGGAAAGCGCAGAAGTTTATGGCAATCTCTACGGTACCTCGCAACACTGGCTCAATGACGCGATGTCATCCGGACAGGATATTTTGCTTGAAATTGACTGCCAGGGCGCAAAGCAAATAAAACAAATTTTCCCTCATTCTACCGCTATTTTTGTTCTTCCGCCTTCAGCCGAAGCGCTGGCAACCCGGCTAAAAACTCGCGCACAAGATGATCCTGAGGTCATCAAAAAGCGACTTAAAGCGGCTCGGGAAGAAATCAGCCATATTGCAGAGTTTGATTACATCATTGTTAACGGCAAACTGAACGAAGCGCTCAGCGACTTAATTTGCCTTGTTAAAGCTGAACGCTTGAGGACAGAACGGCAAATGATGAAGCACCACGCTTTAGTTGCGCAGCTATCATAATTGGTGTTGATTAATAAACGCCATCATTTCATGTTTTTTCCTGTAAAATTCGTACATTATTATCATTCCTGAGGCAAATGAAATGGCACGAATTACTGTTGATGATTGTTTGAAAAGGATATCCAACCGATTTGATATGACGCTAGTTGCAACGACGCGTGCAAGACAACTGGCAATTGGTTCTGCACCTTTGGTTGAAGCTGGGCGTAATAAGCCTACGGTTGTAGCTTTGCGTGAAGTAGCCCAAGGCAAGGTGGGTTTGGACATTCTCAATCCCAGAAATATGTAAAATGACTTTAAAATTACAAAACACGTAAACCCCGGTAGTTTATAAAATCTAGTTACACGTCGATTGTGTTGGATATCCTGACACATCGTCGCAACAAATTTTAAAATATTAATTCTGATTTAAGCTTAAACTTGAGAACTTAAATATTCAGTAATTTAATGACGCATACTAAATTAATTAAACTCAATGGCAGAAGCAGATTTTTTATTTTCAGAGACATCGCAATATCTTAAACCTGAAGATATTATTCAGCTCAGAAATGCTTATTCATTTGGTTTAGGAGCGCATTCAGGGCAATTCCGCAAGTCTGGGGAGCCCTATATCTCTCACCCTGTAGCGGTAGCAAGAATTCTAAGCAAGCTGCATCTTGATGCTCCTACCCTGACGGCAGCCCTATTGCATGATGTGGTCGAAGATACAGATATCTCTAAAGCTGAAATTAGTGAAAGATTCGGTGAGCCCGTCGCGGAATTAGTGGATGGTGTTTCTAAGCTTGCAAAAATTGAATTCCAGACACAAGAAGAAGCGCAAGCTGAAAATTTTCGCAAGATGTTACTGGCAATGGCCCGTGATGTGCGTGTCATTCTAATAAAATTGGCAGATCGCTTGCATAATATGCAAACATTATCCGTCATGATCCCGGCCAAACAACGCAGCATCGCGCGCGAAACTCTGGAAATTTATGCCCCCATTGCCCACCGGCTGGGACTTAACAATATCTACCAAGAACTTCAAGAATTGGGCTTTCGCTATTCTTATCCCTTGCGCCATAAAGTACTGGTGAAAGCGACTAGGGCCGCGCGCGGCAATCGGCGTGAAGTGGTTGGAAAAATACTCGAAACCATTACGTCAAAGCTCAAAGAAGCGCATTTGGATGCGGAAGTGACCGGGCGTGAAAAACATCTTTACAGTATTTATAACAAGATGCTGGAGAAACATTTGTCTTTCTCTGAAGTACTTGATATTTACGGTTTTCGCGTGATCGTCAAAGATATACCCTCATGCTATGTTGCACTAGGAATGTTGCATGGTCTATACAAACCAATCCCGGGAAAATTTAAGGATTACATCGCGATTCCAAAAAATAATGACTATCAATCCTTGCATAGCACATTATTGGGCCCCTTTGGCATACCGATCGAAATTCAAATCCGTACTGCTGAAATGCACCGAATTGCTGAAAATGGCGTAGCTTCCCACTGGCTCTATAAAAATTTAGATGGAAATTTTGATGAACTGCATTTAAAAACTAGTCAATGGCTGCATAGCTTAATGGAAACACTCAGCAGCTCAACGGATTCATCAGAATTTCTGGAACATCTTAAAATCGATTTATTCCCAAGCGATGTTTTTGTTTTCACCCCACAAGGTAAAATATTAACGCTACCCAGGGGATCAACCGCCGTTGATTTTGCCTATGCAGTGCATTCCGATGTCGGCAATTGCTGTGTAGCTGCCAAAATTAATGGTGAAAATGCGCCATTACGCACAAAATTGAAAAGTGGAGACCGTATAGAAATCGTTACCGCGCCATATGCCAAGCCCAATCCATCCTGGCTTGGTTATATTGCAACCGCAAGAGCGCGCTCACATATCCGCTATTTTCTCAAGACGATTCAATATGAGGAATCCGTTAAGTTAGGTGAGCGCTTGTTAAATCAGGCGCTTATATCGTTTAATATCAATCCAGACTCTATTACCGCGACTCAGTGGAATAAGTTAGCGCGCGATAGCGGCGTCAAATCCAAGCAAGAATTATTTACTGAAATGGCTTTAGGCAAACAGCTTGCAGCCGTGGTAGCGAGGCGATTAATAGCCCCGTCAGAATCCATTTCCAAGGAACAGACTGCAACCCCCATTACCATACTGGGAACAGAAGGTTCAGCGGTGCAATTTGCCAAATGCTGCCGCCCGATACCAGACGACGCCATCGTCGGCATTATCAAAAAAGATTCTGGATTAATTGTTCATGTACTGAATTGTAATAACATTTCACACAACCCCAAGAATCAGGAAAACTACCTCAATGTGACCTGGGGAAAAGACATCACGCGAACTTTTGAAGCGGCTATTGAGATAATCACAGACAATAAACAAGGCGTTTTAGCGCGAGTTGCAGCTGAAATTGCCAAGGCCGATTCAAATATTGATGATATTGCCATGGAAAACGAAAATGAGCGCATGCACATGCGCTTCGTCCTGCAAGTTAACAACCGGCTCCATCTCTCACAAGTCATTCGCGGCCTCAGGCATTTACGTGAAATTACCACCATTCGCCGCATAGAAGATTAGAACCGTCACTGATGACAGCCGCCAAAATAGCGGATGATTCAGGAATGGACTAGTCAGAAACGCATAATACTGACAAGCATTACCCATTTATTTTCGCGCAGCAACCATTCCCGCGTTCTGATTTACGTCATGAATACGCTCGACAATCTGTCGGCTCAGTTCATCGCCAAAAACACCGACCACGCCCAGCTCATGATAATGATTAAACGGCGTTTCAAAAATCGCGCGAGGCTCCATCACGCCGTTTTTCACCAGATATTCGACGATCTCGTTCAAGAAAGCCATTTGATCCGCATTCAAAGCGGGCGATCGGGCTAAAAACTCGGCAAATACCGCCTTGGCGGCACTGCGATCCAGACCGATAACCGAGCGCACCAGTTTTCCCAGCGGCTCCTGACCATAAATTTTCGCATACTCGTCTTTGGGGATCGGGCCACTTTCGGCGAACAGAATGGTTTCCAGCGCCAAAATGTCGGTCGGTGCGATCGGTTCATTATTTCTCAAGCGCCGGATCGTGACATGATCCTGATGCTCGCGGATAAAGCGCTGCACCCGCTCGCGATAATTCTGCAGATTCGGATCGCGCTTGACCACCTGATATTCGGTCGCTTCTTCCTGAATCAGCGTATCGGTAAAATGCGTGTACACATCCGCCTGCTCCTGCAGGCTGATAAACCGCGTCAATCCACGCAACCGCACCCGCACGTCTTCCAGCATCGGCAACGTGACATCCTGCCACCAGGCATCGGTTTGCAGCTCCAGAATGAGCGTCATCTGCGCCGCCACGCTGGGAATCGCCGCCTTATCTTCCAGTTCCCTGGCGATTTGTCGCACTGTGCGTTGATAGTTCTGCTGTGCCGGATTATTCTGCCACAGCGCTAACTGCAGATTCAAGAGCAACAGATCAAAACGGCGCACGCTTTCATCGTCGCTATCCACCGCGGGCAATCCGCTGATTTTTTTCGCCAGCACGTTCACATCGCGCTCATCCAGCGTTTGCCAGGCTTGCTGCCGGGCGTATTGCTCCACTGCCCTGCGCTGCTTGCGGATGATAAAATTATCCAAATCCAACGCCGCCACCACGCCGTGCAATTGATCCTTCAACTGCACCGCAAAATTTCTCACCGCCGCATCTTCCACACGTCCGTTTTGCAACGCGACCGCCAATTCCAGCCGCCGTTTGAAAACCTTCTGCTTCACCGAATCCTGCGTCGCGGCATCATAACCCGCAGGATTAACGTCAAAAAACTCCAGGTTCTGGCAGTAATCGAAAATGATGAATTCTTTTTTGTGCTCGCCGGGTGCGAATAAATCCTCGCACAGCCGCGTGCCCCGCCCCAACATCTGCCAGAACTTGACGCGCGAGCGCACCAGCTTGAAAAACACCAGATTGACGATTTCCGGCACATCGACACCGGTATCCAGCATATCGACCGACACCGCAATCTGTGGAAATTTGTCCTTAATCTTGAATTGGTCGATCAGACTTTGCGCGTATTTCACCGAAAAATCGATTTTCTGGCAAAACTGGCCAGCAAAGTGCGGATAATTCCTGTCGAACTGCGCGACGATAAAATCCGCGTGCTTGCTGTTCTTGGCGAAAATGATGGTTTTGCCAAGCGTATCGCCGCCTTGCACCTTGATGCCGTTTTCCATCAAGTGCATCAGCACCTTATTCACAGTATCCACATTGAACAACCACTGATTCAGCGCCGGTGGGTCGATCGCCTCCTTCAGCTCGCCGCTTTCCTCGTCGTAGAAACGTTCCTGCTGCTCGTATTCCTCCTGCTCCTGCGGCGACAAATCATGGTACTTGATGCCCTCGCGCTGAAATTTGAGCGGCACCGAAATCGCGCGCGGCGGTACCAGATAGCCATCCGCCACCGCCTGCTCCAGTTCGTAGGCAAAGGTCGGCTGGTGATCGTCGAGTTCAAACAACCGGTAGGTATTGCGATCCACCTCGCCGCGCGGCGTGGCGGTCAATCCCAGCAGCAGCGCGTCGAAATAATCGAAAATCGCGCCGTACTTCTGGTACACCGAGCGATGCGCTTCATCGATGATCACCAGATCAAAATGCGCCACGCTGAAAGTCTCCGTAATATCGCGCCGCGTGCCGTCGATGCAGTTCAACAGGGTCGGATAGGTGGAAAACACCACGCGCGCGTCGCCTTGCGTCGGTTCCAGCAGGCTCGTCACCGTCACGTGCGGCAAATACCGCTTGAATTCGCGTTTCGCCTGCCCCACCAGCGTGATGCGGTCGGCCAGAAACAACACCCGCCGCACCCAGCCGGCGCGCAACAGTATGTCGACCAGGGCAATCGACAAGCGCGTTTTGCCGGTGCCGGTGGCCATCACCAGCAGACTTTTGCGCTTGCGCTCGCGGCCAAAATGTTCCAGCACGCGGGTCGCGGCCTCGATCTGGTAAGGACGCCCGATGATCTCCGGTTTCGCTTGCAGCCCATGCAATGCCTCGCGCGTGGTGCGCTGATGCAGGCGCCATTGCAACTCGTCACGGGTGGCGAAGCCCTGCACTTCGCGCGGCGGGTAACAATGATCGTCCCACAACCACGTGGTGTAACCATTGGAATAATAAATCAGCGGGCGCTGGCCGAACTGCCGTTCCAGACCATCGGCATACAGAGCCGCCTGCTGCTTGCCTGCGAGCGGATTGCCACGGGTCTTTTTGGCTTCGATCAGCGCCACCGGCTTAGCGTCGCTGCCCCACAACACGTAATCCACATACCCATTGCCCGTGTGCTCGCCGCTGGCCGTCGGCATGCACTGCCGCACCTCGTATTCGGCCACATGCGCTCCCTTCGGGTCCCAGCCAGCCTCGCGCAGCATCACGTCGATGATCAGCTCGCGCGTCTGCGCCTCGGTATATTCGCCACTGCCGATGGTTTTCTGGTTGGCTTGCTTGAGTTGCTGCAGCGCAGCCAATTGCGCCTTTAGTTCTGCCAGTTCTGTTTCGGTGTGCGTGAGTTTTTCGTGCGCGGCGGCAGCCGTTGCATCCTTGGCAGCCAGTTGATCCTGCAACTGCTCCAGTTGCCGCACCGTCAATGGCGGGGTTTGCGGCTCAGTGCGAGATGTCGGTTGCGGCAGCCAATCCACCTGAAACGGCTGCGGCGCAGCATTCTGCCGCGTATACACGCGCGACAGCCAGCCGAGGAAGGTGTGCAGCGCCTGCGCGGCTTTCAGGCTTTCTTCTGCGGAAATATACTGATCGCCATGCGCGGCGACATTGCCCAGCCGGTGAATGAACTTGATGTCGTGAAACAAACCCTGTTTGATATTCTCGGCAAACGTCGGCTCATGAATCATCGCCGCCAGACTTTTTTCATATGGATGTTTCAAAGCGGTATCGTTGGCGAACAACCAGCGCAGCGACAACTCCAATGTTCGGCGAGCATAAATCGCCGCCGCGCGCGGATCGCGCAAGGCGTAGCTTTCGACTTGCTGCGCGTCGGCGTGTAGAAAAACCCAGTGTTTGGTAAGGAAACTGAAGTTGCTCAATTTTTCGTTGTTTCCCGCCATTCTTGGATTCCCGTTTTATGCAATTTTGAATTGTTGGGTTAATTCGCTACGAAAAACTTGCTGATTTAAAGCAGAAAACAAATGGCAAGAATCTTCAGTAAAAATATTTAATTTCTTATTATTCTTTATAAACCTAATGAACATTTCCGAAAATTGCTTCTGTAATTCAATTGGAGGGACCATTATTTCGTATCGCGCAAATTCTTCACGATTGAGTTTTGGGATGTTCGCTCGTGATGGTAGAGATTCCGTATATTTTACAAATGCTTCAGATATCAAAATAAACCATAAATATTCTTTTAAAAGAATTCGATCATCGGGTCTTACAGGATAAATATCTGCGCTACAAATACCAACAAAATCTGGAAGCGCAACTTTCCTCAAATACGGACGAATCTTGGTATACAGGATATATCGACCATCGAAAAGAAACTTATTACTTATCAAATTTTCCTCTATAGCTGATAAGCATTTCCGTATCTTCCCGGTATCTTTCTCTATTCTTTCAGCTCCAACATGTTTCAGATGTTTATATTCATCTTTCTTTGGGTCGATCATCCTTGCATCTAAGTAGGTACATTCACCAAGTTTCAGAGTATTCCATCCCTTCGGATTCGTCACCGGATCACCAAACATGTCCAGAAAAACGGAGCGAAGAAGTTGGTCGGTGAGGGCTATGGCTTGCTGGCGTTTGCGGCGTATGGCATCGGCCTTGTCCAGTATCCCTGCGATGTGTTTTTGTTCTTCTAATGGCGGAAGAAAAATTCGAATATTTTTAACTTCACTTGTTTTTATTGATGGATAAGCATCATTAACGATCAATCCTGATGGTGGGTTCTTTTCAAACCATCTATGCAGATAGCCTGCATCAACTTGTTTTCCGGGAATAACTGCTGCCAAATGACTTACTAAGAAAGCATCTTGTTTAAGACAATACACTCGCCCAATCTTTGCTGACATACCGCTTTTAGCAAAGATTACAGTATCTTTATTAAAAAGCTTTAGTCGAAATTCTTTTGCTTTTTCTTTATTAATTTTCTCAAAATTAGTTTCCTGCATTCCAGAAATTAATCCATTAAGACTACCTGCTCGAATAAAAGGTATGCCTTCTTCTGAAAACGCTTCTTGATCTTGTGGTGCACTTTGCCCAGTCGTGACTCTACAAACATCGCCTAATAGTACTTCTTTCACAACATTCCCCTCAACGCTCTCAAATCCGCCAAAATCTCCACTTCCAACGCCTCCAGTTGATCCAGAATCACCTGCGGCGCGTCGTATTCCACAGCTTCATATTCAAGTTCCCGATAACGATTGATCGACAGGTCGTATTTGTTGGCGGCGATGTCGGCTTTGCTCACCACAAAAGCTTGTTGCTTTTTATCCTCAAAACCCTGTCGAGTTGTTTGCCATTGTTCATAACGGGCGATAATATCCGGGATATTATTTCGGATGTGAAGTGCTGGATTCCCGCTTTCGCGGGAATGACGGGTGAGTTCCAGTTGTTGCTCCGGGGTCAATAGCGGTTCGCGTTTGTCGTCCAGGCTGTAGCCGTCGGCCTGCATGTCATAAAAGAATACCTTGTCGGTGCCGCCGGAGTCGGTGCGGGTGAAGATCAGGATCGCGGTGGAGACGCCAGCATAGGGTTTGAATACGCCGGAGGGCATGGAAATGATGGCGTCGAGTTTTTGTTCTTCCACCAGTGTCCGGCGCAGTTGCTGGTGCGCGTTGCTGGAACCGAACAGCACGCCGTCCGGGACGATGCAGGCGCAGCGCCCGCCGGGTTTGAGCTGTTTCAGGAACAGGCTGATGAACAGCAGTTCGGTTTTTTTGGTTTTACAAACTTGCAGCAGATCCTTGGCGGTGCCGTCAAAATCGAGCGAGCCCTTGAACGGCGGATTGGCGAGGATCAGCGTGTAGGCATTGCGTTGCAGCGCGTGGTCTTCGCTGAGACTGTCGCGGTTTTCGATCGAGGGGTTGTCGATGCCGTGCAAGGTCATGTTCATCGCGCCGATGCGCAGCATCGACGAATCAAAATCGGCGCCGTGGAACATGTGGTGATGAAAATGTTCCTTCAACGCGGCATCAAAGAACAGCGATTTGTGGTGCCGTTCCAGATATTCCGCCGCCGCGACCAGATAACCGCAGGTGCCGCACGCCGGATCGCAAATGATATCCTTCGGCGTCGGTGTGGTCAGCTCGACCATCAGCTTGATGATATGGCGCGGCGTGCGAAACTGCCCGTTCTGCCCGGCGCTGGCGATCTTGGACAGCATGTATTCGTACAGATCGCCCTTGGTGTCGCGGTCGTGCATCGGAATGGCGTCGATCATGTTGGTGACTTTATCCAGCAGCGCCGGGGTCGGGATGATGAACACCGCATCCTTCATGAAGCGGGTGTAAGCGCTCCCGGCGCGGCCATTGAGCGATTTGATGAACGGAAATACCTGATCGCGGAATACGGTGAATTTGCGCTCCGGGTCGAAATCCTTGAAGTACGACCAGCGCAGTTCGCTCTGCTGCGGTTCAAAAATGGGGTTGTCGAGGGTTTCGCCGAGCAGATTGGCCTGGCTTTCCTTCGCGGTGTGCAGTTCATCCAGCCGCTTGGCGAACAACAGATAGGTGATCTGCTCGATTACCGACAGCGGATTGGACACGCCACCGGACCAGAACGTGTTCCAGATTTGATCGACTTGATTCTTGATGGCACCAGTGATCATAATAATTCAAAGCCTGCTTATTCGTTTAAAAAAGCAGCAGCGTACACTAACAGGCGGTTAAAAATCTATCGGCATTGCCGCTGCGGTGTTAAAAACAGGATAAAAATTCTTATTTGTCAAGTACTTCCGAAATATTGACCTACTTTCTAGCGCCGCCTTTGACCTAATAATGATCCGAGCAGGCCGCGAGTAATTGCGCGTGCAATGGACGATCCGATTGAACGCGCTGCACTTTTCGCCATCGCATCCATCACCCCATCGCGCCGCCCTCCTCGCCCGCTTGATGAGCTTGAGAATAAATCGCTCAAATCTTTCAGCCCTCCCTCTTCCAGCGGTCTTTTCAAGTTTTCATTATCGGACGAGCTTCCAGTGCCCGCCCGTGCCAGGAGCAGTTCAAAGGCACTTTCGCGGTCGATTTCCTGCTCATACACGCCCGCCACAATAGAAGATTGCAGCAGCTGTTGTCGCTCTTCCTGTGAGATCGGCCCAATCTGGCTGGCCGGAGGAAGTATATACGCGCGCTCGGTAATGCCCGGAGAACCGTCGCGCTGAAGAAATGAAATCAACGCCTCGCCCACGGAAAGTTCAAGGATAGCTTGCTTGATATTCAGTTCCGGATTGGGTCGCATGGTATCAGCCACAGAGTTCACTGCTTTTTGATCACGTGGCGTAAATGCGCGTAAGGCATGCTGAATACGATTGCTTAGCTGGGTCAGCACTTTCTCGGGGATATCAAACGGATTCTGCGTGATGAAATAAATGCCGACACCTTTGGAGCGTATCAACCGTACAACCTGTTCGATTTTCTCCAATAAGACAGGCGTCGCGGTGCTAAACAACAAATGCGCTTCATCGAAAAAGAATATCAGCTTAGGTTTATCACGATCTCCGATTTCCGGTAAATTCTCGTACAACTCGGATAACAGCCACAGCAAAAAGGTGCTGTACAATCTTGGCGCGTTTAATAACTTATCAGCCGCAAGAATATTTATAACGCCTTTGCCATCGATAGTCTGCAATAAATCCTCGATATTCAACATGGGCTCACCGAAAAAGTGATCTCCACCCTGTTCTTCTATTTGCAACAAACCACGTTGAATGGCGCCAATCGATGCCGATGAAACGCTGCCGTACTGGGTCTTGAATTTATCCGCGTTATCGCCCACAAATTGCAGCAATGCGCGCAGGTCTTTGAGATCGAGCAACAACAATCCATAATCATCCGCCACCTTAAAAACCAGCGTCAAGACACCTTCTTGCGTTTCATTGAGATTCAGCAGACGAGCCAGCAACAACGGCCCCATGTCGGAAATAGTCGCGCGCAACGGATGTCCATTTTCTTGCAACACATCCCACAGCGTAACCGGAAAACCTTGCCATTGTGGAACATCCATCTGCATCCTATTCAGATGAGTTTCTAATTTATCTGTCAATGAACCCGGTTGACTGATGCCGGTTAAATCACCTTTGACATCGGCCATGAATACCGGCACGCCGATGTTGGAGAAGCTTTCAGCCAGTTTTTGCAAAGTCACCGTCTTGCCTGTCCCCGTGGCACCTGTAATACATCCGTGACGCGTGGCCATTTCGGGCAAAAGCGCCAACTCGATTTTGTTTGTTTTGGCAATAATCAACGGCTCAGACATTTGGATTGATGAGATACCAGAATATGCATTGAAGGTCGCATTGTAAGTCAATTAAGCGGAATGGCAATGGAAACATACATATCGATGTATACTACCCATTGGTTTTGCTAAAGCCTAAAGTCGCTTATCAGCTTTAAATCAAGATTTTTGATTAATTTCTAAATAAAAAGCCCTTGAACAAGCAATTAGTCTGTGGAGATATTGGCGGTACCAAAACCATTCTGCAAGCAGCAGAAATAAGTAATGGTATGGTGCGCGAGTTATTCACTCACCGTTACGACAATCATAAATTTGCGACCTTCTCTGAAATCTTGCAAGACTTCCTGAACCGGACCCAAGCTACAAATCGTCCACTTTCAGCATGCTTTGCAGTCGCGGGACCCATTGTTACGCAGCAAGCACAACTGACTAACTTGCCCTGGCAAATCAGTAGCAGCGACATTTCGGCTGAATTTTCAATTCCTTCTGTCAAACTGATTAATGATTTTGAAGCCGCCGCTTTAGGCATTGAAAGCTTGTCACCGAGCGATATGGCAACACTACAGACTGGAAAATCACTGGCACAGTCAATGCGCGTGGTACTTGGCGCAGGCACGGGAATGGGTGTAGCCTGGCTCACTTGGCTGGAAGATCGCTATGTTGCAATACCCACCGAAGCGGGTCATATGGATTTTGCTCCGACCAACGCACTACAAATTGAGCTGCTTGAAACGCTCCTTAATAAATTTGGTCATGTATCCGTAGAGCGATTACTCTCGGGGTCCGGATTAACAAATATTTTCAAATTTCTACAAATGAATTCTACAACTGTTTCAAATCTTGCGCCTATCGACCTTGAAGAAGATTGTGGTGCCACAATTACAACACTGGCGTTTACGCATCAGCATCCAATCGCGATAAAATCGATCAGTTTATTTGCCGAGATTTATGGCGCCTATGCCGGGAATCTGGCATTGACAGGACTCACACGAGGCGGTGTATATATAGCTGGCGGCATTGCCCCTAAGATTCTCAGTATTCTGGAATTTGGTGGCTTCATGCAAGCATTCCACGACAAAGGGAGATTTTCTCAATTAATGCACGAATTTCCGGTGTCTATCATTACAAATTCTGAGGTCGGCTTGCTGGGCGCGAGACAGGAGGCACATCGCTTGCTCAACAGTTAAGATTGAAAGTTTGACTACTTCAGATTTAAATCTGATTTCCTTACTTTTCAGATCAACTCAAACATAACTCTAATTAAGGAGAACATGAATGTTTCCGCGCACCGCTTACACCATTACCGTCAATCCTAAAATACCAAACCGCCTTAGACGGCTGGAAGAATTGGCCAACAATCTTTGGTACAGCTGGGATCGCGCTACGCGCACATTGTTTTCCCGCCTTGATCCACATTTATGGGAAGCAGTCGGCCATAATCCTAAAGCATTTCTTAAACGCGTGGATGAGTCAGTACTCATAAAAGCCACAGAAGATCGTGTTTTTCTGGCTTCTTACAATAGTATTCTATCCACCTATGATTCCTATCACGATGCTACTGCAGCGCCGATTAATGACGAGTTAGATCCACAAGATCAGATTGCCTATTTCTGTTTTGAGTTTGGTTTTCACGAAAGCTTGCCCATTTATTCAGGGGGCTTGGGCATCTTGGCAGGCGATCATTGCAAAGCAGCCAGTGATTTACATCTTCCATTTGTAGCGATTGGCTTACTGTATCGGCAAGGATATTTTTCTCAAACTATCGATGTTTTGGGTAATCAGCAAGTCGCTTACACTGTTTCTGACTTTGATGATCTGCCTGTCACGCCGGTAACGCGCGAGGATGGTTCGAGTTTGCAAATTACAGTGCCGCTTTCGCAGCGTGAGGTCACGGTAAAAGTATGGCAGGCAAAAATCGGTCATGTCACATTGTTTCTGTTGGATGCCGATTTGCCGGAAAATTCTGCTGAAGATCGTTACATCACCCACAACCTCTATGGTGGTGACAAAGTCATGCGCATAGAACAAGAAATTATTCTAGGTATGGGCGGCGTGCGTGCTCTGCAAGCGCTCGGCATCAAACCTACGATATGGCATATCAATGAAGGTCACGCTGCTTTTATGATTCTGGAACGCATTCACGCGCTTGTGCAGCAAGGACTCGACTTTGCCAGCGCTTTGGAAAGTGTGGCAGTCAACACAGTTTTCACAACCCATACCGCAGTTCCTGCCGGACATGATCATTTCAATACTGATCTCATCCAAACCTATTTTGACAACTTTTATCGTAGTTTGAATATTACTCGCGAAGAATTCATGGCACTCGGACATGTGGCAGGAAGCCCGGATTTTAATATGACAGCATTGGCAATCCATGGCTCACGTACTCATAACGGGGTCAGCAAGATACACGGTAGTGTTTCCTCGAATATTTGCCGGGATTTATGGCCACAAATCGAGCCGGAAGAAAATCCGATTTCTTATGTTACCAATGGCGTCCATGTTCCGACCTTTCTTGCGCAGGAATGGTCCGATCTGTTTGATCGTTATCTAGGCCATGAATGGCGCAACAAAATGTGTGATACCGATTATTGGTCAGGCATTGATGCAATACCGGATCATTTGTTCTGGAGTGTACGACAATCATTAAAATCACAAATGTTTTATGGTATTCGCTCCCGTATTAGCGAGCAGAACGCTAGAAATCGTGGCTCCGAGGCACATCTCGACCGGCTGTTAAAATTTGTCGACCCCATCAATCCGAATATTCTGACATTGGGTTTTGCGCGTCGTTTTGCAACCTATAAACGCGCTGCATTATTATTTGAAAACCTCGATTGGCTACGGAAAATTATTCTCGATCAAGAGCGCCCCGTACTGTTTTTGTTCGCCGGCAAGGCACACCCAGCCGATGTGCCAGGACAGGACTTGATACGGCGCATCAGTCAGATTGCACATTTTCCTGAATTTGAAGGACGGATTTTATTGGTGGAAGGTTATGATCTGCGGCTCGGCCGACGCCTTGTCGCCGGGGTCGATGTCTGGCTTAACAACCCGATTTATCCATTGGAAGCAAGTGGCACTTCCGGCATGAAAGCCGGCATCAATGGCGCAATTAACCTGAGTGTACTGGATGGCTGGTGGGGAGAAGGCTATGATGGGAGAAATGGCTGGGCGATCAAACCAGGGCTTGAAAATATGGATGCAGCATTACGTGACCAAGAAGAAAGCCGGGCACTCTATGAAATCCTTCAAGATCAAGTGGTTCCACTGTATTACAACTATGGCAAGCTTGGCTACTCGCCGGAGTGGGTAAGAATGGCCAAGCTTTCGATGATGTCCCTATTGCCGCGCTACAACGCAACCCGCATGGTCGATGAATATGTGACAAAATTCTATCGTCCGGCCAGCAGCAAAGGCATGTTATATGCAGCAAACGATTTTACTGACGCAAAGAATATTGCTACGTGGAAAACCAAAATAAAACAGGCATGGCGCGGCGTTACGATACGCCGGTTGGATACGCCTTGTGAGCGGATTCATTTTAATGAAGCAGTGAATTTCAAAGTGGCCGCAAATCTGAATGGCCTGTCCCCGGAAGACGTCGTCATCGAGCTGCTGATCTGTCGCCAGTTTAAAACGACCAAGCTATGTAATTTCCAACACTTCAAGTTTGAATCCACCGGCACTCAGGATTCGCACGAGCATTTATTCGAACTTAAACTGATTCCTGAATTATGCGGCAAACAGGAGTATTTCATCCGTGCTTACCCTTACCATTCATTGCTTTCCCATCCTTTGGAAATGGGCTTGATGGTATGGCTGTAAGGAAATTTTTTAGGTGTAATTATCGCGAATCTTTACTTTTTTTCTACAGGAGAAATTAGGATGAACAATAACCCTGTCGGCTGGTTCGAAATTTACGTACAGGATATGGATCGGGCCAAGCGCTTTTACGAATCGGTTTTTCAAGTTCAGCTGGAACGGTTAAACAGTCCTGTAGAAATGGAAATAGAATTGTGGAGCTTTCCAATGAAAAGTGATCAGTTTGGAGCGTCTGGAGCACTGGTCAAAATGGAAGACGGTCCCGGCGGAGGGAATGGCGTACTCGTCTATTTTACCTGCGCTGATTGTGCTATTGAAGCTGATCGCGCAGCCACTGCAGGTGGACACATCGTACGCGAGAGAATGCCCATTGGCCAATATGGCTTCATTGCTTTGATCCAGGACACTGAGGGCAATATGATCGGCTTGCACTCCATGAAATAGTTTTATTTTTGAATCTGAAATAACTAACGGCATTGGTCATAGTATTCGTTTTCAACACTGATTTGGATCGTAAAAAAGCCACAGGGAAAATTTCCCCTGCGGCTTAAAATGATGAATTAGCAACTAATTATAATTATAATTATAATGTTTTATACTGCACGACGGCGTCGTAATGAAAAGCCAATCATCCCTAATCCAGCGAGTAACATTGCATAGGTTTCCGGTTCGGGTACTGGGGAAATGTAGGAATCCAGTGTATAAGAACCACCTTTCGAGCCTAAAACAGCGCCTGTAACTTCATAATAGTAATTACCAGGCCCCAGTTTGCCAAAATCCATGCCTACCGATGAAGAATCAAATGCAAACGACCCCACGGAGGTGTCATTCGTGTAGTTACCATCAACACTGGTTTCTTTCCACAACTGCAATGCAGCGCCATTAATATTAAACTTTCCGAAATCATTGGTGACCGCGATAGACACCACATCGTTTCTATTGGGCAAGTTAAATGTAAATATGTGATCAAACGAGCCGGCACCTGATCCTAGCAATACACTTGCATGCTCAACAGGATCATCGTGAATACCCCAGTTGCCCATAACAGTCGGTGCAGCGTTAGAAACACCACTTGCCATCAGAATTGCAGCTGCTAATAGTTTCAGTTTAAAACTGTTTCTCATTTGAATCTCCAATAGAGTAAATAAAGAAAATATTAAAAAACCAACCGTCTTGGACCTACTGAGGTTTTAATGCAACACAGGTGACATTCTAGGTTTAATATTTAACTGTATCTATAGGAAATTACTACTTATTTTATACTACGCCCGGATAGCACAGCATAGTACATTCATACTGATTATAAATATTTAGTTTAATCTAATTAATTAGATATACGATATTTCTCAATCAGGACAAGCAGGGTTTACTGGTCAATTTTGGTCCGCAATAACGAATTTGAAACCTCGGCAAAAGGCATCATTCAGACCGATCTTTCCGTACTGCATCCAAAAGGCCGCAGTTCGTAATTTTGGCTATGACGCAATTTTTAATCATGACAGCTTGAAATGTACAAATAATATCTGCAAATAGAAATTCCTCCACAAAAAATCTCCGGCAAATCCACGAGAATTTACACTGACTTGCTCGCACAAAGAATCAAATTTCTCTCATTACTTTTTGGGACAAAACCAGGACAAGCAGACTAGAAAAAAAGTTCAGATGTCTCTTACTTATATATCTGTTTATTAATACTATTTAAGTGGCAGTTATTGAAAGTGAATAATCACCGACTGTCGTTGTAAAAATTAATCTGACCAAGATCAAGTGAAGGTTGTACGTCATGAAGGTTATGGTCATTACACAAAATCAAGAGGGGGAAAAATGAAGGGAAATCAGTCAAGAAAGATGTATTGCAACTTAATTGTTGCAGCATTTCTTTGCATAGGATTACAGGTTTCAGTGCATGGAGCATTACCGGGGGGGTCACTTGATCCAACGACGATTCCGAAATATATCAAGCCACTCAAAATCCTACCTGCAATGCCGAAATCAACAAACCCAAATAATTTTTCTGGAGATTATTATGAGATCGCTGTGCGGCAGTTTCAACAAGAAGTGGTACCGGGTTTAAATACTACCGTCTGGGGTTATGGTTCGATCAGTGATGATAGCAGTTTCAGCTATCCAGCCTACACCATTGAAGCAGTCCAAAATAAACCGGTCCGGGTCAAATGGATAAATGATCTGAAAAAGCCAAACGGAAAATATCTGCCACACCTCTTGCCGATTGATCAAACCCTGCACTGGGCTAATCCGCTTATGGCAGATATGCACGGCGATGATCCCACCCCTTACACAGGGCCCGTGCCGATGGTGCCGCACCTTCATGGTGCGCACGTAACCCAGGACAGTGATGGTTATCCTGAAGCCTGGTTTCTGCCGAATGCCACCAATATTCCGGCTAGCTACGCCAGATTTGGCACCAAGTATGAACAATTCAAAGGTGAAGCAGAAGCAGCCTACGGACAAACATGGGAACCAGGTACCGCCGTTTATCAATACCCTAACGATCAGCGGGCTGCAGCTCTCTGGTACCATGACCACTCTCTGGGTATGACCCGCACTAACGTGTATGCCGGACCGACTGGTTTCTACTTGATTCGCGGCGGAAGCGACGATTTAACCTCTGGCCTTCCTTCCGGCGCTTACGAAATCCCCTTGATCATCCAGGATAAATCATTTAACAAGAATGGGTCGCTGTTCTATCCAGACAACCGCGCCTTTTTTGAAGGACTAAAACAAAATAAATTGAAGATACCATTTATTCCGGAGCTGACAATTGATGGCGAACAAAGCGATGTATCGCCTATCTTCAATCCGGAATTCTTTGGCAATACCATGGTAGTCAATGGCAGCACCTGGCCTTATCTCGAAGTGGAAAAACGACGCTATCGTTTCCGTGTATTGAATGCTTCAGATTCCCGCTTCTTAATCCTAAAGATGAGCAATAATCATAAGTTTTGGGTAATCGGTAATGACGGCGGTTTCTTGTCAGCGCCGGTTAAGCTTAAGACGCTGCTCATCGCACCGGCCGAACGATTCGACATTATTATCAATTTCGCTAAAATTCCAGCGGGCACAAAGATTACTCTGCAGAATATTGGCCCAGACGAACCTTTTGGAGGCGGAGAGCCAGACAATGATTTCGATATAGCAGATCCTGACACTACGGGTCAGGTAATGCAATTTCGTGTTGTGGCGAATAGCGGTTCTGATGACAGTATTCGACCAAAAAATATACAGTTGCCTGCGATCACTCCCATTTCTGGCAATCCGGTTATCCGTCATCTGTCGATCAACGAATTGGTATCGCAGACCGTATTCATTCCCGTTGATAGCGAAGGTGATCCCATATTGAACAATCAAGGCAAACTTGTCGCAGTGCCAGCAAACGCGCCGGGGGCAGATAGGTTTGGGCCGGTAAAAGCGGAATTAGGAACCATGGAAAACGGCGTTCCGGTACCACAGTCCTGGATGGGACCAATAAGCAATACCCCTACCGTGGGTCAAACCGAAGAGTGGGTGCTCTACAACTACACAGAAGATGCCCATCCTATCCACCTGCATCAAATACAGTTCGAGGTCATTGAGCGCATCGATCAAATGGGAAAAGTAACAGGCCCAGAGCCTTGGGAAACCGGATTCAAGGACACCGTTATCGCCTATCCTGGTGACGGAGATGCAAATCCAGGTATTACCCGCCTCAGGGTCAAATTTGACCTTCCTGGACTTTTTGTGTGGCACTGTCATATTCTCTCGCATGAGGACAACGAAATGATGCTCCCGATTAAAACCGTAGCGCCATAGATAACAACGTTAATAGAGTAGATAAATGAAAGCCGCAGCTTTGCTGTGGCTTTTTTGGGTCTAGGAAATCAAGTGAATTACCTTATTCTTTCAAGAAATAAAGATGTGAGAGAATAAAAAGATAAAAATTCAAGCCAACTACCCCGTGAGGCGCAAAACAAATTGATAAGGCGAAAAAAGACGGATGTGTAACGAAAATCGATTACGAGCATAAAGCCTCGGTTAACAGCCTTACTTCATCTTCTGAATCTTTTAAAATATTGCTTAGTGTTACATCATCGGTTAAAAAATCAACGTTGGCGCAAGCATCATACCTTTTTTGATCAGAGGGTAAAGCAAAAGGCGATTTGACGGGAGCCAGTTGATTGGCAATTAGCAGTGTATCGCCAAGTGAGCTTGGTGGAAATGCTAAATACCCTTGCCACAGATAAGTTATATTTTCCAATACCAATTCTGGTACTGAAAGTGCTTTTAAGATGGCAGTGCCGATGATAATTTCACAATTGAGCTCATTCTCGTCTTCCAGCTCTTCGTCACTGTTCCATGAACTCGCCATGCTTTCATCGATTAATCCCGGATAATATTTTTCTCGAGCTAATAGGTAAAACCAGCTAATTTCATGGATCATTCCGGCAAACATGGCTGTTTCCGGATCTTGCCGCGTGACTCGACGTGCGATCACTTGGGCTAGTGCAGCTACATAAGCGGAATGTTTCCATAATTGGGTAACTTGCTCACTTTTAGCTAACGATGCTACTAGTTGCTGCACCACCACAGCTGTTGCTAAATTTCGCACCGTTCGCATGCCAATCAGCGTAACCGCTGAGCGCACATCGGTGATTTTTCTGCCTGAGCGGTTAAACACAACTGAGTTGGCGATTGCAACCACCTTTGTCGATAGCAACGGTTCGGCTTGAATCAACCGTACTATAGAATCGATACTACAATCGGGATCTTCTAATTTTTCCTTGATCTTGATCGCCGCAGTGGCTGACGTCGGAAAAATCAATCGACCTTGTTCTACTTCGGCTGCCAATACACCTAATATTGCGCTTTTTTCCATAAATACCTCTTTTCACTGTACCGGGCACTGCGTGATTTATTTTCACTATCCTGTAGGTTACGCCAAGATGTTAAAAATAAATTAACAAAAAGAGCAGCTAATAGAAGCTATTTCTAGCGCACTCTGTTGTAACAACTGAAATAAAGAATAGTTTTGTAACCGGCAGCGCCTGTGGCAGCTTATAATGAAACCCTTATCTTGTATATAATCCTAAATATTACAAATTTAAATATCGGTTAAAACTCAATCCATGGACACCACAGACATCAAAAGTTATATGCATTTCGTCGGCCAAGAGGCGCGTGCGGCCTCCCGTTTGGTTGCGAAAGCCGATACTGCGGCTAAAAACCAAGCATTAACCGCGATGGCCAATGCAATCCGACGCGATGAATCATCTCTATTGGCGGCCAATGCTAAAGATCTGGAAAATGCGCGCGCGAAAGGCCTGGATGCCTCAATGATCGACCGGTTAGCTTTGTCGGCTAAAAGCGTGGCAACGATGGCGGAAGGTTTGATGCAGATTGCTGCATTGGCTGATCCGGTGGGAGAAATCAGTGAATTGAATTACCGTCCATCCGGCATCCAGGTAGGAAAAATGCGTGTGCCTCTTGGTGTCATCGGAATTATTTATGAAGCACGCCCGAATGTGACAGCTGACGCTGCGGGTTTGTGTTTGAAATCGGGTAATGCAGCTATTTTGCGTGGCGGCTCGGAAGCCATTAATAGTAATCAGGCAATTGCTGCGTGCGTAAAAGAAGGATTGCGCTTGGCCGGATTACCGGAAACGGCGGTACAAGTGATTGAAACCATCGATCGCGCGGCAGTTGGTGAACTAATCGCGATGAAAGATTTTGTTGACGTGATCGTACCTCGTGGTGGTAAAGGTTTGATCGAGCGTATTACAAAAGATGCACGCATTCCAGTGATTAAACACTTGGATGGTGTTTGTCATGTTTACATTGACAATGAAGCAGACTTTGATAAAGCGGTACGGATAGTGGATAACGCAAAAACCCAACGATACGGCACCTGCAACACGATGGAAACGCTGCTGATCCACGAAGCAATTGCACCAAGGATATTGCCAGTGCTGAGCAAAATCTATTTAGATAAAGGCGTCGAGTTACGAGGCGATGAAACGGCTTGTAGCATCATCCCACATATGAAAGCGGCTACTGAGCAAGATTGGTATGAAGAATACCTGGCACCCATATTGAGCATCCGCATTGTCGATGGATTGGATCAGGCGATTGACCACATCACGAAATACGGCTCGCAACATACCGATGCGATTGTTACCGAAAACTATGCCCGTGCGCGCCGCTTTCTACGTGAAGTCGACTCCAGCTCAGTGATGGTCAATACCACTCCGCGTTTCGCAGATGGATTTGAATACGGTCTGGGTGCAGAAATTGGCATTTCTACCGACAAAATCCATGCTCGCGGCCCAGTTGGACTAGAAGGATTGACCAGTCAAAAATATATCGTGCTGGGTGACGGCCAGATAAGACAATAAATTCATCAATAAAAAAGGTGTTATGGCGCAAGTTGTTGAAGTAAAGATTCCCGATATCGGTGATTTTAAGGATGTTCCAGTTATCGAAGTGCTTGTTGCACCCGGAACATCAGTTGAAAAAGAAACCTCGCTTATTACGCTGGAAACTGATAAAGCTTCGCTGGAAGTACCTTCTCCACACGCCGGAGTGATTAAGGAAATCACAGTTAAAGTCGGCGATAAAGTATCTGAAGGCTCGGTTATCCTGACTTTGACAATAGCTGAACAATCCACGGGCGCAGGGAGTCTTGAAAGAGAAGCCAGAGACAGCCAAGAAATACCGGTGGTATCAGTTGCTGCTTCGATCCCTGCGACAACATCAACGAAATCCCTGTCACAAGGCGATATTCATGCGGAAGTGGTGGTTATTGGTGCCGGCCCCGGAGGATATACCGCGGCTTTCCGCGCAGCTGATCTAGGGAAAAAAGTGGTCCTAATCGAGCGTTATCCGACGCTCGGTGGCGTGTGTTTGAATGTAGGCTGCATTCCATCCAAGGCTTTGCTACATATTGCCAAGGTAATTACTGAAGCGGAAGATGTGCGAGCGCAAGGAATCGTATTTGGCAAATCTCAAGTAGATATTAACAAGCTGCGCACCTGGAAGGAGTCAGTCATCAGCAAACTGACCAAAGGCCTGAAAGTACTCGCTAAACAACGAAAAGTTACAATCATTCATGGTGCCGGAAAATTTGCCACGCCACATCTAATAAAAGTTGAAACAAGCGAAGGCGAAAAAACGGTATCATTTGACAACTGCATAATTGCGGTCGGCTCTAGCGTGGCCCGTATTCCCGATTTTCCGTATGACGATCCACGATTGATGGATTCTACCGGCGCTCTTAAATTGAGCGATATACCTCAACGTATGTTGGTTATAGGAGGTGGCATTATCGGTTTGGAAATGGCAACCGTCTATGACGCACTAGGAAGCAAAATCAGTGTTGTGGAATGGATGGATCAATTGATTCCGGGCGCTGATGCTGACCTGGTAAAGCCATTGTACCGCCGCATTAAGAAACGCTATGAAGCGATTTATCTTAAAACCAAAGTAACCCGGATTGAAGCTAGAGAGAACGGACTCATTGTGACCTTTGAAGGCGAGAATGCGCCGAAACCGCAAATCTATGATCGCATTCTGATGGCGGTTGGGCGCCGCCCTAACGGACGCGCCATCGGTGCCGAGGAAATTGGCATTCAAATCAACGAGCGCGGTTTCATTCCTGTGGATCAGCAGATGCGTACTAATCTTCCGCATATCTTTGCAATCGGAGATACCGCTAGCGAACCAATGCTAGCCCATAAAGCAACCTATGAAGGCAAACTAGCCGCCGAGATAATCGCCGGGCACAAAGCAGTTTTTGAGGCCCGCACCATTCCTTCAGTGGCATATACCGATCCCGAGATCGCCTGGATGGGCTTGACCGAGAAAGAAGTTATTCAGCAGGAAATTGATTACGAAAAAACTAGCTTCCCTTGGGCGGCTAGTGGCAGAGCAATCTCAATGGCACGTGAAGAAGGATTAACGCAACTACTCCTGGACAAAAGCACACGACGTATTCTGGGAGCCGGTATTACAGGCGTCAATGCCGGTGAACTGATCGCTGAAACCGTACTAGCATTAGAAATGGGAGCAGACATGCAGGATATTGGTTTGACAATCCATCCCCATCCCACGCTCTCGGAAACAGTTTTATTCGCAGCCGAAATGGCAGAAGGAACCATTACCGATCTTTTCATACCTAAGAAATAGTTTCATCGATAAATCAATAAATTAATGTTAATAAGCAATATTCACAACTACTCCAATTTCTATGATGGCTCCTAAAAAAATTTATCTCATTTCATTGATCCTCCTCTGTGTATGTAGTGGAGTAAAAAATTCATTTGCGACACATATTTCGCAACCTATCTTAATCGACCCTAAAACACACTATGCTGTTGGCGACACCATTATTCTAAGTGGATGGGTGGAATACAATACCCAACCCGCGCCTGATGTTTTACTTCATTTCAAGCTAACTCGTTTTGATGGATTGCTAGTGGCGGATCAATCCTATCCTAGCAATCAAGAAGGCCATTTTGAATTTAAATTCGATACCCAAAAAGAAACTCCTGGTAAATATCAGTTCACCGTTACGTCGCATTGTCTGGAAATTCATCGATATGCTTGTATTTATAAAAATCAAACCCTACCCATTCAGTTAAACAATCCATAGCAATAACATATGATCCCGTAAAGCTTATTGAGTTTTGCAAAGCAAGGATATTTCAAGCTGCGTCCAATAAATGGACAGATTAACTGATATTATCCGTGCAGCTATAATGCCATCGTTTAGATAATTAAAACTAAGAAAGTTATGAGAATTGTTCACCGGCCTTACACGAAAAATTGTTGCTGTTATTTGTTGTTAACGTTTGCAATATTCACTTTATCGGCCTGTAACACGCGCGAAAGTCAACTAGTTGAGCGTGAAGCCAAGATTAGTGCTAGAGAATCAGAGCTAGTTTCCTTGTTATCTGAGCTGGTTGAACAAAAAAAAATGTTAGAAAAAAATGACTCCGAAAATCTTCCCGAAGCAATACAGGATTCAGCGAAGAAAACTTGTTCGTGCGATTCAAACCTTGACGAAGAAACCAAAAAGAAACTATCGGATATAACTGAGACTAGAACTAAAACATTATTGGGTGGCATAGAGAATGTTTTTCTCGATCCTCCTGGCATGGAATTTAGCGCACGAATCGATACCGGAGCACAAACTTCATCGTTGAATGCGCTCGATATTGTTGAGTTTGAAAGAGATGGGAAGCCATTCGTAAAATTCAACTTAATTCATCCGTTCACCGGAGATAAACTGGAACTGACCCGGCGATTACGGCGGCACGTACGTATTAAGGGACGTGGCGGCAGGGAATCACATCGTCGCCCGGTGGTCAAAATTCGTGTTGTACTCGCCGATATTGATGAGCAAATCAATTTTACACTGGAAGATCGCAGTCGCTTCAAACACCAAATACTGATCGGGCGCAATTTACTGCAAGATCTGGCTATTGTCGATGTCAGCAGGAGAAATGTTGCAACACCCAAAACCGAAAACTCAGATACAGCGAGCGAGATTAAATAATGCATGCAAAACTAAGGCTCTATATTCTCGTTATCCTAATCATGGGATTTGGAATTGGTCTGATTTTGTACAAGCACTTTGCTTTAGGATTTCCCTTATTACCAGACGACAAGAAAGCAGTCTGGACTATTGAAGCTCGAATAGATTTTGCCGCGCGCGGCGATCCTGTAATCGTATCTTTTGCATTACCCCCGAGGACTCCAGATATTGTTTTTATGAAAGAAGACTTCGCTTCCCCTGATTACGGGTTTAGTGAAGTTACTTCACCAACAGGGCGTCGTGCTGAGTGGAGCAAAAGAACCGCAAATGGCCCGCAAACAGCTTATTACCGACTTAGTCTATATGAGACCGAGCAAATTGTTTCTACTCAATTAACAGATGACCTTCCCGCAGAACCTGAGAAACCTGAATTTGATGAAGTTATCAAGACGGCAGCAATTACTCTGTTGGAACAGGTGCATAGCAGATCTGCCAACACTGAAATTTTTACTCGTGAATTGATCACCACATTAAACTCCAAGGCACCTAGTCAGAATCAGAGCCTGTTACTAAATGAAAAATCTAGTGAAGATTATAAAACTCATCTAATTATCAATCTGTTGGCAATGGAAGGAATCAGCGCACGTATTGTCCGCGGGCTGTACCTAGAAGATGGCCGTCGCAGACAATCACTCATCAATTTTGTGGAGGTTTATATTGGCGGGCAATGGCTCTTGTTCAATCAGAATACCGGCGTGCATGGAAAACCGGAGAATTTTCTGATCTGGCAGCGTGGCGATCAATCTTTGCTCGATGTAGTGGGCGGCAAGAACTCACAAATATCATTCGCTATCATTAAGAACGTTCATTCGACCCGCAATCTAGTGGTAAGCGATGGCATGAACAAACAAGCTGGCTTGGTGGATTTCTCTATCTACAGTCTACCCATTGAGCAGCAGAATGCATTCAAAATGATTTTATTGCTACCTATTGGCGCCTTAATAGTTGTTATCATGCGTTTACTGATAGGCATAAGGACTTCCGGAACTTTTATGCCCATTCTGATTGCATTAGCATTAATACAAACAACTTTGCTGACCGGCATTATCATTTTCTTAACAGTTGTCGGGATAGGATTACTGATCCGATCATACTTATCGCGTCTAAATCTCCTGTTTGTAGCGCGCATTTCGGCCGTGATTATTGTAGTGATCGCGATCATCGCAAGTATCAGCATTATCAGCAACAAACTTGGGCTCGATCAGGCCATGACGGTCACTTTCTTTCCAATGATTATTCTATCTTGGACCATTGAACGTATGTCGGTGCTATGGGAAGAAGATGGTCCCCGAGAAGTATTTATCCAGGGAGGCGGCAGTCTGTTGACGGCGGTGATTGCCTATTTATTTATGACCAACCAAACCGTTGAGTACCTGACTTTTAATTTTCCCGAATTGATGCTGGTTAATCTGGCCCTCATCCTGGTGCTGGGACAATATACCGGTTACCGTTTATCCGAGCTGTATCGTTTTCATTCACTGGAAAGACGCAATGTTTCTGGCAAGCGCTAGGAAACTCAGAAGTTTAGGCATCATCGGGATGAATCAAAGAAATTTTGGCTTGATCTCTCGTTATAACCCGCGCCATTTGTATCCCCTTGTTGATGACAAGCTCAAGACTAAACTGTTAGCGCAAAAAGCCGGCATTACGGTGCCGAAGTTACTCGGCACCGTGCAATATCAGCATGATGTCAAGTTATTGAAAGAAATACTCCACCCACATGATCAATTTGTAATCAAACCAGTCAAAGGAAGTGGGGGCAAAGGCATTCTGGTTATTACTGAACATGATCATAGTCTTTACTTCAAACCCAGTGGTGATTCCATCCAGCTGGTGGAAATTGAAAGACACGTATCAAATATTCTAAGCGGTTTACATAGTCTGGGCGGCAAACCGGATACTGTCATGATTGAATCGCTGATACAATTGGATCCAGTTTTTTCAGACTATAGTTACGAAGGTATTCCGGATATACGTATTATTGTTTTTCGAGGCTACCCTATCATGGCAATGCTACGACTGACGACGCATGTTTCGGATGGAAAAGCCAATTTACATCAAGGTGCAGTGGGTGTCGGGATCGATATAGGATCAGGCAAAGCGTTGCATGCAGTGCAATACGGCAAATCTATTTCGCACCACCCCGATACACGCAAGACATTTTCAGAACTAACGGTTCCTCATTGGGATAAACTGCTGCAACTTGCCGCTGCTTGTTATGAAATGACCGGCTTGGGGTATTTAGGTGCTGATCTGGTATTGGACAGAGATAAGGGTCCCATGATTATTGAACTTAACGCACGTCCTGGGCTAGCCATCCAAGTGGCTAACTTTTCTGGCCTAGCGCCACGTGTTGCCGCAATCGAGGCCCTTAAAACTATTGATCCCAATCCGAAACTACGCGCCGCTTTCAGCAAGACTCATTTCGCTGCCGATGCAGATATTCCATCGCTTCGTCAGCTCCGCACACGTAGTGATGACCCTTGACCTTGAAACTATTTTGCAAAATCAGACTTATCGCCAGTAAGTATTTTAATCATTTTTATTAATAATCACTTTGTTCCGACCTCTTTGTTTTGCTTGATAAAGTGCAGCATCAGCTGCTTCACTCAAGCTTGCAGCATCGGGAAAATGTGCAAGATCTGCTATACCGCAGCTAAAATTCACAAAAAATTCCTCATCGTGACTCAAATGTAATAGCCGCGAGAAAACATTACGTATCTCGTCAATCACTTTCGCTGCCGAAGTTGCATCTGTATCATTCATAATAATTGCAAATTCTTCGCCACCATACCGGCCGACAATATCTGTTTCTCTTAAGCGTTGCTTGAGCAACCGCGCTAAGCTTTTAATAACGCGATCACCTGCAGCATGCCCATAGGTATCATTGATATTCTTAAAAAAATCAATATCCACCATAGCAAATGATAATGAAGTATTCAATCGGCTGGAGCGTATTACTTCACGCGCCAGCTCTTCTTTGATGGCAGTATGGTTGAGTAAGCCGGTCAATCCATCATGAATCATTAAAGATCGTAAGAATCGTGCTCGAGTCACACGTGTTGTTACCGCTGAAATCAAATAGATCGGATCGATGGGCTTAACCAGAAAGTCATCACCGCTCAGGGTCATAGCTTCCGGTTGCGTATTGAAATCATTCTCAGAAGAAAGATAGACGATAGGTGTACTCAAAAAACCATCTATCTGCCGGATAATTTTCGCCAACTCCACACCATTACATCCCGGCATGTACAGATCCATCAAAATGAGATCAGGATTAAAATCATTCAATTTATCTAATAGTTGCATTGGCTCGGAAACCGTTCTTACATGCATTTCTGCCTGCTCTAATATGGCTGCATGATAAGCAAGCAGCGTTGGACTATCATCCACAATCAATACACGAAACGGCTCCTGAATTTGCGATGCTGTGATTAAGTCCAGTTGATCAATTAATTCATTAGAGTTAATGGGTTTTGTAAAATACGCGACACTGCCGGCTCGTACTGCACCTAGCCGATACGCCATATCGTCATGCGCTGAAATAAATATCACTCGAAGTGGCCGTGCCTGCCCTTTCTGAATTTGTTCCATGATTTGAATTCCGCCCATTTCATCCTCAGGAAACTCAATATCCATTAGGATAATCGCATGGGGACACTGCTCAACAGCGACACGGAATTTATCGAGATGATTGTAAACCTCAACTTCATAGCCATAATAACGTAACTGCAAAGCGAGTTCTTGCGCTGCCTCGTAATCATCTTCCACCACAAAAATTAGATTAGATGCGGGAATATTTGGAAGAAGCGCAGACTCATCAGTAGCTTTTGAAATAACCTCGATAGTTAGTATGGATTCTTTTTCAATCGAAATTTTCTTCAATTCAAGAATCTGCTGCAGAATCCGGGATGTTTGCAATGCATCGGCTGATATATCTTTCTGCATCAGGTTCTTAAGAACCTGTTCCAATGCTCGCGCCTCTATACTCAGTTCGGGATAACCAAATGTTTTTCCATTGCTGACTAAATTATGCACAGAACGATGCAGCTCTTGAAGCACTTTGACATCCCATTCAATTTGTAGCTTGGCCCAGAGAGCTTCAATTTCATCCATTCTATCTGGAAGCTCGTGCGCAAATAGTGCCAATAACAAGCGCATCCTTTCCCGAAATTCTTTGTGTTCTGTCATGTTCATAGTTTTATCTACCTAATGATGTGAGATTTCAGCTATCAGTTACATTGAAGGGAACTTCTCAATCCTGCTTGTTGTTTTCAAAGTAGATTCCAATAAAACACCCTGTTCCAAGGAGCAAGCGATTAATTCTGCAAGAGATTAAATCCGTACTCCCATTCACTCACTTTATTTTAAATAATAAGAATTTAATTTTTGAATCTAACATATAAAAATCAATTACTAAATCAAATTACTTCTAAACTTACTTATCATCATATACAAGATTGTAAACTCAATAAATAAAATTACGAACGAATTGACTCTATCGAAAGATAAAAATCTATTGCCAATATAAAGTAACTCATTGACTAAAAGCAGAAAAACAAAGATCTCCTGAAGACTGGAATTTTAATCAAGCTATGCAATATGACTCATGCTGCCAGCATTATAGCAGACCATATAGACTTCCCTTTAAAACAAAGTGTTGTACGTTAACTTGAAATCTAATCAACAACTTCGATTTCTGAAACAATGGATCGAGACCCAAATCCATAAAAAGTAGTGAAAAAAGCAAGCCGGTCACTATAATGCACTTTGACGATGGCCGCATTTTTTAAGGCTGTGACTGCAAAATCATACAAATCATGATCATCGATGAAGAAATGGCGAAACTTGCTGCCGCCAGTACCAACCTGTATGGTCATAAAATAGTTTCTATTCGCACTCCTGTTTTTAATCAAATTTGTGATCCTCCCGAACTCAACACCATGAGCTATTTCCCGATCCATAGTATAAATACTGCCAATAAGATGTTTCTGTTCCAATGGTTGATTCTGAATAACCGGATAAACTTCCACTAATTCGTTTACAGATGAGCAAGAAAGTAATGAATTATTCTTGGGTGTTTTAAATTCCAGCACGACATCACTACCAATGAGATTTTCAAGCTCTTCGTAGCGATCTTTCTCAAAACAAAACTGCCATGGATTAGAAACCAGATTAGGCGGCTGATTTCCAAGACTGATAAAAGTCATACTCTCATGGCCTAGCGATATTTCACCGACATAAGCTCTGGTTACATTAATATCGCGGCTTACCCTGCTTAATTGACCAGAGGCGTAACCTTCCGTCGAAAGAAGTAGCGGTCCAGCAATAGCCCATTTAGAAGAATAAATCAGCATAAGCAATAGAGACATCACAGTGATGCCAGAATACTTGAGTGATTTAGCCATAATTTTTATGCCCTTGTGTTTAAGTTGAGTTTGCATTACAAATATACCTTTAAACGAGATTTCAATATGCCTTTCGGCAGTGAGTCGATATAAATTTTTCCTATTGATGCTAATCTACACGATTAAAGTTAAATAAATACTGAATGGAGCAAGAGTCCATCACTAAACAACCACCTCGGAGAAAGCTATGAGTCGTTACAAGACACATCGATCACACCGTACTGGATGGTTACGTGCTGCTGTTCTCGGCGCCAATGATGGTATTGTTTCAACAGCGAGCCTTATTATCGGCGTAGCATCGGCCCGGGCAATGCATGCTGATATTCTTATTGCTGGCGCTGCCGGATTGGTTGCAGGTGCCATGTCTATGGCTGCAGGTGAATACGTATCGGTCAGCTCTCAATCAGATACAGAAAAAGCAGATCTTGAAATCGAAAAGGACTCACTAAAAAATGACTTTGAATTTGAGCTGAAGGAACTTGCCAATATTTATGAAAAAAGAGGATTGGATTCAAATTTAGCCCGGCAAGTAGCAGAGCAGCTAATGGCATATGATGCATTAGGAGCACATGCAAGAGATGAATTAGGCTTAGCTGAAAATGCTAGAGCTCGTCCCATTCAAGCCGCATTGTTCTCAGCGAGCACATTCACTATTGGCGCTGCGCTGCCATTATTGGTGGCATGGAATATGGCAGGTTCTCAACTTATACTCGCAGTTGCAGTATCATCACTGGTATTTCTGGCAACCTTAGGCGCTATGGCTGCACGCGCGGGCGGTGCAGTCATGTCTATCGGCGCAATCAGAGTTACATTCTGGGGCACACTTGCAATGAGCCTGACGGCGGCAGTCGGTAGATTATTTGATGTAACTGTATGATTTATTGCTACCAGGTAATAATAAATCATTGTCAAGACAAACCATCAATGCACACTTTGAGGTCGAAGCTGGTTTCCGATGATTTCGGCAGCGATGATCTGCAATCCCTGTTCAGGCATCAGTTTCGAACCATCCACTTGCCAACTCTTTCTATTAAGTGGATGTCCGGGATGCATAAGCTTACTCATAAAGTCCAACAAAAATCCGCTAATTATCCGCTGCGCTGATTGGCTGGTATCACCAAAGCTGCTTGCGCCATGAGTTGCCATCTGCTGCAAAAATAGAATAGCTTCATCTTTCGCGTGAAAATCATCTTTCGTCATGACTCCAGGTGCATTAAGCCACGAGTTTGCTTTGAGAAGCTCTAAGATTAATTCTGCAGCATGCTCTGCGGTGATAGTTTTCATCAAAGTCAAATCATCAGCATTTGTCTGATTAGTATCGATAATCAATTGCGGAAAAACTTAAAAATTACCCATAAAATCACCTTTGCCAACTGCCAATCCATTGTGTCGCAGAATTGCATAGGCGGTAGTCACATGGAAGAAAAATTGTGGCAGCCCATAGTTATTCAAATAGTTGTGTCCAAGCAGCTTTTTCTCTTTTGGTGTACCCGGGCGTAACACGATTTCACGCATCTCGCTGCCTTCGAATTGGGTGGGCGCCAAACTTTCAATAAACACCAGAGTTTTACTAATTCGCGCCTGCAGATCAGCAAAGGTCTGTTCATTATCTTCATACGCTGGCACTTCAACCCCTGCCAATCGCGCTGATACGCTCTTGGCAAAATCGGCGGCGACTTGCACCTGGCGAAGCAAAGGAAACATATCAGGATACAGCCGGGCATTCAGTAACACTGCTGGTTCAAATTTTTTTTCGGCTGCGTAAGCTTCGGCTTTAGTTAAAATACCGCTTAAACTGTTTAATAATTGTTTAAAAACGGGTATGGATGTTTTGTGCATGTAAGAGCTGATCATACGATTTTCCCGGTTAATTGATGAAAGACATTATTGAATATTGCAGTGAAGTATCTCATGAACGAATGTGAATTAGCACGAACAACGCATGAAATATGATTAACCGAGATAATTAATTGACCCTGAAAAAGAAAAGTATTCAATATAGTCATTTTGACAATTCATCAGAAAATGGCTATAAGTGTCTGCAAGAATGCACTTACGATTCAAAGTATGAGATCTTTGAACTGATGGTGATTATGTCGCAACTGTAAAGGAAGGAGCGGATTGGAGTATAGCTGAGAGTTCTGCTAAGAATCAGGGCAAGCCAAAATAAGAACTGCGTCAGCATGGGATTTTCTTGTACCCCGAAGCCTTACCATGGGGTAGTTACAAAAAATAAACGCGACTACGCTACCGTATCATTCCGGCGTGCTGTATATATAACGCTCAAGCTGATGTATTATAAATTGATGTTCTGAAATCGTATCCTTAACCAGATCGCCAATCGATATTAAACCTATCACACGGTCGCCATCCAGAACGGGCAAATGACGAACCCGCATTTCTGTAACCAATGCCATACAATCCGTATTGGTATAGTCCGGACTAACATATGCCACCTGACGAGTCATAAGTTCATTGACACGCACATCCGTTAATGGCTTGTTCAAAAGATACGATTTCCGGGAAAAATCTCTTTCTGTCAGAATACCCACCAATTTGCCACCGTCCATTACCAGCAATGCACCAATGTTGTTGGAGGACATTTGCTGCATAGCATCGATGAGCGAATCTTCAGGAGATACAATTTTAACCTCATGTCCTTTTTCATCTAATAACTGTCTTACGGTTTTCATGGCAATCCCCCTTTTTTCCTACAAAATAAATCTAGTTTCTATTCATATCCAAATGACAATTCTAGCATAGCATCTCGGTTCAGCGAACGCATAGCCTATGAGAAATGACAACAATTCTTTCACTTGACAAGCGACTAAACTTACCGTAGTTTTTTAATGAAACAGTTCTTTCCTGAACGTGGTCATATTTTCAACTGTTTCGACGCTTTTGACTGCAGAAATTAACAGGCATGAACGAAGCTGATATGAACGATTCCGAGAACCGTTCATAAAAACATAGGGGATGCCGCAATGCAAAACCTTTCACCCGCTACCGTTATTGGTCTTTTTGCGCTACTTGTATTGTTCGCGCTATCAGGTTTGTTATGGCTTTCCCACTGGCTGGGGGGATACCGTTCACAGTGGGACAAGGAACAACCCTATGAATGCGGTATTCCCCCAACAGGTGATGCGCGTGCCCGTATGCCGGTGCGCTTCTATGTGGTCGCGGTCTCTTTTCTGATATTCGATATTGAAGCAGCGTTCTTGTTCATCTGGGCTGTAACTTACTGGGAGCTGGGCGCACAAGGCGTGATTGGTGCCTGTGTGTTTATCATGATTTTGCTGTTCGGCTTAATTTATGAATGGCGCAAAGGAGGTTTGGCATGGACTCCGGACAAAACAACCAGGGGCCTTTAACAGCCGTTTTCGGCAAACTGGAAGAAGCCGTTTCTTGGGGACGAAAGTATTCCTTATGGCCATTCAATTTTGGCCTTTCATGCTGTTTTGTCGAGATGATGGCGGCATTCACGCCGCGCCACGACATAGCCCGTTTCGGCGCCGAAGTAATGCGCGGCTCACCACGGCAGGCCGACCTGTTAATTGTTTCGGGGACGGTGTTCATCAAAATGGCGCCCATGATCCTACGGCTCTATCATCAGATGCTCGAACCCAAATGGGTTATCTCCATGGGCTCATGCGCCAATTCCGGCGGCATGTACGATATCTACAGCGTTGTTCAGGGAATAGACAAGATTTTGCCGGTGGATATTTATGTGCCAGGCTGTCCTCCACGACCGGAAGCATTATTACAAGGTTTAGTCTTATTACAGGAATCAATTGGCAACGAACGCCGACCGCTTGGCCTGAGAATCGAGGGATAATTGATGACTGATGGAGAAATGGTGCTTATCTCGCAATTAGAGTCGCGCTTTAACGCGGTTTCCAGCGAACTGCCCTGTGACGGAGTCACTACCTTATCAGTGCTACCGGAACGTATTACCGAAACACTCAAATTTCTCAAACATGAGGCAACGCCCCAGTTTGAGATGCTCTTTGACTTGTCTGCAATAGACGAAACAAAAAGAAACGGCGGTCTGACCGTGTTCTATCAACTGCTATCACTATCCGGAAATGCTGATTTACGTATAAAAGTTAATCTACCTGCAGAAGATCCAGTATTGCCCAGCATTTGCACTATCTGGAATGCCGCCAATTGGTATGAACGTGAGCTCTATGACATGTTCGGGATCCACGTCGACGATCACCCCAATCTACAACGGATTCTAATGCCCGAATATTGGGAAGGCCATCCCCTGCGCAAAGAACATCCTAATCGTGCCACAGAAATGCCACCCTACCAGCTGCCTGAGGCACGTTATCGTGAGATTATGGAAAGTTACCGCGCCGAGGATTATCACGAACCAGCAAATATCGCCGAAGAAATGACTCTTAATATCGGCCCTACGCATCCAGGCACACATGGTTTGCTACGTCTGGTCGTGCGGCTGGAAGGCGAAGAGATCCGCGACGTACGTCCTGATATTGGATTTCATCACCGTGGCGCCGAAAAAATGGCCGAGCGCCAGACCTTTCACAGCTACATTCCTTATACTGACCGCATAGACTATCTATCCGGCGTACAAAATGAACTACCTTACCTACTGGCGGTAGAACAGCTTGCTGGGATTACGGTTCCGCAACGCGCGCAGGTAATCCGTGTGATGCTTTGTGAGTTGTTCCGTATTTCCAGCCATCTAGTCTGGTTGGCCAGCTACTCTCATGACTTGGGTGCTTTGGCGCCTCCATTCTATGCGTTCCGAGATCGTGAGTATCTGTTCGATGTAATTGAATTGATTACGGGTGGACGTATGCACCCGGCTTTTTTTCGCATCGGCGGCGTAGCAATGGATTTACCTGAAGGTTGGCACGAAGCATTACAAGACTTTCTGAAACGCATGCCTGCTGCGATAGATGAGTATCAGGCACTACTCACGAGCAACCCCATCATGCGCCTGCGTACTCGCGGCATTGGCGTTCTGACCACCGCGCAAGCGATCGACTGGGGATTCAGCGGACCTAATCTCCGCGCCTGTGGATTTGCATGGGATTTACGCAAATGTCGCCCCTACAGTGGATATGAGCAGTATGATTTCGAAGTGCCTACCGCAATCGAAGGCGATTCCCTGGCCCGCGCCGAAGTGCGTCTGGAAGAAATCCGTCAAAGCCTTTACATCGTTGAACAAGCCATGCAAAACATGCCTGGCGGCCCGGTTCTTTCCGACCAGGCACGCTATGCCTTTGCGCGCAAGGAAGCAACATTGCAAGATATTGAAACACTAATCCACCATTTCATTACCGTAGGGCGAGGAATGGCCTTTCCACCCGGAGAAAGCCTGTTTATCACCGAAGCCCCCAAGGGGATGAACGGCTATTTTGTCGTCAGCAACGGCACGGAACATCCTTACCGCCTGCGCATTCGTACGCCTTCTTTTCCGCACATGCAGGCCCTTGCGTCACTCGCAACAGGACATTTCCTGGCAGACTTGATCGCTATACTCGGATCAATCGACTACGTCCTGGCCGACATCGATCGCTAAAGGGATTGCAGACATGAATAATATCTTGAAAGAATTGCAAAAAGATCTGCTCCACCTGCCACGCACCCATCCGAAGCGCCGGGCGGTGGCAATACCGGCAATGCAGGCGTTGCAAGCCGAATTGGGTTATCTCGACGATGCGGCAATTGAGAAAATCGCACAGATTACCGGCCTATCTACAACCGAAGCAGAAGAACTGGCTACATTCTACAGCTTAATTTATCGCCGGCCTGCAGGCCGACACACTGTCCGGATCTGTGACAGCGTCTGCTGCAGCATGCGCGGCGCAGATCAGTTATTGACAGCAGCCGAAGAATATATTCGTACGCCTTTAGGCACGGTTACTCCAGATGGCGCTCTTACCGTTTTACCTGGCATTTGTCTGGGTCTGTGCGACAAAGCGCCTGCGGCACTTGTCGACGGAGAAGCGTTGGGACCATTGAACGATGCATCTCTGAAAGCGCTGCTGCAACGCTTGCAGCAAAAGGATTAGCGCGCCATGGAAGCTTTACTGACTCGTCATCTTGACCCAGTCGCTCCACTGAACCTGGTCGCTTACCAAGCAACCGGCGGCTATCGCAGTCTGACTTCAGCTTTTGATCTCAAGCCTGAAAAAATTATTGGCATAGTTGAAGCCGCTAATCTGCGCGGCCGCGGCGGCGCAGGCTTCCCATGCGGTCTGAAGTGGCGCCTGCGAGGTGCTGATGCGCCATCGCCACGCTACCTGATCTGTAATTTGGATGAGTCTGAGCCTGGCACTTTCAAGGATCGTTACTTGCTTTATGGCGGCCCTCATCAGATCATTGAATCAATCATTGTTTCCGCCTTTGCACTACAGGCCGAACGCGCTTTCATATTTGTACGGGGCGAGTACGCCAAAGGCGGGAATGCTTTGAATCAAGCTATTCAGGAAGCAGAAACGGCCGGATTGTTGGGAACTAATATCAGAGGTAGCGGCTTTAATCTACAGATCGAAGCGCATCTGAGCGGCGGACGCTATATCTGTGGTGAAGAAACCGCACAGATTAACGCTATTGAAGGCAAGCGCCCCAACCCCCGCCACAAGATACCGCGACCCAGCACGCATGGGTTATGGGGACAGCCCACCACCACAAATAACGTCGAAACACTGATCAATGTACCGCATATTCTGCTCAATGGCGCGGACTGGTTTCGTGAACTTGGTGTCAATGGTGGCTGTGGTTCCAAATTATTTTGTGTCAGCGGCAAAGTAAAGCATTCAGGCCTGTTTGAACTGCCATGCGGCACGCCGGCCCGGGAATTGATCTTCGAACATGCTGGCGGCCTTGACGAGAACAGAGCACTGCTCGGCTTCTTGCCGGGTGGTGCTTCAACAGCTTTTTTGTTACCCAAACACCTTGATGTACCAATGGATTTTGATCCTATCGCAAAAGCAGGATCAAGACTTGGCACAGGCAGTATCATTGTCCTGGATGACGCCACCTGCCCGGTTGAAGTTACGTTGAACCTGATGCGCTTCTTTGCACGTGAATCCTGCGGTTTTTGCACGCCCTGCCGAGACGGATTGCCCTATCTAACACAGATTCTAACTACTATCAGCTCTGGTTCAGGTCGAGCTGATGACTTGGCACTCCTAGATGAACTGTGCGCCACAATTGCTTCACAATCTTTTTGCGCCTTTGCGCCAGGCGCAGTGATGCCACTCGTCAGCAGCCTAAAATGCTTTCACGATCATTACGAGCACCATGTTACAACAGGTCGTTGCCCATTTAACGAAGCTAACAAAAACGGGGCATAACCATGGGTAAAATTATGCTTGACGGTCATGCCATCCCCTTTAAACTGGGCGACAACATTCTCCAGACTGCGCTGGAAGCAAATCTAGAAATCCCCCATTTCTGTTACCATGCTGCACTTGGTAGTCTCGGTGCCTGTCGTCTCTGTGCCGTGGAGATCACCCCTAAAGATTCCGGCAAAGCTCCAAGGGTTGCAATGGCCTGCCTCGAGCCCTCCGAAGACGGACTTAAAGTCTCCGTTTCTGCCATTGCAGCACAGCAGGTAAGGCAGCACGTGATCGAATTCTTGATGATCAATCATCCTCATGACTGCCCAATCTGTGACGAAGGTGGAGAATGTCACTTGCAGGATATGACTGTCGTCTGTGGTCCGCCCTATCGCCGCTACCGCGGCCGTAAACGCACCTTCCCGAATCAGGATTTAGGCCCCTTAATTCACCATGAGATGAACCGCTGCATTACCTGCTATCGCTGCACCCGATTTTACCAGGACTATGCGCTAGGCAACGATCTCGGCGCAATGCGCCTGCGCAATGAAGTATATTTTGGGCGTTTTCAGGACGGTCCGCTGGAGAATCCCTTCGCCGGCAATTTAGTTGAGGTTTGCCCGACCGGGGTCTTTACTGATGCCATATTCCGGCAGCACTTTGCCAGGGTCTGGGACTTGAAAACCGCACCTTCCATCTGTCCCCATTGCAGCGTCGGCTGCAATACCCTGCCTGGCGCAAGAGATGGCACACTGCGCCGCGTGCGCAATCGTGCTCATCCTGAACTCAATCGATGGTTTATCTGTGATCGTGGCCGTTACGGTCATCAATACAGCGAACACAGTGCCCGGCCGCTAGCACCGCGTGTTTCAGGTACAGATACGAGTTATCATGATGCGCTTAACGCCGCTGCTTCACAGATCAAATCGACTCAAGATTGCATCGGAGGACTCGGATCGACACGGGAGGATCTGGAAGGTAACGCAATGCTGCAGGCTTTACTGAACAACCTGGGCGGTATCTTTACTGCATTTAGTGATCCCAAACTAGAAACAGCAACAATCGCAGCCGTCAGTTCACTTCAAAATATAGGTAACGCACCATCCCTTGCGGAAATAGAACAAATAGACGCAGCATTAATTATTGGCGATCTAACCGCTCATGCGCCTATGATCGATCTAGCCCTGCGCCAGGCTTACCGTAAAGGTGCCAAACTAGCGTTTCTGTACAGCAGTCCCACGCCACTGGCGCAATTCGCAACTACTGCAATAACCGTATCACCACAGGAAATGTGCACAGAACTATCGCGTTTATATCAACTGATAAATGCTCAATCTGCAGCCGAAGACATAACTGATACACCAATGACAGATATCGCAGCGTCTCTGATGGGAGCCCGGAAATCACTGCTGATTGGCGCTATCGAAACTATGACTTCCCAAGAGGTATCTACACTTTCGAAACTGGCCACTGCACTTGGATCGGACACCAAACTCGCATACGCATTTTCTGGAGCAAATGCTTATGGAGCCGCTCTACTCTCACCTACAGGCAGTGCTGTGGCTATGCTTGAAGCAGTTGAAGCTGGTCAGATCCGGATCCTGATTGTTGCTGGCAATGATCCACTCGGTGATTCACGTTTTGGCACGCGCTGGCGTGCCGCCTGCCGCAACCTTAGCGCTCTTATCGTTCTCGATTGTATTTTGACCGCTACTGCAAAAGCAGCAGATATTCTGTTTCCAGTAGCTGCCTGGACAGAGCGTGGCGGCACTTTCATCAATTATGAAGGCCGTGCTCAAGGCTTCGCGACTGTCTTTCACCGCCCAGAATACCTTCCCAACGTAGCTAGGGTAATTACAGATCTGGCTCAGTATCTTGGTCACTCCTTACAAGCTGCTCCATCTGTGCTAGGTGATATCTTTTCTGACTTTCAAATACCCAAACCCGGCACAACGGGATCACTGATAACCGCCCCCTCCTTGCCCATGCCTGCCACTGCATCCGCACATTCAATTCAAGAATCTTGCAATAGTACATGGCAAGCCGCTTTAGCGAGCTGGTATGGCGATGAAGCACTTGCCAGCTTTGCACCGGGCCTGATGGCACTCACACCTAAAACTGTCGCGATGATCGAACCGACCTCAGCCATTGATGCAGGCATCAAGAATGGTTCGAAAATAAAATTGCGTGGTTCTTCCGGCTCAATGGTTCTATCTGTGCGGTTTAATCAGGATGTGGCAACCGGTACAATTGCCATTGCACGCAACGTGCTCGTCCAATTGGGTGTCGGTCACGGCGATTCACTTGAACTGGAGCAGGTTCTATGAATTTCACCCAATGGCTTCTCGCGTTTTCCGGCCTAGGATTAGTGCTGCTGGGACTGTTGTTTATTGCTGCTCTTATGGTATATGGCGAGCGCCGGATACTCGCCCTGCTGCAGGATCGCCTTGGTCCTAATCGCGCCGGTCCTTTTGGCTTGTTACAACCCGTTGCTGACTTTCTCAAACTGTTGACCAAAGAACATTTCGTACCACCTTTTGCCGATCGAAACATCTATATCATTGCTCCCATTATCGTGCCTTTCACCGCACTGCTTAGCTTTGTTGTCGTTCCAGTGAGCGATGATTGGTGGTTGGCGGATCTCAATATTGCACTGTTATTTATACTGGCGCTCTCCTCGCTGCGAGTTTACGGCATCATGCTCGGCGGATGGGCATCCAACAGCAAGTATCCACTGTTCGGCGGCCTACGCTCCGCTGCACAGATGATCAGTTATGAACTGCCTATGAGTCTTGCTCTTATGGGTGTCGTTATATTAAGCGGTTCCTTCAGCCTGGTGGATATCGTCGCGGCCCAGGAATTACCATTTATTATTTTTCAACCCATTGGATTCATGATCTTTCTCGTATGCGGTATTGCCGAGACTAATCGTCTGCCATTCGATCTTCCCGAAGCAGAAAACGAGTTGGCATCCGGCTACAATACCGAATACGGTGACATCAAATTCGCTTTCTATTATCTGGGTGAGTATATCGGCGTACTGCTCATCGCGGCGTTGATAGCGGTACTGTTTCTGGGTGGCTGGCATGGTCCCTGGCTACCTGGTGTCTTCTGGTTTATGCTAAAGACACTGGTATTAATTTTCCTATTTTTCTGGTTGCGCACTAGCCTGCCCCGACTGCGTTATGATCAACTCATGAATAGTGGCTGGAAACTGCTGTTGCCGGCAGCCTTGATTAATCTTCTGGGTACAGCTTTATTAGGGCTGTTCTGGATGGAAGGTTAATAATCATGAATAAAAAACAGACAAACAATTACACATTAGCACTGATTAAAGGATTAGGCCGTTCACTATGGGCGGTTCTGCGCCATGCTTTCGTAAAACGTGAGACAGTATCTTATCCAGACATCAAGCGAACATTGCCTTCACGCTGGCGTGGACGCATTGTTCTGACACGTGACCCTGATGGTGAAGAGCGGTGTGTCGCCTGTTACTTATGCTCGGCTGTCTGTCCGGTAGATTGTATCCATCTGCAGGCTCGTCAAAATGGCGATGGCCGCCGTTACCCAGAAACCTTTTCTATCGATTTCAGCCGCTGTATTTTTTGCGGTTTTTGTGAAGAAGCCTGTCCAACACTGGCGATTCAGCTTACACCGGATTTCGAAATGTGTGAGCGGCATCATGAAAGCCTAGTTTACGAGAAAAACCAATTGCTGATTGACGGTCAGGGAAAACATCCCGGCTATAATTTTTATCGGCATGCCGGTGTGGCGATACCCGGCAAAGCCATCGGCGAAGCTGAAGGTGACACGCCGCCTGTGGATCGTGATAATAATTTGCCCTGACAAAAGAATAATTGACCTATTGGCCAAGCAGCACAGCAATTGACCACGAATAGAACGGAATAAGTAAAAATCATGACAACAACCATTAATTTAATGAATAAAGCTTATGTATGAAGTTATTTTCTATCTCACTGCCGCCATCGCGGTGCTTGCTGCCGCTGCGATATTGAAAGTGACCCACCCGGTGCATGCCGCGCTTTACCTCGTCATCTCATTGCTGGCATTGGCACTGATATTTTTTCTCCTCGGCGCACCACTACTGGCGGCACTGCAAGTCATGATTTACGCCGGTGCAATCATGGTTCTGTTTCTTTTTCTGATTATGGTAATGAACCTGCGATCCGAACGAAATCAGTCACTTCCTCTGCCCTCTGGCTGGAAAGGGCCTGCATTCCTGGCGCTGATTCTGTGGCTGGAGCTCCTGCTATTACTCAACAGATATCCGGCAGAAGAAACAAATGAAAATACGGCAATTGAACCTAAAGCAGTAGGGCATGCACTGTTCGGACCATATCTTGTGTTGGTAGAAGCCGCTGCAGTTTTACTACTGGCAGCACTTATTGCCGCTCTTTATCTTAGCCGCAAAGGACGCTCATGATTCCTTTAACTCATAGTCTTATTATTGCAGCGCTATTGTTCACCCTGGGGCTCTTGATCATACTGCTACGACGCGAGCTGCTCTTCATATTGATGGGATTGGAGGTCATGTTCAACGGAGCGGCTTTGACAGCCATAGCGGCCGGTCAATACTGGAATAATGCTGATGGTCAGGTACTGACCATCTTCCTGATGGTAGTAACTGCTGCTGAGTTGGCCGTAGCGCTGATTCTGGTATGGCTGGCCTATGAACACTTCAAGGTAACACAAGTAAATATGCTCACCCAACTCAAGGATGATACTCGAGGTGAACCGCCATGAGTCAGCTTCTGTGGTTGATTCCTGGCGCACCCATGTTGAGCGCACTGATCATTGCCTTGTTGGGAGGGCTACTGCAACGTAGACATCTCGCTATCTTGGCGACTTGTGCTGCGGCCATTGCTTTTCTAGTCGTGCTGCTGACATGGCTGGCCGGTGCCGCTACCAGCCAGCCATTACAACAAACGCTTTACACCTGGATAGCGGTGGGCAACTGGAATCCAACGATAGGATTTACCCTGGATCGTCTTGCTCTGGTAATGGTGAGCGTAGTAAGCGGCATCGGTTTACTGATTCATATTTACTCGATAACTTTCATGGCCGAAGACAACGATCAACGCCGCTACTATTTTTTCCTCAACTTGTTTCTCGCAGGTATGCTCATTCTAGTACTTGCTGATAATCTGCTGCTTCTCTATCTGGGATGGGAACTGGTCGGACTCTGTTCTTTTGCCCTGATCGGCTTTTGGTATCGTGAACCAATGCGGGCCAGCGCAGGACGCAAAGCATTCGTCACCACTCGTATTGGCGACATGTCACTGGCACTCGGTATCTTTCTTTTGTACAGCCAGTTTAACGATCTGTCACTGTCATATCTGCTTGCAAATGCCACTGCGCAGTGGGAAACGGGTTCACAGCTGGCCACACTAACAGCGCTCCTGATACTTGGCGGAGCTATCGGTAAATCGGCGCAGTTACCACTCCAGGTCTGGTTACCGGACGCCATGGCTGGCCCCAGTCCGGTCTCTGCATTGATTCACGCCGCCACCATGGTCACAGCCGGAGTCTATTTAATCGCCCGCACTTATCCTTTGTTCGAACTGGCACCTCATGTTCAGTGGTCGGTGGCAGCCATTGGTACGTTAACGATTGTCTATGGAGCCAGCGCTGCTCTGGCGCAAAACGATTTCAAACGCGTATTGGCATACTCCACTATCAGTCAGGTCGGTTATATGTTTCTAGCGCTGGGTTGTGGCGCTTATGCGCTGGCACTGTTCCATCTGGTTACGCATGCCTTTTTTAAATCCTTGTTGTTCCTGGCAGCGGGAACAGTAATCCACTTTAGCGGAAATGAACACAATATTCATAATCTGGGCAGACTTGACAATCACTCACCTCTGGTTCGATGGACTTTTCTGATCGGCGCTGCTTCGTTAGCAGGATTCCCCTTAATTACCGCTGGATTTTATAGTAAAGAGGCCATTCTTACCGCTACGTGGTCGGCACCTGCAGGCCCTTTATTATGGGCTTTTGCAGCTTTCGGTGTACTGTTGACTGCAGTTTATATCTTTCGTGTTTATTTTATTGTTTTTCAGGGTTCTCGATCCAACGCTTCAACACCATCAGCTCCCGGTTCAATGACATGGCCATTGCTTATCTTAGCCTTGCTCAGCCTTATTGGCGGATTTGTTGAGTTTCCAGTAGGTTGGCTGGCTCCTCACCAGTGGAGCGTATGGTTGGAAGATGAATTCAGGTTAACAGTGCATCCTCCGCTTGAGATTGCTTACAGCCTGCAATTCATCACCAGTCTGTTGACATTAATCGGTATCGGACTGGCCCTTGTGCTAGTGCGCCGTGAACAGGCAGGCCATTACCTGACCAAAATAATTTTTTTACGTACCGGATGGGGTTTCGATGCTCTTTACCAAACCATGTTGATACAACCGTATTTCAGCCTGGCTCGCTTATTAAAGGCCACAGATGCGCTTTTAATTGAGGGAATACTGCATAAAATGACACATGCATGCCTGCTCCTTGCCTCCGCCTGCCGCAGAGGTGTAGAGCACGGTGTGCTGGATAAGAGTATCGCTGGCTTGTTAGCAGGATTTCGATTCGGATATGCACGACTCAGCGCCACACAAAATGGCTTGTTAAGTCGCTATGCTCTGATGATCAGCATGGGAGCCGTCTTTTTGTTAAGCTATTGGTTATGGTGAGAATACTATGTACTGGATAAGCGTTCTAATATTTCTGCCTTTGTCAGGAGCGCTCATAATTGCGTTGACAAGCCGCTTTTCTGTAAACTGTGTTCGCTGGCTAGCACTGGCCATTACGGTCGGCGAGCTATTGATTGCATTGAGTCTTTGGTGGAGCGCAAGCCCTGATTCAAATGGCTACCTGTACCTAGTCCAGGCTCCCTGGATTCCGATAATGGGTATTCAGTTTCTGCTGGGCATGGATGGCCTCAGCCTGTTGCTGGTACTTCTGACCGCACTACTTGTTCCGATAGCTATACTTGTGTCATGGAACTCAATTCGCCACAACTGGCCTGCTTACGCCGCACTACTACTTGCAACCCAAGCCGGCATCATGGGCGTCTTTCTGGCATTGGATCTAATATTGTTCTACGTATTCTGGGAGCTCATGCTGGTGCCGATGTATTTTCTAATCGCATTATGGGGCCATGAACGGCGGCTCTACGCCGCCTACAAATTCTTTCTTTTTACAGTTACCGGCTCTCTATTAATGCTGGTGGCTATTCTGGGATTGTATTTTATTCACGGCGAACAAACCGGCGTTTACACATTCAGCTACTTTGATCTACTGCACACCAATCTGTCTGACGGTATCGGAATGTGGCTTATGCTCGGGTTTTTCGTAGCATTCGCTGTTAAAATTCCACTCTTCCCGATCCACAGTTGGTTACCTGACGCCCATACAGAAGCTCCGACAGCAGGCAGTATCATTCTTGCTGGCCTATTACTGAAAACAGGTGCCTATGGCCTGCTACGTTTCTGCTTGCCGCTTTTCCCCGAAGCCTCCGTAGATTTTGCACCATTTGCTATGGCTTTGGGTGTTATCGGTATTCTCTACGGTGCCCTACTGGCTCTGGTACAAGAAGATATGAAACGCCTGATTGCCTACTCCTCTATCAGCCACCTCGGCTTTGTCGTTTTTGGAATTTATGCCTGGAATCAGGAGGGCTTGCACGGCGCAATGCTTCTGATGCTTGCTCACGGCGTGACAACAAGCGCAATGTTTGCCATTGTCGGCATGCTGGAAGAACGCGTCGGTACCCGCTTGTTGCCCCGCATGGGCGGCCTGCTGTCACCCATGCCACGCTTGGGCGCCATGCTGTTGCTTTTCACACTCTCAGCCATGGGCATGCCGGGATTAGCCAATTTCGTCGGTGAATTTCTGGTTCTTGCTGGTGTATACCAGGTCTCAATCGGGCTTGCCATAGCGGGTGTCATAGGCATTGTTGCAAGCGCTATTTATCTGCTATGGATGTACCAGCGCGCCATGTTGGGCGAAATAAGTAGCGACCACGCATGGAACGACCTTGATCACCGCGAAATGCTGATACTTGGGTTACTGGCAATCACTGTGCTTTGGCTCGGACTGTACCCGGCTCCTTTCCTGGATTATTTGCAAGCTCCGGCAAGCGTTATTATCGAATCGAATACTGCAACATTGGCAGGAACAGAAGATGCATTCCGCAGACCTGATTAGCCTAGCGCCTTTCATTGTACTCATATTGGGTGGACTGACAGTACTGGCTCTAGGCATCTGGCCGCAGCATGTCTCTACGCGGACCTTAGCGACGGTTTCGGCACTGTTTCTATTGCTCGGGGCTGCGACTACTATGCTCTGGGAAACACCTCAGACAGTAAGCGGCATGCTTATCATTGACAATTTAGGGAGATTGTTTGCTCAGTTTTTTATGTTAGGTGCTGTAGCCATCATAATTCTATCTTTTAACTATGCGCCCACCAAGAATGAAGTGCGAGAAGAGTATTTGAGCCTGATCGTATTTGCAACCTTGGGAATGACTTTGCTCGTGACCTCGCATAACCTTGTTACGGCATTTGTTGGACTCGAAATTCTGGCCGTACCACTTTTCGCACTTATTGCCTGGAAACCACAGCGAAGTGGCGCAATTGAGGGTAGCGTGAAATATGCCATACTCGCTGGTTTTGCAGCTGCTTTTTTTCTATACGGAATCACTCTAGCTTATGCCAGTACCGGCACACTGAATCTGGCAGCACTGGGTTCTATAACTATCGACAATTCTTTACTGATAGTCGCTGTAACCTTGATCCTGGTTGGCGTTGGATTCAAACTCGCGCTGGTTCCTTTTCATATGTGGGCGCCTGACATTTATCAGGCTGCGCCCGCTCCGATAACAGCACTATTCGCTAGCATTGCAAAGGTGGCAGTATTAGTGTTTTTGATCCGGTTATTATGTCTGCAACTACAACATATATGGGAAGCTTTGCTACCATTATTAGGGATTCTTGCCGTAGTCACTATGATAGCTGGTAATTTATTAGCACTGCATCAGCAGAATTTGAAAAGATTACTAGCCTATTCGTCCATCGCCCATCTCGGCTATATTCTGGTTGCGCTGGCAGCAGGGAATTCCCTGGGACGTGACGCTGCTATTTACTATGCTTTGACCTATGCACTGATGAATCTGGGTATTTTTGCTGTTGTAGCTGCCTTTTCTCACCCCAACCAGGATCGCCAGAATCTGGAAGAATATCGTGGATTTGGACGACGATTTCCTGCACTGGGTATAGCCATAGGGATATGTTTCCTGGCTCTTGCAGGCCTTCCTCCAACCGCAGGATTTGTTGCCAAACTGCTCGCGTTTGGTGCCGCCATCGAGGCCGGTCATATGGCACTTGCGATCATAGCGGTGATTAACACGGCACTCGCTTTTTATTATTACTTACGCATCTTAATTGTATTTTATGGAGAAGAATCTACAAGAGAGAATGTCATGTATCTCTCACAGGGAACACTATCCATCGTGACTATTACCAGTTTACTTATCATCGGATTGGGTGTTTTCCCCGAGTGGATATTGGATTTTATTAAAACTCTTTGATTGAGTTGTGCTTCGATTATTTCTGCCACAGTAAATTAATCGACAAAACAATCACCATAAAACAAATAATCCAAAAAACAATAGGAGCCGCGCCTCCCTTGAATTTAAGGCCACCTATTTCAAATTCTATTGGTCCTGTCGATATTCGCAAAATCAGTGTGACAAAAAGTGAACCCAGACCAGCCATAGGTAATCCGATTAATACCGGGAATTGCTCTTTAACCATATTTTTCCAGTAATCACCAGGTGTATTATGGAAATTGGTTAGCTTATACAACATGAGTGTCCCGAAACAGGTCAGGATAATTACCACAACCCAGCTTATAAAGATTCGCAAGCGTACATTGTGTGATTCATCCGTCGTAACTTCTAAGTTTTTTTGTTCTTCACTCATATATTTATCTCGGCTTTATCATTCTTAAACAAAACGTTATTTTAAGTCAATGTAGCGAAGTTCATGATCTGATTTTATCGAATACAAGTTCTCAATAATATCAGGACGGTTGCGGAGGCACTTTTATCCATTCACCGGAGCATTGCTTAACATACGGATAATATCCTTCCGGATTACGACAATAGTACCAGTAATTATTTCTTTGCACAGTAGCTGGCCGGGGCGCCACATTTTGTTGAATATACGTTGGTCTTATTGCCGGGGCGGTGACAACGCCAACAGGATAACCACCTAATGGATAATAGCTTTCAAATTGGCGATAAGGACCAAACGCATAATTATTATAGAAGCCACCTACCCTTCGTGCGCTGTAGAAACCAACGCTATTAAAAGGTGCAAAACCAGCATAACCAATCCCCCAACCAGGACCCCAACCCCAACCCCAGCCTGGCCCCCAGCCCCAACTTGGGCCTAATCCCCAGCCTAATCCCAATCCCAGACCAAATCCTAAACCAAACCCATCGAAATGGTGATGATGCCCATGATGATTGTCATGGTGGTGATCAGAATTATGATGGTTTGCAGTATTTTGATCCGCCTGTACGTTGTTTTGTATATTCACATTCTGAGTGTTGGAGCCTTCCTGATTTGTTCCATCGGCTCCCGTTGAATCGTTATTCTCAATGGCTTGATTATCTGGAGTCTCGGTATCTTGTGAAACAGCGCTGTCTTGAGCAACTTCATTGTCAGAGTCGGAATTATTTTCATTAATTGCGTTTTGGACGGAAGGGTCAGCTTGATTAACATCATCTCTTTGAGCAGATGTTCCAATTTCGCTCGATTCATCGGGAGTCGCCAAGTTATCTTGGAAGGATTCTGGTGCAATTTCTTTACTTTGTGCAGCGTCAGTATTTAAATCAGCGTTATTATTCACACCAAAATCATCCGTTTGGTTAAATTCACCCGTTTGATTTAAGTCGTTTTCCGAGTTTAAATCATCGGCAAAATCGATACTTTCTTGTTGATCCAACGCATTATCTGGATAAAATGCATCGTCTTGCCCAAAATCACCTTGATCATAACTCTCTTCGAAACCACTATTCTGGTCATAGTAATCTCCAGAATCAAAACCGCCATCATCAAAATTGTCATGGCCTCCGCCATCGTAGCTGTCGTAACTGTCGTAACCTCCATCATAACCCCCATCATAACCCCCTCCGTCGAAGTCTCCACCATCGAAACCTCCTCCATCATAACCACCGTCGAAGCCACCTCCATCAAAGCCTCCCCCGTCAAAGCCTCCGCCGTCTTCAGCTCCTACAGTGCTGATTAAAAAAACGCTGCATAGCGCAATTGCCATACACGTGATTTTAAATTTTTTCATATACCCCTCACCTTTTGATTTCCCATTTACAGCTATATTAGCTGTGTTAGTCTGAACAGATACTGAATAAAGCTTTGGGTTTTTTATTATGGTTTCGATACCTTAGTAGTTAGCGGGGCAGTCAGTAAGCTCTTCAAAAGTAACATAAATTAATGCACCTTATTATTCGTGAGATTGTGAAATCGAATCATTATTGATGATTAGGTTATACTTAGAATCTTGATATTCTAAATCATTCCGATGAGGACATGCCCATGAAGATTCACGAGTACCAAGCCAAAGAAATTTTACGCAAATATAATGTGATCACACCAAAGGGTGTTGCTTGTTTCAGTGTTAACGAGGCGGTGCAAGCTGCGCAGCAATTAGGTGGTGATGTGTGGGCAGTGAAGGCACAGATTTATGCCGGTGGGCGGGGTAAGGGTGGTGGAGTAAAAGTAGCCAAGTCATTGGATGAGGTACGTCAGCGCGCGAGTGAAATTCTGAACATGCGCTTGATAACTCATCAGACTAGCCCGGAAGGACAGATAGTCCATCGACTTTTTATTGAGCAGGGGATACAGATAGAAAAAGAATTCTATGTCGGTATGGTGGTGGATCGCGGCCGACAACGCGTTTGTTTGATGGCAAGTTCGGAAGGTGGCATGGAAATTGAAAAAGTCGCAGCTGAAACACCCGAGAAAATTCATAAAGTGTTTATTGATCCCATCGCGGGTTTAAGTCAACAGCAGGCTGAAGAAGTTGCGCAAAAAATTGGCATCCCTAAGCAAAGTTTGTCAGGTGCTGTTACCTTATTGCAAGGCTTATATCAAGCATTTGATGAGACTGATGCATCACTGTTGGAAATCAACCCATTGGCAGTAACTGTAGAGCAGCAGGTAATGGCACTCGATGCCAAAATGAATTTTGATGAAAACGCACTGTTTCGTCATCCCGAGATCGTCGCATTGCGTGATTTGGATGAAGAAGATCCAGTGGAGATTGAAGCATCGAAACACGAATTATCCTATATCCCTTTGGACGGTAATATTGGCTGTCTGGTAAATGGTGCAGGCTTGGCAATGGCGACGATGGATATCATCAAACTGTATGGTGGCAATCCCGCCAACTTTCTCGATGTTGGCGGTGGAGCAACGGCGGAAAAGGTGACTGAAGCATTTAAACTGATGCTGCGCAATTCTAAGCTAAAAGGGATTCTGGTTAATATTTTCGGTGGCATAATGAAATGTGATGTAATTGCGCAAGGCATAGTAGCAGCTGCTCGTGATGTGCAACTTACAGTGCCATTGGTTGTTCGGTTGGAAGGCACCAATGTAGATCTTGGGAAGAAAATTCTGGCGGATTCCGGGTTAAAAATCATTTCTGCAGATAACATGGCTGATGCGGCGCAAAAAGCGGTTAATGCAGCCGGGTAAGCCAACTTATCAATGTCAATGCTAGTCATCATATAAGGAATCCTTTTGCTATGTCCATCCTGATTAATCACAACAGTCGTGTAATGACACAAGGCATTACCGGTAAAACCGGCCAATTTCATACGCGTATGTGCCGCGACTATGCCAACGGCAAAGCATGCTTCGTCGCAGGTGTGAACCCGCGAAAACCTGGCGAGAATTTCGAAGGTATACCGGTTTATGCAACGGTCAAAGAAGCCAAGCAACAAACCGGCGCCAATGTTTCAGTGATTTATGTGCCCCCTCCTTTCGCTGCCGCAGCGATAGATGAAGCAGTTGAAGCTGAACTGGATCTCGTGATTTGCATTACCGAAGGCATTCCGGTGCGCGATATGATCCGTACTCGCTACAAAATGCAAGGCAAGAAAACTCGCTTGATTGGTCCGAATTGTCCGGGAATTATTACACCAGATGAGATAAAAATAGGGATTATGCCGGGATATATTCATAAAAAAGGTCGGATTGGGGTGGTTTCACGCTCGGGTACACTGACATATGAGGCAGTGGCGCAACTGATGTCGCTAGGACTTGGACAATCTACCTGCATCGGCATTGGTGGTGATCCGGTGAATGGTTTAAAACATCTGGATGTAATGCAATTGTTCAATGACGATGACGAAACTGATGCCGTAATGATGGTAGGTGAGATCGGCGGCACGGATGAAGAGGACTGCGCACGTTGGATAAAAGATCATATGCATAAACCCGTAGTCGGATTTATTGCTGGTGTGACAGCACCGCCAGGCAAACGCATGGGACACGCTGGCGCTATCATTTCCGGTGGCAAGGGAACAGCTCAAGAGAAGCTTGAAGTAATGGAATCGTGCGGAGTCAGAGTCACACGCAATCCAGCCGAGATGGGAAAACTATTAAAATCGGTTTTGTAACTTGTTACTTAGAAAATATTGAAGGCAATTTACCATGCGCTATCGTTTACCATTTTTTATCATTTTAACTGTGCTCATTATTTCCGCCTGCAGCGGAATTTCCACCAAACAACCATTTCCAGCCAAAAAACCTGAGCGACCGACAGGTCCTTTACCCGATAGTGCTAAGCCAAAATACAACCTGACGGGTTATCCGATCAGCACTCAGCAAGGTTATATTGATGGTTGCGAAACCGCTAAAAGAACAAGCTGGGCCTTTAAAGACTTGAATCGATATGACACGGATGAACAATATCGCATGGGATGGGATGATGGATTTTCCCTGTGCAAAAACGCAAAATAATCTTTCTGAAAGTGAAGTATTAAAATGACCAAGATTTGTTTATATCTTGGTTTTTTAATTGGACTGACTGCTACATTAGCCGCTCCAATATTTGCCAATGAGTTACCTTTAGTAGTGAAACAAAAACTACAACAGCTAGCCATCCCGGAAGCGATGATTGGTGTATATATCCATGAAATTGGCGCCAGCCAGCCAGTGCTCACAATCAATGCGGATTCAAGCATGAACCCGGCTTCGGTAATGAAGTTGTTGACTACCTATGCTGGGCTGGAATTGTTGGGTCCTGCGCATACCTGGCAAACCAAGCTTTATGCCAATGGAAAAATTACCGATGGCATTTTATATGGCGACTTAATCATAAAAGGTTATGGTGATCCCAAACTGAACCTAGAAAATTTCTGGCTGCTGATCTATCGCTTGCGTCAAACCGGATTACTTGAAATTAAAGGTAACCTGATTCTGGATCATTCATATTATGAGATTCCCCGCGAAGATCCAGGTGAGTTTGACGGACAACCCTATCGCACCTACAACGTGCTACCAGAGGCATTTCTGATCAATTACCGTGCATCCACGTTCTACTTGTTTCCACAACCTGAAAAGAATGTTGTACGTGTCGTGATTGATCCTGTCCCAGAATCTTTGCAAATACAAAATAATTTAAAGCTTACTCAAGAAAAATGCGGAATTTGGCAAAATTCTCTTACTATTGAAGCAATTGTGGATGAAAAAAATAAGAATAATTTTACGGTTGCTATGAATGGTAGTTTTTCCCAGCATTGTGGAAAACAATCGTATATGTTGAGTCTGCATGACAGTACTATTTATACCCGTGATTTGTTCAGACACTTGTGGACGCAGCAAGGTGGCATATTTGATGGTAATGCCATCCTGGGTAAAACACCGCAATACTTGTTACCGCTCAAAATTTATCAATCACCACCGTTGTCAGATATTGTCCGTGGCATCAATAAATTCAGCAATAACATTGCAGCACGTCAATTGTATTTAGCGTTGGGCACAGGTAATTCGGTAATTGATAACTCACCAGCCACTTTGGCTAAATCGGATGCAGCAGTCAGACGATGGTTAGCCAGCAAGCAATTGAGTTTTCCGGAATTAATGATTGAGAATGGCTCTGGATTATCGCGCATAGAACGAATCAGCGCTCGGCATATGGGGCAACTATTGCTTGCCGCTTTCAATAGTCCGGTAATGCCGGAATTCATCGCATCATTGCCGATTGCTGCGGTAGATGGAACACTGAGAAATCGTTTTACTGATACTCCGATTAAGGGATTAGCACATATGAAAACCGGCACATTGAATAACGTGCGTGCGTTGGCAGGGTATTTGATCGACGAGATGGGGCGACGCGTTGTGGTTGTTTTTTTTATTAATCACGATCAAGCTGAACAATCCCGTGCCATCATGGATACGTTGGTGCAATGGGTTTATCGCCGAAAATAGGCATGTCCCAGATAGAATTATTACTATTGATTGAAAATTAATTTCGGCGTAAAGTGCGTGTTCAAGATCGATGATCTATTTTGAAATCAGGTGATTCCCTTCCATTCCAAGAGTGAGGAGTACACAAAGTGATGAATGAATATAAGTCTCTCGCGGTAAAGTATCTAACAGGCACAGTACAAGTTTCCCAACCCATATCCCCTAATCAAGTAACGTTTAAATCTCCCGCAATTGAAGTGATGACTGATTTGCGCACAATACAAGCAGCCGTCATATCTCCTTATATTACAATGCAAATAGCCAACACTTACATGATGCAACGTGGTGTGCGCACGCTTCTGGTCATAAATGACAGCAATTCTCTGGCAGGAATTATCACGGCAACCGATATTCTGGGTGAAAAGCCTATGCGTTTTATTCAAGAAAGAGGTGTAAAACACAGCGAAATTCTGGTGATGGATATGATGACGCCATTGAATAAGTTGGAAGCCATTCCATTGGAAGAAGTAATGCACGCCAGAGTTGGCAATATAGTCGCAAGTTTGCGCGAGAGCGATCGCTTGCATGCGCTAGTAATCGACGATCCTACCATCGGGCTACCCAGGATATGCGGGATTTTCTCCTGGACGCAAATTGAGAAACAGCTTGGTACAGTTATTCCACAGAATAATGTAGCGAAGAGTTTTGCGGAAATTGAATCATCATTAATTGCACATTAGAAAAAAACAAGCCAGCCAGTAAGTTTCGATTCTGCTGGTTTGTTTTACTAGGTGGATCAAATATTCCAAGGTATATTTTTTGTTCTAATAAGCGTCTGTAGTGCCACAATACTCGGCAAGTAATATTGTTTTAAACGATCACGACTTTCATCGGAAATTTCGTTATATCCTTCTCTTGCTTGGTTAATTTTCTTATATAAGCTCACTATAAACTGCTTTAATTCAGGTCGTTGCCGCAGGAATCGTTCAGACTTCGCATTAAAGTAGACCGCGATCTTATGCAACCATTTTAACTTGCTTTCATAAGTAACATTAATTCGTCTAAAATCATATCCATTGAAATAGTCTGGAGAAATCTCTAAGAACTGACACAGTTCCCGCATGAAACCGTCAATATCCTGAGTCATATCTTCAAAAAACATAATCTTGATCTGATTTTCCGGAAATAGCTGGTAATAGTATTTCAAGTAGTCAACATACCGACCAAAACTGATGATCTTTAAATACCATTCTTTAATGCTCAATTCAGCGGGTGTTTCTTGACCAGAGTCATACGCAATACACTTATCAATATACTCCTCAAAGCTTAAATCAGGATCAAGATTCAGTTTTCCAACATGAAAATTGAATGAGGAGTATATCCGATCAATGGGATTTCGCAATATGAACAGAAGCTTGGTTTCCGGCACTAGTGCATGGATACGAGCTGCTACTTCTGCACCACTACCCAGATATCCCGGTGAAGCTTCCATCAGAATCGGAATTTCAGGAGAGCAACGCTCAAAATAACTGGCATAATTAGTAGTATCTTTTTTGGGATCACCTGTATATAAATTACGAAAAAAATCTGTTTCCTTGACAGCTGAACCGCAAACTGATGGATGCGTACTTAGATACGTAAATATCGACGTTGTACCAGCCTTCTCTGTACCCGCGATAATAAAGTTAGCCAAATTAATACTAGAAATCGCTTTCATAAATTTAAAATCAACATTATTTTCTCAAGAATATTCTTAATCAGATCGAATTCCATTCCTCTTACTTCATACCATCAAGCAGAACAGCTTCTTGTAGATTTTTCTGACCCTTTAAACGCCGCCATAATGTTCGAATGATAAATACCGGATTGCCTACAATATATCGCATAAACATCCTTCTTGGTTCCATCATATACCGGAATAACCATTCCAGACCAAGACGACGCATCCACTGCGGCGCACGTGGCATCGTACCTGAATAAAAATCAAACAAAGCGCCCACACCAAGGACTACAGCCACATTAAGTTTGTTTACATGGCGTGCGATCCATAACTCCTGAATAGGCACCCCCATCGCCACAAACAAAATTTCCGCTCCGCTACGATTGATAGCATCGATAATATCGTCTTCACTTTCTTGCTTAAAGTAGCCATCATGAATCCAAGCAACATCTAATTTAGGAGATTGAATTTTCATATTTTCTGCGCAACGTTCTGCGATTCCTGGACGAGCGCCCAATAAAGCCAGTTTGACACCAGCTGCCGCAGCATCATGACAGATCACCGGAAACAAGTCGGTGCCATTGACATTGTCTTTTAGGGAGAAGCCGGCTAATCCGGCAGCGAAACGCATACCACTGCCATCCGCAAATAGCGTTGCCCCATCTTGCAATACAGAGAGGTAGTCAATATCTACCGCAGCAATATTTATGCAGTGTGCATTGACGAAATATATTATTCTACGCTGCACACCTGAACTAGCATCATTAACTATGTTTGCGCTGGCGTCAGCTAATGTCGTATCTTCTATTTTCAGTCCGAACAGAGGAATTTGATTCATGTGTTATCTTATTCCTTATGAATTGCAGTGTTTTGTACCCCATGCTTTAATGGTGTGCCGGATCCAAGATCAAATCATAAACACGCGCTACACCTTTAGCCATGCTGTAATCAGAAAAGCTGGCTGTCTGTAACTGATAAGCATCTTCTCGCATGGCACGCCAGTCATATTTATTATCTATTAACTCAGCTATAACAGCGGCCAGTTGCTTTACATCACCAGCGGGCACTACCAAGCCGGATTTACCATGTTCTAATACTTCAGGAATACCTTCCACATCGGATGCTACTACCGGCACCCCTGTTGCCATTGCTTCTAGAATTACCATAGGCATACCTTCCCCAAAAAGACTCGGCAAAACAAGAATATCCATTTTAGTAAATTCGGCATTGACATTCTGAGCGAATCCAATCCAATCAATCATATCCCCTACTCCGAGTCTATCAGCCATCTCTTTAATAGTTTTCTCATATTCCACAGTCTCAAATGGACCTACTGCCCGCAATCTTATAGGACGACCTGCCTGACGCAAGCTTGCTAACGCCTGTATTAGAACTTCCGTACCTTTGCGCGGCCGAAACAATGCCACGCTACCAATTACCCATTCTGGTCCAGGCGCGTCTCGCACAGGCAGCGCATCAGGTGTGACTACTCCATTAGCGACCATCGCAATCCGTTTCTCTGGCCAACCTTGTTTTTTCAAATAAAATTCCAGGCTTTTCGATACGGGAATTAATCGCGAGACCCCCACCAGACTCAGTTGTTCTATCAATGAATTCATGCGATTACGCCATACACTTTCGGTATCTCGTGTCGTGGGGCTATGTACATGATGGACCAATGGCACGCCAGATAGCCACGCTGCTACGCGGCCAATCAGTGCAGCACGAGGAGTGTGTGTATGCAACAAGGAATAATTACCTTGCTTTACGATCTTTGCAACCTCCCACGCCGGCGCCAAGTCAAATTTCGATTTCATAAATGTTTCAAAGATTGGTACAGTGGAATTCCGGCAAGCAGAAAATTTTCCCGGCTTTATGCACGCAAAGCCCATCTCATAACCATAATCCGGTAGACACATTGCCAAGATATCCTGCACTCGTTCAGCACCAGAGAAAAACTCGCCGTTGATGACATGCATAATCTTTGTATTCTCGTAGTTTTTAGACATATCCGAAGCAATTAAAAGGATTAGAGAAAATGATCAATTGTTATATGTTTTCGAAGTAAAATGCAAAAATAACCGAGCACGGCGACGTAATCCTCGGCTAAGTAACGCCATATCTAATTGGTTTAATGGTTTTACCAACATTAAGCCAGGTACATAAGCCACTAAAACAAATGTAAGCGCCCACCACACTCCCAATTTATCTTCAATAACCCAACCGATAGCAGCCAGAAATATAGCAATGCTAAGACCGCGTATAGTACCAAACCAGTCAAATTGGATGCGACCAGCTTGATAATTTAACCAAAGTAAAGTCAGACTATTCATTAGCCACGCACCTAGCACGATTCCGCATACCACGCCCATCAATCCCCAACTTGAGCCAATTATTACCGCCACTGGTGTTACTGCAGACAATATGCTGAGATTTTTTAATTGGCGCGTATACGGAAAAATCTGCATAATCATAACAACCAATTGACCTTGACTTGTTGCTCCCAAACCAAGCAACATAATCACCATAATCATGCCAGCATCCATGAAACGTCCACTACTTGCCAAAGCGATTAGTTCATTGCCAGCAACACTTAATGCTGCCATGCAAATAGCAATTATTAAAAAATTACTCTTCCACAATAAGGCCATTCCTTGCTTAACCACGTCAACCTCTCCCGCTACATAGCGAGATATCAGCATAGGTCGAATAATGTTTGCCAATAACTTGGCAGGAAGATAGCGCCCGGCAATTAGCAACAATTGCTGCAAAAAAGCAAACATCCCAGCGATCTCAAGCCCTAAGGTTCTGGCTACAAGAATACGTAGCGCACCAGGGTTAGCAACAGCCCGAAGAAGATTAACACCTGCCATGTGCCATGCAAAATCAAATATCTCACGCGCACTTACATGGAAATCCCCAGTACTTTGTATGTTGCGTAGTTTTCGTACTAAGAGAAATTCGGCTAATATCAAACAAACCAGTGAAACGATTAAATCCATCCACAGCAACTGTTCGAGCGACAAATTCTCATTAAATACTAGGATTGCAACACCGGCCAAACGTCCAATTGACATTAATGAATGAATCAATTGAGCCCATCTTTGCTCTAAAAGGGATTCCAACATTTCAGTGGCATAGCGAAAACCAATGACGGTAATGATCAACCCCACCGCCACCAAAGTTGCATCTTGCTGAGGCACACTAAAACCTAGCCATGCAGAAATATCTGGCCAGAAAGCAGTTATTAGCGCGGCCCAAATTACCATGATGGCAAAACGAATTAAAGTCATCCAACGCACAAACCATTTTAATGCACTGGGTGCTCCTCGTAATGCTAATTCTGGCAAAAATCGTCGCACTGCCTCAAGCATGCCTAAAGAGCTTAGCGGCGCCATCATTTCCACCATGCCCCACAAAACCATGTACGCCCCGTAATCAACAGGGGATAATAAGCGAACCAACCAGATTATAAAAATGAAAGAGGCAATGGCTTGCGCAGTTCGCCCTAGTAGATAATGCAGTATAGCTTGACGAAAACGGTTACCGGAATAAAGACCGGAACTATTCATGCTGTCGATCCAAGCAATTTCTTGTATTGTGACTCTACTAAATCGGCAATAACATTATATGTACGATACTCTCGCACCCAATCTGGTCCTTTTGATGCCAGCATCCGCGCACGTTCAGGGTCATCCAGCAACTTACAAACCTCATCGACAAAGGACTGCTCACCCCACTGTACACAACTACCAATTCCACTTGACTCCATCACTTGACATTGCTCAGGATGCTCATTAGCAACTATGCATTTAGCCATGGCCATATATTCGATAAGCTTTGTGGGCGAAGTGGAAAGTAACACAGGAACAGGATAGAAAGGCGAAAAGCAGATATCAGCTTGTGCAACCAGTTCCCAGGCTTTCTCCATAGGCATAAAACCAGTCACTGTTACAGCTTCTGACAATTTCAGTCGAGATACCTCCCTCTCTACTGCTTGACGATCGCTTGGCAACTGACCGTCGCCCACATATAGCAAACGGGCGTCAGGATAACGCAAACGTACTCGCTGCAGCACACGCACTAGCATCTCTGATTGACGCAGCTGCATAATGATTCCGAGGTGCAATAACAAGGGTGAATGCACATTTGGGGCTTTAGCATCTTCCGCTTTACCTACTTGATCGGCGCGAATACCCATAGGAACGGCAGTCATCTTGGCAGGAGAAACACCCTCTTGTGCAACATCATCTTTCATTCTATCGCTTTGCACAAAAATATGATCTGCCGATGGCAGGATTACCTTATAAAGTAAATTACGGATAATCTGCCCTTTGAGCCAAACAAGTCGATGATGTGGCACAAGCTTGTTATGGGCTTGATACAATTTAGATTCGGCGAACGGATAAGACATCCAGTAAATAAAGTGAGCACCCGTCAAACGGGCCGCCAACCAAGCAATCAAGCTAGCAAAAAACTTATCGCGCACTTGAATTACATCATACCGATTCTTGAAGGCGAGGAACAAAATCATTAAATCACCCTGCATACCCAGCAAGTTGTTCAGTATCCGGCCGAACAATCCCTGCCGTTTGCTCCGCGGAGTGAGATAGACAGTATTTCCCAACCAATCTGTAGGTGATGACAGATTGAGTGCATCTGCCCCTCTTTGCATCAGCCAATCAATTTGATGCCCGCGGCTTGGCATCTGTTTAGCGAACAATTCCACCACATCTGCACGGAATGGAGGAAAGCGATCCTCTACAATGTAAAGCATCTTCATAACATCTTTTCGATTAACAGATTACAAGAATTCAGCATACTAATTTCCAATCCTTAATTCTTCATTTTTATTCTATAAGCAAAGAATTACCATGCTTTTCCGATTAATCAATTTACCGAGTACGCAAGTTTTCTGACTTAATTTATTGCTCAAAATCCACTCTTCACTAGACTTATTAAAACATTAGAGCATTCGGCCAAATATATTTGAATTTAAATAAATTCTATACGCCAGATTAAGTTGATACACACAATGCCAATGGTATAAAATATTCAATCATATCAATACAGTAACTTCAGATTACCATATTACACCAACCTACTATTCTTCTAAATGAAAGTCTGAGGCAGAAAAGTCAGGTATTTGTTAGCTTACTTCGATCTAATTTTACACAAATAACCTAGTTACACTAATTCTCAACAACCAAATTAATTTTCTAACTCAGTTTGAACAGAACCACTAATTCATGTATAGGCACAAATAATACTCTTTGGGAAACACAAAATAAATATCTTGCCAAACAGCTATATTGCTTGATTTCTAGGCGCTTTAACTTTTAACCAGGACGATAGATCTAGTTGCAAAATATCTTGTACACGTAAAATATCGTCCTGATAATATCTCAGCCATTGTTGTTGCACATCCACCGCTAATACTTCTGCAGGCGCAAGATTCTTATCTCTAATTCGTGCAAGATGGTTTCTAATAAAAGGGGGAGTATATCGACGTAACCCAGGTATACGCTTCAATGCACTCAAACCATCATGTAACCATGGGAACTTAGGAGTGCCACCGGGATTGAATCTATATTCAGTATTTACCTGAAAAGTTGAGTCGACGCCGATAAAATCAAACAACTCAGACATCAATGTTTGTGGGTCATCGATAAGATCATCAAATAACACAAATTTAAGTTGATCATGACTAAACATCTGCTGATAGCTTTGAATTGCATCGGCATACATGCTAGCTTTTACCCAAAAAGCATCTTCAGTAAAAGCTTCTGAAGGTGATTTTGTTTCCTTCCCTGAACGAAGTCGCATTAGATAATGCGAATAAGCTCGCCCAATCGGATTTCGTAAACACGCAATCATTTTAATAGTCGGTACTACTTCTTTCATTCTTTGCAAAGCAATAGAGCTGTATAAATAATAAGGAGATACTTCTCCTTTAATTTGATCAACCCGAGCATCTTCAAAAAGTGACTCATATCCGGCAAGATTGGATACCATAAACTGCTGGCGATTCATTTCAGAATGTGCTTTATTATTTGGATCAAAAGCAAAAAAATTGGGTTCTTTTACTTTTGTCATAAAAACATTAGGGTGCTGGCCAAAGTAATGATGCAATGAAGTTGATCCCGCTTTAAATGCGCCAATTACTACAAAGTCAGGTAACATATTAATAACTCTCACCTAGTTAATTTATAAGTTATGTCAAAGAATTATTCTAATCAGAGTACTCCGCTATAGACAATAAAACTGTCCTATTTTTAATCAACACAAGAAGTATAGACCTTGGGGCAAATCGAGTTCAAACCACCAAAAGGGTCTCTCGCTATATCAGGCCCATTTAGTAGTTCAAGCACCTTGGAATAGTATTTCGGATTGCGTGTCCAGAAAATATAATTGGATTTCAGATTATCTCGTGCGAAAGCAAATATTTCTGGAACAGTTGGCACACTACCTGCACCATCATTACGAGTATTCATATAATTTTTGTGCATCACCTGAGGAGCTAAGGGTATGATTCCTGAAAGTTCGGGATAAAAATGATAAATACCTCTTGGTGCATTTCGCACAGCATTACGATTCAACCCCGGCTCATCTTTAAAAACATCCGGGCCACTTAATGCCGTTCCCATTTCTTTTAGTCTCCTCACAAATGACTCTAGGATTGGGTGGGGGTAATTCACTTCCTGGATCGTCATAGTATTCGGAAAATAAGCTCGCATTTTCTGGTGAACGCTAAGCAAATTTTCATAGAATTTGGACAGCTGATGAGCGGGCTGGGAAACGATCGGTTCTCCATACGCAGTTTCTATCATGCCGATACCCTCAAAGTATGGATGAGAATTGTAACGCTCCCCCATCACCCTAAATAATTCAACCAAACGATCATGCACCTGCGAATTCCATAATGCAATATTGTATCCTCTTGGTGCCGTGCTGCCGTGGCTACTATAAGCAAACTCACCACCCTCATATTCACTTGTCTTCAAGTAATCTGGCACAAGCTTCCCTGTTGGCTTCCCTATTGGAACAAATGACTTTGTTTGCACCTGAATGACAAGACGTTTTCCTATTGCAGCAAGTTCAGCAAGTCGCTGATCAATCGATGTGAAGTCATACACATCTTTTGCTGTTTCAAGTTCTGCCCAGAAATAGCGAATTTGTATCCCACGCAATGCTGGCGTTGCTTTGAGCTCCTTATATACTTGAGTCATATATTTCGGGTCATTTTTACCTAGACCTAAAATTGTATAGTAATGTCCTGGATGCCATTTCACTGGATTAGCTATTGTGCTATGACTAAATAAGAAAGCGCTTATGGTGAAAAACAATACAAGTCCGGCGGAATGCTGCTTTTGTCTAACCGCAATTAGAAAGCTAGGTTTTATTAATGTGATTATGACACTCATAGCTTTCATAAGTATTTTAAAGTTTTTATATACAGATCTCATCTCAATTTAATTAAAAGTTGAACCAATTTAGCGACGTTACTCTACCGTGGAGTGCGAATAACAATTTGTGAGGAGGTATACAACAAGAACTAATTGATACGCTAACATATTTTCTCAGCAACATTCATAATAGTAACGTTGCCATGGCAGCTGCTAATTTAACCAGAATCTTTTGATCTCGATAAATTATTTAGCATAAAACCAGCTTATCCGTTAAAAAACCCCTCCAATGAATAATATAGTTGATCCTTATCTTGATCAATCTCGCAACGTTATCCAGCTTTGCCAAGGTAATTTTTTTAGATTAAGCTGACGCAATAATTCGTTCATATCATTAGCCAATTCTTCTTGCAAATGTTTTCGTGTATCTTCACGCATCGGTGGAACAACTTGTCGCAATTCAATTTGATTATGATTTCGACGTAAATTGCGGACTAAATCATTATTCTTAACTGCTTCGACAATTCTCTTTCCACCCACATATCGGCCAATTTTCCCAAATTGTTTAAGCAACTGATCCAATTTGGCATTTTTAACAACAATACTTTCATTCACTTTTTTCTCTAGAAACCAGGATTGATGATCCTCATTAATCCCTAAGAAACGATATAAATTACGTGCTTGTATCTTAGGATTATCACGAATATCTTCTTGAAAAATGACCGATACTTGTTTTTCTGGGAAGATTTCCAGCCAACGAGCGAGGTGCTTAGCATAGCGAGACTGTTCTACATACATTGGATTATTGGCTAGCCCATCTTCGAAACTTAACTTCTGCCCGGAAAAATATCCTTGTCTTACAACGTGTAAATGGTTGGAGTAGGCACGCTCGATTGGGTCTCGCAGCAATAGTACGATCCGCATTCCTGAATTGTATAGAAAAACACGACTAGGTGTATCGCTATCAGCAAAATACGAAGGTGAAATCTCTCCTTTGGCACTTACCGCACTGGCATCCCCTACTTGTTTTTCGTACCACTGATAACCACGACCATAATAAGTTGAGAAAAAATCGCTTTCCTTGCCTTGATATATCGCCACTTCCGGATGATCTGACAAAACACGATGCACCCATGTAGATGCACATTTCTGTGCACCAACACCTATAAAATTGATTTTCATATTTAATTTATTTTAAGAAATAAAACGACATCGATATGCCAATCAATGATCAAATGAATAACCAAACAACTCAATATCGCGCGAATATAACTTAGCCACGATCTCCGCGCTAGCATCATTGTAATAGCTGCGATAATCTCCTTTCAGGCTATGATTTATTTTTACTAAATTAGTCGCTACTCCCAGTCTTTCGGCTAATACTTCAAAATCGCTCTCCAAGGCTTCGAATCTACCAATAAAATCTACATCGACTTGGCCATTCTTTCCGACTACATATTCCCACTGTGGAATAAAATGCAAAACGCGGTAAATGTCAGAAGATGTCAATCCATGCATAATAAAGTTCTGGAAACTATCAAACTTATCCAGATATTCACGTGCCCATTCTTTATCCTGCTCAGTTAAGCCTCCCTTCTTTAAAAAAACGTAAGCAGATACTAATCGATCCCAAGGATTGCGCACAAAAGCAAACTTAAAATAATTTTTATAACATTCTGCTCCAAATATCACTTGATAAGTTCGTGCTGTAAGGTGCCCCCCACCTAAACAGCCAAAGAATGCTTGACAAACTGATATGCCGGCAGTTTTGGGAATATGTATAAAAATACATTGCAAGTCATCATACGGTTTTAAGGAATAACCATCACTATTTACCTGCTGCCTTAGCGCTTTGTATTGTCTCCGTCGAGTATATCCTTTAATATCTTGGCGCACCCCGAAAGGAATTATTTCTCCATAAACCTCTTTGAGCCATCCTTGCATCAGATTTCCTTGAAAATTATTATAAAAAATATTTTTTATAAAACATAACTCTAATCATAATATTTTTTCAGCATATGGCACTTATAATCTCTTGCCCTATGCACGCTCTGGTAATCTCTCATTCGATTCATTAATAGCTTATGATTAAGTTGAATGAATCAGGGTAATCACATCTCGCGCGCAGACCTTTATCAGTCCCCTGGCAATAACTCAAGAATCACCTCATTTATTTAAGAATCTCGACCAGTAAGCCGCCTGACCTAACATCAGCATCATAAGAAACTGAATCGGGTTCGAGTACAAATGAAAGTTCTTATAGGGCATTGTTAGAATCAATAAGAATAGTCCTACAGCGCCTATCCTCAAAAAAATACGATGAATTTCTGGAATAACATCATGGCTAGCGGCACGTTCCGAAGCTTTGGCTCCTAATAGTAATATGAAGAAGAAAGCCAAATGTCCCAAAATACCTATCTCCCATAATAATATGAGGGATGAAGATGTATTTATCTTATAGGGGAAACGACCCACTAATTCTCCTGTTCCGATTCTACTTTCATAAGTTGCTCCCATACCGTAACCAAATAAACTGTGTTGCAAATCACCACTACCGACGTTAATATTCCACCAATTTAGTAAAAGATTTACACGCCCCAATTCACGACCATCATATGTCTCCGTCTCAGGATCTAAGGCTCTCATCACTCGATCATAAGTTGAAGTAACTTGATTTTTTTTGAATGTATGCGTTGAGACGTCTCCATAGTGAAGTTTCTCATAAAATGCAAATAGCGCCCCGACTAACAGAACAGCGCCTATCATAACAACAATAAACTCAACAGGTCGCTTCAGCAGCTCTTTACGATAATACAGGCCTATAACAACTGGAAGTAGTATGACGGCTGCTTTAACTTCTGCCAAACCAAGCGTAAAAAGCCCGAACAATACAACTAAAGCCACCTTTAAACCAGTAAGTTTTCCTTCACGCCATAATGCAATCGCGGTTAACATCGCAATCAACAACATAATGGCCATTGCAGCGCTATCCCCTCCGCCCTCTATAACACCATGAAATGTGCCTATCACAGCATCCCACGGTGACGTCCGCGCACTACTTGGAACTACAAAAAAATATTGATAAATCGCCATCGGGAACTGTAAAATCGCCACAATCATGAGAGCTTTCCACAATTGCATTATCATTTTCTCAGATATTAAGCCAAACATGATAACCAGCATTAATGGCCACATGAGAAGATAATACCGTGATGCATTTATAATTTCAGAAAAATAAGGTCGATCAATCACAGTAGAAAAAAGCACCAGTACAATTAAGATCATGGGGCCCCAAAGATCACCAGAGAATGAAACTGATTTTATACCTGTTCTAGCACGTAACAAATGAAGCAACACTGGTAATAACAATGCTGCACTCACCAAAACTGTAAACCATTGAAGCTGTGAAAAACGGAGAAAATAGGCACTTGGTCCAGTGACCAGAAATGCCCCCAAAAATAATATCCAAACTGTCCAAGCCACCGGTGCAGCAAGAATAAAAAAAACACCAAATAAAGCCAACAGAGGAACCAGAAGAATTAAGTTTCCAGATGCGGCAAGTATGCCACTAAGAATTGATAAAATCAGTACACTAAATAGCAACAAGACAAAAGTTAGCGTCTTGGAATTTAGATTATTATTAAAAAGTCTGGATGATATTTCTGCTTTCATAATAAAACAAGGTCTACTTAAATCTCACTTAATTTTGTTGTATACATGAAAGCTTGACCAAACTCATGTGCTCACTATTATTGCTCGCTGGATTTGTATTTCCTATTTTAAAGATTATGGATCCATAGACCAATACCGACCATGCCTCCAGTATCCCTACCAGCATACATAGATATACTACTATGCCTGGAAAGTACCTATTAACCTTACTCGTTCATTAACATTAACAGCTAAAAGTAGATCTTGAATAAAGATAGCTTGAAGTTGATAAGCCACGTCATTATCATTATCTATAGAAGAAATTCTCACCAAAATACCGTCTGGAATATTTCCTGTCAAACCATAACGCAATTGTTGCAACTTTTGATCAAATCCTGGTAAAACAGCTTTATTGCCAACTGTAACCCAATATGTAATTGGCTCATTTCGATTACCTTTGATAGCCAGTAAACGCTTAATCGGTAATTTTCCATATTGAGTAAGTAACTCTCCAGGAAAAATCTTCTTTATCTCGAAACCCTGAGCGTAGTAACATACTTCAGGCTTATGTACCGACAGATTGTCACTCTGATCTCCCCCGTAAGCCACTGAAAGCATAATGCGCTCACCTTGGGAATTAACATAAGTTCTGGCTAGTGTTTGGTTATAAATTTTGTCCAGATTAGCTTGAGTTTCAGCGTCTACTTGTAATGGAACAATTGTTCTGTCGATTTGCCAATCTCCAAACTTGTCAGGAATCATCGTTTCAAGATTGATCTTTTCCTGTTGATCAGCAATTTTCTCGGTGGGGGTAAAGGCCATTGTTAAAGCACCTGATGACACCATCAACACTCCAATTAATATATTAATTATTAGAGATTTATTCATTAACATTCTCCTTTTTTACTGATAGTACTAAAGAAATGTTGATTTATAAAGTTATTCTTGAACATTTTAATTCACATCTCTACAAGATACTAGAAAAAATATAATCAATTAATAATTAGATATTATTTATTGGTTTAACAATATTGACATGCTGTGCTCGCGTAAAATACTGCAACAATCCGTCTACTCCAAGAATCAGTACTAATGCACTAATAAATAAAACCATGCCAGCAAACCCATGAAGGAACCCTTGTCCCGCAGCGTCACCATAGTGGTAAGTAATCAAAGTAAGCACCATAACGCGAATAACGTTAGCAGTAAAAGAAATTGGTATTATAAGAATAGCCAATGCTACGTTCCGAAAAACTGAAGTATGATTGACAAGATTCAAATAAAACAAACCTAATGCCTCCAAAGTTAGCAATGTCTGTAGTCCCGCACATGCATCAGCCACAAGAAGTTGATATTGACCAATTTGCAAAATCACACCATTCCTCGCGATAGGATAATTTGCCCAAAACAAAATATTCTCCGCCACATACGAAACTGCCATCTTCATTGGCATAGTAAAAAAGCTAACTATTGCACCTGGCAACGGAATCATAAATAACAAAAAAAACAACGGAAACCACATAATTTTTAGCGCAATATATCCACGCTTAATAAGTAATATCGCTGCTAGAACCAGAATAAAAGAACCAATCTCTAATATTAATATCTGTTGAGAACCTCCAATAATGTAAAAAGTTAGAGCGATAATAAGAATGACCCACCCGAAGGCTGAAGTTGATTGGGCGTCACTTTCTTTAATCATTATTTTCCATTTTCGGAATATAAGCCACATTGAAAGTATCAAAATAATTGGCCCGTGAGCCTGCTCTTCATTTGTCCATATCCCATTTGCCAAACCATAAAAAGTAGGGATATACAAGGCCAATACGCCTAAAATGATAGGCCACCAGTTTAGTATCTCTGGTTTAGAACTACTTAATTGATATGAAGGCATGATTAAATTTATCTACTAAAAATCAATTAGCACTGAGCCTACAATCTCAGCACCACTATATTTTAGTTGTTCACTCATAGCGTTGATATCAGTTAAGCGAGTATTGTTCTTGTGTGCAACTATGAGTGCTCCATCGGTGCGAGCAGCAATAGCAAGTGCATCAACTCCATTAGAAAATGCTAAGGTATCATAAAGAATAACATCGTACTGACTCGCAAGTTGATCATTCATTTCGTCGAATGAAGAACGATTAAGGAGTTCCAAAGGATTTGGTGGCAGCGTGCCCGCAGGCAACACCGAGAGATCAACAAATGAATCTATTTTAGCAATGACCTCAGACACATTAGCGCGAGTAACAAGCACATCAGACAAGCCTTGTTTATTTTTCAAATTAAAAATCTCATGCTGCTGCGGGCAACGTAAGTTGGCATCGATTAACAATGTTCGCTCACCAAGTTGAGAAAACACTACTGCAAGATTCGCAGTAAAAAGACTTGCCCCTTCATTCGGGTTACAACTAATTATTGCTAGTGCTTTACGTTCAGAAGTAAACCAACGTAGCATTAATTGGCTTCTTACTGCGCGAAAAACCTCAACCTGAGTGCCAAATGGTTGATATGCAACCACCAATTCCGGCGGATGATTTCCTTGTCCAGGTAATAAATACGGATAATCGAATTGTTGTGCCAATACTAACTGAATATCTGCTTCAGTAATTAGGCCTAACTTTATTGCCGCATCACCAAAGCGCAAACCACTTTCTTTCTGCAATCGTAATATACGCTCAGCCTCAACAGGCGTAATTTTCCCCATATCCAACAAAATGTGCCCGATACTAAACTTACGTACAGCAGACGCGTTTGTAGTGATAGAGCCGGAACCGCTCAGCTTCTCTGTTTCTAAAGAATCTGGAATGTTCATTTTCTTTCCTTTAAAACTTTCTGAGTCTTTCATCGTAGCAATCGAGGCAATGCTAATTGTAAGCGTCTTTGTTTTGGAATGCCCCGTTTTATAATGCCAAGCACAGGAGCATGGAGCACATCTATCAAATCCTCTGCTGAGCGCACACGACGATCAATCATCTCTGCAAGTAATCCAGCCCCTACCCCCAACAAAGTTCCCAAAAATGCTGAAAGAACTAAATTGAGTAGTAACTTAGGGCTATCTGGCTTATCCGGAATTTTTGCTGTATCAAGTATAGAAACACTTGATAAGTTAGATTGTCCCTCAAGAGTCGTTTGATTTAAACGTTGCATTGCACTGTTATATGCTTGTTGCGCACCTTCCACGTCTCTTTCAAGAATTTGAAGCTCATCTCTCGAACGATTCAATGTTAGTATTTTTGTTTTCTGCTCTTCAAGAGCCTTGCTAATCTCGGCCTCCTGATTAACAGCGCTTCTATCAGTAAAACTTATGTGCCTACTAAGCTCAGATCTAAGTTTGTCAACTTCTGCTTTTGCTCCAATGTAACTGGGATGATTCTTTCCCAATTTTTGAGAAATATCAGAGAACCTTGATTCGGCTTGCGATAAATTTATTTTAAGATTGTTAATGACCGCATTTCTAGTAATACTAAGTCCTCCGCTTTCCCGGTTAGTGCCGTCTAACTTTGAATCCGCGCCAATCAAATCCGCTTGCGCTGCCACCAATTGACTGGCAAGATCATTCAAGCGCTTTGTTTCAATATCAAGTCGATAATCCGCATCAACAATTCCTTCTGAATGTTGATATTGAGATAGTTTCTTTTGTGCAATTTCTAATCTGTCACGTAATACATTCAAATGATCAGTAAAAAAAGATGCTGCCTTTTGCGAAGGTTCAACGGTAAGGCGTATGCTTATTTCTTGATATGCATTTGCAAAAGCATTAGCAATAACGGAAGTAAAAGCAGGGTCTGTACCTTTAAAACTGATACGAATCACACTACTATCACGCGAAGTTTCGATTTCCAGATTTTTAAGTAGCAAAGCAGCCAACCATTCACGTATCCCCAAGGAAGAATTACTTTGTTTATGCTGGCTTACAACAGCTTCATTTTGATCAAGTCGCAGTTGATCAACCACCATCAATGCAGTTCTTGAACTTTTTATAATGTCCAATTGTGTAGCCATGTAACCTGTAATTTGCTGGGATGACATTATCAATCCTGTCACAGGATCTGCCCCTTTATCGGTAAGCACCATTACAGCTGTTGACTTGTAGCTCTTTGACATTAACAAGCTAACCAATAAAGTAGTTGACATCGTCACAACAAGTGTCAAGAGTATCAGTTTATGGCGCGCTAATATAATAAGAAAAAATCGAGAAAAATCCATACGCACAATCCTATTTTGAACCTTATTAAGTTACACTATTTACTTCATAGGTTAAATCGAGAAACTCTAGATCAGATATCAGAACAGACTTTCTTTGATATAAATTACGTCGTCAGGCTCCACTAAATCACTAGATTTAATAGGTAATATCTGTAGATTTCCCGCTCCGTCGCGGCGCTGAATCCGTAAACCACGCTCAGTACCTCGTGTAGTTAATCCACCGCCCACCGACAACGCCTGCATGACCGTCATGTTGCGCTCAAGCTTATATACTCCAGCACGTTGTACTTCACCATAGATATAAAAACGAGACGCTCTTTCAACATAGATTAGATCATCGCTTCTTATGTTCAAATCACGAGTTAAATTACCAGAACGAATCATCTCCAAAACATCAATTACTTCTTTAACATATTGGTTACCATTCGAACGAATCAGGGTAATCTGATCGGCCCCATCAGGAACAATCCCTCCCGCCATAGCCAGAATTTCGGTCAATCTGCGCTTACCTTCGATTGGATATCGCCCTTGGTTACGCACATAACCAAGCACAGATACCATTTGACTTTGTAACGAAGCGGTAATGATATTTACTTGTGGTTTACGTAAAATATCTTTACTCTCCAGCAGATTAACTATCTTCCTTTCCGCTTCAGAAGGTGTTAGTCCATCAATAAATATTTCGCCCAGCAATGGAAAAGTTATGTTTCCAGCCTCACTTACTTTTGCCTCAGTTGTCATGTCCGGCTGACCAAATACAAATATTTTTAATGTGTCCCCTGGCCCCAAAGCACTTTCTTTTCTCTCTCCGGCTGCTGCATTAGCGACACCAATCATCGAAAGTAGTGCCAAAACCATAATCAATAACTGCCCTTTCTTCATAATATTTTCCATTTACCTATATCCTTAATTTATCCTATGTCAAATAGATTAAATATATCTTCAGCATAAATATGCTTATTTTAACCCTGAAATACCACGTTCAATTGCTCCTTCAGAAACTGCTGCAGATGGATTGTCGTTGCTATCCAAAGTTTCAAGAGAAATTATGGGTAACTGATCACCTGATTTCTCTATATTAGGTTCTGGTGCTTCTTTCGCATTTAGATATTCGATTTTTGCCGAAGCGCGTAAACGCGCAATTTCAGCGTCTGTTTCTTCTTTATATTTTTGATTGATCAAGAATCTTTCAATCTGTGGTGCCGCAGCAGTTTCTGAAACTGAATTATCTTTAATCGCATTGACTGAAATCAACACACTTTTTTCTTGCTCATTAATAATAAAAATAGTGTCTTTGCTTTTCTCACGTAACATTGATACTAACTGCAGCGGAAGATCAGCACTACTTCGTGTTGCCAGGCTACGAAAATATTGGATTTTATTTTTATCAAGCCAACTTACAACCTCGTCTACAGACTTTGCTGCATCTATTATTTTCTTCAGTTCTTCACTAACATTCTTAGTTGCTACTCGCACAGTAGTTAAATCAAACTGTTTTCGCTGTGCAAACAGCTCTGGGTTTTTCTGATAATAATCTTCAATCTCAGCTTTAGTTGGTTTTGCAATCTTGCTAATAATTCCTTGTAAATATGCTTGTGCAATCACTTGAGCATTTGCACGCTCACGTGCCTGCATCACGTCAGGTGTGCGATCAAGTTTATTTCTTATGGCTTCATCTACGACCAACTGACGAGCAATCAGTGATTCCAATAATTTCTCGCTAGCGGCCTCATACTGATCAGCGCGGATACTACTTCGCCTAATTTCATCGTTAAGTTGAAGCATTGTAATCTCGGAACCATTAACACTAACTATTGATTGCCCAGATTTTTTTGCTTTAGGCTCTTTATCGCAAGCAGTAAGAGCGAAAACGTTAATAAGCGCCAACCCTATTATCGAAATCATCCTTATATGTGCTACTGCCATAGTATTTTCCCCTTTATTATTTATGACGACAATTTCAATCAAACTGCTCCATATATGCTTAACATGACAAACATTCCATAGCAGAAATACAAAAAGTCTCAAATAAAATTAAATACTTACACACATCAAGAGAACCAAGAATTATTTCACGCTAGCTACGACAATTCAATTTAAAACTTTAATACTTATTACGAATCAGATATATATTAATATATTCAAAGAAAAATCAAAAATCGTAAATTTAAATAATCTATACAACTGTAAGTGGCGTAACATTAACTGCGTTTTTATTTCTAATCACTCACATCAAGAAATGTAAGTTTGAATCCACAAAGATTAATCCTGATTTACTAACATCATCTTACATCAAATTTCATCTCGAGTTAGTGCATACCTCTATTCTGAGACTTCTAAGAAATATTAAAGTAATAAATACCCTAACTATTACACCTTATTTTATTCTCCATAATTTGAGATGTGAAGTAATGGCCAGAGGATCGATGAATTAAAAAGTACGCGAATTATGTTTTTCTCTGGGATGTGAGAAAGCAATCTTTTAAAGAAACGTGTGCTAGCAAGCATTCAACTAAATTGACTTGCAATAAACTCACACGATACTGTAAGGTAGCCTACGCTACAAACGAAAGGACCCTTAACACTGACCATTGTGATTTATTGAGCAGCCTTACTTATCAAACGAAAATGAAATTGCATAATATTTTCTCAGAAATTCCTAAAAATTTGAAACGTGAAATTTTCGATATTTTAATCAAAAATGATACGCTAACAATTGAAAGAATTATTTCGAAAGGCCAACAATCATCTTCTTGGCATGATCAAAAAGAAAATGAATGGGTGATGGTTCTAAAAGGAGAAGCTGTACTTACTTTTGAGGATCAGACTTCTGTGCCACTTAAAGAAGGAGATTTCATTAATATTCCTTCGCATAAAAAGCACAGAGTCTCATGGACAGACCCAGGAAACGAAACTATCTGGCTTGCTATTCATTACTGATAACATATTCACATCGAATCTGGTTATCATAAAGCCTTCAGTCATATACCTGAAGTTGATAGTTAATCGATAGCAAAGTACTAAAAATTATTTGGATGGCTGTTTATTGTATTTTTGACGGAATTTCTCAACTCTACCCGCAGTATCGACAATTTTCTGCTTACCCGTATAAAACGGATGACAAAGTGAACACACCTCAATATTTAAAGGTTTATTCATAGTCGATCCCGTATTAAACACACTACCACAGCTACAAGTTACAGTTATTTCATGATAATCTGGATGAATCTCTGCTTTCATTGCCAATATCCTTAATTATTCAATCCCAAAGGGAAACTAAAAGTCGTGTATTATCCTTTAATGTTTGTATCGGCGCAACTATCAGTCTTTTCCTGTGATAGAATAAATGCCTTAACATGATGCACAGCACGATTACAAAACACAAAACTGATCCCGCGCAGTATTCCCCCATACAACTCAATCGGCTCTGAACATTCACGATGATAGGATACATCTATTGCCAAAAGCAGCATAATGCTCACATCGCACAACCCATTGTTGTCTCACTTTTTAGCGAAAAAACGACCACAGGGGACTAATATTAAAATATTTTTTCATAATTAGAGAATTGAATTTGCACTCTCTTACTCAAGTAGTTTGTGCTGAATCGCATATCGAATCAGTTGCGCATTATTTTTCATACACATTTTCTCCAAAATGCGTGAGCGATAAGTACTAACGGTTTTGACACTGAGGGACAGTCTCTTGCCTATGGAAGTTAAAGGCTCTCCAGAGACGATAAGTTTAAAAACATGGAATTCCCGGTCTGAAAATGTGGTATGTGTCAATTTCTCTGAATCCACAATCGGATTAAATAGGAGTTTCTCTGCGAGCTCGGGATTAACATATTTTCCTCCCTTGGAGAGACGACGCACCACATTAATGAGATGATCTGTTGGACTATCTTTTGTCATATATCCAGATGCTCCAGAACGAATCGCCCGGATCGCGTATTCATCTTCAGGATACATGCTTAACACCAGCACACATGAAGATGGATTTGCAGATAAAATTCGTTTCAGAACTTCTAACCCATTCATGTCGGGAAGGTTAATGTCTAGCAAGATAATATCCCAATCGCATTCCTTCGTCTTTTTTATAATATCTTTCCCATCAATCGCTTCTGCAACAACTTCAATGTCATCTGTTTCACTGAAAATTCGTTTAAGCCCATCACGAAATAATGTGTGATCATCTGCAATCAGTACCCTAATCATCTGTTAATTCTCCTGCAAATGCGGTCAAAGTTAGTGGTATTCTAAGTACTACAACACTGCCCTGTAACGGTGTGCCTGATATTTCAATTTTACCGCCAAGTTGTTGTGTTCTTTCATTCATGCCGATAATTCCAAATGACTGAGGATTTAAAATTTGCGATTCTGTAATACCAACACCATTATCTCTAATCGTAATAACAACATCATCTTCGTCTTCTAGAAGCTCTACATCAACTTTGTTTGCATGTGAATGCCGAGCAATGTTGATAAATACTTCCTGGATAATTCTAAAAATATTGGTTTCGTAGTTTTTATTATGAAAAGATAAATCTGATATTGCAGATTCCAGTGTACACAGAATATTTGTCCGCTGTTCCAATTCACGCACCAGCCATTCGATGGCACCCAATAACCCTAAATTATCCAGTACATTAGGGCGTAAATTTACCGAAACCCGACGCGCAGTATCGATGGCTTCACCCGTTAATTGATATAACAATTTGATTCGTTCTTGTATGGGTTCTGCAATTATTTTTTTAGAAAGCCAATCCAGATCCATTCTCAGAACTGCCAAGGTTCCGCCAAGAACATCATGTATTTCGCGGCCAATCCTAGTTCTTTCCTCTTCTCGCACATCTTGCATATGCACGGCCAATCGACGTAGATTTTCAACCATCTGTTTATGTTCAGTAATATCTTCTATCGCACATAAATAACATATTTCATCACTCGCCATGACTTCGAACTGCACAATAGAAATTTCAATCCAGATAACTGACGCATCCTGACGAAGAACTCTTTTTTTTATCTTACAACTAGCTAGATCATTGACTAGAAATAGTTCAATATCATAATAATAAGACTGCAAATCATCTGGATGAATAATATCCGCATGACTAATATTAATAAGCTCCTCCACATGCCTACCAACAATGAATGCATATTTCGGATTCACATCGTAGTATTTTCCGGTTTTCAAATTAACTAGTGCAATACCTAAAGGGGCTTTTTCAAAAATTGTCTGAAACCGATTCTGTGCTTTCCTATTACTTTCCTCAATACGCTGTCTTTCAATTGAATAGCGAATCACCCGTGCAAGCACACCTTCAGTAAGACTGCCTTTCACGAGATAGTCTTGTGCGCCGGCTTTTATCGCTTTGATTGCAAGCTTTTCATCATCCCTAAAAGATAAAACGGCAATCGGTATACTTGCCGCATGTTTTCGCAATTCATTTATGGTTGTAATTCCATCGCTATCGGGCAAAGTGAGGTCTGATAATATTAAATCAAAAGATTCTTTGTGAATTAGCTCTAATGCAGAACTTAACCGCTCTACATGAGTCACCGTCACCTGATCACCCATTGCATACTGTAGATCACTCTGCACCAGTATCGCATCAGTCTCATTATCTTCAATTAATAAAATATGAATCTTAGGTACGATCATCACACATTAAGGCTCATAGAGCGTTGAAGTAGAGAACCAATAATCATTTATCGAATTTGCTATTTTTATACAATCATCAAAATCAATCGATTTCTTAATATAACCATTTGCATGGCTCCGATATGCAGATCTTACATCTGCTTTAGTTTTAGATGAAGTATAAATAATGACAGGTATGCTTTTCAAATCAGGATCATCTTTCAGCTCTTTTAATACTTCCAATCCGCTTTTTCTCGGCATATTTAAATCCAGCAAGATAATATCTGGACGAGGCACATGACAATATTTATCTTGTTGGCTTAGAAACTCTAATGCATACGCACCATCTTCAGCTACATACACCTCATAATTCTCACTACATAAAGCAAAAGCTTCTTTAATCAACAAAACATCGGTAGGATTGTCATCAATCATCAAAATGACATTGGGCTCAGTATTATTTTTAAGATGCATTGTATTTATTTTATTTTGGGGATTGTGAAATAAAATGATGAGCCTACATTAAGTTCTGAATTGACCCATATCCTTCCTCCATGGTGTTCCACTACTTTCTTACATATTGCCAAACCAATCCCCGTACCTGCATAGTCTTTGCGGCTATGTAATCGCTGGAATACTCGAAAAATCCGCTCTTGATATTGTTTCTCTATGCCAATTCCATTATCCGATACTAAAAAAATCCATTCATCTGATTTTTCTTTTACACCAATATGTATTTTGAGTTCATGAGCTCTTCGAAATTTAAGCGCATTATTGATTAGATTAGAAATTAACTGTATAAACTGAAAACGGATTCCTCTAATAACTGGAAGCTGATCATGCGTAATGATCGCATTACATTCGCTAATGGTAACTAATAAATCTGCTTCTACTTCTTTTAGCAGTTGCTCACAGTCTATTTTCACAAGTTCTTGACTAGCGTCCACCTGTGCATAGGTTAACAAGTCATCAATAAGTTGTTGCATACGATGGGTACCGGCCACCGCATGTGAAATCAAATTATTCGCACGTTGATCCAATTGCGTATGGCAGTATTTATTGAGCAATTGAACAAAGCTGTTAATAGCCCTGAGCGGTTCTTGCAGATCATGAGTAACAACATACGCAAATTGTTCCAACTCATCGTTTGACCGTGCCAATTCTGCAACTTGTTTTTCCATTCTTTGCTCCAGCAGCTTGTATCCCGTCACTTCGTTCAGTATCGCAACGTATTGGTACGGCAAGCCGACATCATCAAGAAAAGGCACAATTGTCATAGCAACCCAATAAAATGTTCCATCCTTAGCACGATTCTTAATTTCCCCTTTCCACGCTTTTCCATTCGTAATAGCGCTCCATAAGTCAAGAAAGAAATCTTTGGAGTGATAACCGGAATTAACAATTCGATGATCTCGCCCAATTAATTCATCGAAAGAATACCCAGAAACAATGCAAAATCTTTCATTGACATAACTAATTTTTCCTAAATTGTCTGTGATTGCCATGATCGCATGCTCATCAAATGCGCTCTCAATAGCGCTAGCTGAATCTAGCAATACTGTTTTTCTATCCAAAAGCCGATTTCGCTCCAACCATAAACCCAGATCATCGGCTATGTTCTGCAGAAAGATTTTATTCTCATTTTCAAACACAGATATAACATCAATATCTTTAGAATATATTCCTATCTGCCCACGAATTCTGCCATTCGTCATTATCGAAATAGAAAATTTATGATCCAGCGTGTGTATGAAACTGCTCTCTCCATAGCTTTTATCATCAATGTCGATAAAAGGAAAAATTTGAATGGGTGAATACCCTATCATTTTTATATTTTCTATCAACTTCTGGCACAATTCGTCAATAAAGTGAATTCTCAACATGTCATGTGAATTTTCATATAAGCAAGCCAATTTAGTCCTTTCCAATTGATATTTTGTTTCAGCCATATCTTTTCCAAATCTAATCTAAAATAACGTGCTATGAACTAATTGATCGTTACAAATCACGATTGTTGGAGTCAATTTAATTTCAAAGTCGCGCAACCTATTATTTATCGGATCAACTAAATTCATTAGGGATATTTTTTAATCATGCCAGGCTCTTTATGCAATTTGTAAGATTTTGAATATTATATGACATTTGATATCTTTTCAGAACTATAGAGGACTGTTAGAAATGAATCAAGCCAAGATGTGAGCTGACATTGACAGCCAAATACTTGCTAACATCCCATGAACGCGTTTTAGCGATATCATGATTACTTATTACAATGACTTTTTAATAATCCAGTAAGATATGGCATGCATGAACTTTCGCTCGCTGAAAATTTATTACAAATTATCGAGGAAATCGCGACCGAGCATCAACTTACAAAGGTTAAAACTGTATGGTTAGAGATTGGTAAATTGGCTTGCGTTGAGCAAGGGTCATTACGATTTTATTTCGATGTGATAACACAAGACAGCATCGCTCGGCAAGCCAAGTTAGAAATCATAGAAATTGCTGGGCAGGCAGTATGCGCACAATGCAATCGCAACAGCTTGATTACGAGCTATTATGAGGCCTGTTCACATTGTGGCAGTTATAATACATTGAAAGTCACTCAAGGGCGCGAAATGAAAATCAAAGAATTAGAAGCTGAATAAAGAGGATCAAATGTGTACGACTTGTGGATGCAGCACCGGACAAACACGCATTAATGGAAAAACGATTCAATCACTTCATCTTGAGAAGCCAATTCAGTTTCGTCCACTGAAACATTCTAATACTAGCGATCATACTCCATCATTGCCGATTAAAAACAACTGCGCCTCAGAAACGCTTGCTTTCGGAACGGATGTCGCCACTGCACACGCACCCGGCATGAGTCAGGCCAGAATGATCAAAATAGAACGCGACATTCTGGAAAGAAACAACCAATACGCCAATGAGAATCGCCGTTTTCTATCCGAGCGGAACATTCTCGCACTTAACTTACTCTCCAGTCCCGGTTCAGGTAAAACTACCCTATTAGTCAATACTATTCAAATACTTCGTAATAAATTACCAATCACTGTAATCGAAGGTGACCAACAAACCGATCATGATGCCGCGCGTATTCGTGAAACGGGTATTTCAGCAACACAAATTAATACGGGTAAAGGTTGTCACCTGGATGCATTTATGGTGCAACAAGCGATGCAGCAAATATCGCCGCAACAAAATAGTGTTTTGTTTATTGAAAATGTAGGTAATCTAGTGTGTCCATCCAATTTTGATCTAGGTGAGGCATATAAAGTAGTTATATTGTCGGTTACCGAAGGTGAAGACAAACCACTTAAGTATCCTGATATGTTTCATGCCGCTGATCTAATGCTGTTGAATAAATGCGATTTATTACCATACTTATCTTTTGATGTCGATTTGGCAATTGAATATGCGCACCGCATTCATCCCGGTTTACCGGTGATTCAAATCTCAGCTATGCAGGGCAATGGCATGCAAGTCTGGATTGATTGGATTGAAGCTAACCGTCTTGCTCTTCCCTCCACAGTCCAATACCAAACATAAACCAATTCGACACTTGTTTAACCAAACAGACATTATTATTCCGTTAGCAATCAGTGGGCCCGCTATTCTGGCTTGTGGAGCCTGGTTAAAGAATACCGTTTGTCTGACGCAAGAAAACATCGCATATATCTCACCGCTTATCGGAGATTTAGCCACAGCGAATACCCGACAGCTATTAGATCAAACCGTGTACCGCATGTGTAAAAATTATTCGATTCAACCTGAACTGGTTGCCCACGATTTACACCCGGATTTTTATAGCACTCATTTTGCTCAAGCTTTTGCTGAGCAACAGCAACTACCACTACTTGCTGTACAACATCATCACGCTCACATTGGCGCTATCTGTGCTGAGCATCGACTAACTCAATCGGTAATGGCTCTAGCGCTGGATGGTGTAGGATTAGGATCTAACAATACTCTTTGGGGTGGCGAGTTATTAATGGTGGATGGCGCCCGATCCGAACGGCTGGGCCATCTAACAACATTGGCCCTGCCAGGTGGAGATCTTGCTGCACAAGAGCCCTGGCGTATGGCTGCTGCTGCTCTGGCTCGCTTAAATCGTAGTGAAGAGATTACGCAACGTTTTGCTGATCAACCCGCTGCCACAATTGTAACCAACATGCTGACCAAAAGCTTGAATTGCCCACAGACTTCTAGCATGGGAAGACTATTCGACGCTGCAGCAGGCCTTCTCGGTGTCTCTCTCACTCAATCCTATGAGGCACAAGCAGCGCTTCAATTAGAACGATTGGCCGTACAACATGGATCGGCACTTGCCATGACTAATGGTTTCCGAATCACAGAAAAAAATAACTTGGATTTCTCTCCGTTATTATGGACTTTAATCGACAACCATGATTTAAAACAAAACCTTCCATACGCTGCCGCCCTATTTCACGCTACATTAATTGAAGGGCTAGCAACTTGGATTAAAATAACCGCAGAAAAACATCAAGTTTTCAATCTGGCATTCGGTGGCGGTTGTTTTCACAATACGGTGCTGCGACATGGCTTAGTCAAGCAATTGACCACACCTGACTTTAATTTATTTTTTTCACAACAATTACCACCTGACGATAGCGCTATTGCTCTCGGTCAAGCTTGGGTAGCATTGCAAAATATCCGTTGATAATATCGATCAACTCTTACAATTAAAGGTTTAATAATGAGCAATTATGTACAACGCTTCCTGTTGGAAAATTTGGATATACGCGGCGCAGTCGTGCATCTCGACTCCGTCTGGCAGGAAATATTATCCGGACGCGACTATCCTCAACCGGTCACACAGCTGTTAGGTGAAATGAGTGCAGTTACTTTGTTGCTGGGTGAAAACCTTAAACAAACTGGGCGTTTGACCATTCAATTGACAGGTAGCGGACCCGTCTCAATGCTGATTCTCGATTGCACTGAAAGCCTACACCTGCGTGGCATGGCAAAATGCGAACGAACCACTGAAGTACAATCAGTTCCCGACTTGCTTGGCCATGGTCACTTACTCCTTACGCTCGACATGCCATCAATGCGCGAATCTTATCAAAGCATCGTTCCGCTTGATGGTAAAACTGTTGCTGAAATTTTTGAACATTACTTCAGGCAATCCGATCAATTGCCATCGCGCTTATTTCTAGTCACTGCTAACAATGCTATTTTTGGCTTGTTGCTGCAAAAACTGCCGAATTCTGACTTGCAAGACCCTGATGGCTGGATGCGTGCCGAAGCTTTAGCAAATACAATCCATGATCACGAGTTATTTAATCTAACCGCAGAAGAAATCTTGACACGTTTATTTTATGAAGAAACCATCCGCATTTTTGATGCTCAATCCGTCCAAAACGGTTGCCAAGAAGACCCCATAAAAATTTATGCCATGCTTCGTTCACTAGGGCGCGAAGAAGTTGATTCGATTCTGAAAGAATTCGGCGAGGTCATTGTTAGCGACGATATCTGCAATCGCGAATATCGCTTAGATGCACTGACTATTGATGCGATATTTCGAGAAGCAGGATCAACAATTCACTGAGACTCAATACACAACATTTCCATGCTGTTAATACCATAACACGGGGCATTCACATTAAATATTCACTGCTGTATTCATTCGTATAATAAGTGCAATTGCTCGGCTAAAAAGAATTTATTCAGCGCTTTCGTAAGCATATTATTTCAAAGGATTATATTTTTACAATATATCGCCGATATTCACATTTCACACATTATTCACATGTGCTACGATATGATCCACCAAATAATAACCTCGATAAACAAACGGTTTTTTTTAACTGCTTCTAAGTCGCGGTTCCCAAGAAAGAATGATCAAGCAAGGAGAATCAATTATTATGCCACCAAGAATTGCCCACGTTGACGACGATTCAGATATTCGTGAATCAGTTCAGCGTATATTATTTAAAAATGGATATGAAGTAGATAGCTATTTATCAATGCAGGAGTTTATCGATTCATTACAAGATGAAACAAAAAAACCAGATTTGGCTATTCTGGATGTTATGGTTGAATCCATGGATGCCGGGTTGACAACTTATGCAAAAATTCATAAGCAATACCCGCAAATTCAGACTATTTTTCTGACATCATTAGGTGATATGATTCGGCCATATTTTGAAGATGGTTCACATGAATGGGTTTGCATTATGGAGAAACCAGTTGAACCGGTCAGTCTCATGGCAACGATTAATGAACGCTTGAAGAAAGCAGGAGAAGCTGCATAATTTTGTGCAACACTCAATAATAATAGTATGGCAAGCACTGAATTCTCCTGGGACAAGCCGAATACTCAAAGCGTATTGCTTGAAATAAAGGGAGATAAGTTAAAACTTAGTGACGATGTTTTAATCAGCAATATCCGTTGGTTCATAACTTTCCGCTGGATATTGGTTGCTATACTGGTTTTCTTTGAAATTCTTATGCTATCGGCATCAGATGCGTTGATGCAATTAGGCATCAGCGAACAGCAAAAATGGCCGATCGCCATCATTATCGTACTAATTGTAGCCAATATTGCATACATCTTCGCGCTAGATCATTGCAAACCAAGCAAATATAACTCGCCTTCGATTAATTTATGGATTCAGATTATTGTTGACCTGATCTGCTTGTCAGTAGTCGTGCATTATATTGGCAGTACTTCCACGCCAATTTCTTTTTTCTACGTACTGCATATTGCTCTTGCCTGTATCTTTTTTTCTACCCGTGAAAGCCTGTATGTAACAATCTTGGTCTGCTTCATGGATTCGATCGTAATCATAATTGATAACTTTCTAATCACTCAAGCACCGCTTTCCACACTAATAAACAGTCAATTTCTATCTGAAAGTGCTCGCAAAGATGGTGCTTTGATATGGATGTTTTTCCTTGATATACTTTTTTTTGTCGTTTGGTATGTTGTTTCAAGACTTTCTCTAATCGTTCGCGCACATGAGCGCCACCTTCTCGATGCATACAGGCAAATCAACCAAGCACAAGTCGAGAAAGATCAATATGCGTTATTGATCACGCATCAACTTAAATCCCCACTTGATGCTATTCGCAGCAAAATAAACTTAATCAAAGAAGGTTACTTGGGTGAAACAACACTGGAGATAAGTACTGCACTAGCGCAAATTGATCACCGGGCAAAAAATATGTCTGGCCTAATACTTGATCTACTCCGGTTGGAACGTTTGAAAGATACTTGTCTTGACACTGCAGTTTTCGAGTATGTTGAAATTCAATCCGCCTTACAAAAATGTATTGAAAAACTAACCCCGGTCGCCAGCTCTAAAAACGTTGGACTCAATTTATCCATTGAGAATTTTTTTTGCAAAGTAATCCCTGATCAATTAGAAATACTCATAGAAAATATCATCACCAATGCGATCACCTATTCGCACGAAAATACTAGCGTTGAGATCTCATCTAAAGTAGATCGCAATAATTTGCGTGCTAACATTACCATCACCGACCATGGCATTGGTATCGAAGAGAAAGATTTGCCCAATATATTCAACGAATATTTTTATTCTCCTAGAGCAGCACTTCATAACAAAGCAACTAGCGGGATTGGTTTATCCATCGTCAAGATCGCGGCAGAAAATAATCAATTAAAAATTAAGGTTACCAGTGAGCCAGGAGTAGGAACTACATTTACTGTGGCTTTCGGCACAATCGAGTTTCCAGCAACAACTGGAAGTGCCATACCAATAACTTTAATCAACACCCGCTTATCTTAGCTGGATAACTCAGTGTAATATGCAGGAAGTTGCTCCATGTTCCGAAAGAGCTTTGCAAGTTTAATTCAATTCAGAACTACCGTGCCAATAGCGCCGATTTAATTTTCTCCAGCTATTGACAGACCAATCATTATTTTCAAAACGTATCAGAATAGCACCATCTTTATCGCTACGCATCAACTGGCTACTCGAATTATGATAACGTAAGGTTACAGTTTCGCGCGGATGACTGTATCGATTAAGATAACCAACCGTGAAAATTGTCAGTGCAGGATTTACTTCTTGTACAAAAGCATCGGTTGATGAAGTATGGCTACCATGATGCGGTGCAATCAATACTGTTGCAGGAAGCTTATCACTGGATCGAGCTAGCAATGCCAACTCGTCTTTCCTTTCAATATCAGCCGGCAATAATACGCTGCCATGAGCTGATGTAATTTTTAATACACAACTTTTTGCGTTGGTACTACGTTTTGAGTTCAAATAATCCTGCTCTAATGGATGCAGCAATTCAAAATGCACTTCGTCCCATTGCCAGATCTGTCCCGCGCGGCACTGGTTCTTTAAGATTGCAGCCTGCGCTATGGGATGTCGATCGTCTAGCGATGACCACAACTGCATAACCGGTATCTCATTCAACACTGATAGTGCACCGCCACTATGATCCGAATCAGCATGCGACACGACCATAGCATCAAGTCTGCTAATTCCTTCTCCGCGTAGAAAAGGCGCAATAATGCGACTACCACTGTCAGTTCCACCGAATCCAGGACCCGTGTCAAATAATAATGCATGATGTTCAGTACGTACCACGACTGCAAGTCCTTGACCAACATCAAGCACAGTCAGCCACAAATCCCCGGTTTTTGGTTGATCCAACTTAACCAAGAACATGGGCAAAACTGCAACCATGCCCAACCAACGTGCGGGGAAACCAGAAAAAAATCCCACCCCCAAGCTTCCCGGCAACAGCATCCACAGAATCCCAATAGTAGCTACACTTATTGTCCATATTGGTGGAAAGTGCTGCTGCCATACAGCATGCGGCAAATTGCTCAGTGACTTCAGCATTACCATGATGATATTTAACACATCATGAATGAACGGTAACATAAAATCGAATACAGGTATGGTTGCTAACAATGTTAGCGGAACTACTATAAGACTTATCAGGGGAATGGCGATGGCATTAGCGATCGGAGACACTAAGGATATCTGTTGAAATAGCGCCAGTAATAAAGGAATTAAAGCCAGCGTAATAGCCCACTGAATTCGCAACCAACCACTGAGCCAATGTATTTTTCCGATCCGACCAACAGTTAATAGCATTATGACAGCAACTGCGCCAAAAGATAGCCAGAATCCAGGAGCTAGAATTGCCCATGGATCTAATAATATCACTCCAAACAACGCCCATGCCAACACTGTAGTTGCCGGTGTCTGACGCCCCATCCATAACACAATCGCCACCACCGCCAGCATATAAAATGCCCGCTGTGCCGGAATTGCAAAACCTGAAAGCACAGCATAGCTAAAAGCCACAATTAATCCAGCCATCACAGCAGCACGCCGTGCCGGCACGCGTAATGCCAGATAAGCACTACAGCGCCACAGCCAATATATCACTGCAAATACCACGCTCGAAATCATCGTGATATGCAAACCGGAAATCGCCATGAGATGATTAGTTCCAGTACGTGTAAAAACTTGCCATTGATCACGGGGAATTGCATTCTGATCACCTGTTGCCAACGTTTGCAATATTCCCACATAAGTTTGATTTGCTAAGCTTGCAGCAAAACGATGTTGAATTCCTTCGCGAATATGCGCTATCCAATATACAGGACGTTGAACCATCGGTTGCAGGCGTTGATTTTCAGGCGATACACGCACATATCCAGTTGCACGGATATTGCGCTCCAATGCCCATCTTTCAAAATCAAAACTATGCGGATTTTGATTGCCATGCGGCCGTTTCAAATGTACCGTTAGTTGCCAACGTTCACCCGCTCTGACCATAGGTAATACTACCTGATTAGTTCCCGTCTGCCGCACTTTATACCAAGACAATGCAATCCGCTTGGGCACGATCGCACCCTCAGTATTCACATGCTCGACGTCAAGCTGAAAACGCACACTTCGATCATTTTCTTGCGGTACATTAGCTATCACACCGACTATTTGTATGGCCTTGCGCTCCCAGATACGAGGCAGAGAATCGCTCAAACGCCAGTGCGCTAAAATCGCCGCCCAACAAAACCCAAACACAAGAAAAAAAATTCCAAACAAGATTCTGCTTATTACAATATGAGTTGCTGCTCGGAAAAATCCAAACAGCCCAGCTGCAATTGCCATTGACAACAACAACCAAATCCACTCTACTTCTGGCAGTATGGTTCGGTACTGCAGCCAGCCAACGCCCAAAATAAACGCTAGGATATTTAATCTCACGCAAGCATTCTTCAAATTTAGTTCATCTGCGATAACACAATTTATTTACTTTATCTGCAACTTCATTGGACATTTAATAAATTTTATATCATTGAATTAGCATGTTACAATCATTAATAATTTGTTCCATATGCATAGCAGTGGCGTTTCCTCTGAATGTAATGCAAAATCCATCCAATATTCGAAAATTAATTCTAGCTATAGGTAATCTCCAAAACTTAATAACAACAAGCATAGAGGAAAAGACGATGATATTAGATGCAGCAAATTCAAGCCACTCAATGGAATACAGATCTTCGAGCAGAAATTATCAGCTTATTATCAGTATCTCAGAGTTACTCAACAACGACTCGAAGAATCACTTAATCGTTATGTAAATTTTATGATTATGCAACACGGAACAAAGAAAATACTTATTTCTCAAAAATGATGCCTACATTAGAAAATATCAGATTGAATTAAAAACTTAACACCATAACCCCCGAAGGAGTATGAATGACAAATATTACTGCAATTCTGGGCAACGAAAGCGAATTACTTCTCAACCATGTTTGCAATACGATACCAAAAGATAATTTGCATCTGCCAGGTTCCGATTTTGTCGATCGCGTGATGTTATTGAGCAATCGCAAGCCGAATGTTTTGCGCAATCTTCAGGCACTTTATCATCACGGACGTTTATCCGGCACAGGCTATTTATCGTTATTGCCCGTAGATCAAGGGGTCGAACATTCAGCGGGTGCATCATTTGCGCCTAATCCAATGTTCTTTGATCCCAAAAATATCGTTGAGCTTGCAATTGAAGGCGGTTGCAATGGCGTTGCTTCCACCCTGGGAGTATTGGCAATTGTGTCACGCCAGTATGCACACAAAATCCCTATGATTCTAAAAATCAACCATAATGAATTACTGACTTATCCTAATAAATTTGACCAAACAATGTTTGCGAGTGTTAACCAGGCCTTCAACATGGGAGCTTGTGCTGTAGGTGCGACTGTTTTTTACGGTTCGGATGAATCGCGTCGCCAAATTCAAGAGGTTTCTGCAGCATTTGAACATGCACATGATCTGGGCATGGCCACTATACTATGGGCATACACACGTAATAGCGCATTTAAAGTTGCGGACAAAGATTACCATGTGAGCGCCGATTTAACAGGTCAAGCGAATCATTTGGCAGTCACCATTGGCGCAGACATCGTTAAACAGAAAATGGCTACCAATAATGGGGGTTATAACGCAATAAAATTCGGAAAAACTCACTCTAAAGTATATAGCGAACTAACAACAGACCATCCGATCGATCTTGTACGATTCCAAGTTGCAAATTGTTACATGGGACGGATCGGCATGATCAATTCAGGTGGCGAATCGGGTAGTGATGACTTGCATCAAGCCGTTCGAACTGCTGTAATTAATAAACGTGCCGGGGGCATGGGACTCATATCCGGACGTAAGGCATTCCAGAAACCTATCGCTGAAGGCGTCAAGTTGCTCCACGCAATCCAAGATGTATATTTATCACATGAAGTAACGATAGCTTGAGCGGTATAGTAGTTCAGACCTCTGCCTGAACTACTATAGCAACAACTAATCACTTGGCAGATGATTTTATAGCATCCAAGTTGATTCGCGCATCTTCATTTCCCTGAGCGGCTGCTTTCTCAAACCACTCGATAGCTACCTTTTCATCCCTCGCCACGCCTTCACCGGTAAAGTACATGGCACCTAAATTATTTTGTGCATCTACATGTCCTTGTTCGGCAGCTTTCTTAAATAACTCAACGGCTTGCTCCATGTCTTGAGGCACACCTTCTCCATTTGCATACATGAGCCCTAAATTGAATTGCGCATCGGCATAGCCCTGCTCTGCTGCGCGGTAAAACCATCCGGCTGCAAGCTCCGGGTCGGTATTCAACACTTGACCGGAAGCTGTCTTGGAAACAGCATCACCGGTATAATACATCACACCTAAACCATTCTGAGCAACCGGATCTCCAGCTCTCGCATCTTCCATGAGCGCCTTAAATTTTTCCTCGGCAAAATTTTCATCGTCTATACCTGCCGGCATAATTTGTTCCTTCAGCGCAGCTTTTTCTTCTTCCGTCAAGCCTTCACTCATAAACGACGGGATCTCACCCATCCTGGTGATTTCACCCATGGGGTTTGGTATTGAGCTACTTTCTGATTTATCATTTTTTGTTTCTTCACCGCAACCTTGAAGTAATAAAACTGCTATGGCAAATAATAAAACAGCAAAAACTTTCATTTATAATTTCCTTTATTTCTCAAATTAAACGATATAAATAAATGCACTATAGCAAACTCGATTAGAAGTTGTGATTGATATTTGCTAATTAGCACCAGACTTTCTTAACAATTCAACTATCTCCCGATAACGATAGTGACTAGCAAGCATCAATGCAGTCATTCCATTGCTAGCTTTAAGATCCAGATTGGCATTTGCTGCAATCAATGAATAAACTGCTCTCAAATTACCATGTTGGGCCGCAAGCATTAGCGCGGTAGCTCCATTTTCCAACTGATAATTTACTTCGGCTTTTGCATTAACCAAGTTTTCAATGGTCTGTTGATGCCCCTCTCGTGCAGCCAGCATGAGAGCTGTCATACCATCGCCTCGTTTAGCATTTACATCAGCATGGGCATCTAACAACAAAGTAATTACCTTCCTTCTATCTTTCTCAGCAGCCAAGATTAGAGCTGTGCCATCTCCTTCAGAAGCAGCATTTACATCAGCACCGGCTCTCAGTAAAATTTCAACAACCTGTTCACGACCATCCCGGGAAGCTCTCATCAAAGCCGACAAACCATCCTCAGCTCTTAAATTCACATCCACACCGGCTTGCAGGAATCGTTCAACGATAGCAGAATTTCCTTTATTAACTGCAACTAGAAAAGCCGCACTCAATTCTTGCGAATTTATCTGTTGATTATCAAGAATATTCTTAACCAAAGAAAAATTTCCTCTCTCTGCAGCAGCGATCAATTCACTATCAATATCCACTGACCAAGCATTGAAAGCTTGAGAGGCAAATAAAAACACTATTCCTGGTACAAATTCTTTGATAAAAAATCTTGGCATGAAAAATTCCCCCTGATAATTCAATGACGCTTACACAGATAATTCTAATAATTCCACTTAAATCCTAATCAACTTATCGGTTTCGTATTTATTAATCGAATGACAGAATTATACAATTTAAATAATTCTTTTACCGCTGTCTCGCCTTGAATTCTCATACCGATTACATTTCAAGACCATGTGCAGTATGCTATTCTTGCAAAGACTGTTATTAAGTACTGCTCTCAATACAAAAAGAATCTCAGTCAAGCCGCTATATCAATTGGAATGTTTTAACGTTGGCATCTTGGCAGGTTATGTGATTATAGTTAATAAGCTAAAGTTCTTACTCCAGAAAACATTCAAGAAATTAATTTTATGATCACTGATCATTATGACATCGTTATTGTGGGTGGTGGCCCGGTAGGCATGGCATTAGCTCTTGGTCTACGCGATAGTGGAGTATCGAGTCTACTTCTTGAAGCACGCGGGTTACCAGAAAAAGACGAAGACCCGCGCCCACTGGCATTATCACATGGCAGTTATCTGATATTGCAACGCCTAGAAGTATGGGATAGGTTAATAAATAATACTCCGATTCAAAAGATTCATATTTCTAATCGCGGCAGCTTTGGGCGCACTATTTTGGAATCTCAGGATGCGGGTGTTCCTGCATTAGGTTATGTAGTGAATTATCATGAACTTTTTAGTGCCATGCATGCGCAATTGACTACCTCACAATCCAATTATATTACTGGTGCTTTAGTTACCCGAATCGATACTACTGAAAGCTCAGGTAATGTATTTTTTGACCATCACGGAAAACCAAAGCAAATAACCGCTAAGCTTCTTGTCTTAGCTGATGGCGGTCAACTGATCAAGCAAATACCCGACATCAATTATCGATCATATGATTATCAACAGTGGGCTGTAGTGGCAAATATTAGAGCTAAAAAAAAACAAACAGGTATCGCTTATGAACGCTTTACTCCAGATGGGCCTGTTGCACTACTTCCAAATGATCAGGATTTTTCTCTGGTATGGACCGTAGCTCCAAATATTGTAAAAGAAATCACTGAACTGAGTGACAAGTCTTTTCTATTCCGATTGCACCAACATTTTGGCGACAGGCTCGGAAAATTTATTGGCGCGGGAAAAAGATCAGCATTTCCATTAGCACTTAAGTATGCCACATCCACCGTATCTCAAAGAATCGCGCTCATCGGCAATGCAGCACAAACTCTACATCCGGTTGCAGGACAGGGGTTTAATCTGGGTCTGAGAGATGCCTATGAATTGGCATGTGAAATCATTCACGCGAAAAATGTATCCCAAGAACTCGGCACACCCACCATGTTATCCAAATACCTTCAACGAAGACGAAAGGACAGTAACGCTGTTAGAACCTTTACGGACACTTTGGTCAAGTTATTTTCTAATGATAGTAAAATACTCAGTCAAGCTTGTGGATTCGGTTTAAGTACTTTAGATTGTGTACCGCCAATTAAACGTTTTATTGCCCGTCGCATGATATTTGGTGCAAAAGAATAATTCTCGATCTTTATTCCACGGTCAATTTGACAAAGGTTATAATAAAGCTTGCGTAGGATATACAATATTATCTCCTACGCAAGCTTTAAGCTACTTTCAAATAACAGCAATACTCAACATTAGATTTAACTACTTACTATTTATAATCTCTCCCAAAAATGTTTCCATGCAAATTGGCTCTCACATTCTAAAAAATAAATTGATTGTTGCTCCAATGGCTGGTGTTACCGATCGACCATTTAGGCAGCTATGCAAATCAATGGGGGCTGGCATGGCTGTCTCCGAAATGGTGTCGTGCAACTCACTGCTATGGGGTTCTATAAAAACGCAGCGGCGAGCGAACCATGAAGGGGAAGTTTCTCCAATTTCTGTTCAGATTGCTGGCGCTGATCCTCAGATGCTTGCGGCAGCAGCTCAGTACAATGCAGAAAATGGTGCCCAGATTATCGATATCAATATGGGATGTCCGGCAAAAAAAATATGTAATGTCATGGCCGGTTCGGCGCTATTACAAGATGAAAAATTAGTAGAAAAAATCTTAATCGCAGTAGTAAGATCCGTGAACATTCCAGTCACACTTAAAATTCGCACTGGATGGGATAAACAACATAAAAATGCCTTATCTATTGCAAATATTGCGGAAAGCTCGGGTATTCAAGCACTCGCAGTTCATGGACGGACACGGGCATGTGCATACACTGGCACCGCGGAATACGACACCATAGCAGCTGTAAAGGCAGCAGTTAAAATTCCTGTCATTGCAAATGGTGATATCACTACCCCAGAAAAAGCAAAACAAGTACTCGCTTACACTAATGCGGATGCGATTATGATAGGTCGTGCCGCACAAGGAAGACCCTGGATTTTCCGTGAAATAGATCATTTTCTTACAACAGGCCAACACCTCCAATCACCTGAAGTATCTGATATACATCAAGTTTTAACCAATCACCTTCATGATTTATATCATTTCTATGGTGAATACTCGGGTGTTCGCATCGCACGTAAACATATATCTTGGTATACCAAGGGACTCATAGGATCAGCTGGGTTTCGTCAGGCAATGAACCAATTACAAACCAGTGATCAGCAAATTTCTGAAACCAATAAATTTTTTACCCAATTAGCTAGGCAAGGCCAAAGATTAAGTTACATCAAAGAGGGGAGTAATTAGTTTATGAGCGCAGTAAAGGAGAATGAAATTGCATCATGTATACGTAATGCCATAAGTGGATATCTCAATGATCTAGATGGAGAAAAACCGGGTAATATCTATAGCATGGTGATTCAAAGTGTAGAAAAACCTTTAATAGAAGTTGCCATCCAGCATACCCATGGCAACCAAACGCAAGCGTCTGAATTACTTGGTATAAATCGCAATACACTACGTCAAAAAATGAAACAATATCGAATTAAATGACTATTAAACAAGCACTCATCAGTGTTTCTGACAAAACCGGAATTATTGATCTGGCTCAAAAATTGATCTATTGCGGTATCAAAATTATCTCGACGGGTGGTACTGCAAAATTATTAAACGAAGCTGGAATATCCGTTCTTGAAGCAAGTGATTACACTGGTTTTCCAGAAATGTTGGACGGTCGAATTAAAACGCTTCATCCTAAAATTCATGCTGGCATTCTCGCACGTAACGACTTACCAGATCATCAGAAAGCACTTGATCAAGCATCGATACTGAATATTGAACTGGTAATTGTTAATTTATATCCGTTCAAGCAAACGATCGAAAAACAAAACTCTACGCTCATCGATGCGATTGAAAATATTGACATTGGAGGTCCCACGATGATTCGGGCGGCTGCCAAAAATTATCAGAAGGTTACTGTAATCACCGATCCACTAGACTATTCTTCACTCTGCGCCGAACTAGAAGCTAATAATAAATCGATCAGTTTGGCTACTCGTTTTAAATTGGCTCAGAAAGCTTTTGCACACACGGCTTCTTATGACAGTGCTATCAGTAATTATTTAACTGCTTTGGATGAAAATTTTCTTCACAAGGATTTCCCAGACTCACTGAATCTGAATTTCAATATCGTACAGAATTTACGCTATGGAGAAAACCCGCATCAAAAAGCGGCATTCTATCGGGATTCGACCATAACCTCTGGCAGCTTAGCAAATTATCAACAGCTGCAGGGTAAGGAATTATCCTATAATAATATTGCAGATACTGACGCAGCTTGGGAGTGTGTCAAAACGTTTGACAAACCGGCCTGCGTAATCGTGAAACACGCTAATCCTTGCGGGATAGCCATTTCAGAATCGATATTAAATGCCTACCACCTAGCATTAGCAACCGATCCTGTATCTGCTTTTGGTGGCATCATCGCTTTTAACCAAATTATCGGCAAGGACACTGCAGAAGCAATCCTTAAACAATTTGTTGAAGTAATTATTGCACCGCAAATTTCTCCTGAAGCGCAGCAACTCTTGTCGCAAAAAAATAATATCCGGGTGTTGGTTGTACCGTTGCAAATGGAAAACTCTATCTATGACTTGAAAAGAGTTAATGGCGGACTACTTGTTCAAACACCGGATACTTCCAATATTACAGTGTCCGATCTGGCTATAGTCACCAAAGTAAAACCCACCCCACAGCAATTAGATGATTTATTGTTTGCATGGCGAGCGGCAAAGTTTGTTAAATCTAATGCTATTGTATTTTGTCGTAATGGCCAAACAATCGGCATTGGCGCCGGTCAAATGAGCCGAATTGACAGTGCACGGATCGCATCCATAAAAGCCCAGCAGGCAGGTTATGCACTAACAGACTCTGTTGTCGCATCGGATGCATTCTTCCCTTTTCGCGATGGTTTAGACGTTGTTGTACAAGCAGGAGCAACAGCGATAATTCAACCTGGCGGCAGTATTCGTGACGACGAAGTTATTGCTGCTGCGGACGAGCAAGGAATCTCGATGATATTCACGAACATTCGTCATTTTCGACATTAAACAACCTCTATATCATGAAGCTATTAGTTATTGGTGGAGGGGGTAGAGAACACGCGCTAGCGTGGAAATTAAGTCTCTCACCGCGCGTACATAAAGTGTTTGTAGCACCTGGTAATGCAGGCACAGCACTTGAACACGGTTTAGAGAATGTTCCAATTACATCAATCCCTGATCTAATCGAATTTGCACGGAAAGAACATATTGCAATTACGGTTGTCGGGCCAGAAATACCACTTGCTGCAGGTATTGTTGATGCGTTTCAGGCCAGCGACTTAAAAATCTTTGGGCCAAACCAACAAGCAGCCCAGCTTGAGACTTCAAAGATTTTTGCCAAGAGATTCATGCAGCGACACCAAATTCCCACCGCATCTTATGAGAGTTTTACTGACCCTGAACTGGCACATCAACATATAGACCAACAGCATGCCCCTTTAGTAATTAAAGCGGATGGACTCGCCGCAGGAAAAGGAGTCATTGTCGCGCAAACCCACGATGAAGCTCACTCGGCTGTTAATGCGATACTAGTTGAGAAAAATCTTGGCGCTGCAGGCTGCGAAATTATTATTGAAGAATTTCTTCAAGGTATAGAAGTCAGCTTTATCGTCATGACTGATAGCCTCCATATTCTCCCATTAGCGACCAGCCAAGATCATAAACGCCTTTACGATGGAGAATTGGGCCCTAATACTGGTGGAATGGGTGCATACTCGCCTGCTCCTTTTATTTCGCCCAATCTACATGGACAAATCATGCGCAATATCATTGATCCCGTCATTAGCGGATTAAAACAAGAAGGCATCTACTATACCGGATTTCTTTATGCCGGTTTAATGATTACAGCGGATGGCCATGCAAACGTACTGGAATTTAACTGCCGCCTAGGAGATCCAGAAACGCAACCTATTATGCTACGCTTAAAAAGCGATCTCTTGACACTCATTGAGCATGCCATCAATGAAACGCTCAATAAAGTTGATGTCGAATGGGACAATCGTGCTGCACTTGGAGTTGTAATGGCTTCGCATGGTTATCCGGAAAATCCGAGAAAAAACGATGTAATTCATGGCCTGTATGAACTCATCAAAGAACAAGAAAATAATGATAATTTTCATATTTTTCATGCCGGAACGATCATGGGCGGAAAAGATGAAAAGGAAATTATGACTGCGAGTGGGCGAGTTTTATGCGTAACAGCACTTGGAGAAAACGTAAAATTAGCGCAGCAGAATACTTATAAGCTCATTAAAAGAATTTACTTTGATGGTTATCAGATTCGTCACGATATCGGCTATCAAAGCATAAATTATCAGAAAAAAAGCTAAACAAAGCACAATTGATTGTTTTCAAATATAATTGAATAAGGACAGCCCAGAAATTTTAACATAGGATTGCTGTGCAGCCTGAAGGTATAGCTGCTGTCTTTGGAAATTAGAAATCACTTCCGACAAATCAGCGTCTTGTAAATTAGAAAGTAATTTCTCAAATTGAATGTTTTGATCATCACCAACACTTTCTAAGCTATCGATTTCATTCATCCGAGCCCCAATGGCAGACTGTTTTGTAAGCACATGTTCTAGACTATTGTTAATGTTTTGTAGCGCTGTATCTAAACTATTTGACAACCGCGCACCTCCAGGTTGACCGCTGGAAGGTGTTTCGAGCGCCGTAATTAAGTCGCTCATGGTTTTAAAAATACTTTGATTGCCGCTTGGAGAAACCGTAAATTTATCTCCATTTTCTGGATCTCCTTTGATACTTAACTGTATTCCATCAAAACTAATCGCACTGTCACTTGTATAAGGATTGCCTGATGAAACCGCCAATCCAGTAGTTATATTTACGATGTTATAAGTTGTCACGCCAGCAGCAACTGTGAAATCAATCTCATAATTCGCACCTGTAAGACTAGCTGGTATAATTACTGATCCTTTATCAATGATGCCAGTACCATTATTTAGTGAGTCAGCTGCCGTTGAAAAAACACCATTTCCGTTCTTTATACGTTCAAAAACATCAGTACCCGAATCGTTGACAGCAAGTTGACGCGTCGGCCCAACTTGATTCATTCTCTGTCCTTGGTCCCCTGCATACTGCACATTAAGCCCCGTTTTCACAAAAGGTTTTGTATTGGCCTGATATCCTGAAAACAAGAATTGTCCATTCTCGTCCGTGGTATTGGCTAAGCCAACTAATGAGTCAAACTTACCACGCAATTCAGTAGCAAGAATTTTTTTATCCGCATCGTTTAGTGATGGATTTCCAGCGTAAACTGTTGAGCTGTGCACGCTTTGAAGAATCGAGGTCAATTCCTTTAATACATTCTCTTCTAGCCCCAATGAGGAGCTTGCACTGGCACGATTAACTGAGAATTGCTTATTCAATGATGCTGCTTGAGCGATATTCAATGCTTGTGCTGCAGCAATTGGATCATCCGAAGGTGTTAGGATTCGCTTACCAGTAGATAGCTGCTGTTGAGTCTTAACTAAAGTGCTCTGGTTCTGAAGCATCAAATTTGTTCCGGTTTCATAAATTGTATTTGTACTAACGCGCATGATATTGTCTCCAGGTTAGAAATACATCTAACGAATGCGAAGAATTGAATCAAATAATGTATTGCTCATTTCAATGATCTTACTTGCAGCTTGATAAGCCTGCTGGAAGCGCATTAAATTAGCAGCTTCTTCATCGAGATTAACACCTGATGTAGACTGTATAGTATTTTCAATTTGTGCAAGAAAATTAGCTTGCGACTTACTGGTCACTTCTAACTCCCGCGTCTTATTACCAATTTGACTAACCAGCTGTCCGTATGCAGATTGATATGACGCCGTCCCATTTCCTACGGTATTTTTAGTTTGCAAAGCACCCAGCAACAATGCATTACGATTATCAGCAGATCCGTTAAGGTTAGGCGCTATTGTAAAGATGTCTCCTGCAGCGGGACTCCCACTAATTTGGAAAGTATAACCATTGAAACTAATATCAGCTCCTTCGGCATATGCTTGATTAGTAGCCGGCAACCCAGTGCCAGTCCCAGTCACATCATATTGACCATCGTATGGTGTATGAAATGTTATAGTTAGCGGTTGCTGTAGATCAGGATCTAGGGGCAATGGATTTACAGTTCCGGCACTGATTTTGCCAGTGCCAGTATTCGTTATTGCTGCATTAGTACGATTAGGTCCCGCCGCAGCAATTTTGGATGTGTCATTAATATTTACTGCGATATCCTTCGCACCATTTACAGTAGGCTGTATCCGAAATCTTTCGTTAGTAAGAATAGTCGCACCCGTAACTGAAATACCATCAAGCATTAATGGAGCACCCCCTGACGGAGCAACTAAAGTGCTTATCGAAGTATTATCCGATAATCTTGTCAATGTATAGTTAGTACCATCATACGAAAACTGATAGTCGCTCGTTGTTAAGGCACCATAATCACTTATACTTGCAGTAATACTAGAAGTCGGATTATTGGTTAAGGCCGATGTTACTTTGGGTGAAGGCACAGTGAAGAAATTCACTCCCATATCTCCATTCAGATCCACACCCAATTGATGTTGCGCATTAAAACTATGCGCTAACGTAATGGCCACTCTTCCTAATGCATTTTGTGCGCTATCCAGCGTATCACTTCGAAAAAGCAAAAGCCCTCCTAAAGCTCCGCCTGTGATCTGACTCTCAGGAATTTGAATAGTACTATTTCTAGAAACGAGACCTAAGGTTAAATCTCTTGGATTATCAGATGATTGAATCGCTTGTAACGTTAACGTTTTACTTCCCACGACTAATGCCTGGCCATTACCAACGAAAACATTTATAGCGCCACCACTCTCCCGAACGGTATCCGTATTGACTAGTTTACTTAATCGATTTATGAGTTCATCGCGCTGATCCAGCATATCATTAGCGGGTTGCCCGCCGGCCGCACCTTCCGCCAACGTGATCTGTTGATTTATATCGGCCAATTGGCTTGCTAGTGAATTTACCTCAACAACAATACTGGTAACTTGAGCGTTAATACCTTCTCTAATTTGTGACATACGCTGATCCATGTCTTTGAAACGCGCCGCAAGTGCTTCACCATTACTTATCATAGCCTGGCGTGATGGAACTACCGATGGATTTGATGCCACATCTTGTAGCGCACTAAAAAAATTTTGAAGTGCCGGGGAAAGTCCGGAGGCAGTGTCTCCCAACATATCGTCTAATTGTTTTATTTGTGCATAATGACTATCGAGCGACTGGCTTTGTGTTTGAATCTGTAACGATTGGTTAGCAAGAAATTGATTGTATACTCGTTGAACTGTGGTCGAATGAACTCCGCGCCCAACAAATCCGGATCCCGATGATTGTGGCATATTGGTATTAAGCATAACCTGTTGGCGATTATACCCAGGGGTAGCCACATTACTAATATTATGGCTGGTTGTTAATAACTGGTTTTGCGCAGCTAATAAACCAGAAATCCCAATGTCAAGAATACCATTTCCCATCGCTTATATCCGACCTTTAATTTTTAAAAATTTCTAATAGTTATATCGGTAAGTTAATAAAAGAATTGAAAAAATTTTCTTCATCAAATGAACTCACGATTCTGTAATGCTTCACTATTATTTATTTGAATCAACTTCTCGGCATATTTTGGATCGGTAGCATAACCGGCTCGCTGCAGACCCGTTGCAAACGCCGAGAAATCAGAAGATTCCAAGACTTTTGCATATCGTGGATTATCCAATAACAATCTAGCATAATCATTAAATCCTTCCGCATAGGAGCTATAAGCACGAAATTTATCGACTATCTTTTGCGGTGTACCATTAATATATTCAGTAGTTACCTTCTCCACAGTGTCACCTTTCCAGCTTGCACCGGCTTTAATACCAAACAGATTGTAACTTGGACTATTATCAGCACGACGAATCTCATGTTTACCCCATCCACTCTCCAGCGCCGCTTGAGCCAGCATAAAATGAGGAGGAATACCCGTCGATTGTGAGGCAATCTTTGCATGTGGCAAAAGCGTATTGATAAAATCCATTGATCGATTAAATGAGTTCTTCAGTTGTGATTCGACTTGGACAGGTGCAACAAAAGGCTCATCCGACGAATTCATTTTTTCTACTGGGATCATCGTTTGCTTTGAATTATATGCACTAGGCCACAATTGTTCTGATCTATCATTGGGATGCCCATTTTTTATCACTGATGGTTGATTAATTGCATTGATAGAAGACAAAATGGCATCGGCCTGGCTTATCGAAGTCTGTGGTTCAATCGAACCATCAGCTCTACTTAATTGTTTTACTAATATGTTAGCAATGCCAATCCCTTTGGTTGACAGGTGCTGGGCAAGCTGCTGGTCATACATTTGCGTAAAGAACTGTGTTTGTTGACTATCAAACATTCCATCCTTAGGAGTTGCTTCCCGCATGCTTTTAAGTAACATGTTCATAAACAACGCTTCGAATTGCTGTGCTGCCTTTTGCAAAGCCTGCTCCGGATTGCGCTTAGCCATCAAGTGCAAATCATCAATGCTTTTGGCATCAATCGCAAGCTTGCTCGAAATATCCGGTGATATCATCATGGGTATACTCTCGGGATTAAATGATTTCCAAGTCTGCGCGCAGCGAACCTGCCGCTTTTAGTGCTTGCAAAATTGACAATAAATCTTGTGTTGTTGCGCCAATTGCTGTTAAAGCTTTAACAACTTCACCAAGGTCAGCACCATTTGGCAACAGCATTAAATTTCCTTCGTCGGTACGTATTTCGACTTGAGATCGTTGTGTGACAACAGTCTCACCACGTTGTGCGAATGGGCCTGGTTGACTAATGACAGGTTCAGTATTGATAATGATCGATAAATTGCCATGCGCGATCGCACTTGTCTCAAGCGTGACTGATTGATTCATTACAATGGATCCGGTGCGGGAATTGACAATAACTTTTGCTGTTGCTTTAGCCGGAACGACATCCATGCTTTCAATCTGAGAAATAAACATAATTCTCTGACTGGTATCTATAGGCGCTTTTACTTGCACAACACGTCCATCAACCGCAACAGCAGAAGATGGATAAAGTGAATTGATGGCATCCACAATTCGATTCACCGTTGTAAAGTCGGTTGAATTTAACTCAAGATTAATATAATCCCCCTGCCCGACTACTGTTGGAATTTCACGCTCAACTATACCTCCCCCACTGATTCTCCCAACGCTAAGATGATTAACCTGCACACTACTTCCTCCAGCCGCCGCTCCAATACCGCCCACCAGAATACTTCCTTGCGCCATCGCATAAACTTGATTATCTGCCCCTTTTAGCGGAGTCATTAACAATGTTCCTCCACGCAAGCTTTTTGCATTACCCATGGATGACACCGTAACATCAATATGTTGCCCGGTTTTAGTAAATGCAGGTAATGTTGCTGTTACCATCACAGCGGCAACATTTCGTAACTGCAAATTGGTGCCGGGCGGCAAATTAACACCTAATTGACCCAACATACTAATAATGCTTTGTACCGTAAATGGCGTCTGAGTAGTCATATCACCACTGCCATCTAAGCCGACAACTAACCCATAACCTATCAATTGATTATTACGCACCCCCTGAATCGATGCCAAATCCTTAATTCGATCTGCCAGACTTATGCCCGGTAACAACAAACATATCATCAGTAGGCTATGAATAATTAGGTGCGGAATTTTCATAATGGCATTTGTTTTATTTAGGAAATCAGATAAATGTATTAAAACTATCAAAAAGGTGTCGCATTTAGAAAAAAGCGTGATAGCCATCCCATTGTCTGTGCTTCATCAATATAACCGTTGGCGCGATATTCAACGCGTGCATCGGCTATCTGTGTTGATGATATGGTGTTTGCCATAACATGTATTGGATTGATCACTCCCGAAAGCCTTATAAACTCTTGTCCTTGGTTTATTCCAATTTGTTTCTCTCCGCTGACAACTAGGTTTCCATTTGGTAGTGCCTCAATCACTGTTACCGTAATCGTTCCTATAAAATTATTCTTACTAGAGCTTTCTCCGCTGCCATCAAAACTATTATTGGATTTAGCTTCAACAGTGGCATGCTTTTTCAACAAACTTAGGGGTATCCCCAGAAGGCTTGGAATCGAGAAATCAATACTTCCAGAACGGCCCACATTACTTCCTGAGCTCTTACTTGCATTTGTTCGCTCATTCAAGGTAACAATGATCGTGTCGCCAACACTTCTTGCACGTCGATCCTCAAACAATGGTGTATAGCGCACTCCATTCGTCGTGCTATTAAGCGCTTGCAAAATGGAGCCATTAGGCTGAATGACCGCCAAGCTTTGATGAGCTGGACGCAAAGAATTAGGTTGATGGGTAACTGTCGCTGGAATGGTTGTGCAACCCGATACAAGCATGAAGAGTATCAATACATACAAAGAGCTATATTTATTGTCTATCAACAGTTGGCAATTAACCATTCTATTGCTCCCGGTAATTAACCAATTATAGTTGCGCCAGTTTTTGCAGCATTTGATCAGATGTCTCAATAGCCTTGGAATTCATTTCATAGGCGCGCTGGGTTTGAATCATATTAACCAGCTCCTCCACTACACTTACATTTGAAGTTTCAACAAACCCCTGATCCAGAATTCCCAGACCATTGGTGCCAGGCGCATTCTGATTGGGTGTTCCGCTGGATGCAGTTTCCATGTACAGATTCTCACCCATTTTCTGTAATCCAGACGGGTTAATAAAGCTTGCCAATTGGATATTGCCAAGTTGTATTGGTACCTGAGATCCTGGTACCGTTGCAGATACCGTACCATCCCGTCCTACAGTAACAGTCTGTGTATTCGGTGGAACAACAATTGCCGGCTGCACCATATATCCACTGGACGTTACAACTTGACCATTGAGGTCTAATTGAAATGCTCCATCACGTGTATAAGCTGTTGTTCCGTCAGGCATTAGGACCTGAAAGAAACCCAATCCACGGATTGCCACATCGCGTGGATTATCAGTTGGTTGTATTATTCCCTGAGTGAATATGCTCTCAGTTGCAACTGGTTTAACGCCTGTGCCAAGCTGTAAGCCGGAAGGTAATTGAGTTTGTTGCGAGGACTGAGCACCTGGCTGTCGCAATGTTTGATACATCAAATCTTCAAATACTGCTCGAGACCGCTTAAAGCCATTGGTATTGACATTCGCCAAATTATTAGCAATAACATCTAACTTGGTTTGCTGTGCTTCTAAACCCGTTTTGGAAATCCATAATGAACGTATCATTTGATCAATCCCTATATTTAATTGTTGCTAAGCTCTAACCAGCATAATCTGACTTGCCTGTTGCGCATTGCGCTCCGCGTTTTCCAGCATCTTCATTTGCATATCGAACTGACGAGCCAGAGCGATCATACTGACCATTTCATGCACAACATTCACGTTACTTCCTTCTAGGGTTCCATCAATCAATCGAACTCTGGCATCAACGATCGCCTCTTTGCCATCTTTTTGACGAAACAAGCCATCGGCACCTTTTACAAGATTTCCCTCCGGGGGATTAACCAATTTAATTCGCCCAACTATAGCCACCGTATTTGGCAGCGCATTAAGCGGAACTGTCGATACAGTTCCATCTACACCGATAGTAATGCGTGTTTCCGGCGGAACAGAAATAACCCCCACATCACCTTTAACCTTCAATCCATTCTGGGTTGACAGCAAGCCATTGGCACCAACTTGCAAGCTGCCATTCCGGGTATACGCCTCTTCACCATTATCAAGTTGTACGGCAATCCAGCCAGGACCCCGAATAGCAACATCAAGATCTCGTCCAGTCGTCTCTAATGGGCCCGTAGTGAAATCGGAGCCTGTCGTTGAATCCACCACAAAAGCGCGTGTTGGCAATCCATCCCCAAATAATGGAACAGCACGAAATGCATTGGCCTCAGCCCGGTAACCCGTTGTCGATGCATTAGCGAGATTGTGTGCAACGGTCGCTTGTTGATTCAACGTATGGTTTGCACCAGTCATCGATGTATAAATCAGTCGGTCCATGAATGCTTACTCAGCTCGGGTAAAAAAGTTAAAGATTAACCAATGTTTGCAAAACAGCATCCTGAGTCTCAATGGTCTTGGCATTCGCTTGATACATCCGCTGCGCGGTAATCATTTTTACCAATTCAGAGGTTAAATCCACATTGGCAGCTTCAACTGAAGAAGCTTGGAGCACACCTAATGTTCCCGAGTTTGGCGGCCCAACCAGGGATTGGCCTGAACTGGGAGTTTCTATCCAACGACCGTCCCCAATAGGATTTAAACCCTGTGGGTTAACAAAATTAGCCAAAACAATTTGTCCCAATGGTCTGTTCTGTCCATTGCTATAATTTCCTTGAATCACGCCATCGGCAGCTGTTGTAAAACCAGCTAATCGACCTGATCCATATCCATCACCCTGTTGTAAATTAACGCCGAATTTAGATCCAAATTGTGTCGCTGTGGTTAGATCCAAAGCAAAAACCAAAGGGGAACCTGCTCCCAGTGTCGGATCAATAGTCGACAAATCAACCGACACGTTAAAAGGTGCAGCAGGCGCAGTCAAAGCTCCATTACTATCAAACGTCAATGTTACTGAAGCAGCGCCGTCTAGAGTAACTCCAATAGGAACCCCCGAGATTGCATCAACTGCACCATCTACGCTCGCATACATATTCCATGTATTGGCGGTAGTGCCTGATTTTTGAAAATAATAGGAAAACAAATGCTCACTACCCAGGCTATCGAAAAACGATCCAGATCTTGTCTCATTAAAGCTCCCGAGATTATTCGCATCAAAAGTAGCCACTACAGGTGCTGTTGCATCTGATGGCAAATTGAAACCCAAATTGAAAGTTGATGTAATTTTTGGAGGAATATCAGAGGTAATAAATTTCAGATTAGTTGGTTGACTGGAGTTTATGTTTCCATCTATATCTGCCGCATATCCGGTTACATTCGTCCCACTAGCATCCGTTAGAAACCCATTTCCATCAAGTCGAAATTGACCGTTCCGAGTATAACTAATTGCTCCGCTATCACTCATGCGGAAAAAACCTTGTCCATTTATCGCTATATCTAGCGGATTATTGGTTGCCGCAATATCTCCCTGGTTAAATGATTGTGCAACTGTGGCTACTCGTGCGCCGATACCTATCTGCGTACGGGAAGAGCCTGCTCCATCCAACGAGTTTGCAAATATATCGGTGAATTGAGCTTGAGCTTGTTTATACCCAACAGTATTCGCATTGGCAATGTTGTTACCAACAACATCAAGATTTGTCGATGCCACACTTAAACCACTTAAACCTTGTTGAAAACTCATCTTGTTCTCCTAATCAAAAAACCTGTTTAATGTCAGATAAACTGACTAATCCCAACTTATTACCCATATCCAGATGCGTTCCCAGCTCTCCATGAGAAACGCTGTTTACTGTGCCAAATGAAAGTGTGTTGACTTTAACTTCCTTATCACCCTGTTTTGCCGTGACTGTAAAGGTATAGTCTCCATCTGCAGCTTTGGAGCCACTATCTGTCGCACCATCCCAACCAATAGTACTAACACCGGCCGGTTGCACACCAAGTGTCTTAGTGTGAATTGCAATCCCCGAGCTATCGAATATCGTTACAATAGCTTGATCGACCGATTGTTCTAATTCGATCCCGGCTATGGCACCCTCTCCTTCAAGAGATATTGACTTGCCGGGAACAAAAGCACTATGTCCGATCATGTCCAATGCTTCCAATGCTCGACTATCATCTGTGCTGGAAACCAATTGCTGCAGCGTTGAATTTAATTTATCGATACCTGCCACTGTGCTAATTTGCGCCAACTGACTGGTCACTTCTGCGTTATCCAGCGGTTTCAATGGGTCCTGATTTTTCATTTGGGTAACCAGAAGCTTCAGAAAGCGATCTTGAGGATCCTCAGCTTGTTTCTTAGTTGTAATACCTGTCGTGGTCCCCGATGAAACTGATGACAAATCGGGTTGTTGAATTGAAGTCATGGAATGCTCCTTTATTGACCTATAGTCAGGGTTTTTTGTAGCAGTGATTTAGTCGTGTTCATCATATCGACACTATTTTGATACGAACGTGAAGCCGACATCATATTGACCATTTCATCGACGACACTAACATTCGGCATCGTTACATAACCGCTTGGGCTCGCAAATGGATGATTGGGATCAAATACTTGTCGCATCGGCGAAGGATCATGAACAACACCTGCAACCTTAACGCCAGCTGCACCATTAGCATCCGCACGTAATGTACTGAAAACAACTTGACGTCCACGGTAAGGCTCTCCAGTCGAGCTGGTTACACTATCCGCATTCGAAAGATTACTCGCCACCACATTCAAACGTTGTGACTGTGCAGACATGGCCGAGCTTGCTATACCAAATACATTAAACAATGACATTTTTTATCTCTCCTGCAATGCTAATGATAAAAATCTAAATTCATAATTTAAAAAAGCGATGCTCGCATCGTACTTAATTGCGTTATCAGCAAAGCGGGTACGTTCCATATCCATATCCACCGTATTCCCATCTGCACTAGGTTGCAGGGGAACGCGGTATAGAATATTGTCTCCGAATAATCCAGGTGTAGAGGAATTAATGTGCATTGTCGATGTCGTATTAAGGTTTACATTTTTCAGGCTTGGGGTTGAAGAAATCTTTTCTTGAAGCATGCTGGCAAAGTCGATATCTTTCGCTTTAAAATTAGGGGTATCAGCATTAGCCACATTGCTTGAAAGCAATTCCTGCCTTGCGACCCTTAAACTTAAAGCGTTATGGTGATAATTTAATTCTTTATCAAGTTTGTTTATCATCTTCTTTGTCGCCTAAATCAAATATTTTCTATTCATTTATTAGCAGTTAGCATGCCAACTATGTTAAATGTTCAGATTGATAAACGAATCAACAATAAAGATAAGAAACAGACGCTATCTTTGAGCATCAATCCATTTGCAATTGTTTAATATGTGGATATTGCGGCAATATTTGCCGAAACCGGCAAGAACGAATGGCTCAGTGGATAAAAAAATTATGATACGTTACTCAATATTAATTCTTTGCCTATTCATGTTGGCACTTGTTTTTTTTACTCCTGCACTTGCATCTCGGCACAAAACTGTTCTCCCTAATCAAGAAATACCTCTGATAAATAATGCGATTGAGAATTTCCTTTACAACAATACAGCTAATCTACCTGGACAAGTCATCGTGAATGTCGGTCAAATTGATAAACATCTGGTGTTACCAAAATGTCCGCAATTAGAACCCTTTATTCCTGCAGGCAATCGCCTGTGGGGAAAAACTTCGATTGGTGTTCGTTGTAATAGCGAACTTGCAATTTGGACCATCTACGTGCAAGCAGAAATAAATGTAATGTCGGACGTATTACATACCACGCGGCCTATCGCTACTGGACAAATTATTACATATGAGGATATAGCACCTCAGAATACTAATTTGACACAATTACCCGAAGGCATACTCACCGATGTCGCGCTAATAGTTGGCAAAGTCGCTGCAACCAATTTACCTGCCGGCCAACCACTACGCCCGCAAATGCTACGAGCTCCTCATGTAATCTTGCGTGGACAAACCGTCAATCTAGTCGTGCAAGGCCGTGGATTTAATATCCAATCAGAAGGACAAGCATTAGCTGATGCAGCTGATGGTCAGGTTATTCAAGTTCGTAATAAATCAGGACGAATCATCAGCGGATTGGCACGCCCCAATTCAATCGTTGAAATAAGGCCATAATTCGTCGCCAGCAAAATAATTCCCCTGTAATAACCAAGCGCTAAAAATTATCACTGTGTAAATCTGTGATAATGACCTAAATCAGATTTATAATCATGCAATACCGAATAACAAATAATTTTTTACTGTGATTAATACAAACCATACTTTGGAAATCAAAAAAATTCTGACTGATACCCTGGGATTAGGCAAACGACTTGATGCAATGGGGCCGGATGCAAGATTACTTGGCGGTATTCCTGAGCTTGATTCAGTGGCAGTCGTCACGGTTATCTTGGCTTTAGAGAAAAAATTTTCCATCTCAATAGAAGATGACGAGATTAGTGCCAAGACTTTTGAGAAACTTAGCTCATTAGTTAACTTTGTAGAAATAAAGCTAGCTGAGAAAAATGAGCAATTAGCTTGAGTCTGTCCAAAAACACCGACACGATGCTGGTTGTATTCTGACTCAATTCATGCATAATCTTTGTTGATGCGATCAAATCATTATGGAGCAAAGCGTTGAAATTACACCCTGCCAATTTCTCTCATCAATATATTTTCACTGGGTATGGTGACGGATATGTAGTAATCAACCAAATAAAATATGAAAAAAATTTGATTGTATTACCGGATCGACTGATTGAAAACTGGCCGGTTATTTCAGTTTCTGAACTAGAAATTCAACATTTTGAAAATTTGTTGCCTCATGCACTTGAAATCATTGTTCTAGGCACGGGTATCGCACATCAATTTCCAAGTCATTCCATACTGAGTCAAGCGGCTAAAATGGGTATTGGAATTGAGATTATGGATACAAAAGCTTGTTGCAGGACTTATAATATTCTAGTTGAAGAAGGACGGCGAGTCGGAGCGGTTCTATTTATATGACAAATCAATTAGTTTAATAAAGTCTGCTACCCCGCTTAGTCAATCTAAACTTAATCAATCCCAAAAACACACTCGTTCACCATTTCTTTATTATAAGATTTAAAAAAAGAAATGGCCATTTCAGTCATGATTGTGATAAATTCATGGTTGGTAAGTCAGGTATATAAAATTGGCTTCCTTCATAACATTAATATAGGAGTTGAAAATGAGCAAATTTCTAATCGCTGCAATCGGTTTAGCCTTTTTATTAGGATCATCTGTCACTATGGCAAGCGGAAACAAAGAATCTTCAATGCCCCCCATGTCTGCCCAAGACATCTTGAATAAAATGCAATGCGATAACAAAAAAGCCGGCGAAAAAATCAAAGATCGTGTTGATGGTGAAATGGTCACCTGTCCTGCCAAATTAAAACAACCAAACTTTGGTAAATAATAAATCAGTAGCAGGGTAGCTATAAATAGGTCAAGTTTGAGTAGAAGAGTTTTTTTTGCTTCATCTAGGGAATTGCATAGATTGGATGGAGAATAAATAAATTAAGCGACTGTCAGCTTGGCCTATTGTTTTGTGTATCAGAAACAGAAAGCACATCTCGAAATGCGCGTAAAATCACCCAACTAAATAAATATTCTTTGTTATAAAGTATCTTGATAAAGAATTAAAAGATATTTTCCTCGTTCATAAAAATGCGTGAATTAATGTGTACTTGATTTGCAATTTTCATCCATTGAGAAGGAAAATAATGAAACAAATATTTATTCTGTTTTTCATCCTACTTTTTTATGCCAATAGTTCACTGGCACAAAAAAACAGTCCAGATGTTAAATCTCATGCAGCTCTTGTTTTTAATGCAAAGGATGAGCATGTCATTTTTGACAAGAATGCCGATAAGGTTATGCCCATTGCTTCAATCACCAAGCTGATGACTGCCATAGTCACACTTGATGCACGTTTACCACCGGATGAAATCATCACGATAGAAAATGCTGATGTCGATAAATTGAAGTACACGTCTTCCCGACTTCCAGTAGGCAGTAAGCTTTCGCGACATGAATTGTTGAAGCTGGCGCTCATGTCTTCAGAAAACCGGGCAGCAGCAGCGTTAGGCCGGACCTATCCCGGCGGCGCCAAGGCATTTGTGAATGCCATGAACATTAAAGCCAAACAGATTGGCATGTTTAACAGTCAATTTGTCGAACCTACCGGATTGAGCAGTAATAATGTAGCAACCGCACGCGATTTAGCCAAATTGGTCGCTGCCTCTAACAGCTATACTGTTATACGCGAATTTTCCACCGCATTTCAACATTCCGTATCTCCAGGAAATAAGCACGGTCAATTGCAGTACGTCAATTCCAATAGCTTAGTACGGAGCCAAAACTGGACTATCGACGTTTCCAAAACTGGCTACCTGAATGAGGCCGGACGCTGCTTAGTTATGCACACCAAAATCTCCGGACAACCCGTTGTCATCGTGCTACTCAATTCATGGGGTAAAAATACGCGCATCGGTGATGCAAATCGTGTCAAAAAATGGATAGAAAGTAATCAGGTCGTAAGCAAACACAGCAAAACTGAATCAGATCAAAGAATTTTGCTTACTGCAAAGCCGAGTCTAAGTAATAACCATTAAACCAACGCATAAATTTCACTGTATTTATTTTTTAAGTAACCAATAAAATAATCTGGATTCAATGCCTCGCCTGTCACACGCTGAACAAGCTCTTGCGGTGTGTAGAGCCTGCCTTGACGATGAATTTTCTCATTTAACCAACCTTTAATCGGTGCAAAATTTCCTGCTGCAATGCTTTCTTCCACCTCCGGTTGCTCGTTCAGCAATGTATTATAAAACTGGCACGCATACATTGCACCCAGCGTATACGAAGGAAAATACCCAAATGCTCCTCCGCTCCAATGCGAATCTTGCAATACGCCCAACGTATCCGTAGGTGGCTTAATCCCCAGATATTTCTGCATCAATTCATTCCAAATACCAGGCAAATCATCGACCTGCATCGAGTCTTCAAACAAGCCCTTCTCGATTTCGTAGCGCAATATGACGTGCAACGGGTAAGTCACTTCATCCGCCTCCACGCGAATAAAATCCGGTTTGCAGCTATTGATCGCGCGATAAAACGAATCCACGTTTGCTGCTTGCAAGTTATCCGGAAATGCTGCGCGGATCGTATCGAAATAATGCGAGCAAAATGGCTTACTTTGCGCAACCATGCGCTCCCAAAACAACGACTGGGATTCATGAATTCCCATCGTTAATGATTCGGATGCAGGCAAATCCCCCAGCTCATGTGGTCGCCCCTGTTCGTACAGTGCATGACCCGTCTCGTGAATCACTGAATACAATGATTCGACAAAATCGCTCTCCTTATAGCGTGTTGTAATCCGTACATCGGTCGGATGACTGCCACCACAAAAAGGATGCACTGACACATCAATGCGGCCTTGTTCCGTATTAAAGCCGATATCCTGGCTGATTTTTCGCGCCAATTCTTCCTGCTTATCCAGCGCAAACCTTCCCTGCAAGAACGACGTATCTGGTTGCTGAGGATGGTTTTGAATAGCCTCAATCAACGGTATCAATTCCTGTTTTAGGCGCTCAAATATGGGCGTAATCATATCCATTGTTGTCCCGCGCTCAAACAGATCGATATTGGCATCATAAGGCTTCAAATCGGGTGATATACGCTGTGCCCACTCTGTCTTTAATTCTAAAAATTGCTTCAACACCGGCACAAAATTGGAAAATTTATTCTCTTGTCGCGCCATCACCCAAATACCCTGCCCGCGCGAACCCAGCTCTGCCAACTCCTGCACCAATCGCTTCGGTACTTTGGTTTCCAATTCATAACTATGCAGCGCTTCGCGGATATTGCAGCGTTCCACCTCACCCAAACGATCAGAATCTTTTTCTTTCAATTCATTGAGACAATCCCCCAGCGCAGGATCGGTCATGCGCTCATGAATCACCCCTGCCAGTGCCGCAATCTGCTTCGCGCGTGCTTCACTGGCGCCCGCAGGCATCATCACTTCCTGATCCCATCCCAACGTGCTCATTACACCATTCAAATGAGCAATCTCTTCCAATTTCTGAACTAAATTCTGATAATGTTGATCCATAGCCATCCTGTTCTTTAATCAAAATACACATAATCCCCAAATCTTTGGGAATAGCGCTAAAATCACAACTTCCATTTCGTACAACTTTAACACTAATAATTCACACACACATGCTCTGGATAAAATCACTGCACATCATTTTCATGGTCACCTGGTTCGCCGGACTATTCTACCTGCCACGCTTATTCGTCTATCACGCCCAATGCGAAGATCAACCCGGCAAAGAGCGCTTCAAAATCATGGAACGCAAACTCTATTATGGCATCATGACCCCCGGTGGGGTTCTAACCGTGGTATTCGGCGTGTGGCTGTGGCTGGGATATGGTTTCTCTGGAAGCTGGTTATATGTCAAGCTGGCGCTAGTTCTGTTATTAATTTTGTATCACTATTACTGTGGAAAATTTGTCACGGCGTTTAAAAACGATGCCAATCAACATGGCCATGTGTTTTACCGCTGGTTTAATGAATTTCCGGTGCTAGTTCTGTTTGCAGTGGTGATATTGGTGGTGGTTAAGCCTGACCTGGTGGCAGTTATTTCTGTAATATCTGAATGATTTAAGTAGCTTGTGTACGATACAAGCCTGCTACTTCTGCGGGTGAAAAATTCTCTGCTCTGAGCTATGATGCCTCTCTTGAGACATCATCACCTTTTAGGTTTCTTCGTTGATGCACTACAGCAAGTATAAAAATAGTCTGATCCTTAATTTCATAAATAATACGATAAGAATAAAGTGACAGTTCTCTCACAAGATCATCATTTATTTCTGGGACTATCCTCCCCATCTTTTGGAACTCGTCCAATCCATCCATTTTTTCACGAATATCCTGAGTAACTTTCTTGGCGTAATAGCAGGAATCATGTGCAATAAAATCATGAATAGCACGCAAATCAGCCTTAGCTGACTCAGTCCATACTACCACGTATCTATTTCTTGCTTGAGTTCCTCACTAGTTAGAGTTCTCCCCTGCTCCACAGCTTCCTGTCCTTTTCTGATCTTATCCAGCACATAAAGTCGATACATAATTTCATCCATATCTGCGTCATCCGGTAGTTGATCAATTGTTTTCAATGCTTCTTTTTTTGCTGCTAACATAGTATTTACCTCCCTTATTAGTTAAAAATGCATTGTCAGAATCGGCAGTAGTTTACGCAAGTTATCGATTTTACCGTGCCTATTCGCTGGATTTTAAAATCCAATTATGCAGCTTGGTGTTGAAAGTGGTGGATATGCGCGTAGAGTAGAGAGCAAAAGTAATCCCCAAATAATTGACAGCCCTATACCCACATAAATAGGAATACGACTAACAGAGAATCTGCTCATTATAAGCTTGCTTACCAGTCCGAAGATTCCTCGTTTCTGCAATCTGTCTTTGACAGTTTTAGAATACTTGCAACTATCTTCATGGAACAAAACCGGATGCCCATTTCTCATGCCTTTCTCATATTCAGAAAGCATTTGTTCCCAATATTCCTGCCAGAATTTTGCGCCGCTTGCCACACCCACCTGAAATAGAGATACGACTAACACCACAACGCAAGCCATAAAACTGATTATTGGTATCGTATGATCGGACTGTAACATTCCAGCAAATAACACGCCCTGAAAGATCATAAAGAAATTATTTCTATTGGTGAGTTGACCAATCTCGAAATCTCTCATTCTCATAGCAATCTCAAAATCATTTATTTTTTTATTCTTCTCTTTCTTAAACAAAGGCATGAAAATCCTCTAAGTATTAAAAAAATTTAAACACAAAATGAATCTAATCATCAATTACTGCCTGCCCCGGAAACAGCACATCCGTATACCCAAATAGTCGAAAATCCTTAATCCGCATCGGATACAGAATCCCTTGCAAATGGTCGCACTCATGCTGCACCACGCGCGCGTGAAAGCCGCTGACGGTGCGATCGATTGCTTTACCATATTGATCGAAACCTTGATAGCGCAGATGCGCATAGCGCGGCACGACGCCGCGCATTCCGGGCACGCTCAGGCAACCCTCCCAGCCATCTTCTTTCTCGTCGGATAATGGCGTCAAATGTGGATTAAGTAGCACCGTGAATGGAACTTCATCCGCATCGGGATAGCGTTGATTCTTTTTAAACCCAAAAATGACCACTTGCAGGCTCACGCCAATCTGGGGCGCCGCTAAGCCTGCGCCATTCAGATCCTCCATGGTATCCTGCATATCCTGAATCAATGCGTGCAGTTCTGGGGTATCGAATCGTTCGACAGGTTTGCCCACTTGCAGCAACAACGGGTCACCCATTTTGAGTACGGGTTTAATGGCCATCGCGGCTCACCACATGTTCCAGAATATTTCTGACATCCACCATCGCTTGTTCCAACACGGCATAAATCTCCTTCAATGGAATGCCACTCACGTTAGTACCGCGTCCAGCGGCGTGATTAGCGACCACGGCAATACTGGCGTAGTCCAAGCCCAATTCCCTGGCCAGCGCGGCTTCCGGCATACCGGTCATGCCCACGATATCCGCGCCGTCGCGTTCCAATCGGTTGATTTCGGCGGCCGTTTCCAACCTGGGGCCCTGCGTTGCTGCATAAACCCCTCCATCGAAAATGTCCTTATTGGCACTTTTCGCTGCTTGTAGCAGCAATGCGCGAGTACGCTGACTATACGGAAGAGTTAAATCAATATGCGTTACCGGTTGATCCTTGCCTTCAAAAAAAGTAAAGCCGCGTCCATAGGTATAATCAATAATTTGATCCGGAATCATCAATCGGCCCGGCGTCAGGTCGGCGCGAATACCGCCCACCGACGCTACGGCAATGACATGCGAGGGTTGCAATGAGTGCAGTGCCCATAAATTTGCACGATAATTGATCGCATGCGGCGGAATCGTATGTCCGTGTCCGTGCCGCGCCAGGAAAACGATGTCTTCATTCTTCATCTTACCAAAAGTCAACGGGCCGGAAGGTTCGCCGTAAGGCGTGCGAATGATTTCCCGACGGGATATTTCCAGGCAGGATAATTGCGTCATTCCACTGCCGCCAATAATTGCAAACATGATTCTCCCAAACTTAGATTCAATCTTTTACTGCATAAACGGCGGGTAAATTCCGCCATGCGCCGTGTATATCCATGCCAAACCCGAAAACATAACGGTCCGGAACTGTCAACCCAACAAAATCAGCTTGCAGTGGCTTCGGTCTGCTCGTTTCTTTTTCTGTGAACACCGCACTATAAAATGCTTTCGCGCCATTTTCCAACACTTTGTCACGAATGGCGGCCAGCGTAATGCCTTCATCCAGAATATCATCCAGCACTAAAACAACCCGATCCTTGACACTTTCTCCAGGCTCCACCCGCCACTGAATTTCCCCGCCATGCAGTTGTTTGTTATATCGTGATACATGCAAATAATCAAAATCAAGCGGGAAAGGAAGTTTTGGCAACAGTTGTCCGGCAAATACCACTGCACCGCCCATCACGCATAAAACTAGGGGTTGTTGCTGCGATAGCAACTGCGTGATATTCAGCGCCATGCGGTGTATCGTTTGCGCGACCGTTTGCTCGGAATAAATAAGCTCAGCTGTATCGAGGATTTGTTGCGCTTGTTGGTAAGTCAGCATGGTTATTTTGAGCGTTATTGCAACAGTTCCATTAATCCTGTTTCATCCAACACTGAAATTCCTAAACTCAGCGCCTTGTCGTATTTGCTGCCCGGATCTGCACCTACGACAACATAATCGGTTTTTTTTGAAACACTTCCGCTGACTTTACCACCCAGCGCTTCAATTTTTTCTTTGGCTTCTTCGCGGTTCAGTGTGGGCAATGTTCCGGTCAACACAAATGTCTTGCCATGCAATGGTTTCATTCCAACAACTAAAGTGGATATTCCCTCATGCTCAACCCAGTGCACCCCACAGGCACGCAGTTGCTCAATCACTTCGCAGTTATGTGCTTCAGCAAAGAAATCCGCGATGCTTTGCGCAACCACCGGGCCAACGTCCGGAACCTGTTGTAGACGTTCGCTACCAGCTTCGATCAGCCGATCGAGACTGCCCAGATGCGCCGCCAAATCCTTTGCGGTTGTTTCTCCAACGTTACGGATTCCCAATGCATAGATAAATCTTGCTAACGTCGTATGTTTACTCTTTTCTATCGCACGCAGGATATTATTGGCCGATTTCTCCGCCATGCGCTCCAGATTAGCAAGTGCGCCTAATCCCAATTTATACAAATCCGCTGGGGTGCGCACAATTGCTTGATCGACCATTTGATTCACTAGTTTATCCCCCAGCCCCTCAATATCCATCGCTCGGCGCGAAGCAAAATGCAAAATTGCCTGCTTGCGCTGCGCCGGACAAAATAATCCACCGGTACAGCGCAATACCGCCTCATTGGCAAGTCGTACTGCTTTAGCGCCACACACCGGACAATGCTCCGGCATCAAAAAAATCTGCGCATCAGGCCGACGTTTTTCCAGTATCACCGCTACAATTTCTGGAATCACATCGCCTGCGCGGCGAACAATGACGGTATCACCGATGTGAACATCCTTGCGCTCGATTTCATCCGCATTGTGCAAGGTGGCGTTGGTCACAGTCGCGCCGCCGACAAACACCGGCTTCAAACGTGCAACTGGTGTCAAGGCACCAGTTCTGCCAACCTGTACATCAATACCCAACAGTTGCGTGACCACCTCCTGCGCCGGAAATTTGTGCGCCAGTGCAAATCGCGGTGCACGCGACACGAATCCCAACTGCTTCTGTTGCGTCAAGGAATTGACTTTATACACTACCCCATCAATATCATACGGCAAGCACTCACGCTGCACCTCGATCGCCTGATAATACGCTAACAATTCTTGCAACCCTTTAACCACGTCACATTCTTTGGCAACGGGGAAATGCAACAATGCAAGATAGGCCATTACATGACTGTGCTTATCCAACGGCATGTGACTATCTTGATATTCTCCAACGCCGTAAGCAAAGAAAGCTAAACGCCGTGTTGCGGTAATACCAGGATCCAGTTGACGTACTGACCCTGCTGCTGCATTGCGCGGATTGGCAAACTCTTTTTCGCCTTTAGCTACCTGGCGTTGATTTAAATTTAAGAAATCTGCTTTCAGCATTAACACTTCACCTCTCACTTCCAGTAATGGCGGAGGATTATCGACTGGAAGCGACAAAGGGATCGATTTAATCGTCCTTAGATTCAACGTGATATCTTCACCCATATAGCCATCACCACGTGTCGCACCGGTTTTAAAAATGCCATCTTCATAGCATAAGCTGACAGCCAATCCGTCGAATTTGGGCTCTACCGCATACTCGATGCTGTCCACCGATAATCCTTCACAAACACGCCGATTGAATGTCTCCAGCTCCACATCCTCAAACGCATTATTCAGTGACAACATTGGCTTACGATGCAAAATTTGTGGAAAAGCTTTAAGCGGAGCCGCGCCAACGCGTTGCGTCGGCGAATCGGCCGTGATGAGTTGCGGATAGTCTTGCTCAATGCGCTGTAACTCGCGCAGTTGTTTGTCGTATTCGGCATCGGGAATGGTCGGATTATCCAGCACATAATACCGGTAATTGTGCAGTTCGATCTCAGCACGTAAATCTTGTGCATGTTGTTTTATTTTATCGATTTTCTCATTCATATCGAATTAGTATAACGAATACCGGTGAAACACGGTTTCAGTTCTTGACCAAAAATCCTTTATACTGCGCATTCATCAAAAAAATTAACCCTGCGACTTCATCTTGTCTTAGAAAGTACATCATGAGTGATAATAACAACACATTAAAAATCCGTATTCAAATACAGCAGGAACCTCCACAAGCCATCGAGGAAATCTACCCTGAGCCTGAAATCATTTATGAAGAATCGCTGGATTGGAAAAAAATTTCCATTGCTGCACTTGCATTGCTAACTATTCTGACCTTACTCGGTTATTTGATTTTCAATAGCGAAAGCCCTGAAGAACCCTTGAATGAATCGGTTATTTCTGCACCTGAGAATATGTTTCCTCCAGAAAAGCTTGGGGCAGAACCCGACACACGCGATGACTCAGCAGAAACTCAGTTAAATGCCCCAATTAGCACACACCCTGCTCAATCAACTCCGGCAAAATCCGACAGTAATGCTATCACACCCAAAACCGTAATTACGCCTGCCAGAAAACCAAAAAAAAACTCTATTACTGACCAATTAAGTAATCCTGACAAAAGTGTGCCCAAAACCGCATCACAATCCAAACCGCATCAAACATCGGATCAACCCGAGGTTCTTAGAGCATTGTTAACTCATGCAATCAAAGGGCGTGAACCCGTTGATTCGATTGAAACTGTACAATTAAAACTAGGTGAAACCAAGCCTATCTATTTCTATTTGCAATTACAAAACCTGCGAGGAAATAATATCCGCGTTAACTGGTATTTTAATAATCAACTCGATTCACAATTGCGTTTGCAAGTGCACAATGACAACTGGCGTACTCACGCCAGCAAGCAACTTGATCGCGAACGAATAGGTTCCTGGCGTGTGGAATTAATCGATGGATCAGGAAATCAACTGGCAACCCGAGATTTTACCGTCACGCAAAACTAAGTTTATTGATATTACTGAATAAGCAAGTTAGGATGCACCATGAAATATTGCAGCAACTGTAGTGCCACTGTTGAATTGATAATTCCTGAGGGTGATTCTTTACTCCGCTATGTATGCAACACCTGTAATATCATTCATTATCAGAATCCCAAAATGGTTGTCGGATGCATTCCTGAATGGGAAGATAAAATTTTATTGTGCAAGCGTGCCATAGAACCCCGTAAAGGCTGGTGGACGTTACCCGCCGGCTTTATGGAAAATAATGAAACGTTGGCACAAGCTGCCGCGAGAGAAACCCTGGAAGAAGCCAATGCACGAGTAGAAATAGGCGATCTATACGCTGTTTATAGCCTGCCTCATATCAGCCAAGTTTATTTTATTTTCAGGGCAAAATTGCTCGATCTCGATTTCAAACCCGGAATCGAAAGTTTGGAAGTTAAACTCGTATCTGAACAGGAAATACCGTGGGAAGAAATGGCGTTTCGGGTTATACACGATCCGCTCAGGCTATATTTCAAAGAACGCAACCAGGGAAAATTCAGCCTTCATATTGGTGTAATTAACAAAACTCAGAATACTTCATGAATAATCAATTCTGAGCATTTTTCATAGGAACGCAGAAACAATCGAATTTTAACCATATACTGGGTAGTATTGCGAAGGACATCGCACAAATAGCTCTATTCCCATTCGGTTGATTTGCGGTTATTGAATTCTGCAAGCAGATCATAAAAATCTGACAAAGCACGCGATATGTCATAATTTGAGCAGTGATTATATAGGCATAAGTAAATTCTGATATGGAAAATTACGAAACGCTGCTAGCAACAATAGCTTTAATGATGGGTGCCTCCTGGGCAAGCGGTATTAATCTGTACGCCGTTCTACTGGTGCTGGGGCTGGGTGGCTCTACAGGCCACATTGATTTGCCTACTGAATTATCGGTATTGCAAGAGCCATTAGTGATAGGTGCAGCTGGCATTATGTATTTCATTGAATTTTTTATGGATAAGATTCCTGGAATGGATTCGGTATGGGACTCCATTCATACCTTTGTTAGAATTCCTGCAGGTGCCATGTTAGCGGCAGGCGCGGTTGGAGATGTAACACCCGCACTCGAAATTGCAGCGGGTATTTTAGGAGCTGGCGTGGCTGCAACGAGCCATGCCACCAAAGCTGGTACACGACTGCTGATAAATACATCCCCCGAACCTGTTACAAATTGGTCAGCTTCCATCATGGAGGATTTCTTAGTGCTGGCTGGGATGTGGGCGGCGCTGAAGCAACCAGAGATCTTTCTAATATTATTTGTTGTCTTTATGGGCATTGCCATCTGGTCATTACCAAAACTATGGTTTCTGATTAGAATCTTACTTTCTAAGATCGCAAAATTTCTTGGCTTCACATATGGGCAAGCTGCGGCAAGCAATGTATCGGATTCTATTACCACAGCAATGCAATTTCAGCCGCACGACCCAATAATGGCATTAGAACGATTACAGCAACTACGCGATAAAGGCGTGCTCACAGAACAAGAATTTGAACAGCAAAAAAAAATCATTCTGAATAAAAAAAATTAGTAAGGTAATTTTACGGTTAAATTTCTCAATGATTGCAATGCAATATTCTTAACAGTGTTAGAGCACTCAAAAAAGATTCCGAATATAACCTACAGATAGTTCAATGCGACGCCAATGGGATATTTTTTGTACAGTTATCGATAATTTTGGTGATATTGGCGTATGTTGGCGCCTTGCCAAACAGCTGGCCCATGAACATGATCAGTCAGTGCGCCTATGGGTTGATGATCTAGTCAGCTTTGCCACAATAGTACCGACTGTAAATCCCCGGGCTCAGCAACAAAACATCCTATGCATTGAGATTTGCTATTGGCAACAGGCATTTGTGGAAGCTGAACCGGCAGATGTGGTCATTGAAGCATTCGCGTGCGAACTGCCGGAGGTGTATGTAACTGCGATGTTACAGAAAAAAAAACCTCCCATTTGGATTAACCTGGAATATCTTAGTGCCGAGCCTTGGGTAACTCAATACCACGGCCTACCTTCACCGCATCCCCACTTTTGTTTAACCAAAACATTCTTTTTCCCTGGCTTTGTATTGGGTAGCGGCGGCTTGCTGCGAGAAAAGAATTTACTGGCACGACAAGATGCATTTGACCAGAAAGCAGATCAGGCATTTTTGCAACGCAAGGGCCTACTCAATCGAAAAGATGATGAAATACGTATCTCTTTGTTTTGTTATGAGAACGCACCTATTGAAAAATTTATTCAAGTATTATCGGAATCTACAGTGCCTGTTTTGCTGATCGTACCGCAAGGAATTGTTGCTGATCGTATTGTAGCATTGTTTAATCATGCATCATCCCAGATTAATGCATTAATACACCATAAGCAACTGACTATTCAGATTATTCCTTTTATGGAGCAAACGGATTATGATTTAATGCTATTGAGTTGCGACTTCAATTTTGTGCGAGGCGAAGATTCTTTTGTACGTGCGCAATGGGCGACTAAGCCTTTTATCTGGAATATTTATCCTCAGCAGGAAGGTGTGCATTGGAAAAAACTGGATGCATTTCTTACGCTCTATATGGCGGATTTACCAGTGGAAGCTGCATCTGCTGTGCAAGCAATGTGGCACTGTTGGAATGGAAAATATGAAATGAATAGCCTGATTTGGGAGAACTTAGCAGCGTTTCACAGGTCTTTGATGCAGCATAATAAAAACTGGGTCAATCAATTACTGGAACTGGAAGATTTGGTGTCCAATCTGGTGCAGCTTGCAGAAAATCGGCTATAATCCATGGTTTTTTGAACTCAGAATTCACTGTTGATAACAGATTAATCTTGCTTCTAACTTACAATTTGGAATTGAACTATGAAAACCGCAATGGAACTACGATCAGGTAACGTCATAATGATTGGTAATGACCCCATGGTTGTGCAACGGGCAGAATTTACCAAGTCTGGCCGTAACGCATCTGTGGTTAAAATGAAGTTGAAAAACTTGTTTTCCAGCACCACAACCGAGACCGTTTACAAAGCGGATGAAAAATTCGACTTGGTAGTTCTGGATAGAAAAGACTGCACATATAGCTACTACGCCGATCCGCTCTATGTTTTTATGGATGCCGACTATAATCAAATTGAGGTTGAAGCTGACAACATGTCAGACGTACTGAATTACCTAACCGATGGTATGGAAGATGTATGTCAGGTAACTTTCTACGATGGCAAAGCAATTTCTGTCGAGTTACCCAATACGATTGTACGTGAAGTTGAGTATACCGAACCCGCAGTACGAGGCGACACGACGGGTAAGATCATGAAACCAGCTCGGCTTGCAGGAACAAATTTTGAAATTCAAGTGGCAGCTTTCGTAGAGATTGGCGATAAAATAGAAATTGCCCCACACAACAATGAATTCAGAAAGCGTGTTTGATATATCCCAATGAATTCTCAGAAAGGTGACTTTTGTCACCTTTCTATTTGGTTATTAGCTGGCGACGACTTGAATATCTGGTTCGATAGTCTTGAGCATATTTTCAATTCCTCTCAATGTGCCTGAAATAGAGCTGGGACATGTTCCACATGCACCCTGGTAATGGATATGTAAAATGTCACCTTCGAGTCCTAGAACATGCAAATCTCCACCGTCACTTTGCAGATAAGGACGCACCTCCTCATCCAGTAAGACATTGATTTTTTCCAGGCGCAGTTGATCTTCCGGACTCAAGTTAACAAGAGCCTCGTTTGCAGTAGCGACAGTTTCAGCAGATTGCGCAGAAGCCGCCGGGGCTGCACGGATGGGATCGGCAATATCTCGCGCCAGGTCTTGCCAATTAGCTTCACCATCCTGAGTGACAGTGATCCAATGATCAATATAAAAAACATTCGTGACATGATCAATATCGAATAATGCAGATGCTAATGGGTCATCTCTGGCGGCCTCAACGTTATCGTATGAACGTGCCACGCCCCATGTCAATGGTTCTTTAAGAATGAATTTCAAAGCATTCTTGTTGGGAGTTCCTTCAATATCAGCAATTTTTGGCATTTTGTCAGTATTAAAATATTGCAGCTGCTATTACGCGCAGCATGGATTGCTTAGTAAGATGTTTTGCGCGACACTATCAACCAAAAGGATGATTCGATACCGCTTGCGTGGATTCATTATTAGCTTCAGTCGAAATGCTAGCAATAGAGTTGAGCGCGGCATGCAGAGTGTGCCATGGTAAAATTGCGCATTTAACCCGCGTCGGTAAGTCGCGAATGCCAGAGAAAACCGTTAATCGTCCAAGATGGTGCGGATGACCGGTATCCAATTTTCCGGTGGTCAATTCGCGAAATTCGTGAATCAGTGTTTCCGCATTTGTACGAGACTTTCCTTTGACTGCTGCTGTCATCATTGATGCGGAAGCCTTGCAGATGGCGCAGGACTCTCCTTGGAAGGCAATATCACAAATCTGCTCATTTTCAAGTTGCAACGTAATATCCAAGCGATCACCACACAATGGATTGTGACCAACCGCATGATGACTGGCCTGATCCAGCTTGCCATAATTGCGTGGCTTTCTGTTATGGTCGAGTATGACCTCCTGATACAGAGAATTGGTATGCATTATAAAAAAACCTTTTGAACAGTTTTAATTCCGGCAACCAAGGTATCGACCTCTGTTTTGTTATTATAGAAAGCAAATGAGGCCCGAGAAGTAGCCGGCACGTTAAATCGCTGCATGACAGGCTGTGCGCAGTGATGCCCGGTGCGAACGGCAATGCCATCCTGATTTAAGATGGTTCCAATATCATGGGGATGGATTCCATCGATGGTGAAAGAAATGACGGCAGTTTTTTCTTTCGCCGTGCCAATAATCTTAACACCAGGGATTTGGACAAGACAATCTGTTGCATAATCAAGCAATGTGGATTCATATGCAGCAATATTCTCGAGACCAATAGCTGTTAAATAATTAATGGCAGCGCCAAAACCAATGGCAGCGGCAATAGGTGGAGTACCCGCCTCAAATTTGTGAGGAATGGTGTTATAGATCGTTTCTTCAAAAGTTACCGATGCAATCATGTCCCCGCCACCTTTGTAGGGCTGCATGGATTCTAGGAGAGCAGCTTTGCCATAGAGCATGCCTACACCAGTTGGGCCGCATAATTTATGCGCCGAGAATGCATAAAAATCGCAATCAAGCGCCTGAACATCAATAGACATGTGCGGAGCACCCTGCGCGCCATCAATCAATACCGGCACATCGTATCGATGAGCGAAATCAATCATTCTTTTAATTGGATTGATTGTGCCGAGTGCATTCGAAACATGGATCAAACCGACAAACTTAGTACGCTCATTAAATAATTTTTCATATTCGTCAACTTCCAATTCGCCTTTGTCATTAATTGGAACGACACGAATTTTTGCGCCCTTTTCATTAGCCAGCATTTGCCACGGAACGATATTAGAGTGGTGCTCCAAGGTTGTAAGAATAATTTCATCGTTCGCTTTGATAAATTTGCGCCCATATCCTTGCATGACCAAGTTAATGGAATCGGTGGTGCCACTGGTAAAAATGACTTCCCTGTCCTCGCGTGCATTGATGAATTGTTGCAATTTGCATCGCGCATCGTGATATTCCTGTGTAGCAACTTCAGAGAGATAATGTACGGCACGATTGATATTTGCGTGTTGTTTAGTCTGATAACGTATTAAACGATCAATGACAAATTGCGGCATTTGACTGGATGCAGCATTGTCAAGGTAGACAAGCGGTTTTCCATCAATTTTCAGATCGAGAATAGGAAAATCAGCGCGAATTCTTCCCCAATCGACATCAGAAGTAATTTCTGATTTCAGAGAAACATTGACTGAATTCATAATTTATTATCCTGTGTCTGATTAAGCACAGTTTGTTCCAGTTGCTGCCTGAGGGAGCTTACGGGAATACGATTGATTATTTCTGCGCCAAAGGCGTAAGTTAACAAACCGCGTGCGGCTGCTTCCGATAAGCCACGGCTTTCCAGATAAAAAATTTCTTCTTGATCAAGCTGCCCAACTGTTGCGCCATGTGCACATTTAACATCATCGGCAAAAATTTCTAACTGTGGCTTTGTGTCTACTTGTGCGGCTTTACTAAGTAACAAGTTACGGCTTGATTGTGATGAATTTGTTTGCTGTGCGTGAGGCCGTACAATAATTTTTCCATTAAATACGGCATGCGCCTTATCATTGACAATGCATTTGTGCTGCTGACGACTGGTTCCATTTGGCTTTATGTGATCAATGCAGGTATGCGTATCGGCTAATTGGTTATCTGAAATCAGCGCAAGTCCATCAATAGTGCATTCTGCAGCTTCGTCGATTAACTGGATATCCAGATTGTAGCGGGAAATTTGTGCCCCCAATGAAATGCTGACCGATTGATAGTTACTCCCATGAGCCAGTGAAACCGCGCAATTTGCCAAATGATAAGCCTGTGTGCTTTCACGTTGAATTCTAATGTGTCTGGCATGTGCATTAGCAGACAAACTAATTTCTGTTACCGAATTTGTAACGTAGGCAGCCTCTCGCAGAGAGACATAATCTTCAACAAATGTTACGTTACTTCCGGGCTCTCCAATTATCAAGCAGCGTGGACAGCTGGTCACTTCTGATTGTGTCGCAATGAACAATAAGTGAACGGGCTCTGCGATGACGATATTCTTTGGCACAATGATCAATGCACAATCACGAAGGAATGCCGTATTGAGCGCCGCGAATACGCTATTATCAAATTTTGCGTATTGGCCAAAGTGAGATTCAAGAATTGCTGCATGTGTCAATAAAAATTCTGATAAATTGCCAATTTTGAGTGTTGCAGAATCAATAATGGTCGACAATTCTGCAGAATAGTGACCGTCTACAAACACCAAAGAATTTTTTGCTTCTTTTAGATGCAAGTGTTTAATATCTTGCGCTTGCAGATCAGTGTTCGATTGTGCAGATTGAAACGATAAACGAGCAAGCGCTGAGATATCAGTGAAACGCCATTCTTCATCGCGTTTAGTAGGTAATCTCTGAGTGCTGACATAATCAATTGCGCTAGCGCGTAATTGATTTAACCAAGATAATGGCTGGTTTGATTTCGTCGACCAAGATTTTAGCAAGCAATCAAGATAATCAGTAGCAACTGTTTCGCTCATGCGATTGCTCCGGCAATTGATTGTTTATTTGCAGTAACCCAATCATAACCGCGCGTCTCCAGTTCAAGCGCTAATTCCTTGCCACCTGTCATAACTATGCTACCCGACTGCATGATATGCACAAAATCCGGCACAACATAATCCAGCAAACGTTGATAGTGTGTCACTAGAATTGTGGCATTGTCTTTATTGGTAATTTGATTAACGCCATTGGCTACAGTCTTAAGCGCATCGATATCGAGCCCGGAATCCATTTCATCCAAGATGCTCAATTTCGGCTCTAGCAAGGCCATTTGCAAAATTTCGTTACGTTTTTTCTCGCCACCTGAAAATCCCTCATTGACACTACGATCCAGAAAATCGGGATTCATATCTAATAATTTCATTTTTTCGCGGACGAAATCATCGAATTCGAGAGGATCCAGCTCTTCTTTGCCTCGCTGAGCTTGGATTGTGTTATAGGCAAGACGAAGAAATTGCGTGTTTGCCACACCCGGAATTTCGATAGGGTATTGAAAGGCTAAGAACAAACCGGAGCGTGCACGCTCCTCAGGCGCCAGCCCCAATAAATCTTTGTCTTCAAACCGGATAGTCCCTCCTGTAATTTCATATGCGGAGTGTCCTGCCAGCACTTTTGCCAAAGTACTTTTTCCAGATCCATTCAACCCCATAATCGCATGAATCTCTCCACTTTTCACCGTGAGGTCAATACCTTTAAGAATTTCTGTACCATTAATACTGGCGCGTAGCCCCTCAACTGAAAGGAGAGTTTTACTATTATTAACAATCATCCGACACTTCCTTCTAATTTAAAACTGAGAAGCTTAGTAGCTTCAACAGCAAACTCCATCGGCAATTGTTGAAATACATCTTTACAAAAACCATTAATAATCATAGAAACTGCTTCTTCCGCATTAATGCCGCGTTGTGAAAAATAAAAAAGCTGATCTTCACCAATTTTAGAAGTAGAAGCCTCATGTTCAACGATCGCACTGTTATTATGAACTTGAATGTAAGGAAAAGTATGCGCTCCACATTGATCTCCAATGAGCATGGAGTCGCATTGCGAGTAATTTCGCGCACCTTCTGCGGTTGGAGCGATGCGTACCAGACCACGATAGCTACTATTAGAGTGGCCAGCCGAGATACCTTTACTCACTATAGTGCTGCGCGTATTCTTCCCGAGATGGATCATTTTCGTGCCAGTATCAGCTTGTTGGTAATTATTGGTTACTGCCACTGAATAAAATTCACCAACAGAATTATCACCCCGCAATATGCACGACGGATATTTCCACGTGATTGCAGAACCAGTTTCTACTTGTGTCCATGAAATTCTGGAATTTCTGCCTTTTGCCAGGCCTCGCTTAGTAACAAAGTTGTAGATACCACCAATACCATTTTCGTCACCGGCATACCAGTTTTGTACTGTTGAATACTTGATATCTGCATTATCTAATGCAACCAGCTCAACTACTGCAGCATGCAACTGATTAGTATCAAATCTAGGTGCTGTACAACCCTCAAGATAAGAAACAGCAGCATCTTCCTCAGCAATAATTAGTGTGCGCTCAAACTGTCCGGATCCTTCTGTGTTAATGCGGAAATAAGTGGATAGATCCATTGGGCATTTAACGCCTTTAGGAATAAAGCAGAAAGAACCGTCAGTGAATACAGCAGAATTCAAAGCTGCAAAGTAATTATCACCGACAGGAACAACCGTTCCAAGATATTTCTGAATAAGTTCAGGATGGGTATGCACAGCCTCAGAAATGGAACAAAAAATAATGCCCACATCAGCAAGCTTCTGTTTATAGGTAGTGGCTACTGAAACACTGTCAAAGATAACATCGACAGCGACACCCGCCAACGCTGCGCGTTCGTGCATCGGCACACCAAGCTTCTCAAATGTGCGTAATAATTCGGGATCAACCTCATCCATGCTAGCCAATTTTTTCTTAGGCTTCGGCGCGGAATAATAGCTGATTGCTTGAAAATCAATTTTCGGATAATGAACGTTTTGCCACTCAGGCTCCGTCATCGTCAACCATTTCTGATAAGCTTTTAGACGAAATGACAAAAGCCACTCAGGTTCATTCTTTTTAGCTGAAATTAATCGAATAGTATCTTCATTGAGTCCTTTGGGCGCGATATCAGACTCAATTTCAGTAACGAAGCCGTGTTTATACGGTTGATTAACCAGACTTTGCAATACTGCACTCATTTGGTATCTTCCTTTATTTTAGTATTTATATATTTTGAAACAGATATCTTACAATCCTAAATTGCATCACATTGACCTGCTTATAGGCAAACCTGAAACAACGCTATAATCGAGATTGCTGCTAGCTAAATCTGAGCAGATTCTTTTATACTGAAACTATCACCACAGCCACATGTGCTATCAATATTCGGATTGATAAACTGGAAAGAACTATTGAGTCCTTCCTTGACAAAATCAATTTGAGAACCATCCAAGTAAGGCAGGCTGTATCTATCCACCACTATTTTCGTTTTATGTGACTCAAATAACTGATCGTCGGGCTTAATCTCATCAGCATAGTCAAACGTATAAGAGAATCCTGAACAGCCCGATTTTTTAATCCCTACTCGGAGTGCAAGCCCTTTACCGCGCTTAGCAATTTGTTGCTGGATATGTTTCGCAGCATTTTTAGTTAATGTAATTAGCATAACTCGGTCCAATATATTATCTCTTCGTATAAGTAGAAACTTATGTTAAGTTGATTAGACACAGACCTAATAATATTGTTCTATAGCAATTTATCGATAAAGCAATTGTTAAACTTTTAAGAATTGAAAATATTCTTAAAACCCAATGCTCAGTTGTATGCAGCAGTTGCTTCACGCCGCATATCAAGCAGCGGCACGATCGCCTCAGTCTGCTGAGTCATCTGATTATCAACTAACTCCTTAAGTGTAACAGCTCCAAGATATTCAAAAATAAGCTCATTCAATTTTGCCCACAAATCATGTGTCATGCACTTACCATCGTTATGGCAATTTTCTTTACCACCACATTGCGTTGCATCGATAGGCTCATCAACCGCAAGAATAATGTCGGCGATTGATACCTTATCTAAATCTTTTGAAAGACAATAACCACCTCCTGGACCACGAACACTATCTACTAATTCAGATTGGCGCAGCTTTGCGAATAACTGCTCCAAGTAAGATAAAGAAATCTTTTGTCTTTGACTGATGTCTGCAAGTGTTATTGGATGGTTACTTTGCTGCAAAGCAAGATCGAGTAGCGCGGTTACCGCAAATCTTCCTTTTGTAGTTAATCTCATGATTGATCCTTTAAATTGAGTGTTTGCAAAAAATAATACCTGATTAATTTAATCAACTATATAATACCCGATTGATTTAGTCAACTATATAATACCCAATTAATTTAGTCAACTATAAATAAGATAATTATCCAACCATGTTAAAACCAGATAACCATCTAATAAATAGATATAAAATATCACCTTGAATCTTTCAACATAACTTAAATAAGGAGAATACAGCAGAACATCACCCCATTATTAACCGAATTTAAAAGTAGATGTAGTGAGCTAATTGAGCAAGTTTTTGTTTTGGTGTTATTCCTCCGATAGGCTGTATTAGGCCGTTCATGATTATAAGTCCAGAGCCATTTTGTTGCATAATCCTGAGTCTCATTGATAG
>NZ_JAIEMO010000008.1 GCF_019752095.1 Nitrosomonas sp.
ATCAGCAATGGCGGGGTTGCGCGTATTCGTCATGCCGGATCAGGCGCAGTGCTGGAGTTGTTGAACGGGAAATTGTCCGCTTAGATGGCAGGAAGAAAGATTTATATTTGGCTGTGGTTTACAGGTTGTTGAAAAACTAACTGCATCGGCTACTTCGAGAACGTTTTTCAACAACTTCTTAATAGAAATAAATTGTTACCGGCATTCCATTGATTAGCCGATTGTTAGGAGTCTCAATAAATTCCAAATGCGCCAGTATCGCTGTGCGGACTGGTTCGAGCGGATTAACTTCTTCTGTCAGTGTTTTTTGCGTGACACCCGGAACGGAAATTATCTTTGCTTTTGTTTTTTCTTTGTTGGGAAATTTCACAATTACAATTTGGCCTTCTACCGCGTAGTCTTGGTATTTGGGTGGAATAAAGGCATCAACATATACTTTCTCAGGGAAAATAATTTCAAGCAATGCTTGTCCACGGCCCAAATATTCTCCAGGCTGCACAAATATCTCGGTAACTATTCCATTTCCTGTGGGTGCAACAAGGCTTAGCTGTTGTATCTGGTCTTGAATTTTCTCAAACTCAAGTTGCATTTGGCTAATCTGATTTGAAACTCTACGCATTTCAGCTGACTGATTCTGCTCTTTATTTTCTGCTTTCTCAAGGGCTACTATATTTTCAAGTGTTCTCTGATACTGATTCTTAGCTGAAGCAATTTCGGCTTGAGTAGCCGCGCCCTGCTTAAACAGTGTTTCATAATGCTGCAGGCGTCTGTGTGCAAATATCTTATGTTCTTGGGCGTAATTCATTAATTGTGCCGAATTTGACGTCGACTGATTGGCTTGTGTTGATATATTTTGCTTTTCTTTATTTAGCGCATCAATTTCAATCTTTAACCGACCATGGCTATCAAGTAATGGTATGTTGGTCAGTTCAGCCAATTGATCGCCTTCCGAAACTGTTTGTAATGGTTCGACAAATATTTGTTGAACATAGCCATCAACAGCGGTACGGACTGGAATATTGGCGACTCTAATGCGCCCGTTTGCTTCAATTGCAATTGTTTCCCACATAATTATTCCCAACAAATAAATGATCGGGAGACTAGAGATCGCGACAATCAAATACCAACGCCAAGGTCTGCCAGGGCGCTTTGCTTCACTATAGTGAACGCGTAATCCTCGATCGATATCCGGGGCTTTATTTTCAGGTTGATTAAAGCGGATTTTCATGAAGGTAATTTTCCCAGTCTAGCCATGATTGAATAATGAGACCACCAAAGTTTGCGCTTTGTAGTTGATCCTGAAGTTGCTGCATTGCACTGACAAAATTACGCTGCGGCTTATGTGCATAGCTGTTTTCGGGACCTAATTCCTTCTCTAAGCTTTGCGCAAGACTAAACACGAGCATTGGATGTTGTTGCATAGCCGATTTAAGCGTCGTGACAATGCCCTGTATGTTCATCGAATAGTACATAACTGTAATTTCTTTGACTTCGATCGTGCTTAGTTCACAGAGAATGCATAAACCAAAGGATGACTCCTTGGTTAAGTAACGTGGGTGAATACTGATACCTACAGTCCATGGAGAGATCGCTGCTACCTGCCGAATTGTTTCGACAAACTCCTCCAACCTTGCTCTTCCAGCCAGCTCCGATTCCAGTTGATCCGGCTCAATATCAAGATGCAACCTGTCGAAATTAATGCCTGCTAGTTTACGGATAATTTGCAGTAAATTATCGCGATACTCGGGTAAAATCCAGTCTGGATCACCTAAAAGTAATTCAATCTTTTTTTTGTGACGACGAGCCTCATGCAAAAAGTTTTGCAGACGCTTTGGGTTTTCTGCAACTTGTGAAATTTGCTGTGCATCCAGAGAAACAAGAAAACGATTAAATGATTGGGTTTCTTTTTCTTCCCATAATCCAGTTTGTGTCATTAATTGCTCAGAATTCCAGACATAAGCAGCAAGTGGGCCAGAAAAAGATTGTGTGTTCACGGGTGAAACATGTTCAGTTCGTTGTTTTGACGTTGCTTTATCTCCACGCATTAGAAATTGTTTTGCTTGATGCAGCGGGTCGATCAATGAAGTGATGTCAGTTTCCGGGTAACTATCTTCTGCGGGCATGTTCGGTAATAAAATAAATTGGCGCAAGCGGATATGCAGCTTCCAGTGCTCGGATTCTGCTTCGATATTTTCTATCGCGATACGATAATAGGCATTCAGTGCTTGTAGGTATTGTTCAATCACATCTCCATCCAGTACTTGCAGGCGAAGATATCTTTCGCGCATTAATTCTTGCGCGGCTTCAAGGCGGGTACGCTGAAAATTGATTTGTTGATCCAATTGCTGGAAGCTACTCAGTAGTGCATGAAAATCGTGTTGCAACTCCTGATCCCGTCGTGTGTAATCCGCGCGCAAGCTGATCAATTGACTATTTAATCGAGACTGTTCATTTTTCCGGTAACTGACAATTTCGAGTGGCATTCTGAAATTAAAACCAACCGCTCCGCCATATCCCCATTGCATCCCCTCAGGTGGTGATGGATGAGGAATTGCCGGCCCTCCAAAACCAGTGACTGAAACATCAGATTCTATTCCCTGCCAATTTTGAGTATCCCGAATATTTTGCAGATTATCTATTTGCGTCTGTAATATTCTCAGATCAAGCTGATCGACTTCGTTAGAGACGGTATTTGCAATTTTGCCTAACGTCGGTTTAACGGGTGTAAAAGGCATTACCGCTGAATTAGTTAAATGCGCCAATCGCATTAATGCCTGATTGCTGTTATTGTAAAATTCAACTTGTGTTCGTTGCGCCCGCTCAAAAGCGGAAAGAAACTCGAAGTAATCTGACTTAAACAATAGACCTGCTTCTTGTCGCTTGCGTAGCAAATCTTCAACGCCTTCATTACGCAAATGCAGATAGGTATCTGTCAACGACAGGACTTTTCGTGCGCTCCAATAGGCTGCGTAGTTTTCTTCTAAAAAAAGTGCTGCCAGCCGACGGCTCCAGTCTAAGCGAATAGTTTCAATTCTCACTTGTGTCGCTGCGTCTTCAATAGCACGTTGCTGTCGTTCAGCACTGCCCAGCAAAGGGTAGCGCAACCCAATACGCGCAAGAGGATCAAAAAAATGCCCAAATGGCTCTCGTGCAAAAGGGCTTTTTTGGAAACCACCGGAAACACCCCCAAATACTTCCAGGCCCTTGAGTGCCTCTTGAGCCAGTAAGTTAGATCGCTGCGCTTCTAAATCAGCTTGTGCTTTCAATATCGATGCCGCTTGATCAAGATGCGAGTAAAATTCAGACAGCGTTCTTGGTTCAGCAAACGCACTTGAATTGAGCATTATCAGTAAGGCTAATAGGTATAAGGAACGCACTGTTACTGCTTCCCCTTCTGGAGCACCCATAGCGGTGCCATCGCCGAATCCAAGTGACCTTTATTGATAATCTGATTCAGGATAGCAAGCGCGCTCCAGACACGGGATATAAATTGAAATATCGGATAAATCGGAAGGATAAAAATAGCATTGCAGTCCTCCTTTCTTCTGTCTGTGATGAATATCAGATAGAGAATGTACTGAATGGTAATGAGGCAAAAATAGAATGCATAAACCAATGTCATGCTAAGTAAAAAAGCATATAGCGGAAGCTTCACAGCGATATAAATCGTATATAACACAATTGAGAAAGGCATGACAATCTGAAATAAGATGCCGTACCAAAGCAGGAAAATGAGATTCTTCCATCCCATCATGGAAGCTGAAATACCATACTTGTGCTTATTCGAGTATATGTACCAAAGATCGCCATCCCATCTTAAGCGTTGTTTAAGAAAATCTATTAAACTTTCGGGTACGTCGGTATGTGAAACGGCCCCTGGTTCAAATTCAATTTGCAGATGTGGATAGCGCTTGTAATATTGTTTGATACGAAGTGTCAAATCCAGATCCTCTGCAGTTCCAGTATTCCACCCCCCTACTTGTTGTAGGAAGGACTTTCTGAAAATACCGAATGCTCCAGGTACGTTATTGATAACTCCCAGCTTCGCAAAGCCTAATTTTCCCACCTGCATCGTCAACATATACTCTAAATTCTGCAATCGTGTCATGATTGTTTTTCTAGCGTTACGTACTCGCATCGGCCCTGTGACGGCCACCATATCAGGGTTCCTAAAATGCGCTGCGGCATAGTGAATCATCTGATTATCAAATGATGTGTCACCATCCAGTGCAAGAAAAATCTCCCCTTGAGCTCGGCTTAGCCCTGCATTGAGTGAAGAAACTCTGCCTCCGCGCTGAAACTTCGGAATAATCACCAGCGAGCGTTTAGGATATTGCGAAACTAAAGGCGCGAGTTCCACTAGAGCATGATAAGTGGCTTGATTTTTTTTCACTCCGTCCACCATTGCAATTATTTCTATGTGCCCGGGATAGATTTGTTCCAATAGTGATATCACCGTGCTTTGAACAGCTTTCCCTTCGGCATAGCAGGTGATCGCACAGGTCACACGGGGAAAGTAATGAAGCGTCAAAGGTGCCTCTATAGCATTCTTAATCAGATAGCGAAATGCGCTCATCCAATTGATGAAATAAAGCGGCAGCTCAAAAAACAACACAAATGGAATCAGCATGAATACATACTGAAAATCCTGATAGCGTGACAAGGTAGCCTGAAACAAATACCAAGCCTGATTCAGACTTTCCATAAATTACAGTAACTCACCATATAGACGGGCAAGCAGCAGCTCAGCGTTTTCCTTGCTGGATAGTTTTTGCGAGGAAATACTAATAAAGCGAAAATCCAATTTATGTTCGCTTTGTTCCAATAATAATTTCATGCTGCCTTCTATGCGCTTATGGAAACCGAATAATCCTTGTTCGTCAGTATTCGGCAGGAGCAGCCAAAGCATGTTTTCCGCTGTTCGGGTAGAAAGGTCAGGGGTGCGTAATAAGCTTCTCAATTGCTGCGCAAAGGATTCAAGCATTTGCAGTAATCGTGCATGATTAAAAAGCTCGACTAATTCTGGTAAGTTGGCAAAATAAATTCCAAATAAACTGAAATTAACGTTTGGATAACGTCGTGACGTTACCATCATCCAATCAAGATCGTGGATAAACAACTCGCGGGAAATGAAGTTGAGCTGATCAAAACCTGAAGATAAATCAAAAACTTCTCCACGAAAAGCGATTGTTCTTCCTTTGTCGCTTAAGCGCCAATTACGTATCTCATTTTGAATAAGTTCACTAGATTCCATCTCCTTCTCGCACATAGCGCAGCGAACCTGCACCTCGCCTTCAACGAATGACTGGCTACATGAATTGCACCGATAGTTTTCGATTGGCCTATCATAATCGCTGCCGATATGACGTAGCTGGGTATGGCATTTGGGGCAGATTAATGTGCCGCTATGCAGAAATTTTTCCTGCACATCAACACATCCGCAAGTGAAGCAATGTAGCGATGCTTGCATCTCTATGTCTATAGAAAGACAATTTGGACAAACATCAACAAAACTCAAATGAGAAGATCGACAATCGGTGCATTCCCGCTGACGATCAATCAACAGGATAGGATCGATTATTTTACTATTTGCAAGATTTCGCAGCCACTCAAAACTATCCGATTTATCTAGGCTTAGCGCTTCGAGTAATGGATAGCGATAGAAACGCGCGTGTTGCCAATCATGATATGGTTGAAGTACAAAGTCCGGCCGCAACCAGAAATATTTAATCAGTCGTCCTTGATGAGTGATATAGGTTTCATTACTCTTCAGGGATTTCAGCAAATTATCAAACTGATTTATTTCTTCTCGTAAATCTGTGGGCTGTGGTAGCTGTCCGTCGAGCATAAAGTCGTCGTACGGAAAAGCTGAATCGGTAATAAAACACAAAGATGCAAAAAATTCACTATCCTTACGCACTTTTCCAAGGATGGTGGAAATGTAATGCTTATCCTTTCCTTGGATGATAAAAGCTGATGGGATAATTCTTTCCTTCTCCCAAACTGAAAAATCACTAAAATGTGAAATATTAAAGAGATTTTTGTATTCACTTGATAAATCAATTTCTTCTTGGTCTTGGGAGAAAACAATAAGCATGTCTGGCTTCCAATGATTCTTGAATTGCAAAATTAACTATCAATTAGGATAGTAAGGTGAACTACTTTAAAGCAAGTAAGAAATAAATTACGCCATTATGTGTGGTTTTATACAATTGTGTTTAATATTCTCATGCAACTATGTTGAATAATTGGAATATTGGATTATAGCTTATCATTCTTTTAATTTGAAATTCCCGTTTCAATTTGTTTGCGTTTGGCAAGCAAGCCGTGTAGAAATACAACAGCGCATGGCTAAGCCAGAAGAAATTATCCCTGGTAACTATCTGGAATGATAAAAGAACAGTTGGGGCGGCTTAATGCATGGCGTCCATCTATTCTGCACTCAACGTGAACTTTCAATGAATGCAATCCGGGTTAGATTTATTTCGGGCGCGCGACGAAATTTTAGTGTCAATTGAAAAAGAAATGTTGCCAAAAAGTTACTGTACTGTTTAATTATTTAAAAATTTACGACGAGCACTCTAATTTGGTAATATTGTTTGACTTATCGAGAATCAGGGGGTATACGATGCGTACAAAACAATTCAGTATGATTTTTTATACAGTGCTGCTAGTGGCATTCATGAATAGCACAGTGTCAGCTAGACAGGATCTCAGTGAAATTCAAAGACAATTCAATGCGGAAACTATTAATAAACGCTTTAGTGTTCCAAGCGATGCCGCTCTAACATCTGCGCTCAAAGAGGCGACTCAGAAAGGCATGCCAACGAGGGGGCAAAGGTTTGCGCCAGGTTGCGTTGGTCTAGGATGTGGGGGTTCTGCTGCTATTGGTCTGGGCAACTTTGGTTACGGCAGTTATTTTGGAGGCTATGCTCGTCCATATTATGGCGGTTTATATGGCGCAAATAGTTATCTGCCTTTTTATTCGGGTTGGTGATACTCAAAGTTTAGTGGGGTTACTTCGAGTATGAGCCTTTAATAGTGGTTAATCTATCTCCTCAATTAAATTGGATTGGTGGATAATTTGCTATGGTCACTTACAAGTGTTTTTTCATTTAATTACTAGAGAAGGGGAGATGAAATGGGGGGGTACGCCAGCAAGAATACTTGGATATTGGCAGGAATCGTGATTTTTTCTTTGGTTCTAAGTGGGTGCGCGGCAGTTCATACATCCATTGCCAAGAAGGATTTGGATGTTCAAACTAAAATGAGTGATACCATTTTTCTTGACCCTGTTGAGCCGAGTCAGAGAACAGTTTATCTGAATGTTCGTAATACCTCCGACAAAACCAATTTTGATATTACAGCTACGGTGGCCAGGGCGCTGGAGGGTAGAGGTTATCTCATTACTAATAATCCCAGAGAAGCGCATTACTGGCTGCAGGTTAATATTCTAAGCGTTGACAAAGCCAGTCCTACCGCTGCTGAAGCTGCTTTGAGAGCAGGTTATGGAGGCATGGGAAGCGCAGCGCTGGGTGCTGCTGTGGGAACGGCCACTGGTGCGGCGATTGATGGTTGGAGTGGGGCGGGTATAGGTGGATTAGCTGGCGCAGCTGCTTTCGGTCTTGCCAGTACGCTTGCAGATGCTGCGGTGAAAGATGTGACTTATATGGCCATTACAGATGTTGAAATAGCAGAGCGAGTCGAGGAAGGTGTCATTGTTCGTGAAGATAGGCAACAAGATGCGAAGCAGGGGGTAGGCGGTGCAAGAAGGCAATCTTCGACAAAAGTCAGTGAAATGAATAAATATCGTACTCGTGTAGTCAGCACGGCGAACAAAGCAAATTTGCAGTATGAAGAAGCTGCGGTTGAATTGACCAATGGCCTAGCTCGCTCCATTTCAGGGTTGTTCTAAATGTAGTAGCAAATTGCTTGTTTCCCCCAGTGCTATTACAAGTATTGGGGAAGAGATAGCAATATTGTTTGTTCTGAAAAGCTTTCAATTTACAAAGCGCAATATTCTTAGAAATTTAAGGGGATCGTGATGAAAATGAAAATTCAATTTGTTGTATTACTGCTGATAACTTTATTGTTTATTGCTTCAATCGCATATGCCCAAAATAAAAACTCTTCAGCGGATAATCGAAATGCCATCGATCAAATGACTAAAGAATTGGGGCTTAATGAAACTCAGCGAGGTGAGGTTGAGACCATTCTTAATACAGAACAAAAGAAAGTTGAGGCCGTTTTCAATGAAGAAAGAAAGAAATTACAGTTAATTCAGGAAGAGACTCGATCAAACTTGCAAGCGGTTTTAACGCCTGAGCAAATGCAAAAGCTTGAAAATAAAATGCGTCAGGATGGCAGTAAAAATAATGCTCAGAAAAAATAGTGCTTAGATTCTATAAATGGTTGGATCGATTATATTCGCTGTCTTAAACCCTGCCTTGCGAATCCGACAGGAATCACAGACACCGCAGGCCCGTCCCGCTTCGTCTGCCTGATAGCAAGAAACGGTGAAGCTATAATCAACACCTAAAGCAAGTCCAAGTTGAATTATCTCTTGCTTGGACAAAGGCATGAGCGGCGTGTGGATGGTGAGCTGTTTGCCTTCAATACCCGCTTTAGTCGCTAGGTTAGCCATTTTTTCGAAAGCCTGAATGTATTCCAGCCGGCAATCTGGATAGCCGGAATAATCAACTGTGTTAACACCAATAAAAATGTCCTGGCAATCCAATGTTTCCGCCCAGGCTAATGCCAGTGACAACATGATGGTATTTCTGGCTGGAACATAAGTAACCGGAATATTAATATTTTTTCCAGAGGCAGGCACCTCAATAGATAGATCCGTTAGCGCAGACCCACCAAATGCGGTCAGATTGATCTTGATTATCTTGTGTGCATGGGAACCCAATGATTGTGCGACCTTTTGCGCGGCATTTAACTCTGCGTAATGTCGTTGGCCATAATCGATACTCAATGCATGACACTCAAAACTTTGGTCGCGGGCAATGGCTAATGTGGTTGCGGAATCCAATCCTCCGGACAATAATACAACTGCTTTCTTCATAGCTTGATTGGTATTGGCTTCATCGTCCCGGTCCTTCGCCCCAAAGCAATTTATGCATTTGCAGCTGCATTCTGACAGGTAATTCATCGCGCAATATCCAAGAGGCCAATGTTGCGGGGCTCAGGCTATCATAAACCGGTGAAAATAAGATTGGGCATAACTGCGATAGCTGCTTATGATGAATAATTTCAATGGCCCATTGATAGTCTGTTTCATCACACAGTACAAATTTTATTTCATCTTTTTGTGTCAGATAGATTAGATTCTCCCAGTTGTTTTTTAAGACTTCACCAGAACCTGGTGTTTTAATGTCCATTACTTTGCAGATGCGCAGATCTACTTGCGACAAATCTAAGGCGCCGCTGGTTTCGAGCGATACCGAATACTTTGCATCGCAGAGTGCAGTGAGCAGAACTAAACAAGCTTTTTGAGCTAGCGGTTCTCCGCCTGTAACGGTGACATAATTCGTTTTGTAATGCGTGATTCTATCCAAGATGTCTGCAATAGAAATATTTTCACCGCCAGTAAACGCATAGGCGGTGTCACAATAGCCGCAACGCAAGGGGCAGCCTGTAAGACGTACGAAAACCGTAGGTAGTCCAACGCGACTGGTTTCACCTTGTAACGAGAAGAAAATTTCACTGACACGCAAGGTTGTTGTTTCTAACGCTTGCATCATTACTAGTTACCTGAAGGAAAAAAACGGACTCTACTACTTTGTGGCGAATGCAGCAAACAGCAATTGAGGAATGATGTTTAAATTTTGGATTTACTTGATGTTCGATAAGCGTTGTTTGGCTTTTCCTGCGGCTTCACTGTGCGGATAACTTGCCAGCAAATTCTCCAAGGTTTTTCTGCCTGTATTGCGGTCACCCATTTCAAACTGGCTGGTAGCGATATTTAGCAATGCATCCGGTACCTTATTACTATCAGGGTACTTGCTGATCAATCTTTTTTGCGCATCAATGGCTAATTGATAATCGCGCAATGCGTAGCGCGCATTGCCAATCCAGTAAGCAGCACCGGGCGCTAAACTGGATTGCGGATAATTTTCCAGAAAGCTTTCAAATTGTGCGATAGCGTTCGTATATTCGCCATTTCTGAACGAATCATACGCTTCCTTATAAGCACCATTTTCTGCTGGACCAGGTGGCGCTAATTCATTGGCTGACAAAGGCTCGGAATCCATAGCTCGAGATAAATCCACTTTTTCAGCTGGGAATGATTCAGGAGTTATATTATTATTAACCGGTGGAGCGGTTGCATGTTCGTCAGGTGGCGGTGCTGCCATACTACGAGGAGAGTTCTGGGGTTCAGAATGAGACGAAGGCGCTCGGCTGCCAGGCTGCTCGATCTGGCGGAGTCGATTATCAAGATCGATATAAAAATCTCGTTGTCGTTTTTGTAACAATGCATTATCGTTACTGAGCATTTCTATTTGACCATTTAATTTTCCCAGCTCAAGTCCAAGTGTTTCAACCTGGGTGTAAAGCTCTACCAATGCCTGACTATTTAGAGCTTGATCCATCTTGGCAATACGCGCTTCCATTTCCTTAACCTGTTTGCGCAATGCGTCAATTTGTTCGCGTGCTTCGCTATCACCAAAGAATGATGCATAACTGACATTGCAATTCAGCAATAACAATAGAAAGAAAGCGCGTGTCAGCATGGTTATTCGCCTCGGTAAAGAATGTCAGTGCGACGGTTCTGACTCCAAGCTGATTCACCGTGACCCATTGCGCGCGGTTTTTCCTCTCCCAGGCTAACCGACTCAATCTGTACGTCTTGCGCACCTGACAATATCATCATATTTTTAACGCTATCGGCGCGGCGCTGACCCAAAGCCAAATTATATTCACGGCTGCCACGATCGTCCGTATTTCCTTGCAGGATTACGCTGGCAGCAGGGTTGTCACGCAGAAATCTGGCATGTGATAGAACCAACTCTCTATATTCACTTGCCACTGTATAACTATCATAATCATAAAAAACGCTACGTTGTGACAGAATGCTGTTGGGGTCATTCAGTTGGTTGAAATAACTGGGTCTTCCGGAGTCGGATCCCATCAAATCACTTCCGCTTAAACCATTGCCCGCACCTGAAGTAAGATCATCAACATCAGGTTGTGTGGTTTGACTGGCGCATGCGGATAACAGAACGATCAATGCAATGCTTAATAACTTTCTCATTTATTGCTCCTTTAAAATTAAAAAACTAAGACATTACTTCCATTTTGGTAAAGGACCCCAGGCCGGTTCTCGGATATCACCCGTTTGTACTGACAGTTGCTGCCGTGTCTGCCCATCTCTGGAAACAGCGGATAATATACCATGCCCGTTTATTTCAGTCGCATACAAGATCATTTTGCCATTGGGTGCAAAACTAGGTGATTCGTCAAATTTGGAATTGGTTAGAATCTCTACTTGACGTGAACCGATCTCTTGAACAGCTACATTAAACTGATTGTTGTTGCGATGAATAAAAGTAAAGCTTTTGCTATCCTGACTATAATCGGGACTGACGTTATAGTTACCTTCAAATGTAAGACGTTCAGCATTGCTAGACTCTGTGGTGGTTACCGGCATGCGGTAAATTTGTGGGCTACCGCCACGATCAGAAGTAAATATGATGTATCGTCCATCTGGAGAAAAGTTCGGTTCTGTATCAATACTGGAACTTCTACTCAATCTTTGCAAACCGCTGCCATCGGTATTGACCAGAAATATTTGTGATCCACCTTGTCCAGTCAACACAACGGCCAGCCTTTTTCCATCCGGAGACCAGGCTGGCGCACTATTGCTGCCTTTAAAGCTAGCAACTGCTCTGCGTTCACGGGTTGATAGTGTCTGAACGTATACAACCGGTTTTTTGTTTTCAAAAGATACATAAGCCAATTGGTTTCCATCCGGAGACCATGCGGGAGAAATAATCGGTTCCGTATATTCGATGATGGATTGTGCATTATAACCATCGGCATCAGCAACTTGTAATGCGTATTTATTGCCACGTTTCAGAACATAGGCGATACGGGTACTAAATACCCCCACATCACCAGTTAGCGCTTCGTAGATAACATCCGCGATGCGGTGCGCTGCAGCGCGTAATTGTGTGGTTGGAACGGTAATAGCCAGACCGGTTAATTGTGATTTCTTAGCAATATCCATTACCCGAAACTGAATTTCCACCTGATCGCTGGACAAATGCGTAACGCGACCGATGACCAGAGCATTGACTCCCCGATTTGCCCAATCGGCATAGACTACTTCCACTGGTGCATGGGGTGATGAGCCAGCGGGATCAATTAATCTGAACAATCCTGTGCGTTGCAAATCGGCACTGATAACAGGGGTGATGCTTTGCTGCAGCCTATTTTCCTCAGCAAAAGGAACGATAGTAATCGGAATGCGGGATGCGCCACCGCCAAAAATTTCGATATTTAGTTGTGCGTGGAGCGATGGGATGATTAGCCATAGAAATAAAAATAGCAAACCACGCATTGATTTAGAGCAGTAAATTGACATAAGCATTAAGTTTTAGGAAGCGTTAAATTTTTTTACTGATTATAACAATCATTCACGATAATGCACTGTAATATTCAGATTGCGGAATTCATGAAACAGCGCAGGATCGGGAGGCAGTGGTAGTGGTTTTGACAAAAAGATTGCACGTTCGACGGCATTGTCAAAAACAGCATGTCCGCTACTTTTGCTCAATCTAACGTCGAGAATGTCGCCACCAGGAAGCAATGTAACGCTGAATTCAGCGATAGGGTTGCCCGGTAAATCAGGCGGCATTACGATTCTGCTTCTGATCTTGGCCAGGATCAGAGCTTTATATTTCGAGATTTCATTCGTTACCAAATTCCTTGCTGCTGCTTGTTGCGCAGCACGTTGCGCTTCAGCTTCTCGCTGTGCTTTTGCTGCTTGTTCTCGCTGTCGTTGTGCGGCCAGTTCTTTTTGTTTTTCCAATTCCTTTTGTTTTTCTAACTCTTTTTGTTTCTCTAATTCTTTCTTTTTCTCAAGCTCTTTTTGTTTTTCTAGTTCTTTTAATTTCTCTTGTTCTTTTTTCTTTTGCTGCTCTAGGTCCGGTTTGATTTCTTTAATGGGTTCTGGTTTCTGTTGCATCGCAATATCTGGTTTTTTGACAGGCGGCGTCACAGCCGCTTGCCGCGGTGCTGGCTTAGCAGGCTCAGGTTTGACTGATTCTGGTTTTTGCGGCTCTGGCTCGGGTTTTGGTTTTAAGGGCTCTGGTGCGGGTTTGGTTTGTTGTTTTGGTGGTGGTTGGGTTTTGACTGGTTCCTGAATGGGCTTGGGCAACTCTGTCCAGATTTCAACCATCATGCCTTCGGGTGGATGATCTTTCCAATTTAAACCAAAAATCAATAACGCAATAAACACGAGATGCACCAATCCAGCTAGCACGCCTGCCAATAGTATTCTCGGTTCAGAATAGGATGAATTGCGTAAGGCGGTTACACTCATTACAAATAATTCATTTTTGTTGCGCCAGCAAACCTACTTTCTGCACCTGATTCTGCTGCAGAACATCCATCACCTTGATGACTTCTTCATAACGCACATTTTTGTCAGCGGCAATTACGACCGGTTGTTCAGCGTTTTGTGCTTGTTTCTGTTTTATGGCTTCAATCAGTTGATTCTGGTTAACACTCTGTTCTGTTGAAGATATGGCACGATCACGCAGGGAAAGACTGCCATCCGCTTGTATGATTACTTCCAGAGGCACAGCCGGTGTTGCCAGCGATTTACCAATTTGCGGTAACTCAATCTGTCCGTGGTTGATCATGGGCGCTGTGACCATAAAAATGATGAGCAATACCAGCATCACATCAATGTATGGTACTACATTGATCTCATTCATTAATCGACGTTTGGCACGACGCGCCATAGAATCCTCTTATATCAGTTTATCCGGCTGCTCGCCGTTGCAATACATTGGACAATTCTTCCATGAAACTCTCGAACCGGGTTGCCAGCTGATCGGTGCTGCTGGCATAGCGATTATATGCAACCACTGCTGGGATGGCCGCAAATAATCCCATTGCTGTTGCAATTAAAGCTTCCGCGATTCCTGGAGCGACATGCGCGATGGTAGCTTGGGTAACGCTGGCGAGACTGCGGAAAGAATTCATAATGCCCCACACGGTGCCTAACAAGCCGATGTAAGGACTGACTGAACCAACGGTGGCCAGAAATGATAAGTGCGATTCCAGATAATCCATTTCCCGTTGATAAGTAGCACGCATGGCTCTGCGAGTGCTTTCCATTACCGCGTCAAGATCAGATCCGGTAGCGTGCTTGTTAAATTCACCAAAACCGGCGGCAAAGATCCGTTCCAGACTTCCGGAGTCATAGCGTGCGCTCGTTATTCGCTGATGCAGCGCATTCAAATCGACTCCGCGCCAGAAAATATCTTCAAAATCATCCGTTTTCCTTATCTCATTGCGGATAACAAAGTGTTTACGAAAAATAAACCACCAGGAAAAAAACGAAATCAATACCAGAACCAGCATTACCAGTTGTACCAGTACACTGGCGCTAGCGATCAGATAAAGAAATGACATATCTTGTGTTACTGTTGTGCTCATGCGGGTTTCCCAATTTTTTCACGAAGAGATGCAGGAATACTCACAGGTCTGAGTTTTACTGTATCGACACATACCACATGAACTGTGGCGTTTACTAATTTGATATGACTGCACAAAACTTCCTGAGATAGCGTAATGCGACTTCTGCCAACTTCCTGAACGGCTACTGTTATATTCAGCAAATCATCCAATGTCGCTGGTTTGAAATACTCGACCTCAATTGAACGAATCATGAACAAGACTTTAGAGGTTGCAATCAATGTATTGGCATTAAATCCAAGTTCTCTAAGCCATTCATAGCGTGCCCGCTCCATGAAATTCAGGTAGGTTGAATGATATACCACTCCACCCGCATCTGTATCCTGATAATAAACACGAACCGGCAGTGAAAAGTAATTGAATAACATACTAACGAATGACACTAAGCCTTATTCTGATCGTACATCATTAGCAGGGAAAACCCCGGTCGATAAGTAACGATCTCCCCGGTCACACGCGATGAAAACTATGGTTGCGTTTTCAACGCGATCGGATACTTTAAGTGCTGCCGCCAGAGCGCCACCCGATGAAATGCCTGCAAAAATCCCTTCTTCACGCGCTAATCTGCGTGTCATATCTTCGGCCTCAGGCTGGTTCACATAAATCATTTCATCGATCCGTTTCGCATCGAAAATTTTTGGCAAGTATGCTGGAGACCATTTGCGGATACCGGGTATTTGTGCGCCATCCTCTGGCTGTACACCGATTATTTTAATCGGTGTTTGCTGCTCCCTGAAAAATTTTGAACAACCCATGATTGTACCTGTTGTCCCCATGCTGCTGACAAAATGGGTAATTTTTCCTTGTGTATCGCGCCAGATTTCCGGTGCCGTGCCTTCATAATGCGCCCGTGGATTATCCGGATTTGCAAATTGATCCAAAATGATGCCTTGGCCTTCGTCGCGCATTTTTTCCGCCACATCCCGCGCTTGTTCCATGCTGCCGGATTTCGGTGTCAGAATAATCTTTGCGCCGTATGCGCTCATGGATTGCCGTCGTTCAATGCTCAAATTTTCCGGCATGATCAATATCATGCGATAACCCATCATGGCGGCAGCCATCGCCAATGCAATTCCGGTATTGCCACTGGTAGCTTCAATCAGTGTATCGCCTGGTTTAATTTCTCCGCGTTGTTGCGCATGTGAAATCATCGACAATGCTGGCCGGTCTTTGACCGATCCAGCAGGATTATTGCCTTCGAGCTTTATAAGAATGGTGTTGGAAGTTGTTCCGGGTAAATGCTTGAGTCTGACTAAGGGCGTATTACCAACAAAATTTTCAATCGTTTTGTGCATGATGCAAACTTTACCATAGATGTATCAATTATCGCATAAGCTAACGGTATTGAAACAAAGTAATCACGCAAATAAAAACCCTCTCTGAATTATCTTCAGAGAGGGTAAATTAATCCACTACAAAAACTACTCCTGTTTGGCCGGAGCTTCTGTGGCTTTCTCACCTTCGACGGTAATTGCATCGCGAAGTTGTTTGATAGTTCCTTGACCAATACCGCTTACTTTCGCTAAATCATCAACGGAAGCAAAGGTGCCGCTTTTTTCGCGATGCTCAATGATCGCTTTTGCTTTAGCAGGACCAATTCCTTGTAAAGATTCAAGCTCAGTTTGTGAAGCCGTATTGATATTGACCGCTGCGAGTGCAGTGCCGGTAAACAAGAATACCAGAGCCATCAGTAGAAACCATTTCTGCATAATATCTCCTTTATCAAAACAAATACTGATGCACACAACAAAACAAGCGCTTCAGTTTTTGTGGATTAAAAAATACCTGAATACATATATTGCTATGCACGCAGGTCAAAGTGATATCGGATTTTGTAGAAATTAATTTAGGGGGCATATTGATTAATGAATATTAATCAATATGCTATTGGATAATATTTATTAATCAAGCGTTACGAAAGCGTGAATGTTTGACAATCAAAATCGTAGCCAGTGGCAAAACAAAACCAATGATCGTGACGGTAATCAATAACTGCCCCAGTTCGCTATAATCTGCCGGAATGGTGATTTGGCCGGAAACAGTATCTTTCACTTCACGTTTCACTTCGTAAATCTGGTTGAGATACTTGGTTCCGAGTTGCGAAGCTGATAGTGCCAGATTGGTGAATGATGCCATTACGGCAAAAAAAGTGGCTTTAAGTTTTTCCGGTGCGGAATTGGCAATCCAAGCCAGCATTGGGATCATGGCAATCTGGCCGAGGGGCGATTCCAGTGCGGTATCAATCAATGCAATGAAACGGGCATCGACCACTCCGCCGGTCATAGCGGCTGTCCATTGATGCAGGCCAAAATACATACCTATGATCGGTAGTGAAAGAAATGTTCCTACGATAGTGAGAAAGCCAATGATATAGGCGATCGAGCGCTCAGCCATAAAACGGCGGAAAATGAACATGCCGAATAGCGTTAATGTGGCTCCCACCAATGACAAAACGGCAAGAAATTGCTGATCAAAGCCTAGTTCGTCAATCATCCACCAGGTAGAACCGGCACCGGGCCCAGGAATGGCGCGAAATATGAATATCAACACAGCCGTGCCCACTAGCACGTTGCGGGCCTCGGGCTCAAGCTCGCCGGTTAATCGCCACATCAAAAATATGACAATTACCATGGAGATGACAAAAATGAACTCCTCGCTGCCGGGCATGCGGCTCAGGCCAACGCTCAAGGATATGATTGTAAAAGCTAATCCACCGCCCAATATCCACCAGTTTACTTCCGGTGCTTCCGAGTGCATATTCAGTAACCTATCGACTTCCTGACGGCTGTGTCCCAACGCGAGAAAATGCTTGCGTTCGCGTCGACGTAACCAGGATGCAAAAACAACGCCAAAGATTGAAATCAGCGGAATAATCAAGGCGAGTTCATACACCAATAAATACACGGCTTCTTTTTCCACTTCTGGTAGTGATCCAGCGTCGCGGAGTACAAAAACATTGACAACGGATACCAGTACACCGCCGCCGATAATGGCGACTCGTCCCAAGGTTTGCATCGTGACATGCATCAGCTTGCGTTTCTCTAAATTCAGCTTATTGCCATTTTCATCGACACGCGGCACTGCTTCAACGGTCATGGCATCGGCAACCACATCCTGTAAAACATAACCGATCGGAGCCAGCAAGGCTGATGTTACAAACCAGGCTTCAACAGGAGCCATAGCGGTCATGGTCTCAGTATGTCCAAGCAAGCCAATCATGATCAACAGACTTAACATGATTAAACTGGCACCTAAATATACCAGCAAGCTCTTCCAGCGCCAGATAAGATCAACCAAATGCCCCATCGGCATTTTGAGTGCCCACGGCAACATCATCCAGAATCCTAGCATGGCTAGAAATTCGGCGGAAAGCCCAAGTTTTTCCTTGACGTAGAACGTGCCAACAATACTTGTCAGACCCGAGATGCCGGCGGCGACGTATACCATTAACGGTGGTAAATAAGACAACCGCATTTCACGTCCAAGGGCAAGAATATTGGCGCTAAACCATTGTGATATTACGGATAGAAAGCCGTTTTCCGGTAATAGATTCTTCATAAGTTTGATATGGTTATAATTGCTAAATGTCATTACTTTTGTTTGGGTCTTACACCGATTTGTACTGGGAAAGATTTTTCTTGTTTATTGCGAATGACTGTAACAGTTACCGTTGTCCCAGGTGGTAATGCGGCTACGTGATTGAGCATTTCCGATGAGTTTTTAAGTGATTTGTCCTCGATTGCAATCAGTATATCGCCTGGCTTCATTCCTGCTTTATCAGCCGGGCCGTCTTTGAGAGTACTGGCTATCAAGGCTCCCGATGGATTTTCCAGATTGAATGATTCTGCCAGCTCTTCTGTCATATCTTGCATGCTGACCCCTAACCAGCCACGGATTACACCACCAGACTGGATAATTTGTTCCATAATCTGCTTGGCAATATGTATCGGAATCGCAAAGCCGATGCCGAGCGAGCCGCCACTGCGGGAATAAATTGCAGTGTTAATTCCAATTAGGTTTCCTGCGGTGTCGGTCAATGCTCCACCAGAGTTGCCAGGATTAATTGCTGCGTCGGTTTGAATGAAATCTTCAAAGGTGTTAATTCCCACTCGACTCCTGCTCAGTGCACCAACAATTCCCATGGTAACACTTTGACCCACGGCAAAGGGATTGCCCACAGCGAGCACGACATCACCTACTTTAACCTGTTGTGATTGGCCAAATGCTATGGCAGGCAAATCTTTTAAGTTAATTTTTAGTACCGCCAAGTCTGTTTCAGGGTCGGAACCAATCAAGCGAGCTTTAGTTTTTCTGCCATCAACCAGCGCAACTTCAACTTCGTCTGCGGTTTCGACGACATGGTGATTAGTCAATATATAACCATTAGGACTGACAATAACTCCCGAACCCAGGCTTGAAGTACGTCTTGGTTTGGATTCCAACTGGTCACCGAAGAATCTGCGAAACGTAGGGTCGTTCAGCAAAGGATGGATAGGCTCCTTGACTTCTTTACTGGTAAAAATATTGACGACAGATGGCATGGCAATTTCGGCTGCTTTGGCATAGCTATCCGGTCTTTCTGATGTAACCGCAGGCGCAACTTCTCTTATGGTTACAATTTCTCCTCGTGGTTTCCAAGAGAGTAAATCCGGTCGCAGTGTAGATACGACAAAAAAAATAGCCAGCAATACTGTTGCGGTTTGTGCAAAAATCAACCAAAGTCTGTACATCAAAGTGTATTACCCCACAATAAAATAGTCGTAGCGATGAATATATTGCGATGCAATATAAGAAACCAAGGAGGAAATCAATGAATCGAGATAAGCTGGAAAATCATCTGAATCAATTATTGGATATACCCCGCTTTCAAGATTATTGCCCAAATGGCCTGCAAGTGGAAGGGCGCAGCGATATTCATATGGTTATTAGTGGTGTAACCGCTTCGCTTGATTTGCTGCAGGCGGCGCTGGCAGCTAAAGCAGACGCGGTTTTGGTTCATCACGGTTATTTCTGGCGTGGTGAAGATATGCGAATTACTGGTATAAAAAATCGCCGTATCGCTTTGTTAATGAATCATCAGATCAATTTATTTGCCTATCATTTGCCGCTAGATGCACATCCGCAATTTGGCAATAATGCACAATTGGGTCAGAAATTAGGGTTTGTTGAAAACGGCCGTTTCGGCGGGCAGGATATCATGATGCAGGGAGAACTCAAAGAAACCATGAGCTTGTCTGCGTTAGGTCACCAAATATCGCGAACCTTATTGCGTACGCCAATGATAATCGGTGATCTTGATAAAACCATACAGCGTATTGCCTGGTGCACCGGTTCTGCACAGAATTATTTTGACGCGGCGATTCTGCAAGGCGTTGACGCTTATTTAACAGGTGAGATTTCAGAACAGAATGTTCATGTTGCACGTGAATCGGGTGTTGCATTTATCGCCGCGGGGCATCATGCGACAGAACGCTATGGTGTACAAGCACTGGGCAATTACATTGCGCAGGAATTTGGAATACAACATCAATTTATTGATGTTGAAAATCCGGTGTAATGGGTGAAATTGACATCGAAATCATGTTGCGATAATTCTAATGCTGGTTTTTATTCATCTTTGTTTTTATCTTCTTTCGTTTTTTTTCCTGAAAACATGGTCCACCAGATAATAAAAAGAAATAAACCCATTGCCACAACTGCTTCGACTATTAGTAACCACATAATTTAAGAGTGCTATCACATAATTGAATTGAGCTACTACTTTAACCAAAATCAGATGAAAAACCAATTAAGTTTTATCGTTATTACTTCTTTTCTATGGCTTGTTGCCTGCACTACCGGAAGTATCAGTCCAACACCGCCACCGGCACAGTCTGATGAAGTTATAGCACCGTCTTCGCCTGAGAAGCCGCTGGCAAAGTCTATCCATAAGCGCGCGCAATGGTCTGCATTGACCGATTGGAATGGCGATGATCTACTTCCGGCATGGCAGGCTTTTTTGCAAAGTTGTAGAGTTTTAAGTAAACAACCCATTTGGCAGGAAAATTGCAGAATTGCCGCGTCACTGCAACATCCCAGCAATTCAACGTTAAAAAACTTTTTTGAAGCTTATTTCATTCCTTATCAAGTTATTAATGTCGATAATACTGAGGAAGGTTTGGTTACTGGTTACTATGAACCCTTGCTGAGAGGGAGTCGGGCATCCTCAAAACATTATCGTTTTCCAGTTTATGCCGCTCCTGATGAATTGTTAACCATCGAATTAGGCGAAGCCTATCCGGAGCTTAAAGATCTACGTTTGCGAGGGCGTTTGAATGGTCGCAAAGTGGTGCCCTACTACAGCAGAGCGGATATTATGAATAATCCGAAATTACTGAATGGATACGAGCTGTTATGGGTGGAAGACGAAGTTGAATTGTTTTTCCTACATGTGCAAGGCTCCGGGCGAATAGTGTTTGATAACGGCGAAGTGATGAAAATAGGTTTTGCCGATCAAAACGGATTTCCGTATAACTCGATTGGTAAGCTTCTGGTGCAACGTGGTGAACTGCCTCTGGAACAAGCATCCATGCAAGGTATTAAGCAATGGGGGCGACAAAACCCTAGTAAGCTGGCAGAGTTGTTACAGCAAAATGCGCGCTACGTATTTTTCCGCGAATTGCCATCCGATTTGTCAGGCCCCATCGGTGCTATGGGCGTGCCATTGACTGCTGGTAGAAGTATCGCTATTGATCCGCTATCAATTCCGCAGGGAGTGCCAGTGTTTCTGGCAACCACTTGGCCTAATACGAATAAGCCTTTGAACCGACTCATGGTGGCGCAAGACGTTGGTGGTGCGATAAAAGGTGGAGTGCGCGCGGATTTCTTTTGGGGATTTGGCCATGAAGCCGGAAATCAGGCAGGAAAAATGAAGCAGGCGGGGAAAATGTGGATACTAATGCCGAAGGAATATCAGCCAGTTACGCTTACGCAGCAATAAAAAAGCTTGCTGCAATTTATCAGCAAGCTTTTTTAGTTTCTTAGGTTTTATTTGTCCTTGCTCATGCTTTCCAGCTTTTCCTCAATGGCTGCAGCAGGAATCATCCCTCCAACAACCGAGCCATCAGCAAAAATTAGCGTCGGGGTGCCGGAAACTTTATTCTCACGGCCTGACTTTACCAAAGCTTCCAGCGGTGTTTCGCAGTCTTTTTCCGTTGGTGCGGTTCCTTTTAGCATAAAATCTTCCCACGCCTTGATTTGATTTTCAGCGCACCAGATTTTTTTTGATAACTCCATTGAGCCGTTAAGCACCGGGTAAAGCAGGTTATAAACGGTGATATTTGTGATGTTGATTAATTCTTTCTCCAATTGTTTGCAGTAAGGGCAATTGGGATCCGTATAAACTGCCACTTTGCGTTTTCCATCGCCCTTGACTGCTTTGATGGCATGTTGCAGAGGCAGGGAATCGAATGGCACGCGCCGCGCAGCCTTGATTTCTTGGATGCGCTCATTGGTCATGCTAGCCCGGGTTTTGGTATCGATAACATGACCGAAAAAGAGATAATTTGCTTTGTCATCGGAATAAAAGAGTTCGTCTCCTATAACGACTTCGTATAGACCTGAAAAAGGTGTTTTCTTTATACTGTCAATTTTCTGGCCTTCGAAATGGGGTTGAACAGCCTCCTTAACAGCTTCTTCATTGGCCCAGAGTGTTCCGGAAAAAAAACTTAATGATAGGATGAAAATGAAAAGCTTTAAGTGTGTAGCCATGACAACTCCAGTTTAAAAAGAAATTTAGTTCAAAGCGTGCCGTATCAATCGATTTTTAATCAATGGTAAGTGATTGGTTATTTCAAGCCCTAAATTGCGTATGCGGGCTAATGTCGGATTGGGATTGTTGAATAATTTCTGTAAGCCATCCGTGACCCATTCCAGAGCCAGAATATCTTCCTTGCGTGCCAGTTCGTAACACCGCAATAACATATAATTGCCACAATCTGTCAGCGCGTTTTGCGTGCTCAGTATAGCCGCAAGTTCCTGTGTGTCACGCAATCCAAGATTGACACCCTGACCAGCCAGCGGATGAATGCCATGCGCAGCATCACCGATTAGCACCAAGCGAGGCTTAACCAATTTTTTTACATGTACATAATTCAATGGAAAACCTACTGGCGGCGAAATCAGCTGCATTGTGCCCAGCGCATGTGAAGAAGCTTCTTCTACTTGCTGACAGAGTTTCTCCGCGGGCAAGTTGCGTAAAAAAACTGCGTGATCTTCAGTGGTAGACCAAACCATGGATATGCGCTTTCCTGGTAGCGGGAGTAACGCCAGTACACCATCCCGCCTGAACCATTGATGGGCAATCTGACGATGAGATAGTTCCGTGCTGAAATTGGCTACTACGCCAATTTGATGGTAAGCATGCCGCGATACCTCAATCTCAGCCTGTTTACGTACCCAAGAATTTACGCCATCTGCACCTATTATTAGTGCAGTTTCAAGTCGGGTGCCGTCTGACAGCTGCACATCGACATGCGTGTCATGCCAAGTGATTGCGGTACATTTTGCTGGGCAGAATATTTGTATATTTTCTTTTGAAGAACTGAGTGTTTGCCAGACAGCTGTTTGCAACTGACGGTTTTCAGCAATAAATGCCAATTCGGGTAAACCAATCTCGTACGCACTGAAATTAACATGTGCAGTATTGTCATCGCCAAATACTGCCATCTCATAAACTGGCGCTACCCGCTCAGCTTCTATCAGCTGCCATGCGCCCAGTTTTTGCAGGAAAGCAGCACTGCCCGGGCTAATCGCATACACCCGGCTATCCCAGCTCTCATCTTGAGGTGCCGGCGCGGATTCATGTGGTTCTATCAAGGCTATTTTTAGACCACTATCTTTAAGCGCAGCCACCAAGCTTGCACCGACGAGTCCGCCGCCGATTACTATGATATCGAATTTCATGAAATTGATTATACAGCTGCTTTGGTATGGACAGGTAACACAAAGTTAATCATCGTTGAAAGCAAATTCTTGGTTGTCCAGATCAACGGGCAGTCGTGTATTTTCAACAGATAAACCAAAGCTACTGATTTACCTCTAAAGTATCGGTAAACATTACACAATACCCTGAGAACACGCATAAACCCTTGTCATGTCACATTTTTGATCTTGACAAGCCATCCCCTCAAAGGCAAAATGCGACCCTTGTGTTTTAAGCGCGTGGCGAATTAGCTCAGTGGTTAGAGCAGCGGAATCATAATCCGTTGGTCCGGGGTTCAAATCCCTGATTCGCCACCATTCTTATGGGCAAGGATCGGTTTTAATGGCTAATCTTTTTAGAGTTGTCACGAGGGATGGAGAGGATAGCTTTTTCTCCGTTGCTATCAGCTAAGGCACTTCTTTTTTCTTCTGTTTTCTTATTCCTATACAGTACAACTTAGCCTTCGATAAATTTACGAATACTATGACTCAATAGTCTGCCGCAAGTTGTGTACTTTCGGCTTCGGAATGAATGCGCTATAGTGAATACTTTGGTTCAGATGTTACGCTAGATTCGAAATTGCAGAGTTATACATTATTTTCAGAGTCGATTAATTCTGTGTGTCAACGATTAGTTCAGTGTTTGATTTAATCAGCTCATAGCGTGAGTTCGGTCTGCGGTCCGTATCAAATTCATAAAGGGCAATCATGGCAAATTGGTTTAAAGACAACTCATTATCCATTGGACAAACTCCGTTAGTGCGGTTTAATCGGGTTGTTGATGGTGCGTCGGCAATCGTGTTGGGAAAAATTGAAGGGCGTAATCCGGCGTATTCGGTTAAGTGTCGCATTGGTGTGGCGATGATTGACGATGCCGAACGTAGAGGATTATTGGGACCTGGGAAAGAAATCATTGAAGCTACCAGCGGCAATACGGGAATTGCGTTGGCTTTCGTGGCAGCCGCGCGAGGCATTCCGTTGACTTTGACGATGCCGGAAACGATGAGCGTGGAACGGCGTAAGTTGTTGGTTGCATTGGGTGCCAAGCTGGAATTAACCGAAGGCGCGCGTGGTATGAATGGAGCTTTGGCGAAGGCGGAAGAAATTGTTGCTTCTGATCCGGGGCGCTATGTGTTGTTGCAACAATTCAAGAACCCAGCCAACCCGGAAATTCATGAAAAAACTACCGGACCAGAAATATGGAACGATACGGATGGTGCTGTTGATATTTTTGTAGCAGGCGTGGGTACAGGTGGCACGATTACTGGTGTTTCTCGCTATATCAAAAAAACGAGGGGTAAAGCCATTACTTCGGTGGCGGTTGAGCCCACCGCGAGTCCAGTATTGTCACAAAAGCGTGCTGGAGTTTCATTGGCACCCGGGCCACATAAAATTCAAGGTATTGGTGCTGGTTTTGTGCCTGATAATCTGGATCTTTCACTGGTGGATGAAATCGAGCAAGTTACCAATGAAGAGGCGATTCTATTTGCACGGCGCTTAGCGCGCGAGGAGGGTATTTTAGCTGGTATTTCCTGCGGTGCGGCTGTGGCGGCGGCAGTACGTCATGCTAAGCTTCCGCAGAATGCGGGGAAAACCATTGTAGTGATATTGCCTGATTCCGCTGAGCGTTACTTAAGCAGTATATTGTTCGAAGGTATGTTTAATGAACAAGGTTTGACAGCATAGTGAACACTATCAAGAGAACGCGCGATCTTTTGTTGCGCAGCACACATCTGGATGTAGACAGTATCGTTGCCGAATTGCGTGCATTACGCATGGCTTCATTAGAGAGCCGTAACCGGCATGATCGCCCGCCTAGGTTGCCGTCGCGTAGGATTTTAGCCAGTGTTGCGGAGGGTTTGAGTGCGGCTATGTTTCCTAATCGATTAGGCTCATCTGAATTGGCTGATGAAGGTATCGATCATTATGTCGGACATACGCTGAATATGACATTGCGTGAATTGATGGTGCAAATTCAGCATGAGTTGCACTATAACTCTGGTTTGGAAGTTCTTGGCGATGAAGATCGTGCACAATCGGTAGCAATTACGCAGGCGTTTGCAAAATATTTGCCGAAGGTCCGGTGTTTGTTGGAAACTGATATTAAGGCAGCGTATGAGGGCGATCCGGCGGCACGGAATGTGGACGAGGTATTGGTTTGTTATCCGGGTATTATGGCGATTACGCATTACCGGCTAGCGCATGTTTTGCACGGATTAGGGGTGCCTCTGATTGCGCGTATGATTTCTGAGATTGCGCATTCTGTGACTGGTATCGAAATTCACCCAGGCGCGCAGATCGGTGGCAGTTTCTTTATCGATCATGGTACCGGTGTGGTGATTGGAGAAACTGCAATCATTGGACAGAATGTGCGCTTATACCAGGCGGTTACACTGGGCGCCAAACGTTTCCCGGTGGACGAGAATGGTACGCTGGTGAAAGGTAACTTGCGTCATCCCATTGTGGAAGATGACGTGGTGATCTATGCTGGAGCAACGATTCTGGGACGCATTACCATAGGACGAGGATCGACGATCGGCGGTAATGTATGGCTGACGCGAAGCGTGCCGCCGGGCAGTAATATTTCTCAGGCACAGATGCGTCAGGAGGTGTTTGAGGGCGGTGCCGGGATTTAATCAATTGTTGATACCTTTAGGAATCACATGACTGCTGATAAAGTAATTCTCACGCTGGACGATGCCAAGAAAATAGCGATAGGTTCAGAGCTGGAAGCAATACGGAATGAATGGCCGGTTGTCATTGCTATTGTCGATGATGGTGGTCATTTGCTTTACTTGCAACGTTTGGATCATGCGCAGTATGGCAGTATCGATGTGGCGATTGAAAAAGCGCGTGCTGCAATTGCCTTTCGCCGTCCGACCAAGATATGGGAAGAAAATATTGCGGAAGGGCGATTGCGTTACCTGAATTTGCCCGGCACCTTGCCGATTGAAGGCGGACTGCCGATCATTGTTAATGATCAATTTGTCGGTGCAATCGGAGTCAGTGGCGTGAGATCTTTCCAGGATGCACAGATAGCTCAGGCTGGAATTGATGCGTTGTTGTCTTGATTTTCATGCGGAGAATTAGCAGAAGATCTCACGTGTGTTGATGTGGATATGAATTTGCATTACTTTTTTAGAGAAGAAATGGGCAGTTTGTAACAATCTTTAACTATGACTATGCTTATCTTCGTCTACCTGGATCAAGTAGATGAGGGTGATGACAGTAATCATCACTAAACGAAATGCAGCTTGCTGACTATTGGCGATTTCTGATTGCCACATTAAAAACCACTCCCCACCAATGGTCATAAATCCGGTGAACCACAGTAAGAAACCGAGAGTGAGGCCGAGTATTGCCAAGCTTTTTGCTTGATTGAAAGATGATGGATTTCTGATGTTCTGGCATAAGCGCAAGCCACCCAGCCAACATAGCCCAGCAATCAGAATTTCAGTAACAATGATCAGGCCATACGCCGCATGATGTAGAGAAGGAGATTCGATGGCCCGCCAGCGGCCCTGATTATCAGGAAAAGTCGTATCCATCAACAGAACATGTGCAGTGATGGAGAAATTTGAGTTGTAATCGGTGAGGTTATTGAATGCTACCAGCGATGTGTACAACGCAAAAGCCAATACCACCACAGTTTTTGACAATCGCGCGTACATGATAATACGTTTATGCTTTGGATATTTGTTAACCCCGGCCAGCGCTATTCAAACAGCGATAGGCCAGCCGGGATAGGATGCAACAAATTAGGAGGCTTGCTGAATGCCGGCTAATAACCATGTCGCATCTGGATCCTTGAGGTCTTTCTGCACATGCCAGATTTCATCAAATGCTTCTGGTTCGCCATCAGGTAAGTCTTTCAGTTGACCGGTAAAGCGGACGCTTGCGATGGCCATGTCATCAGTTGTTTCAACTTCTAACAAATTGGCGTCAATGAACATGACTTCCGTTTTTTGTTGCGCGTCGCCCCGTTCATTGACCTGTGCGCTAATTTCCGCCAGCATCTCAGGCGTTGTGTAGTCACGAATTTCATTGATATCACCATGGTCGTGAGCGGCCTGTAAGCGCATAAACGAAGCTTTTGCATTGCGTAAAAAGGGCTCCACTTTAAAATCTGCGGGAATATTAGGCTGCCGATAAGCTGCTTGACTGCCTGCAGTTGTGGTTCCGGCAGGGGGCGTGAACGCCGGGGTATTGAAGTTGTCGCGTGTATTGGTATTCATGCCCGAGTATTGCATGGAAGGCGATTGTTCAGCCTTGGGTTTGCGCAGCATACGAATGATGAAAAACACAGCGCCTACGAGTAATAGCATGGTTACGATATCCATCATGTTGATGTTTTCAAACGCGCCTCCCATAAAGAGTGCGGCCAATAAACCACCGGCGGCCAAGCCGGCTAATGCGCCACCCCACTTACTGCCGCCCGCAGCGGCTGCAGGTGCCGCGGCAGGTGCTTGTTGAGGAGCGGGTGCGGCTTGTTGCTGATTAACGGATTGACGCTGTTTGCCGAAACTTTTGCCACCGCCCATGCGTTTTGCTTCCGCATCAAAAGCAAGTAAGCCAAAACTGAAGATAGCTAAAGTCAGAAAGGTGAGTGTTCGCTTCATAATAATCTTCCAACTGTATTGTAAAGCGCTGAGTATAGCATCGGGTTTGTGTTGCCAGCTACATTGAATTTTTAGCTGAGTGAATGCTCCGGATTTTCCGGAGATAAAATGATTTGAGAGGAGGAAGAGATGAAGAATCAAATCAGTTATTCACCGGAAGTACGTGAACGAGCGGTAAGATTGGTATTTGAACACCAAAAGGAGTATGAATCGCAATGGTCGGCGATCAAATCGATCGCATCAAAGATTGGCTGTACAGCGGAGACATTGCGCACTTGGGTAAGACGAGCAGAGACTGATCAGGGAATTCGGGGCGGCATGTCGACTGCGGATCGTGAGCGACTCAAGGAATTGGAACGGGAGAATCGGGAATTAAAGCGAGCCAACGAGATATTACGTAAGGCATCGGCATATTTCGCGCAGGCGGAGTTCGGCCGCTGACCGAAATGATGGTGGTATTTGTCGATAAAAACAAAGAGAAATACGGGGGCGAGCCAATCTGTAGACAAATACAGATTTCCCCGTCGAGTTATTACGAACACAAAGGGCGCGAGCGAGATCCGGATCGATTGCCCGATCGCATCAAGCGGGATATGAGGCTGGAACTCGATATACACCGGGTATGGAAAGGCAACTTCCGGGTTTATGGTGCTCGCAAAGTATGGCGGCAGTTGTTGCGAGAAGGCATTGGCGTTGCTCGCTGCACAGTCGAGCGGTTGATGAAGAAGCTTGGGATGCAAGGTGTTCGGCGTGGCACGAAGTGTTGGACAACCATTGCAGATGACTTACTTGCCCGCCCAACAGATAAGGTTAGTCGGCAATTTGTGGCAACCCGGCCAAATCAATTGTGGGTTGCAGACATTACCTTTGTTGCAACGTGGACGGGATTTGTTTATGTGGCTTTTATCACCGATGTTTTTGCCAGGTATATTGTTGGTTGGCGAGTCAGTCGGTCATTGCATACCGATATGGTGCTCGATGCATTGGAGCAGGCATTGTGGGCACGGCGGGAAATCAAGGGATTAATTCATCATAGCGATCACGGTTGCTAATATTTGTCGATTCGCTACACGGAACGCCTGGCAGAAGCCAATATTGAAGCTTCTGTTGGCAGTGTCGGAGATTCTTATGACAATTCGCTGGCCGAAACAATTAACGAATTATACAAGACTGAGGTCATAAGGCATCGTGGTCCCTGGTGCAATATTGATGATGTGGAATTTGCTAGTTTGGAATGGGTGGACTGGTTCAATAATCATAGATTACCGGAGCCGATTGGAAATATTCCACCAGCAGAATTTGAAATGGAATGTTATCGCCAATTAAAGGCGTCAGCTGATGCAGCTTGACTCAAACCAAACAGCCTCCGGAAAATCCGGGGCGATTCAGAGTAAATTCTGAGTACGGTCTTTTTGTTGCAAAAAACACAGAATCTGATTTTCTAGCGTAATAACATTAGGCGAGGAATTGCCTCACTATTAATCCATACAATCGCATTCTGATTAAATTGCTGTCCGATTGAACGGGCGGTATTGAGATCCAACCCAGGAACAAAAAGGCTTTTCTCAGACGGCCATTTGCCAAATGGATCTACATTCAGGCTTTCAATCATCGCGTAAGCATGGTGATTCAAATAATTCCTGAGTAATTCGTGTGCAATTAGGTTCATTTCATTGCTTACGAGTCGGCTGCATGGATTGTATGCACTGATTATCGTAGCGAAGGATTGTTTAAATGTCTCAAGAAATTTGGTGAGTGGTTTTGAATGCTGGTCGATACGCAGGACCAATGCATCTGAGCCGGTCCCAACCTGATAGTGCGTGTTATGGTAGCTGGCGGTAAGGCTTTTAGCCACCAATGATCGGATCAAAGTCGTTGGCTTCAATAGCAGCGTGCATAACGCTGCATGAATCTGAGAGTTTGTTAATGATCACCGTGATCTTGATCGTGACTATGGCCATGATTATGGCCGTGATCTTGCGCAGCTTTCATGAGATCTTGGTGTTGTTCAGGTGTCATGTGACTTAACTTTAGAACAAAGGCCACCATTCCCCAAATAGCCTGATCATCATGGCTTAAGCCCCAGGCTGGCATGGCGGTCATTTTTAATCCGTTCTTTATTACCCAAAAATGTGATCTGGCGAGCTCCAATTGTTTGACTGGATCGTTGATAGGTTCGCGTTGATGGAATATGGGTGGCTGAGGATACAAACCGATTGAGAGCTCTGTCGGTTTGATACCGGGTGCCAAGTGGCAATCTATGCACATGGCGCTATAGTCTACGGCGCCTTGAGCAATTAGTTCTGTATCTTCCAGTGAAGGTACTGTCAAGTTCTTGGCGCGTGCCTCAATGGAACTTTCGCGTACCCATTCGATGATCTTCTCAGTGATGCCCCAGTGTTTTTCTGTGGCAGCCATATTGTAAGCGCCTGATCCAATAGCAATAATGGTCAGTATGAGTGATGCTAATAAAAGACTAAGAATTGTTTTCATCTTATGACCTTATAAAAATATCCTGTGCTTAGTTTCAACGTACAACAATCCCTTTTTCATAGTACTTTTAATTTTAGTGGGAATCAATTTGCATTGTGTGAATTTGTAGTTATAGATGTTGCAGAATTTTCTATGCCATCACTCGTGTTGTTTTTCAGTGTGGCTTTAATACTTGCATGATTTAGATGCGGTGCAAACATTTCGATAAAATCGAATATATAGCCGCGCAAATAACTATGGCGACTTATGCCGATACGCGTTGTGCTGGATTCAAATAGGTGGCTGGCATCAATAGACCTTAGGTTCTTGTCACGCTTGGCGTCAAAAGCCATATTAGCTAGAATGCCAACGCCCAATCCCAATTCCACGTAAGTTTTGATTACGTCTGAGTCGATTGCTGTCAATACTACGTTAGGCTCCAGTCCATGGTTTGCAAAGGCCTGATTAATTTTTGAGCGCCCAGTGAAAGCGAAGTCATAAGTAATAATGGGATATTGATTGATTGCTTCCAACGTAAGTTTTTTTGTTTTCAAGAGTGGATGCTTGGGTAGTACAATGACACATCGATTCCATTCATAGCATGGCAGCATGACAAGTTCATGGAATTGCTCAATGGCTTCCGTAGCGATTGCGACATCCGCTTCGCCGGAAGTTACTAAAGCTGAGATCTGCATCGGACTGCCTTGGCGCAGGATAAGTTTAACTTTTGGATAGCGCGTGGTAAAACGCTTGATTACAACCGGTAGCGCGTAGCGAGCCTGAGTATGAGTAGTTGCGATAGTGAGAGTGCCGCTTGCTTCATTGGTAAATTCCTGCGCAATTTTTTTCAGATTGTCAGCGTCGCGTAGCATTCGAGTGGCGGTTTGAATTACCAATTGTCCGGGAGGGGTGATTTTTACAATGCGCTTGCCATTGCGCAAAAAAATATCGACTCCGAGTTCGTGTTCAAGCATCTGGATTTGTTTGCTGATGGCTGGTTGGGAGGTGTGCAGATTTTTGGCCGCTTTGGACAAATTCATATCCTGACGAGCGGTTTCACACAAATAGCGAAGTTGTTGAAGTTTCATGGACCCGCCTAGTAATAATAAATGGTTATATACATCTAATATAATATTATTTTGATTTGTAAAAATGTATTGTTATCATAATAAACGACTAGAAAAGGAAATTGGAAGGCAGTTACTAAATCTATTCTGTCAGGTTCTCTGATCAACTTTGCTCACACTGCTTAATCAGCTGCTGTTAACACGCGAAAGACGATTATCGTTAGTTTTTGGTAGAATAACGAATTTGCTATTCTGTGTGTTGGTTGTGCGTATATCAACGACACCGGAATGCTGAAAGGTCACTGATCGATACGGTCAGGCTTGAAAAAAATCAAACAGGTGGTGAGTTGCTTATTTGTGAGCAGATTTTGGCAATTTCCATTAATGAAACAAGGATTGATTGATGAGTACGAATGTAGAGAATAAACCTAAACAAGTGAGCTGGTTTAATGGTTGTGGCGGACGGATTGGTATAGTGGTGGGTGAAAGCGGTGAGCATGCTTATATTGGCGTGGCGTTGAAGCATGATGAAGACGATGACGTGGACCATATTATGAAGTATGGTGCCAAATTTCCATTGGATGCGGCATTGTTGCTGCCAGTATCTAAGCATTATTCCCAAGAATCCTAAAGGCCTTTTGGGTATCTTCGAACAAATAAGCGAGGAAATTAAATATGTATCGCTATGATGAATATGATCAACGAATAGTGGATGAACGTGTCAAGCAGTACCGTGACCAGGTGCGTCGGCGCTTATCAGGGGAATTGACCGAGGAGGAGTTTCTCCCTTTGCGGCTGCAGAACGGGCTATACATGCAAATTCATGCCTACATGCTGCGGATTGCAGTGCCGTATGGCCTGATATCTTCTAAGCAAATGCGCATGTTTGCTCATATTGCACGTAAATATGACCGTGGCTATGGTCATTTCACAACACGTCAAAATATTCAGTTTAACTGGCTTAAATTGGAAGATACACCGGATATTCTGGCGGATTTGGCATCTGTGGAAATGCACGCCATTCAAACCTCTGGGAATTGTGTGCGTAATATTACGTCGGATGAGTTTGCTGGCGTGGCGCAGGATGAGATGGTTGACCCACGTCCGTATGCAGAGATTTTGCGTCAATGGAGCACTTTCCATCCGGAATTTGCGTATCTGCCACGAAAATTTAAGATCGCCATCAGCGGTGGAAAAGAGGATCGTGCTGCTATTTATGCGCATGACATTGGACTGGCGGTGACAAAGAATGCACAAGGAGAAGTCGGCTTCCGTGTATTGGTGGGCGGTGGATTGGGGCGAACACCGATCATTGGTAGTGAAATTTGTGAGTTTGTACCATGGCAGCACATTCTGACCTATGTCGAATCTATTTTGCGCGTGTACAACCAATATGGTCGCCGCGATAACAAATATAAAGCACGCATCAAGATACTGGTGAAAGCGCTTGGAGTTGATGAATTCAGGCGTAAGGTGGAGGCCGATTGGGTTGACCTCAAGGATGGTCATGGCACACTTACCTCTGATGAAGTCAATCGTGTCACCTCTTTCTTTGTTGATCCATCTTATGAAACACTAACCGATCATGATCCAAGATTAAACGAATTCAAAGCGGACAGCCGTTCATTCTCGAACTGGTTATCGTGCAACGTTAAACCTCATCGCATTCCCGGCTACGCGATAGTTGTTTTGTCGTTGAAGAAACCTGGTGAGGCTCCTGGCGATGCTACGGCTCGGCAAATGGAAGCGGTTGCAGATTTAGCGGATCGGTATAGCTTTGGTGAGTTACGTATTACGCACAAGCAAAATCTGGTATTGGCGGATGTCAGGCAGAAAGATTTGATCCGCTTATGGCAAGAATCAACCGAGCATGAATTGACCACACCCAATATTGGCATGTTGACCGATATTATTAGTTGTCCCGGCGCGGAATTTTGCACGCTTGCCAATGCTCGCTCGATACCGTTGGCGAAGGTAATTTCCGAATGCTTTGAAGATCTGGACTATCAACATGATATTGGTGAGGTTACGTTGAATATTTCGGGGTGTGTGAATGCTTGCGGGCAGCACCATATTGGCAATATTGGTATCACGGGTGTGGAAAAGAAAGATCACGATGAGTGGTATCAAGTTTCGATTGGTGGTGCGGAAGGCAATGACAGTTCGATTAGCAAAATTATTGGCCCGTCATTTACTTTTAATCAGGTACCGGAAGTTATCGAACGTTTGATTCATGTATATTTGCGCGAACGTACAGAAACTGAGCGCTTCATCGATACGGTGCGTCGTATTGGTCATGCGCCGTTTAAAGAGCATGTATACGCTACTGACTTTGTAGCTCAGGAAGAGAAAGTTGCTGACAAGCATAGCGTAGAGCCTGCGCAGTACGAAATTCCCTTTTATTCACCAAGGTTTTAATTGAGATGATCATAAAAAATAAAACTATCGTTGCGGACGATTGGACGGTCTTACGGTTAAAGGAACAAGATACAGCTGAGAGCGCGATAGTTGTGCCAGGGAAAGTCATTGTTCCGCTAAAAGTATGGCAAGCTCAGCGCGAAACGTTACAGCAGCGCAAAGACATTGGTGTTTGGCTGGCTAGTGATGAGTGCCCGGAAGATTTAAAGGATGATGTACACAGGTTTACTGTGATTGCAGTTGATTTTTCGAAATTTTCAGATGGTCGGGGGTATTCCATTGCTTATAATCTGCGCGCGCGGTTCGGTTATAAGGGAGAATTGCGGGCGATCGGTGATGTGCTGCGCGATCAATTGTTTTACATGCAGCGTGTCGGTTTTGATGCTTTTGCGCCTCGTCCGGATCGAAAAATAGAAGATGCAATAAAGGGGCTCAGTGATTTCTCTGAGGTTTATCAGACTTCTTTTGATCCAGCCTTACCATTATTCCAGCGCACGCAACGCAAAGGGAATTCGACTGCAGGCACGTTCAATGAGTAACTTGCAGCATAGAGTTGATCAGGTTGTTGCGGTTCTGACTGAAATCGTGCGTGATTATGCACCTGTAGCATTTGCTAATAGCCTGGGTGCTGAAGATATGGTGCTTACGGACATCATCGATCGACATCATATCGAGATCGAAATGTTTAGTCTGGATACTGGGCGTTTGCCGCAGGAAACTTATGATTTGATGCAAACTGTGCAAGAGCGCTACAAAACTAAGTTGCGTATTTATTTTCCCAATGTGAAGCAGGTTGAAGCATACGTTGCAGAGCATGGTGTCAATGGCTTTTATCAAAGCGTTGATTTACGTAAAAATTGCTGCTACATCCGTAAAGTGGAACCATTGCGTCGTGCCTTGCAGGGTAAGCGAGCATGGGTCACCGGAATTAGGCGTGAGCAGGCATCAACTCGTGCAAACCTGAAAGTGTCCACTTACGATATGGACAATCGCATGCAAAAGGTTAATCCATTGCTGGAATGGACTAATGCGGAAGTTTGGGAGTATCTTAAACACTATGAAGTGCCTTATAACAAACTGCATGACAAATTTTATCCCAGTATCGGCTGCGCTCCCTGTACGCGCGCTATTACACCGGGAGAAGATATACGCTCCGGGCGCTGGTGGTGGGAAACTCCGGAAACCAAGGAATGCGGATTGCATGCCGACAAGGTAATCCAATCAAAATAGCTGCGATTATTAGTAACGCCCTATCTGTTTTTGTCAGAGCAATCTATCTAGGATTTGCACAAATTATTATTTGTTGAGAAAAAGCGAATGAGTCATCACGCCTATCTGGCTAATCTTGAGGGGATTCCATACCTGGTCGTGGCGATTACAAGATAGATCTGGTAGATTTTCTCTATTCCTGATCTACGCATATAAAACACATTATGTTGTTGATACAATGGGAACTGTTAGGAAAATAATAAATCGAGTCAACGCAATATGAATATAATCAATCATTCAGATCTGAAACTAAATGGATGCACTATTCTGGTGGTGGAGGATAATGAATTGAATCAACAGGTGGCCCAAGGGCTACTCGAATATAATGGGGCTGTTGTATCTATTGCAGGTAACGGACAAGAAGCGCTGGATAAGTTGAGTAAGGAAAATTTTGATTGTGTATTGATGGATATTCAGATGCCTGTTATGGATGGTTTAGAGGCTACTAAGATGATTCGGGCTAATCCGCAGTGGTCCAATATGCCGATTATCGCGGTAACGGCCCATGCAGATCAGCGCTATAAGGATTCATGTCGGAGCGTTGGTATGAATGACTTTTTAATCAAGCCAATTGATCCAGAACAGCTAGTCAGAATCATATTAAAGTGGCTGCTATCAGAACGAGCGGTTATGAACGGTTGTGGAAATTCAAAGTTTTGAATTTAGGCGGACAATATTGCTGCAGATCATGATGGCTTATTTTCCCATTGTAATAAAATAATTAATAAATATACGGAATTATGACAAAAATGGATGCAACGTTTCACACTCGACAGGAAACAATGGCTACTTTATCAAATTTTAACTTTGACTTCACAATCGCTGATCTTTATCGTCGCGATGGCTTGGTTAGATTGGATGAGGTATTTCTGGAGTTTCTTCGCACCGGTGATGAGGCATTATATGAAAAACTGGTACATGCGCGTGTGCATCCTGATGATTTGTTACCCAAAGACGAGTCTGCATTGTTAATTGAGATTGCGCCTTGGTTGGAAGACTTTGTTGCTCGGTTGTTTAACATTGAGAATGAAGTGCAACAATTAGCAGCACAACATCATGAACTAGCTCCACTGTATTTTTGCAAGCGGCAATTTGTACAACGCCGAGCCAGGGGGAAAGTTAGTGATGAAGAATTGGCTGGCATTGATGGATTGACTCTTGAAAAGGAACTTGCTGCAGAATTTGGTGAAGCTTTCTCTGAATTGGTTTTTGCTACTAAAGTAACGCAGTGGATGGATGCGGAGGCGGATAATGAATCCCAGTTGAACAAAGCGCTTCACTATGCTGCTTGGGCACTACGAACACCGGCTGGACAGCAACGTACGCAGCAAGGTATTTTATTTAAGTCACCTGCCAAATTGGATTTTCAGCATCTGTTGTCGCTAGAAACGGATGAGTCGGCAGGGTATCCGGTGCATCGGCTTGGTCATTTGCGTGAACGCAATGGTTTTGCGTTGACCGATAATGGAACGGATCTGATGGGGGCACTTGATGAAGCTAATTACTGCATCTGGTGTCATGAGCAAGGTAAGGATTCATGCTCTAAGGGTTTGATGCAGAAATCTAAATCACCGGATGAGCCTCCTGCTTTCAAACGCAGTGAGTTGGGCGCACTGCTCGCGGGTTGTCCGCTGGAAGAGCGCATTTCCGAATTTCATAAACTCAAAACACAAGGCGTCGCAGTAGGCAGTTTGGCCATGATCGCACTGGATAATCCGATGTGTGCCGGAACTGGTCATCGCATTTGTAATGATTGCATGAAATCATGTATTTATCAGAAGCAAGAGCCGGTTGATATCCCTCAGGCTGAGACACGAACGCTGAAAGACGTGCTGGCATTGCCATGGGGATTTGAAATTTATAGTTTACTGACACGCTGGAATCCTTTGAACTTACATAGACCGGTGCCGAAGTCGCCATCCGGCCGCAAGGTGCTGGTAGTCGGCATGGGGCCGGCCGGATATACGCTGGCGCATCATTTAATGAATGAAGGCCACACGGTGGTGGGCATTGACGGGCTTAAGATTGAATTTTTGCCGGAAGAGATATCAGGGGTGAATTTAAAGGGTGAACGGGTGCCATTTCAGGCGATCCGGCTGGCTAGTACGCTAGAAGAAAACTTGGAGCAGCGTATGCCGGGTGGTTTTGGTGGGGTGGCAGAATATGGAATTACTGTGCGTTGGAATAAAAACTTTCTCAAATTGATTCGGTTGTTGCTGGAACGCAGAGAAGAATTTGCATTGTTTGGAGGTGTGCGTTTTGGCGGCACGTTGACTGCCGATGATGCATTTGCTATGGGATTTGACCATATTGCTCTAGCTGCAGGGGCTGGACGACCCACTGTGCTGGATATGCCGAACGGGTTAGCGCGTGGGGTGCGTGCCGCATCGGATTTCTTGATGGGCTTGCAACTTACGGGTGCTGCGCAGAACGATTCGATTGCGAACATGCAATTACGTTTGCCTGTGGTGGTTATTGGTGGTGGGTTGACGGCCATTGATACAGCAACTGAAGCGCTGGCATATTATCCAGTTCAGGTGGAAAAATTTCTGCAGCGCTATGAAATAATGGCAGTAGTGCAAGGTGAAGCTGCGATTCGTGAAGCGTGGGACGATGAGGAGCAAGAAATTGCTGACGAGCTTCTTAATCATGCACGAGCCATTCGGGCAGAACGTCGGGATGCAGAAAAGGAGGGGCGTGCACCGCGTATCATCAATCTGCTGCAAGCTTGGGGCGGAGCGACGATAGCTTATCGGAAGCGCTTGATTGATAGTCCTTCTTATACGTTGAATCATGAAGAAGTGGAAAAGGCGCTGGAAGAAGGCATCTGGTTTGCTGAAGGAATGACGCCAGAGCGCGTTAATGTAGATCAATGGGGACACACGCAATCGGTGCAATTTGGGGTGCAGAAACGGGATGAAACTGGACAATGGCAAAATGCGTGCAATGTAGAGTTGCCAGCACGTGCATTGTTGGTTGCTGCTGGTACCCAGCCTAATACAGTGCTGGCCCGGGAAGATGAAAAACTATTCAAACTCAACGGCCGTTATTTTGCTGCCTGCGATGAGGAAGGGAATCCAGTGCAACCTGTTTATGGTAACCCCAAACCAGAAACATCGATGGTGTTGCTCAGTCGTTATCGGGATGGCCAGGATGGCCGCTTTATCAGTTTTTTTGGTGATTTGCATCCATCCTATTCTGGGAATGTAGTGAAGGCGATGTCGAGTGCTAAGCAGGGTTATCCCGTGGTGCATCGGGTATTGGAGCGGGTTAAGCCAAAGTTGAATCAGTCGATACAGCAGTTTTTTGCAGGCTTGAATAATCAGCTACGTCCAACGGTTTATAAAATAGAGAGGCTTGCTCCCAATATCATTGAAGTGGTTGTGCATGCTCCAATGGCAGCAGAGCATTTTCAGCCGGGTCAATTTTATCGCTTTCAGAATTATGCAACGCTGGCAACAATTGCCGGGAATACTAGGCTGGCGATGGAGGGTTTGGCGCTGACAGGTGCATCGGTGGATAGCGAACGCGGATTGGTTTCACTCGTTGTTTTGGAAATGGGTGGATCTTCTAATTTGTGTGCGATGCTGAAACCGGGCGAGCCGGTTGTGCTGATGGGGCCTACCGGAACACCGACAGAAATCCCGGAGGATAAGACTGTGGTGTTAGTGGGTGGTGGTTTAGGCAATGCGGTGTTGTTTTCTATTGGGGCGGCCGCGCGTGCGGCCGGGTCGAAGGTGTTATATTTTGCTGGTTATAAGAAATTGGTCGATCGATATAAAGTGGCTGAAATCGAGGCCGCAGCAGACATTGTCGTATGGTGCTGCGATGAATCGCCAGGTTTTACAGCTACGCGCCCTCAGGATAAAAGTTATGTAGGAAATATCGTGCAAGCAATGGTGGCTTATGCCAGTGGTGAATTAGGTGTGCAACCGGTGGCGCTGACTGAAGCCGATCATATTATTGCAATCGGCTCAGATCGCATGATGGCTGCTGTCGGACTAGCTCGTCATAACCAGTTGAAGCCTTACTTGAAAGCAGATCATTTTGCAATTGGCTCGATTAACTCGCCAATGCAGTGCATGATGAAAGAGATTTGCGCGCAATGCCTGCAACCGCATCAGGATCCGGAAACAGGAAAAATTACGTATGTGTTTTCTTGCTTCAATCAAGATCAACCTTTGGATCAAGTGGATTTCTCGGGATTGAATACACGTCTGCGCCAAAATACTGTGCAAGAAAAACTAACAAATCGATGGGTTGATCGTTGTTTAAAAAACGGAGTCTGAGCTGTAGTGATTAATGAAGCAGAAGAAGGATCGTTACCGGATGCGCCATTGCCGGTTGATATCGCAAAAATGCGTCTGATGTTTCATGACAATTCTGTGCTAGTACGAAAGTTTTGTCTTAAATTTATTGAGGTTGCCAATGACACGCTTTCGGAAATGGAAGTGGCACAGACTGAAAAGGATCTGCCAGCACTGAGTTGTTTAGGTCATAAATTAAAATCTTCAGCAAGAACAATCGGCGCCTTAAGTTTCGCTGATTTATGCGAGGCGCTTGAGGAAGCGAGCGCCAATAATAATTGGTCCGATGCGGAAGCATTGCTGGCAAAGATTCCACTTTTGTTGAAGCAGATTACACAACAACTAGAACATGAATTTAGTGAATTGAGCGAATAAGGCGCTAGGCAGAAACCTTTCTGGTCATTTTTCTTCGACGATTCAAATTTTTTTATCGAGAACTTGATAAGAAGCATAGTAATTGGATATTCATCCATACATCTTGATCCTTTTATTGGGTGTGAGCTTAATCGCTACAAGAAATTGTCTGTATAACCTAAGATCACGCCATATCAAGTTTTTCCTGATCCATTTAATGCATTACGCGCAAATTGATTTATAATCCACTATTCATTAAAAATTTAAACTCAATATTAGTTTTATCTGCAAACAGATAGGTAAGAAAAGGGAGATTATCAATGCATATAGGCATACCAGCAGAGATTCGCGGTGGAGAAACGCGTGTGGCAGCCACACCGGAGACCGTGAAAAAATATACTGCCAAGGGTGTTCATAAGGTTTCAGTCCAGCTAGGTGCCGGTGCTGGTGCCAGTATTCCGGACTCAGCCTATCAAGAGGCGGGCGCAACGATAGTGACTGATGTGGCTGAATTGTATGCGCAATCGCAAATTGTACTCAAAGTGCGTGGCCCGGAGTCCAGTGAATTAGCGATGATGCGAAAGGATGCGGTATTGTTGGGGTTGTTGTCGCCGCATCAAAAGGATGGTGTGGATGCACTAGCACAGCATGGATTGACTGCATTTGCGATGGAGAAATTGCCGCGGATTTCTCGTGCGCAAAATATGGATGTTTTGTCGTCACAAGCAAACATTGCGGGCTACAAAGCGGTGATTGTGGCAGCAAATGTCTATCAAAAATTCTTTCCTATGCTGATGACGGCAGCTGGTACTGTGAAAGCGGCACGAGTTCTAATCCTGGGTGCAGGTGTTGCTGGATTGCAGGCCATTGCAACTGCCAAGAGATTGGGTGCAGTGGTTGAAGCTTTCGATGTGCGACCAGCAGTTAAGGAGCAGGTAGAGAGTCTGGGTGCCAAGTTTGTGGAAGTGCCACTCAGTGATGAAGAAAAAGCCAAAGCTGAAACAGCGGGCGGGTATGCGGCGGAAATGTCGGATGATTATAAGCGGCGGCAAGGAGACTTGGTCCATGAGCGCGCGGTTTTGGCAGATATCATTATTACAACCGCGTTAATTCCGGGTCGCCCAGCGCCCGTTTTGGTCAAAGAGGAAACCGTGCAGGCGATGAAGCCAGGTTCTGTCATTGTCGACATGGCAGTTGAAGCAGGTGGTAATTGCCCATTATCCGAATTAAATAAGAATGTGTTTAAACATGGTGTGCATCTGATTGGAATTGCGAATCTTCCTGGTTTGGTGGCGGCCGACGCTAGTGCATTATATGCACGGAATCTGATGAATTTTCTTAACTTGATGCTTGATCAGGAAAATGATGCATTGAAAATAGACCGCTCAGATGAAGTTATTGCGGGAACATTGCTATGTGCAGGTGGGGAAGTCATCGGAAAGTCATAATCTCAACGATAACTAAGAAAGACGCTTTATCAGTTGCTGCATAGAGAAAGTACAGTTAACGAATTTTAAAGGAGTAAATATGATTGGTGAAATTGATCCGGTTATTATCAATCTAACGGTTTTTGTGCTGGCAGTTTTTGTTGGCTATCATGTTGTGTGGAATGTTACACCGGCTTTGCATACCCCTCTGATGTCAGTGACTAACGCTATTTCCGGTATTATTCTTGTTGGCGCAATGTTGGCTGCGGGGCCAACGGAGACCGACTGGGGCGTTTGGTTAGGTGCTGCTGCAGTTACGCTGGCAGCAATCAATGTTTTTGGTGGGTTTCTGGTGAGTCAACGGATGCTGGAAATGTTCAAGAGAAAAGATAAAAAAGGAAACGCGTAAATGTCAGCCAATATGGTAGCACTTGCATATTTAGTTGCTTCAGTATTTTTTATACTTGCACTAAAAGGCCTAAGCTCGCCTGAATCAGCACGTCGTGGAAATTTGTTCGGTATGGTGGGCATGGCGATTGCGGTTGCCACAACTTTGACACTTACGCAGAACTGGCTTTTGATTTTGGGATGTATTGCGGTTGGAGGTACTATCGGCGCGATTGTGGCACAACGTGTGCAGATGACTGCAATGCCTGAATTGGTTGCCTTTATGCACTCACTGGTTGGTCTGGCGGCAGTATTTATTGCAATTGCAGCGATCAATAATCCGGTTTCTTTCGGGTTGCCTGCGATTTTGCCGGCAGGTAGTAAACTGGAATTGTTCTTGGGTACTTTTATCGGCGCAATGACTTGGTCGGGTTCAGTTATTGCATTTCTGAAGTTGTCTGGCCGCATGAGCGGCACACCTATTGTTTTCAGTGGCCAGCATATGCTTAATTTATTGCTGGCCATTGCCATGGTTGGATTTGGTTTGTGGTTCTTTTTTAGTGAGACGACGAACTGGACCGCGTTTATTGCTATGACTACAATTGCCTTCGTATTAGGATTTCTGATCATTATTCCTATTGGTGGCGCTGATATGCCGGTCGTGATATCGATGCTTAACTCATACTCTGGTTGGGCTGCAGCAGGCATTGGTTTTTCGTTAGGTAATCCGATGTTGATTATTGCCGGATCTTTGGTAGGTAGTTCAGGCGCTATTCTTTCTTATATCATGTGTAAAGCTATGAATCGGCCATTTTTATCTGTTATATTGGGCGGTTTTGGCAGCGATGGCGGAGCAATTGTAGCTACGGATGGTACCCAGAAAACTCATCGTAGCGGAAGTGCAGAAGATGCAGCTTTCTTGATGGGTAATGCAGATAGTGTGATCATCATCCCTGGATATGGCTTGGCAGTTGCAAGGGCGCAGCACGCAGTCAAAGAATTGGCTGAGGTATTGCACAAAAAAGGAGTTAATGTTCGCTTTGCTATTCATCCGGTAGCCGGGCGTATGCCTGGACACATGAATGTATTATTGGCGGAAGCTGAAATTCCTTATGAGCAAGTCCAGGAAATGGAGGAAATAAATAGCGACTTTTCAAATACAGATGTCGTTTTGGTGTTAGGTGCAAATGATGTAGTAAACCCGGCAGCAAACGTTCCAGGCAGCCCCATCTATGGTATGCCGATATTAGATGCGCATAAGGCACGTACGGTTATGGTTGTAAAGCGCAGTATGGCGGTGGGTTATGCTGGTCTTGATAATGATCTGTTCTATATGGATAAAACTATGATGATATTCGGAGATGCTAAGAAAGTCGTTGAGCATATGGTCAAGGCATTGTGATATGATATCCTGAAAAGCATTGACTATTTCTGGAATTGGAGAACAATTGCCTGAGCGGTTGTTCTCTGTCTAATATATTGAACGGCATTCATGATCTGGGACTAAGTTTCAAGATCATTAAAGGGATGAGGTTTTGCAATACCAAATCCTTGCGCATAATCGATGCCAATTTCTTGTAATTTCGCTATGATATCATCCGTTTCGACTAATTCAGCAATCGTTTTTACATTAGCATCTTGAGCGAGCTGATTGATAGCTATTATTTTGGCTAAATCTTCTTCGTCGCGAAGTATATTGCAAACAATGCTGCCATCGATTTTCAGGTAGTCCACTTTTATTTTACTTTGTAGATTTAATGACTCAGAATTATCGCTAAAGCTACAGAGTGAAACCAGGCAGCCTAATTCATGAATTTTTTGTGTGAAGATATGTGTGTCTGCCGTACTGTCTTCTGCATCTGAAACTTCAATTTCAAAACAAAGACTAGAAGCGGTGACCTTGGTTTTTTGTAACTGATCTTGAATAAAACTAGGGAAGGCTACATCTTTTAAAGTATCTTTGGCTAAATTAAGGTGAAATACCGAATTGGTTTTTGGATGAACCGATAGCCACTGAACGATATGGTTGATGATCCATCGATCCAGCTTGGGCATCATTTGGAATTGATCGACTAGGGGTAAGAACGAACCTGGAGGCATCAAGCTATTTTCTTCTTCGTGCATACGAATCAGAATTTCATAATGCGAGGAGGATGTATCAGCAGATTTGATAGGGATTATTTTCTGGCAATAAAGATTAAACTCTTCTCCGTCAATTGCTTGAGCAATGCGTGCAGCAGTAATTCCTGATTTAGATGTTGATGGTTGATTATTTTGTTGAAGTTTTATGTCGTTATTGGTTGATGCTTCAATAGATTTTTTTAACTCTGGTTTTATTTTATTTTCATCTTTATTATTTTTTGAGGGTATACGGCTTTTTTCTTGTGCGCGAGGGGTGTGCAGTGTATAGAAGCCAATAGTTTTTCCTTTATTATCAATATGAGGAAGATATTGCTCTGTGAAAATATAGGGAAAGCCTTTGATAGATTTAAGGATTCGTTCGTTATGTACAGTTTTTCCTGTTAAGATTTTTTCAATATTATTCTGGATATCAGAAAAGAATTCTGCGTTTGAGAATTCTTTTAGAGAATGCCCATCAATCTGATCCGGATTTAACCCAAACCATCGGCGGAAAATTCGATTATGGTACCGACAGCGGAGCTCAGTATTAAAATAGGCCAACATAACAGGGAAATTTTCATCGATAAATTGTGATTTTATCTTATTTTCTGACGATGTTTTTTCAGCCCAAAGCCTATGTTTAATCTCATTTCCGAGTCTTTCCTTAGTAACATTGAGTTGATTACTGAGGCTTCTGGAATTTTTCTCGGCTTGCGCTAACTGAATAATTACTATTAGTATTGTAAAGAGTAAAGAAAACCATAATGCAGTTAGCCAATGGGGCGGGAGTTCATTGGTAATATATGCATCTGCTATGATGATAAGCAATAGAATCAACGAAATAAAAATAGTCAAATAGGGCTTGACGTTATTTAATAATGAGTACTTTGGCACGATAATTCCTTATTCTTGAGAGCTTAAATTAAGATGCGTTGTTGCTATTTATAGAGTATTTTTTAGTTAATTTTTCTACTATGAGCGAGGAGTGGTTTACTAAATAGCCAGAATTTCCATAGATCAGAGCGTGTTATTACAAAATGATGTGAAGCGATCTCATTCGATGTTGTTATGGTGAGTTGTCTAACTTTTCCGTTTTTAATTGCTGTGTATAAGGGTAAAAACCAATTGTGTTCCATATTTCTGAGAGTTTCTCGCCATCTATAAGCATTCTTGTATATTGCTGGACTACGCAGCGAATCCAATACTACAAGATGATTTCCTGATATTTTAGTTTGGAGCCATTTGTTAACATCTGTAGGTAGATTTGAATAATTGATATTACTAGCAGCCAGTGCTAGTGATTGAGAAAAATCATTATTACTCCATGCATGTGTGTAAGGAGAATGTATTGATTGAAGTATGTTTCCTCCTCCCCAAGGCCAAATGCTATTAATGATCAATTCGCCGCGAGATTCACGAGCTTGGTTAACCGGGTGCTCATGCAGAAGCATTTGCGCTTCATTAAAGATTTTATGCCAGATGCTGCTGTCTTTTCCTGTCGGCAAGAAATTATTGATGTTTTTGCATGTGACATGACTGAGTGTGTGGGTCTGCATTTCAGGTGCTTTGGGTATTCGAATGTACCAACGATGTGGCTGGAAAGCTGAAAAAATAAAATCCTGGTTACCGAGACTATGATTCAAGTCTTGTATTAATCGCTCCGCTTCTTCTGGAGAGATTTCGAAAGATTGACTATCTGCTAGCATGATATGGTTTTGTTCAATGCGGAGATGAACAGGATCGGCACGCATCCAGAAATCTTTACTTGTTTTTGCCAAAAAGGGGGCATCAACGTGTAACATCAGTGGTGCAATAGGCCAATTCCCATGTTGTTGCTGCAAATTAAACTGTTTACATAGCCAGATTTCCATTTCAAGGGATGAATTTGTCCTAGAGATACATTTAGATAGTAGTGTTTCTAGGGAATGCATTAATAAACCATCATAGATTTCTGGTTGCGAAGTATCAGACCAAAATAGATTGGGAATTAGAAGGTTAATATTCATTGTGAGGGAATGAAACACTCCAAAAAGGTTTTGTAAAGCAAGTGACCATGTTGCTGCTGATCAAATGCTAGGTAATACTATATGTATGGATAGGGTTGCTTGCCATCATGGAAAGGTATTGTGTTTACACGTATAATGCATAGAAAGACCAAGTTTATTTTAAATTGGCAGAATTTTTCTTGCAAATTGCATTTGTTTTGAATATTTGGAGATGTCATGTATCAGCATATAAAGGTGCCTAGTAAGGGTGAGCGGATTAAGGTTAATGATGATTATTCATTAAAAGTGCCTGACAATCCAATAATTCCTTTTATTGAAGGTGATGGGATTGGTGTTGATATCACTCCAGTGATGCGTAGTGTTGTTGATTCAGCCGTTGAGAAAGCTTATGGTGATCAACGAAAAATTTCGTGGATGGAAATTTATGCGGGTGAGAAATCAACGCAAGTTTATGGACCAGATGTATGGTTACCAGAAGAGACATTGCAGGCTGCCAAAGAGTTTGTGGTTTCAATTAAAGGCCCGTTAACAACTCCGGTTGGTGGTGGAATTCGCTCAATTAATGTTGCTTTACGGCAGCAACTAGACTTATATGTTTGTTTGAGACCTGTACGCTATTTCAGTGGTGTTCCGAGTCCATTAAAGAATCCAGAAAAAACAGACATGATTATTTTTCGTGAGAATTCTGAGGATATCTATGCGGGTATAGAATGGGAAGCAGAGTCAGAATCTGTAACAAAAGTGATTAATTTTTTGGTTAAAGATATGGGGGTGACGAATATACGTTTTCCTCAATCTTCTGGTATCGGTATTAAACCGGTCTCAAAAGAGGGAACGGAGCGTTTTATTCGGAGGGCTATTCAATATGCCATTGATAATAAACGAGATTCTATTTCTTTGGTGCATAAAGGTAATATTATGAAGTTTACTGAGGGTGCATTTAAAAAGTGGGGATATGCATTGGCAGCTAATGAATTCGGAGCGGAATTGTTGGATGGTGGGCCTTGGATGAAATTACCTTCGACACTGGGTGGAATTATTATCAAAGATGTAATTGCTGATGCTTTTCTTCAGCAAATCTTACTTCGTCCAGAAGAGTATGATGTTGTTGCAACTTTGAATTTAAATGGGGATTATATATCCGATGCTTTGGCTGCGCAGGTGGGTGGAATAGGGATAGCGCCTGGCGCTAATCTCAGCGATGTGGTGGCGGTTTTTGAAGCAACACATGGCACAGCGCCTAAGTATGCTGGTAAAGATCAAGTAAACCCTGGTTCAATAATATTATCGGCAGAAATGATGCTGCGACATATTGGATGGGGCGAAGCAGCCGACAAAATTATTAAATCTATGGAAAAGACTATCCAGGGCGGAATTGTTACTTATGATTTTGCCCGGCAAATGACTAATGCTAAGAGAGTTTCTTGCTCGGCTTTTGGTAATGCGATGATTGATTCCATGAGTTAATTACTCATGGATGTTATTTATCCGGCTATAAAATAAGGAGTGAGTTCGAAAGTAAACCCCTTGCTACGTGTAATACAACAAAGCAAAGGGGCTATTATATAAGAGAAGAGTAAAATAAAATTATTGTTATTGTTTGGCCAGTAGTTATGAAAGTTAAGTGGCCTGGATATTTGAGGCTTGTTTCCCCTTTGGTCCTTGAGTGACATCGAAGCTCACTTTTTGACCTTCCTTAAGGGTTTTAAAACCAGACATAGTGATTGCCGAGAAGTGTGCAAACAAATCCTCGCTACCGTCATCAGGAGTAATAAAACCAAAACCTTTAGAATCATTGAACCATTTTACTGTACCTGTTGCCATTTCTACTTCCTATATAAAAACTGGGCCGGAAACCCTGATACTATTTGAAATCTAAGATTATTTATGGATAAAATTGATCCGTAAATAATCTTAAAGTCAAACGCCATTTGCTGTTTTACGCAAATCCTAGGTTAAAGTCAAGCGGTTACGCCATTTTTGTGGTTCAGGGAAAGGTAATTGTCTCAAGATACTTGAAATTTCTGTCGTAATCGTTAAATATGCCTCTAGCGTAGAGAAGTCTTTTGTACTATATTTTATGATTAGAAATTTATCAGTTTAGGAAATATTCATGACGGAGAGCAAGTCTGGAACCGTTAAACTTTCACAAGAGAAGGTTAAGCACAAGTCACCTCCTTTTTATAAAATTTTACTATTAAATGATGACTTCACTCCAATGGAGTTTGTGGTTGAGGTGCTAAAGTTGTTTTTTTCCATGAGCCAAGAACAAGCGACATTAATAATGTTAAAGGTGCATACAGAAGGAGTAGGCGTGTGCGGTATATACCCTGGCGATATTGCAAGTACTAAGGTCAAGCAAGTAGTTGAATTTAGCAGAAAGAATCAGCACCCGCTTAAGTGTGTAATGGAGAAAAACTGAAATGATCGCACCAGATTTAGAAGTTAGTTTGCATATGGCATTCGTAGAGTCGAGGCAGAAGCGCTATGAATTTATTACGGTAGAACATTTGTTGTTGGCGATGCTAGATAATGCAAGCGCAGCTGAAGTATTAAATGCCTGTTTGGTGGATATAGAAGATTTGCGAGCAGTATTGTTAGATCATATAACACGTCATACTCCTGTGATTAAAGGTGATGAGGAAGTTGATACGCAGCCTACACTTGGTTTTCAGCGTGTTATTCAACGTGCCATATTGCATGTTCAGTCATCTGGGAAAAAGGAGGTAACAGGTGCTAATGTATTGGTATCGATATTTGGAGAAAAAGATTCTCATGCGGTCTATTTCTTGCATCAAAGAGGAGTGACTCGTTTGGATGTAGTTAATTACATCTCACACAATATTAAGAAAATGTCGCATGAGAATGATGCTAAAACTGCAAGTGAAAGCGATGCTGAACATGAATCAAGCTCTGCTGGGTTACTTGAGAATTACACGGTAAATCTAAATCACTTGGCACGAATAAATAAAATTGATCCTTTGGTGGGTCGTGAAAAAGAAATCGAACGTGTAATACAAATCTTATGCAGGCGCCGTAAAAATAACCCACTGCTAGTTGGAGAAGCCGGTGTTGGGAAAACGGCGATTGCAGAAGGCTTAGCGAAGCGAATTGTTGAGGAAAATGTACCTGAATTACTTTTGAAGCATCAGATTTATTCACTCGATATGGGGGCTTTATTAGCGGGTACAAAATATCGGGGAGATTTTGAGCAGCGTTTAAAAACTTTACTAAAACAATTAACTGATAATCCCGCAGCTATTTTATTTATTGATGAGATTCATACGCTTATTGGTGCTGGTGCTGCCTCTGGCGGAGTTATGGATGCTTCAAATTTACTGAAACCGGTTCTGAATACTGGACAGTTGCGATGTATTGGCGCGACAACTTTTAGTGAGTATCGTGGAATTTTTGAGAAAGACCATGCATTGTCACGACGTTTTCAGCAGATAGAAGTTAACGAGCCAAGTGTGGATGAGACGGTGGCTATTTTACGAGGCTTAAAATCTCGTTATGAGCAACACCATAAGGTTAAGTATACTAGCAGTGCTCTGGTTTCAGCTGCAGAGTTATCAGAACGGTATATTAATGATAGGCATTTACCAGATAAAGCAATAGATGTGCTTGATGAAGCTGGCGCTGCACAGCGATTATTGCCGAAATCGAAGAAACGCAAGGTTATTGGTAAAGGAGAGATTGAGAGTGTGGTCGCAAGAATCGCAAGAATTCCATCTCAGAACATTTCTACTAACGACCGTAGTAAATTAAAAACCTTGGGGCGTGATATGAAAGCGGTCGTTTTTGGTCAAGACAATGCGATTAATGCATTGACAGCAGCTATTAAAATGTCAAGAAGCGGATTGGGTAATCCAAGAAAACCGGTTGGTTCTTTTCTTTTCACAGGTCCGACAGGTGTTGGGAAAACTGAAGTGGCAAGGCAATTGGCATATGCTTTAGGCGTTCACCTGCATCGTTTTGATATGTCCGAATATATGGAACGTCACGCAGTATCCCGGCTGATTGGTGCGCCGCCTGGTTATATAGGGTATGACCAGGGTGGGTTATTAACTGAGGCTGTGATCAAACATCCCTATTCGGTTTTATTATTGGACGAGATCGAGAAAGCACATTCAGATATTTTTAATATTCTTCTGCAAGTTATGGATTATGGTACATTGACTGACAATAATGGGCGTAAAGCGGATTTACGTAATGTCATTATTATCATGACTACAAATGCAGGTGCGGAAGCGCTTACGAAAACATCAATTGGCTTCACAAAATCAAATTCTGCTGGCGATGAATTAATTGATATCAAGAGATTATTTACTCCTGAATTTCGTAATAGACTGGATGCGGTTATTTCTTTTGCTTCATTAGATCAGGAAATTATTCAGCGGGTTTCTGATAAGTTTTTGATTCAACTTGAAAATCAGTTGCAAGAGAAAAAAGTCGAAGCAACATTTACCGAAAGATTGCGTAAATATCTTGCGCAGCATGGTTTTGATCCGCTAATGGGTGCGCGACCTATGGAGCGCTTGATCCAAGATACAGTTCGTAGTGCGCTTGCCGACGAATTATTATTCGGACGCTTAGTCAATGGTGGTAAAGTGACGATTGATATGGATAGTGATAGCAAAGTAGTATTGTTATTTGAAGAAGAAACTGCAGTTATTTGATCGGATTGAATTTTCGATTTCATAATACAAGAATAATCTTTGAATTTCTTCTGGGTTTAGTTTCTCGCTGCTGCGATGGGATGCGTCATTGGCGAAATAAAAATCTGGGCAAGGTCAAACCTAAGGTTGTTTCTTATTTATATCCCTTCCATGTACGATCCGGTACAACACCGGTAGCACCAACAGCGTTAACGCAGTCGACGACAGAATGCCGCCGATTACCACCGTTGCCAGAGGGCGCTGAACTTCCGCGCCGGTACCGGTGGCAAGCGCCATAGGTAGGAATCCAATTGATGCTACCAGTGCAGTCATCAATACCGGACGCAATCGGGTCAATGCACCGGTTTGAATCGCGTCATCCAGCCGATATCCTTTTTCTCTTAAACCTCGGATAAACGCCAGCATCACCAAGCCGTTCAGTACCGCCACGCCGGAGAGAGCGATAAATCCTACACCGGCCGAGATGGATAAGGGAATATCACGCAGCCATAAAGCCAATATCCCGCCGGTCAAGGCAAATGGAACTCCAGTGAACATCAGCAATCCATCGCGCATATTGCCGAACATCGTGTACAGTAGAATGAAAATCAAACCAAGCGCGACTGGAATTACGATCTGCAGACGTTGTGCTGCGGATATCATTTGTTCAAATTGACCACCCCAGGTCGTCCAATATCCGGGAGGGATTTGGATCTTTTCGTTGATAAGCTCCTCCGCTTCATTAACAAAAGAACCCAGATCCCGGCCACGAACGTTTGCGGTAACTACGATTCTGCGTTTGCCATTTTCCCTGCTGACCTGATTGGGACCTTGAGTCATTTCGAATTTGGCCACTTCACCCAAGGTGACAAAAACAGGTACAACTGGCTGAGCCGCTTGAGCAGCTTGCGGCATAATGGGTGCCATCGCAACACTTTGCATCGGAACGCTGATGGGCAGCCGCTTCAAGGATTCAATATCTATCCGCAAATGTTCCGGTAACCTTATCTGCAGATCAAAGCGGCGATCGCCCTCAAAGACCATGCCAGTGCTTCTACCACCTACCGACATTGCCACCACATCCTGTACATCGCGACCATTGAGGCCGTAACGTGCCATTTTCACCCGATCCATTTGGATCGAAAGCACTGGTAAACCGGTAATCTGCTCGGTTCGTACATCCGCCGCGCCGGGAACGGTTCCAAGCAGCTTCTCAATGCTTTCACCCAAAGCCAGCAGGGTATCCATGTCATCACCGAATACTTTCACTGCAACATCGGCGCGCACCCCAGATAGTAGCTCATTAAAACGCATCTGGATCGGCTGGGTAAATTCGTAATTATTTCCCGGAACCTTATGCACCGCCTGTTCCATCGCAGCAATCAGCTCTGCCTTGGTTCGATGCTCCCCGGTCCATTCAGATTGTGGTTTCAAGATGATGAAAGTGTCTGCAACGCTTGGAGGCATCGGATCAGTCGCTATTTCAGCCGTGCCAATTTTGGAAAATACCCGTTCGACTTCAGGAAATTTTTTGATGACCACTTCCAGTTCATTCTGCATTTCGACTGCAGTGGTCAAGCTGGTGCCTGGAATACGGATGGCATGCAATGCAATATCACCTTCATTCAAACTGGGAATAAATTCGCTACCAACGCGCGTAGTCAACAATCCCGACAAAATAACAATCACAATTGCTATCGTGACGGTGAGTGCACGGTTATTCATGGTTGTCGTCAATACTGGCACATAGATTCTTTTAGCCCACACCATCACACGGCTTTCTTTTTCCTGTACCTTGCCGGTCAAAAAGAATGCAATGGCCGCCGGAACAAATGTGATCGAAAGAATCATAGCGCCAATCAATGCTGTCACTACCGTCAACGCCATCGGATGAAACATTTTTCCTTCCACTCCGGTCAACGCAAAAATTGGTAAGTAAACAATAATGATAATCAACTCACCGTAAATCAATACCTTCCGAGCTTCCTTAGAAGCGTCAAAAACCAGCTCGAGCCGTTCGGTAAGCGTAAGCTCTCTTTTCAGGCGCATCTGTTCTTGCGCCAATCTTCGGATGCTATTTTCGACAATAACGATCGCGCCATCCACGATAATGCCAAAATCAATCGCTCCCAAGCTCATCAGATTGGCACTGACGTGGTTGGTCGCCATGCCAGTGAAGGTAAACAACATCGACAATGGAATGACAAATGCTGCAATCAGTGCTGCACGCAAGTTACCCAGAAAAAGCAGCAATACTACAATTACCAATGCAGCGCCTTCGAGCAGATTTTTTGCCACAGTATGAATAGTTTTATCCACTAGTATGGTGCGGTCATAGACGGGGGTAGTAAAAACACCTTCTGGCAGATTGCGATTGATCTCTTCCAGTTTCTTGGCTGTGGCTTGAGAAACGTTACGGCTGTTTTCTCCAATCAGCATATGCACCGTTCCTAACACAACTTCCTTGCCATTCTGAGTAGCAGCACCGTTGCGCAGTTCTTTGCCGATCAGAGTGTCCGCCACATCCTTTATTCGAATAGGTGTTCCTTGCCGAGAACTCAAAATAATATTGCCAATTTCATCCAAGTCAGCGATTTGTCCCGGTACGCGAACCAGATACTGTTCTCCGCTTCTTTCGATATAGCCCGCGCCGACGTTCAGATTGTTACGCTCCAGAGCGGTCATCAAGTCGGTCAATGTCAAACCAAAAGAAATCATTTTTTCCGGGTACGGCACCACATGAAATTGTTTAACATAACCACCCACGGTATTGATTTCTGTGACTCCTTTCACCATCCTCAATTGCGGCCGAATCACCCAATCCTGGATTTCCCGCAAATCAGTCGAGGTATAGTCTGAACCATCCGGTTTCTTAGCGCCTTCCTTGGCATTCACAGTCCACATGAAAATTTCGCCCAGCCCTGTGGAAATAGGCCCCATCATGGGTTCAATGCCAACAGGCAACCTACCCCTTGCTTCCTGAATGCGCTGACTGACTTGCTGACGCGCAAAATAAACATCAGTGCCATCTTTGAAAATTACCGTAACTTGCGACAGCCCATAACGTGAAATCGAGCGGGTATAGTCCAGATGCGGCAAACCTGCCATGATGGTTTCAATCGGAAACGTGATGCGCTGTTCCGCCTCAATCGGTGAATAACCCGCAGCGGCCGTGTTAATCTGAACCTGTACGTTGGTGATATCGGGTACCGCATCAATCGGCAGTTTCTGGTAACTATAGACACCGATAATTGCCATCATAAAGACCGCCATCAGCACGATGCCGCGTTGATAGATGGATAAATGTAAAATGCGTTCAAACATGGTGGCTCGCCTTGATCAGGTTGTCGGTTTAATGGTCGTGCGTTGCGCCCGCTTTGCCCAGCTCTGCTTTAAGGGCAAAGCTATTGCCTCCGGCGTATTGCTCGCCGTGAGTAAGTCCTTCGAGAACCTCAACCATTTCACCATCACTGCGGCCTAGCTCTAAAGGACGAGCCTCAAAATACTGGCCATAACGGCCGAAAACCACCGACCAGTCGCGGAATGTTTGAATGGCATCAACAGAAACGGCAACAGGTACTTCAATTTCTTCCGCCACCAGCTCAGCATTCACAAACATACCGGGACGCCATTTGCCATCGTTATTATCTAACTCAACCCTGGCTGTTGCTGTGCGCGTTTGTCCGCCGATCAAGGTGGAAATATAAGTCACACTTCCTTCGCTTTCTATGTCGTAAGCCGTTGCCTTTACAGTAACTTTCTGACCAACCCGAATCACGTTAAGATCTTTAGGATAAACCGTAACAGCCGTCCATACTGTCGATACATCCGCGACAGTATAAATTTCTCTGTCTTCACTGAGTGCCTCACCAAGCGCAACGGACTTGGCAATAATGATTCCGGAAATTGGAGCGCGTATTTCATACTTCGCAATGTTTGTTCTTAAGAAGCTAGATTCAGGTTGCACACCTAATGCAAGCAATTTGGTAGCAGCTAACTCTAAGGCAATCTGAGCTTCATGCCATAATTCTTCCGCCAAAAGAAATTCCTGTTGGGCACTGATTTTTTCTTCCCACAACTGTTTCTCTCGCTTATACGTTGTTTTTGCCAGGGTCAGCCGTTTTCTAGCTACAGAATATTGGCTGCGCATGTCGGCTAGCATCGGACTATCGATGACGGCCAACACATCTCCTTTTTTAACCTGCTGGCCATGATGGCCATGCACTGCAGTCACCATGCCGGGAGCCCGCGGCACTACGCGCACGATGTTGTGTTCATTAAATATCACTTCTCCCGGTAATCTGAGTTTGGGCTTGATAGTTGCTGGTCCAGCGGTGAACAGTTCAATTCCCATACTTTTTAGCATGTCATCGCTTATTTCCACCCGTCCTTCCACTTGGCTATGGCTCCAGCGTAAGATTTTGCCGTTGAGCGTAGCGGTAATAGCGAGATCAAATGAATGCGGTTCTTCGACGATTTGATCTCCCAATAGATAGTCCGCTTCCGGAGTAAATTTAAACAACTGCGCCGGTGCACCTAGCCGGGTTAATGTGACAGTTACGGCAGCAGAAGTGGGTGATAGCAATTTATCACTGTTATACAAATAAACCCGGAACTGTGGTGGTACGCCTTTTTCGAAAATAGTCAGCTCCAGACTAAAGTCATGATCTGTAAACAGCTTGCCTCCTTTTGGTCCAGTGGCAGGCTGATTCTTAGTTGATTTTTCATTGGCATGCGTATCCTCCATCTTCATTTCGGCCCCAGTAGGCTTATCCAAGGTTAGAATCAACCCGCCCAATATAATCCCTATGGCAATTACCAACAGGATTGGCATCAATCGCACTTTATCCATAATTTATTCCTTAACCTTTTTTTCTATGCCACGATGAGTCATTACGCTATCGATAGGTGCTGCGATCAAGCGTTCAATGTCATTCATCAATCGCTGATAATTTGCCAATGCTCGCACGTAGAGCAATTGATTCTGAAATAGCACACGTTGCGCGTCCAGCAACTCCAGCAAACCAAATTTGCCCAATTCATAGCCCCTGCGTATCACATGAAAAGCACTCTTGGCGCCAGGTAAAATCTCTTCACGTAATAAGTTAATTTCACTCCAGGCTGCCAGCATTGCTTCGTAAGTCTGCGCCAATTCTGTCTTCAACCTGAGCTTCATCATCGTCTGTTCATCTTCGGCTTTGTCTACACGTTGATAAGCTTCTTTGAGGTTACCCTGATTACGATCGAATAGAGGTAATGGCATCATTATGCTTGCTATGGCCGTATTGCCACCCACCAGAGCATAATTTACGACGCCTGCATTTAGGGTCAGGTTGGGAATGCGCCGGGTTTGTTCAACCTCCAATAAAGCTTTGCGGTGCTCGATATTCTTCATGGCGCGGAGCGCCATTGGATTGTCTAGTACTCTTTTTTCAAGCACTTGAAAGTTTGGTGGCGCAGTCATTATTTCCATATCACCCAAAACTTTATCGAATTGCGGTGAGGAGCTGTTCCATAACAGCGCTAATCGCCTGCGTGCGGATATCAGATCTCGTTGCGCTTGTTCTTGCTCAATACGCGTCGTCGATAGACCTATTTGCACTCGGGTTTCTTCGATGGGCGGTACTTTCCCCGCTTGTACACGACCCGTGACGGTACTGACTACGTTTTGCGCCACTTGATAAGTTTCTACGGCAAGCTTAAGCCGCTCTTGCGCAGCGAGCACTTCTGTGAACACACCAGCAACTTGGGCGATAATTTCGATGCGTTTGGTTTCATAATCCTTTGCTGCCAACTCTTCTCCAAGTAAAGCTGCGTTCACTCTGGCGGTACGCTTTCCGCCTAACTCGATTAATTGACCAATGCGTATGGTCGTGACCTGCTGCACAACTTCTTGCACTATCGAATCGGGTGCATTAATGTCACCGCGTAGCTTCTGGATATTTCCAACATTCTCAACATTTACTGACAATTCTGGGTTTCTTAGCAACCCAGCTTGTAGAGTCGCACCTTCCAATGCACGCATTTCTTTGGAGAAAGCTGCCAGCTCTGGATTGCGAAGTAAAGCAAGACTGACCGCATCGTGTAGCGTGAGATTACTCGCCTCATTGATTGAAGAATCAATGGTGTGATTGTTTGTCCGATTGGATGCGTCACTAAAGGTATCAGCACTAGCTTCTATCTGAGATGAAAAAAACAGTAATAGAATATAGCTCAGTAGCATGAATCTTAATTCTGTTGCCACCCAACTGCGTGGGCTAGACAGACTGATTAGTTTCATAGAATTCTCCGGGCATTTGCCCGCGCATGTGTAAAACAGATCATCATGAAATTTGAATTGATCTGCACTTGCGCGGGTGTAGATTAATAAATTTAACCCACAAATACTAAATTTTTTTGATCTAGCTTAAAGAAATGCTTCGAGGAGGGCGTAGGGGTAAATCCGGGATTGTTTCCGGAATAAATGAGGAAATGAATACAGTTATAGTTTCTGCAACGATTAAATCGGGAATGTACGGAAAAGAATTAAAGAAAAACGGTTGGTACTGTCCCGCGGAGTGCAGACATAAATGGGTGGCTGCATCAAGATCAACACCATCCCAGGTTGCATTATTTCGATGCAATTCCAGGTGTGTTGCAGGATCCGCAGATAATGATTGACGAATATGATCCAGTTCATGGGCGAAAACTTCTCCTCTGAAAGATAAGCTCAATCCATTCGTCAGTATGCTGATAATCAGCACAAGAATAACTGGATAAACAGGATATTTCCGCATCGGGGTGTCAATCTACAAATAATGTAAGTCTTGGGTAGTCGCAATCATTTCACATTATCACGCTATTTGCAATTAGGAAGTTTTGTCAATAAATTCAAGTTTTGGGCATTTAAATTATCTTGACTCCTTCAAGAGTCAGCATGTCGATTAAAGTGATGAGAGGCAATCCGATCAATCCGCTAGGATCATTTCCCGTCATTCGTTCAATCAGTGCAATGCCGAGTCCTTCAGATTTTGCGCTGCCGGCGCATTGATAAGGCTGTTCTTTTAACAAGTAATTCTCAATTTGTTGATCGCTCAACTGGCGGAATTTCACATGGTATGGAATAACACGTATTTGTAGCTTATCCGTGAAACTATTGAGGACACATACGGCAGTATGAAAAACGACTTCCTTTCCTCGGGTTTGTCGTAATTGCTCCACCGCATTAGCATGATTCAACGGCTTGCCAAGACGAACATCCCCTAAAGCTGCCACTTGATCTGAGCCAATAATAAGCGCCTGTGGATAAGTTTTGGCTACTGCGCGGGCTTTTGCCTCAGCTAACCGTGCCGCCGTTTGTTCGGGTAATTCGTCGATTAGCGGCGTTTCGTTAATTTGCGGATTGCTCGTTTCAAAAGAAATTTGCAGTCGTTGAAGCAATTCTTTGCGATAGATCGAGCCGGATCCCAGTATAATTTGTTGCGTAAAGTCGTTTTGTGTTTTCAAAATTTCCTTCTGTATTTTTTTGACACTGATGAGTAAAAAATATAACATGCGCGCCTTATGTCTGTTAGGTTAATGATAGACCCTCTAGATTTTGTTCAAAATGCGGGTATACGTCATGGTAGAATCCCGGTGGCTGATCTTGCGCGTCTGCATGACTTGCTGTTTGATAAAGAAGGGGAACTAATCTATCAAATTAGTGGCCAATTCGACAAGAATGCAAAGCCTGGCTTGCAGCTGGAAGTAAAAGGCAGAATTCATCTTAATTGTCAGCGCTGCCTAGAGAAACTGGCTTGCAAAATTGATCTTAAGACATTTTTGTTGCTGGCAAAAAATGAAGTAGAGCTGCAACAGGTTGACGAAGACGATACTATTGATGCTATTTTAGCAACACCTGACTTGGATATGGTCAATTTAATTGAAGATGAAGTAATTCTCAGTTTGTCGATTTCATCGCGACATGCAGAGGGTGAGTGTAGCCCGCTTAAACTAAAGTCAATTGAAGATAATCTGATCGACAAAAAAAAAACAGCACATCCCTTTGCAGCATTGGCGGCATTAAAAAAGACAAATTAAGCTTAAGGAGTTATCGCAATGGCAGTTCAACAAAACAAAAAATCACCATCGAAACGCGGCATGCATCGCTCGCATGATTTCCTAACTAGCCCACCATTAGCCGTGGAACCAAGTACGGGAGAAATTCACTTGCGTCACCATATTAGTCCGAACGGATATTATCGTGGCAAAAAAGTCGTTAAAACTAAAAACGATTAATAATTTCTCTCTATTGCTACGACATACCTGAATATAAGTTTTTCGCAGCCACAAGAGCACTGATAATTGGATATTACGGTAGCGATAGATTGTATGGGGGGTGATCATGGCCCACATGTCACAGTTCCGTCCGCACTCGATTATTTGCGCAACGATCCTGAGGCTAATATTATCCTTGTTGGCATTCCCGATGCTATCGAAGCTGAACTACGTGCCGCAAATTCTGAACTCGGAACAAGAATACGTTTGCATCCAGCAAGTGAAGTGATCGGTATGGATGAGTCTCCGGCAGTAGCGCTGCGTGGCAAGAAGGACTCTTCCATGCGAGTTTCCATCAATCTGGTTAAGACAGGCGAAGCACAGGCCTGCATCAGTGCCGGAAACACAGGTGCGCTATTGGCAACTTCCCGTTTCGTGTTAAAAACGATTCCCGGTGTTGATCGTCCGGCACTGGCTGTAGTTTTGCCCACTAGCATTGGCCATACTTATGTTTTAGACATGGGTGCAAACGTTGACTGTACCGCGGAGCACTTATTTCAATTTGGAATCATGGGAGCATCCTTGGTGTCTTCGGTGGAAAACAAGGCATATCCAAGCGTTGGGTTACTCAACATTGGTGAAGAAGAAATTAAAGGAAATGAGATAGTCAAACAGGCAGCTGAATTATTGCGCGCTAGCGGACTTAATTTTTATGGTAATGTCGAGGGCACCGATATTTATAAGGGAACGACTGATGTTGTGGTTTGCGATGGATTCGTTGGCAATATCACCTTAAAAACATCGGAGGGCCTGGCACAAATGCTAGGAACTTATTTGCGCGAAGAATTCAAACGCAATTTGCTGACAAAACTAGCGGGTGTCATTGCGATGCCTGTCATTAATTCGTTCAAACGCCGCGTTGATCACCGTCGCTATAATGGCGCCAGTTTTTTGGGCTTGCGTGGGATAGTAATTAAAAGCCATGGTTCCGCAGATAAATATGCTTTTGGCTTTGCTATAAAACGAGCTGCTGATGAAGTTCGTGGCGGAATGTTGCGGCGGATTAGCGAACGGGTGGCTGAGTTTTCTCAGCATCCACAAATATCTTCTAAAGAAATTACAAGATAATGTTTTCAAGAATTACTGGAACAGGTAGCTATTTACCGGAAAAAATACTTACCAATCTTGATCTGGAGCGTATCGTTGATACCAGTGATGAATGGATACGAACACGAACCGGCATTACCCAGCGGCATATTGCCGCTGAGGATCAGGTTGCCAGTGATCTAGCGTTGTATGCGTGCCAGAATGCCATGCTGGCTGCCGGCGTCACCGGAAAAGACATTGATCTTATCATTGTTGCCACTACCACACCCGATATGATTTTTCCAAGCACTGCCTGTATTCTGCAAAATAAATTGGGTATCGAGAACTGCCCGGCATTTGATGTGCAAGCGGTTTGCAGTGGCTTTATTTATGCACTGGCAACAGCTGATATGTTTGTCAGTTCAGGAAAATGCCGCAATGCCTTAGTCGTTGGTAGTGAAATTTACTCAAAAATACTCGATTGGAGCGATCGTAACACCTGTGTTTTGTTTGGCGATGGTGCGGGGGCGGTGGTATTGTCGCGCAGTGATCGACCCGGAATTTTATCAACACATCTGCATGCCAGTGGCAGCTATAGTAATATTCTGTCTGCCCCTGGATGCATCAGTGGCGGTAAAGTGCAAGGTACGCCTTACATCAGCATGGAAGGTAATGCCGTTTTTAAATTCGCGGTCAAAGTTCTGGAAGAGGTTGTGCACGAAGCAGTCGCAGAAAACAATCTGCAGTCCACCGATCTTGATTGGTTAATTCCTCATCAGGCTAATATCCGGATTATTCAATCAACTGCAAAAAAATTGGGGTTGTCCATGGAAAAAGTAGTAGTAGCAGTGGATAAACACGGCAACACTTCAGCAGCTTCCATTCCACTTGCGCTTGATATTGCCGTGCGTGACGGACGCATTCAGCCTGATCAATTGATTCTGATGGAAGGTGTTGGCGGTGGTTTTACATGGGGAGCAGTTTTGCTGCGTTGGTGATCATGAAATTTGCATTTGTATTCCCGGGTCAAGGGTCGCAATCGATTGGAATGATGCATGGGTACACAGATTTACCCATTATTCAAGAGACTTTTCAAGAAGCTTCCGATATCCTCAAGCAGGATTTCTGGTCGATGGTAAATTCCGGGCCTGCGGAAGACCTTAATCTCACACTAAATACCCAGCCCCTCATGCTTGCCGCAGGAGTGGCTGTATATCGCGCTTGGATTAGTTTGGGTGGAAAAGAACCAGTATTCCTGGCTGGACATAGTCTGGGCGAGTACACCGCGCTGGTTGCGTCGGAAGCGCTGAGTTTTGCCGATGCACTATCATTAGTGCATTTTCGTGCACAAGTTATGCAGCAAGCTGTGCCGGAAGGTATTGGTGGAATGGCTGCGATTCTTGGGCTGGATGATGAAGCCATCACAGCGATTTGTCGCGACATCACAAATAAGGGTAATGGAGAGTCTCTTGAGCCAGCCAACTTCAACTCACCAGGTCAGATCGTTATCGCGGGACACAAAAATGCAATTTTGCAAGGAATAGAATTAGCCAAATCCAAAGGGGCAAAGCGTGCAATTATGCTGCCCATGAGCATTCCTTCACATTGTTCTCTAATGAAACCGGCAGCTGAAAGATTACAGTTGCAATTGCAACGTGTCACGTTGCAAGCGCCTAACATTCCAATTCTGCATAATACTGATGTGAAATCACATTCAGATCCAGCGACAATCAAAGAAATTCTAGCTCAACAGCTCATAAGGCCGGTACATTGGGTGGACACTATCCGAGCTTTTGCGGCTGCTGAAATTACGCATGTTATCGAATGTGGTCCCGGCAAGGTATTGGCTGGATTGAATAAACGCATCGATCAAAATTTACAACAATTGTCATTGACTGATAGTGAAGCAATCAAGCAAGCTATTAACGATGTAAGGGCATTATGAACAATGTTTATTTGCAGCAAATCATCATGACTCTATGAAAGGAGATATGATCTTGGAGAATAAGATTGCTTTGGTAACTGGCGCTAGCCGCGGAATCGGACATGCTATCGCATTAAAACTAGGGCAGCTTGGTGCGGTAGTTATCGGTACGGCAACTAGCGAAAGTGGCATGACTGCGATTAATCAATACCTGGATAAGGCGGGCATTAAAGGCACCGGCGTCGTTTTAAACGTGAATGATGCCGAGCAAATCAACCATGCTATTCAAACCATTCGTGAAAAATTTGGTGAAGTGGAAATATTGGTGAATAACGCCGGGGTTACGCGTGATAATCTGCTGGTTCGTATGAAAGATGAAGATTGGGATGAAATCATGGAGACTGATTTGAAATCAGTTTTCCGATTAAGCCGCGCGGTTCTTCGCGCAATGATGAAGGCCCGATATGGCCGTATTATTAATATTTCTTCTGTTGTCGGTGCAATGGGGAATACGGGGCAAACGAACTATGCAGCTGCTAAAGCAGGAGTATTTGGGTTTAGTAAATCATTGGCGCGTGAAGTAGGTAGTCGCAATATTACCGTCAACTGTGTTGCTCCAGGCTTCATCGATACGGATATGACGCGCTCCCTGCCGGATGCGTTTCAACAAAACTTGATTCAGCATGTTCCCTTGGGGCGATTGGGGCGACCTGAAGAAGTTGCTTCAGCCGTTGCATTCCTTGCTTCGTTTGCGGCAGGCTATATTACGGGCACGACGTTGCATGTTAATGGTGGAATGTATATGGATTAGCACATAGATAAATAGAAATTAATTCAATCAATTGTGGAAGTAAGTTAATCACAAAAAATATTTTTATAATGTAAAACTGAATAAAACTAGACAATAGTTACATCCTGTACCATGTTTCGATTCTGTTGGCATGTAAAATTTGTTAGAATAAATAAGTTTTTCTTACTTGAGAAGGAAATACCCAGATGGAAAATATTGAGCAGCGGATTAAAAAAATTGTAGCTGAGCAACTTGGCGTTAATGAAGCAGAAGTCAAGAATGAATCATCTTTTGTCAATGATTTGGGCGCAGATTCGCTTGATACGGTGGAATTGGTTATGGCATTGGAAGAAGAGTTCGAGTGCGAAATCCCAGATGAACAAGCAGAAAAAATAAATACCGTTCAGGAAGCGATCGATTACGTCACCGCCAACACGAGTGCTGGTTAGTTTCTGGTTTTTTATATGTACATGGAAGTGGAGTAATTTTGTCCAAACGTAAGGTAGTGGTGACCGGATTGGGTATCGTGTCACCTGTTGGAAACACAATTTCAGGCGCATGGGAGAACATTATTGCGGGAAAGTCTGGCATTACTAGGATTTCCCGCTTTGATGCGTCTGGTTTTACTTCACAGATTGCTGGCGAAGTAAAAGATTTTGATATTCACCAATATCTCTCAGCGAAAGAAGCACGCCGCATGGATATTTTTATTCATTATGGTATGGCTGCAGCTATACAAGCAGTTAAAGATGCAGGTATCGATGAAATTTCTCAGTTAGATGCGGAAAAGATCGGTGTAAATATCGGTTCGGGCATTGGCGGATTGTCGATGATTGAGAGTACCGACATCGCATATCATGCGGGTGGGCCACGTAAAATATCTCCCTTCTTTATACCCAGCACTATCATTAACATGATTGCGGGAAATTTATCCATCATGTATGGCTATAAAGGCCCCAACCTAGCCATTGTGACAGCATGTACTACAGCTACGCACAGTATAGGTCACTCAGCGCGTATGATTGAATATGGCGATGCCGATATCATGGTGTGTGGTGGTGCCGAATCTTGTGTAACGCCTCTTGCTATCGGCGGGTTTGCCGCCGCTAAAGCTTTGTCAGTACACAATGATGAACCAGAAATTGCAAGCCGCCCTTGGGACATCGATCGTGATGGTTTTGTCCTGGGTGAAGGTGCCGGAGTTTTAGTATTGGAAGAAATAGAACATGCTAAGCGTCGCGGCGCTAAAATTTATGCTGAATTAGCCGGTTTTGGCATGAGCGCAGATGCATTTCATATGACAGCACCTTGCGACGATGGTGAAGGCGCCGCACGCTGTATGTCTAACGCACTGAAAAACGCCGAAATCAGTACCGCAGAAGTTGATTACGTTAATGCACACGGCACATCTACACCATTAGGTGACATTGCCGAGACCATTGCGGTCAAGCGCTGTTTTGGTGACCATGCAAGTAAACTTGCTGTTAATTCTACAAAATCAATGACAGGGCATTTATTGGGTGCCGCTGGTGGTGTAGAAGCTATTTTTTCAGTACTGGCGACGTATCATCAAATTGCCCCGCCGACTATCAATCTTGTCAATCAAGATCCGCAATGTGATCTTGACTATATCCCCAACACCGCTAGAAATATGAATATTAAAGTTGCATTATCAAACTCCTTCGGGTTTGGAGGAACCAACGGAACGCTCGTTTTCCGCCGCATATAAATTTTATCCATTGGCGCATGCAAAAGCTAAAACGCCTACTTTTTTCTGGGACATTGATAGCCATTTTGCTTGCTTCATGGTTCTATCTTCATGTTCATTCAAGTGTTAGCCTCCCTGCAATTCCTTATGATATGTCTATTCCGGTTGGTGCCAACCTGAAGCAGGTTTCTCAGCAACTAGAAGACGCCGGGGTTATTCTGAACAAATGGACATTTATACTATTGGCACGCTATCAGAATCAGGAATCTGCAATCAAAGCGGGTGATTATAGATTTAAGGAAAATCTTACTCAGGTTGCATTATTAAAGTCTCTGATCAAAGGTGATGTGATACAAAATGAAATAAGATTCATTGAAGGGTGGACGTTTGCTCAAATCAGGCAAGTATTGAATGAGCATCCAACAATTAGGAATTTTACGACTGGACTGAGTGAGCAGGAAATTCTGCGCGTAATAGGTGCAGTTGAAACCTCCGCTGAAGGTTTGTTTTTCCCTGATACTTATTATTTTGTTAGAGATAGTAGTGATATAGAGATTTTGCAACGCGCCTATCAGAATATGCAAAACCACTTGGAGAGTAGCTGGATAGTTCGTGCAGAATCATTACCATTAACCACGCCTTATGAGGCGCTGATACTGGCTTCCATTATAGAAAAAGAAACCGGCTTGGAAAGTGATCGCGCTGAAATCGCAGGTGTATTTATCAACCGGTTACGCAAAGGCATGCGTTTACAAACTGACCCAACCATTATTTATGGTTTGGGTGAACAGTTTGACGGTAATTTGCGCAAAAAGGACTTGTTAACCGACCAGGAGTATAATACTTATACGCGTTCTGGCCTGCCACCGACTCCTATTGCCATGCCAGGTCTTGCCTCAATCCGCGCAGCTCTTAATCCAAGCGTAACGGATGCGCTCTATTTCGTTGCAAAAGGTAATGGAGAATCTCAGTTTTCAACCAATTTGACGGACCATAATAAAGCAGTAAATAAATACCAGAAGCAACAAAAATAACATTATGCTGCCATTAATAAGCATCACTTTTGAGCTGTGAGCTACATGACACAATTTTCCATCGTAGTGCCCACGCTGAATGAATCCGAGAATATTGATTTACTTTTAACCCGCATCTTTGCATTGGATTTTGTTCCAAATTCTTTTGAAGTAATTATTGTTGATGATGGCTCAACCGATGGTACTCCGAATAAAGTACTTAACTGGGCAAATCAATCAAATGTTCGACTGATCGAACGCCGAGAGACACCGGACTTAACTGCTTCGATACTATCTGGTGTTGCTGCGGCTAAGAGTGACGTCATCGTTGTTATGGATGCCGATCTCAGTCATCCGCCTGAGCAATTACCAGCTATCGTTGCCCCGATATTAAATGATTCTCATGATGTGGTTGTTGGCAGTCGTTACATTGCGGGAGGCAGTACTGAAAATTGGCCATTGTATCGACAGCTCTTATCTCGCGTGGGTGGCTGGATAGCGCGACCCATCTGTGATGTGAATGATGCCACATCCGGTTTTTTTGCATTTCGCCGGAATCTGGCCAAAAATATTTCAAGTCACGCACATGGTTACAAGATTCTGCTTGAATTGCTCATGGCTAATCAGGGGAAAATTCGTGTAACAGAGATACCAATTTGCTTTCGCGATCGGACCTATGGCACTTCAAAGCTATCTTTATTTCACCAGCAAGCTTATATACAACGTTTGATCACGTTAGCAGGAGGAACGGCCACGATCAATACGGCAGGACGTTTTGCAGCAGTTGGACTGTTAGGTGTATTGATAGATGCTTTTGTTTTTCATTGGATGATCAGCCGTGAAGCCGGGCTTGCTCTGTCCCACTTCATCAGTTTTTTTGTTGCTGCAACCTTCAACTATGCCCTTAACTCTAAGTGGTCATTTCGTGAACATCATGAAGGCTGTTTACGCTGGCACCAATTTGGTCGATTTTTAACCGTTGGTACACTCGCGCTATTATTACGCGGGGGCGTGCTGGCTTTTCTAGTTTATGTTTGGCATGTCCCGCCTCTATTGGCCATTTTCCCGGCTATAGTTACCACAGCAGCGGTAAATTTCTTGGGCTCGGCTTTTTATGTGTTTCCCAATAAAAAGAACCTTCCCTCGTTGGAAATACGCTGGCGTATGGCGGCAATTGGTATTGTATTTTTTGCCATATTGCTACGGCTGGTTTATTTCGGCTTGGCGCAACTCATTCCAGATGAAGCTTATTATTGGCAATATGCGCAACACATGGATCTCAGTTTTTATGATCATCCCCCCGCAGTTGCTTGGTTAATCTGGCTTGGCACATCAATTCTTGGGCACAATGAGTTCGGTGTCCGCATCGGTGCGCTTCTCTGTGGCTTTATCACAATGGGTTATCTGTATGCATTGGCACAGAATTTGTATGATAAATCCACTGCAATGCGCACCCTGTTGTTACTAGTTATCCTGCCGCTCGGCTTTTCTACCGGTCTGTTAACGACGCCCGATGCACCTCTCTTTGCAGCGTGGGCAGCAACCCTCTATTACATGGAACGAGCGCTAGTCGCCCACCAGAATACGGCTTGGCTAGGAATGGGAGTTGCGTTTGGTCTTGGGTTGCTATCGAAATACTCGCTGGGATTGCTGGGGTTAGCCGCATTGGTGTTTGTAATTGTAGATCCATTAGCACGCCGTTGGATGAAACGTCCCCATCCTTATTTAGCAGCACTATTGGCATTGCTTCTCTTTTCGCCAGTGATTATCTGGAACTATCAAAATGATTGGGCGTCTTTTGCATTCCAGTCGAATCGGGTATTGGCAGATGACTATAAGTTTGCAGTCCATTTATTCATTCTCCACATTATCATTTTATTAACCCCTATTGGTTTTCTTGCAGCAATATTTGCCTTATTTTTTATCAAACGCCCCGAGTCTCAGTCTCTCGAACGCAGGCGCCATTTGTTTGTACAAGTTTTCGCCGGCATCCCAGTATTCGTTTGTTTCATACTCAGTACTTTTGATGCGCCCCGATTTCACTGGACTGCGCCGATCTGGCTTGCCCTATTACCAACCATCGCATGGATGATTGTTCATACCGACCATCTGAGCACTCTGTTCAAGCGCATTCAAACAGCATGGCGACCGACCATTATTGCTTGTATCTTTGGTTACGCCTTTGTGCTTCATTTTGTGGTGCTGGGAATACCAGGTATACCCTATCATTTATTCACAGAACACTATTTCTGGCGTGAGACCGCCGCTGAGATCGAGAAAATTGCAGCTGAAGTCAGGAATCAAACGGACCAAGAACCCATCATTGTGGGTATGAGCAAATGGTCTGTTGCCAGTGCGCTATATTTTTATACGCACGGTAATGCAAAGTTGGATATCCGTTCACGTAATATGTTTGGCGGTAGTGGGGCCATGTATGAATTCTGGCTTCCTTCCCAAAACCCCACTGATCGGCCGATCATTCAGGTTGGCATGAAACGCCGCCATTTAGAAAAAATACGGCCAGACATTGATGTTAAAGGAATGCTTAATCACCCCGGCGCGGTTGAATATCGTGTAATCGAACGCCACGGTGAGCCTGTGCGTCGGGTATATTACCGAATTTCCAAAGGATTTAAAGGGATTAATTAGGTTTCTTGGAATACACGCAACCATTCAAAATAGATAGCTAATAATTCGTTCTGTAATTTTCATTTCGACCGGAAATGCTAAAATTTTAATGCACTAGCATGCAGGTGTGCTGGTAGAAAGACAAGTAACGAAAACAAGAATGTAGAAAGTGCGCTGTATTGAGCGCCATTGTTGGCCACGTGGAATTGGGCTACCGAATGGCAAAAACTGTGAGATTCTCTAAAACACGTTTAAATAATCAATGGTATTGGCGGTTGCATGAAATAGGTGCAATTTAAGGCTTGCGGCCCGTTACAATGCTATAGTATCCGAAAGCTCGATGGACTTGAACTTCCTCAAATCCTATCTCCGTTAACATTGATGATAATTCTTGGCCAGAATACTGTCTTCCTTCGGTCCAGCCCATCATCATCATACTAAATGCTGCGGAGGGAAAAGGGCCTGTTTTTTGATCATCATAGAGCATTTCATGGATGACGATTCTTCCACCGGGTTCAAGACTGCTGAAACTCTTTGCCGTTAGAAAATGGCATTTTTCTGGAGGGAAATCGTGATAAATGTTTGAGAAAAGATGTAAGTCTGCGGAAGGCCAATGATCGCTCCAAATGTTGGTTTCTTGCGTCTTAATTCGTTCCTGTAAGCCATATTGATTGATATATTCTTGAGCTACCTCGCATACCTGAGCAAAATCCAGAAAGATTACTTTCAAGTTGGGTAATTTTGATGCTGCACCAATCGAGTGAGCCGCAGAACCTCCTGCAACGTCAAGCATCAGACGATTTTGAGAAAAATCCAAAACTTCGGGCCAAACGAACGCTGAAGAAATACTAATGCTATGCATGCCGCGAGTGAAGCGACGCAGCAATTTGATTTGTTCTTCGTGAGTCTCGAAAATATCACCGCCTCCGTAAGCCTGCGGAGAATCTGTAAAAACTGCTTTTTCCAAGCTTTCAAAGGAGGACACCTGGTAATTGTCAATCATCAGATCCCAGAAAAAACCGAAATAATTAGGACTCGTCTCCAGCAGATATTCCTCTGACACCGCAGTCAGAAAATAACGTCCTTCCTGCAAAGACAGGAAACCCAAAGCAGTAGCGGCCGTCAAAATTGCTTCTGCCGGGCGTTGCTTGATATTTAGTGCATTGCAAACATCGGCTAAGGTACGCGGGCTCTCTGCCAGTAACGGAAATATTTTTAATCGATGAGCTAGTAGTAATGCAGGGTAACCATAAACTGCAAAGACTACATCCCATAACGGACGATCATCAACTCGCGGTACCTGGTTGTTGGAAAAAGCATTTTGTACCATCAATCCTCCTTTTGTTCTGTTGGATGCATAGGACTGTTATACCGTATGATTCAGAATAATTCTAATTAAGAACCCTGCCTGGATTTCTCCGCTTCGAGCAAGCGTTTGATATTTTGCACCGTGCGTTCGGCACCATCCCTAATCGCAACGCGAACCAGTCCTTCAAAAGGTCGCATAATCGGCAGAATTTCAAGCAGTTCAAAAGAAAATGTCAGTTTGGTCGAATGCTCGGGATTGATAGCTTGTAATTCATACGTGCAGCGGAATGGATCAGATATCCCGAGAAGGGTTAGACGCACACCAGGTTCGTAAGCGGATATCTTGAATCTGGATTCTGTGCGGCGTCCTTGATCAGTACGCACTTGTCGTCCTTCAGTACCTAACTGTACCGGGCCTGGGGTCGTTTTTTCAAGCTCTTTAACTTCCGGAGACCATCGAGGATAGTTCTCAAACAAGCCATCCGCAAGATACTGGAAAATCGCTGTGGTAGAACATTCCACCAAGGTATGTGCCCTACCCACGACCGGTTCGGTAGAACCCAAATTGAGCATGGAACCTAAATTAAACATATTACTTGCCTTTACTGACTGATAAACGACTATTCAATCTATTGATCAGAATTAGCCTAGACGGTAAACGAATAAGACATCAATTTCAAGCACAATATCGGATAGTGATAAGTAAGCAAAATTCTGTTTTCAAGTGGGTGATGTGATGTTTGCGAAAGTATGGGGTACAGGCTGCTATACGACTTGTTGTTTGGTAAAGTCTTTTATGCGGAATCCCAACAGCCACAAAGCGGCAAAATAGCTCGAAGCGCCCATGATTATTATCCAGCTTAATCGGCCGACGCGAGTCATGGTGGAATCGGTCAACCAGGAAGCGTCACTACCTGCCGTGAACCATAAAACAATTCCCATACTTGCCAAAGCGATCAGTAATTTGACAAAGAAATTAAGCCATCCAGGTTGCGGTTGATAGATTTTGTGGCTGCATAATTTATAGTACAATAGCCCCGCATTCAAGCAGGCGCCTAGCCCAATGGCTAATGCGAGTCCGGCGTGTTTGAATGGAATGATGAAGGCCAGATTCATGAGCTGTGTGGCGATCAGCGTGATCACGGCGATTTTTACAGGGGTTTTGATGTTCTGGCGTGCATAGAATCCCGGTGCGAGGACCTTGACCAGAATTAATCCGAGTAATCCAATGCTGTAAGCAATTAATGCTTCACGCGTCATCCATACATCGTGCTCAGTAAAGGCACCATGGTAAAAAAGTGTTGTGATTAAAGGTGTTGCTAATAGTGCCAGTGCCAGCGCTGCGGGTAAGGTCAGCAACATCGTCATTCTTAGGCCCCAATCCAGCAGGCGGGAATATTCTTCAGTGCTGTTATTATTGTAATGCCGTGCCAAGGACGGCAGTAGTATGGTACCTAATGCGACGCCTAGCAGGCCAGCGGGGAATTCCATTAAGCGATCGGCATAGTAGAGCCAGGATACACTGCCCGTAACCAGTAAAGAAGCGAATATGGTATTGATCAGCAGACTGATTTGGCTGACCGATACACCGAAAACCGCTGGGCCCATCAGTTTGATTACTCGCCAGGCGCCTGTATCTCGATTGCGGAAACGAATGCGTGGCAATAATTTGAGGCGTAGTAGGAATGGTATCTGGAATACAAGTTGTAGTACGCCACCGATAAAAACTGCCCAAGCTAGTGCAAGAACCGGGGGATCGATAAGCGGTGTGAGCCACAATGCGCATCCGATAAATGACAAATTTAATAATGCAGGTGTGATCGCAGGCACATTAAACCTGCCATAGGTATTGAGTATGCCACCTGCTAACGCGACCAAGGAAATGAATAAAATGTAAGGAAATGTAATCTGCAGTAGTTCAACGGTTAGATTGAATTTTTCCGGATCAGCAGAGAATCCCGGTGCGCTGGCATAGATGATGAATGGCGCTGTCACGATTCCCATCAGCGTGACAACAAACAGCGTAATGCCCAAGAGCATGGTGATATGATCAATCAACTCGCGCGTTTCTTCGGATGTTCGGGTATTTTTGTATTCTGCGAGGATTGGAACGAATGCCTGGGAAAATGCGCCTTCGGCAAATAATCGTCTCAGCAGATTGGGAATCCGGAAGGCGACAAAAAAAGCATCGGTTGCCATTCCAGCCCCAAAAATCCGAGCAATCATGATATCGCGCACAAAACCGAGAATGCGCGATACGAAAGTCATGCTGCTGATCGCAGCGAGCGCTTTAAGTAAATTCAATGGTATTTATCTTTTTCTAGCGGCGGGCAGAAGATTAAACAGCGCTATTATTAAATTTATATTATCTAGACTCTATTAGTCAGTGCGTTTGCTAACGAGAGAGTAATTATTTAAAAAGACTGCCTAATTTTCCTAACAAGCCTGGTTCGGACCAATTCCATTGTAAGCAGTATTCCGCACCCAATTTCGGGTTTTTAACATCAGCTGCAATGGTTGTTTGCCCAGTTACAATCGGTGGCAATAAAGCTTCTTCTTTGCCATCATGCTTACAGAAAAAACGGGTAGTGGAAACGGCGCGGCCTTCAGGCAGTTGTACTGTCATATGCAGATGTTGTGTGTCATCATCGATCACGTGAGAAAGCGTGCCTTGGCTTTGTGTAAAAGCGTCTTGATATTCGCAGGTTAATGTCAGATCGGAGCCATCGATTAATTTTAATTCGGGCGGAATTCGCATGCAAACGTGATAGTTTCCATTTTCTTTTTGTTGATCATATGGTTGTCCATGGTTAATTTTGAAATTGCTGATACTGCCAATCGCGCGGATATTTTTAAACCAGTATTCTGAATTATCGATATGGCATGCGGTTGTCATCTGCGTTTGTGTCAATGTTGCTTTATTGCCGGTATTATCATGAACGGTTAACAATTTTTTTAAATCTGAAATGGTGAAAGCAGATTTGTTTTGCCTGAATTGATCAAGAATCAGCAGTGCTGCACAAATCGTAAAAATTAATCCAACAACGAAAAATGGGGTAAGCAGGGCAACCAATGCACCAAAGACAATGATCGATACATTGATGTAAAAAATCAGCTGGTTGGGTTTATTAAACATTCAAATCTCCTTAGATTATCAAGCATATTCTTATAGTATTTTTTGCAGCGCTGAGTTTAACAGAGAGCCGCAAGCAAAAAAAGCAACAAAGAAATCAACAATTGTTTAACAATTTGGGGTTATTATTATGATCCGATCTTATTCATCTTTTTTATGGAGAGAAAATCATGTCGAAAAAAATCATTAAACCTATTTCGATTGCTTTAGGCACAGCATTAGTCACCAGTTTAGCAGCAACCAATTTGACTGCTGAGACGCAGACTAATCCGTTTGCAATGAGTGAGCTTTCTAGTGGTTACATGCTTGCGTATGGAGATAGTGCAAAAAAAGCCGGGCAGGAAGGGCAGGCTGACGGCAAGAGTGAAATGAAAAAGGATATGGAAGGCAAGTGTGGCGAAGGTAAATGTGGCAGCAAGAATAAAATGAAGCAAAATATGGAAGGTAAAGACGACGGTAAGAATGCTGAGGGTGAAAGTAAATCCGGTGAAGGTAAGTGAGATTCTAAGAATTAATCTTTTTAATCCATGAGCGGATATCCTGTTCATGGCGTGGGTCTTGGTCTGCGGCGATCGATGATAGATTCGTTGGCAGATCAAACTCCGCAGCAGGTGAATTTCTGGGAAGTTGCGCCAGAAAACTGGATAGGTGTCTGTGGACGCTACGGAAAGAGGTTGCGTGAACTGACCGAGAAATTTTCTTTTATTTGTCATGGATTATCACTTTCAATCGGTGGACCGTCGCCATTGGATGAAGCTTTTCTGCACCGTTTGAAAAGATTCTTCAAAGAGCACCGCATCTGCTATTACAGCGAACATCTCAGCTATTGCAGTGACGACGGGCATCTGTATGATTTAATGCCGATACCTTTTACTGAGGAAGCGGTGCATTATGTAGCGAACCGTATCCGTTATGTGCAAGACATTTTGGAGCGGCGTATCGCAGTGGAGAATGTTTCCTACTACGCAACTCCCGGAAAACAGATGGATGAAATCGATTTTTTGAATGCTGTGTTGCAGGAAGCGGATTGCGATCTACTGCTTGATGTCAATAATATTTATGTCAATAGCATCAATCATCGCTACGATGCCGAAGTGTTTCTGCGCGGATTACCGGCTGAACGCATTCGTTACATTCATGTTGCCGGGCATTATCAGGAAGCGGAAGACCTCATTGTTGATACCCATGGCGCGGATGTCATAGATCCCGTTTGGCGGTTACTCGAGAAAGCTTATCAGCATTTTGGCGTCATTCCGACCTTGCTGGAGCGTGATTTCAATCTGCCGCCACTGGCAGAATTGCTGCAAGAAGTGGATACTATTCATGCGTTACAGTCAAAATGGTCGGCGCAACCCAGTGATTACCTACAACACGGCTGATCGTCCCGAATTTGTACGGCAGCAATACATTTTTGCGGCGCATATCCGCGATCCGGAAAACAATCCGTGTCCTGAAGCACTCGAAGAACGGCGCCTGAAAATATACCGTGAGCTGTTCTATAACAACGTAGAAGGCTTTATCGCCAACAGCTTTCCGGTATTGCGTCAAATCATGTTGGATAAACTCTGGCATGCAATGATTCGGCATTATTTTGCTAGGCACTTGTCACGTACGCCATTATTTCCGGAAATGCCGCGTGAGTTTCTAAAATATCTGGAACGTGAGCGCGCAGCGCAACCAGATGATCCGCCATTTATTTTGGAACTGGCTCATTATGAGTGGGTTGAACTAGCGCTTTCTATATCGGATGAGAAAGTGGAAGTGGCAAAAATAAATCCAGAAGGCGACTTGCTTGATGGGATCCCGATGATTTCCCCGTTAGCCTGGCCATTGAGCTATCGTTTCCCGGTGCACAAAATCAGTCCGGATTTTCAGCCAGGAGCACCCGGAGCGACACAAACACATTTAATCGTTTATCGAGATGCCGATTTTGACGTGCATTTTATTGAAATTAATGCAGTGACTGCACGTTTGTTGCAGTTGATTAGTTGCAATGATCACAAATCTACACGGACATTATTGCAACAAATAGCCGTTGAGCTGAATCATGCGCAACCCGATATTGTCATCTGCAGCGGAATAGGAATATTGAATGATTTGCGGAAACGTCAGGTGATTTTAGGGATTCACGTCTAATACACGCAAGGTGTGCAATATGAGTGATGGGATAACTTCCCAGTAGCTGAGAAGTTATCCTGGGGGAGCTACTTTTAATTGTTTACTTTGATAAAATTGCCGTTCTGCTTGATCCAGACATCTCCGGTGTAAGCATCATTAATCGACATGGCATCGGTTGCAAAACAATCCGTTACACCCTCTGTTCTATAGGTTCCCTTGGTAATATATTTGACCGGAGGAGTTAGCACAATGCCATCAACAGGCAAGCCAGCCAATGTATCCGTGAGAACAGTTGTAATGTCGAGACAAAGATCAGAATTTACGACCAAATTAGCTGTTTCGGCAGGTGCATTGATAGTGCAATGCTTCACGTCCGCTGCAGCATCGACAATAGCTTGGAATGGGTTAGGTAATCCGGGAATACTGGTTGACAAGCCCTCAATACTTGATGAAGTAATGGTGTTACTGCCCAACAACGAAATGCCGCTGGCAGTTGTTTGTTGCGGCACTTTGCAAAGATTGGTATTCGTCAGATCTGGAGCTTGAACACACGTACCATTAGTGGTCATTGTGACAACATTACCACTTTGACTATAACTGACGCCAGCCAGCGCATTGGTGATGTCGCAGGCGGCGATGCCACTATTTCCGCCGGAATTGTTAACTTGAGTGATCATGCTGGATAATGTATTGATTAATATAGGACTATTCCCCCAAGGACCTCCCATCACATAAACGTTGTTGTCATTTTTGTTAACACCCGCATAGACATTAGATTCTGGGTAATAGCGGAATAACCAGGGCTCAATGTTTTGTGTTGCTTGGTGACTGGGGAAGATTTCACGATGCGTATTTTCAGCCCAGTTAAGCAGTTTCTCGGTGTCACTGGCAGTCGTAGCAAAAACGAAACAAATATTCCCGAGTAAAGCGAAAGTGCAAGTAAATAGAATGATCTGTTTCATGGTAATAATCTCCGGTTGCTTTGATAATAAGTTAACTATTCGGATGAATGGGTTAATTGCTCGAAATTCAAGAAATGATGAGAAGCGATTTTATATGTAATGTTTCTTAATCGAAGGCGAGATATAGCTGTAAAAGAGGGGGTAATTCTTGCCAATAAAGTATCTTGATTAATACACTTTAGCGGCTAGTTGGAGTAGTTTGGAACTGAAATCGAGTCCGGATTTCCGTGCAATCGATAAATTAATTTCGAACACAATTTTTTCATTGACTAGGTTCATGTTGATGGTGACGCCATTGGATATGCCGTTAGAACTATCAGCTAAGGTAAGGATAGGCTTATTCTGTAACGTGCTTAAAATACTGGATAGATTGTAGCTAACTGAGTTAGAAAAAAATATGGTCTGACAATCTTCTAGTTGCTCTGGATTGCTTATTCGCAACACTTTAATATTCCGTTTATCAATCGGTCTATTTTGTAACTTATCGATTTCATTGCCGAAATAGTCTTCGCCATAAACACAGAGATGGATGGTTGCATTCGTATTATCGGGCCAATGTGTGAATGCGATGAAGTTATAAATAAAAGCTGCTTTGACTTGATATTCCAGGATGCTGTCGGCTCTGGCGAGTGAATGAGAAATAGGCAGGCCATAACCTAACCATAAAGCTAAAATTGTGTAGCAGGCACATCGACCGATGAATGTACCTGGAAGCTTGATGAGTCGGTTATAAAATTGCATGTCGACGTTTTGGGCTAGAAGCGCCATTGCGCTCCTGCATAAATTCCCCGTGGAATAACCACGGGTACTATAGGAATAAAGTCAGATACATACTCCCTGTGATTTTGACTGAACAGATTCTGACCGACAACGAAAAGCTCAGTATTCTTGGTTGGCCTATAGACCAGCTTTGCATCCATAGTAGCGTAGCCAGGGATATTGTATATCGAGACACCACTGGTATAGCGTAACCAAAGATTGAATTGCAATTTTTCAGATAAATCGTAATTTGAGCGCACTGACAATAGGTGTTGGGGGTTTGCTTTTTTTAAACCGCCTGCGGTTGGGTTAGTGCTACTTAAAAAGCTATTCGAAGAAAAATCTATATTGATGAAACTGTAGTTACCTTGCAGGCGCCAGTTATCTCTTGGTTTCCAATCAATCGATGTTTCGTAGCCATAAGTCAATGCAGATCCTTGATTATTTAGCATAACAGGCTGTAACAGTTGTATCGGTAATCCTGTGCTGAGCGATAATGCACCAAAGCTCAGATCGCGTAACTGACTATAGTCGTTGATAAAACCCGTCATATCGATGGAAGCTTGTGGGGAGAACTGATACCGGTACCCTAGTTCATATGCGATCAATTTTTCTGAATTAAATTTATTGTTGCCGAATAATGTTGCTGTGATAGGAAACGGCAAGTTAGGTAAGTTCAATCCAGCAGCTGATAAAGATGGTGTTACATCAATCTTGCCATCGATTTCACCCCGTGAAGGCGTTCGCACGGCACGAGATACTGCCATCCAAATTGAGTTCTCAGTATTAGGCGTCCACATTAACCGCGCATTGGGTTGTATTTCCATGCCGGTAAAATCGTTATGTTCGAATCGACTGCCTATTGTGAATAACAAGCGATCCGGTATCAGCGTGATGTCATCGCGGATGAAAGTGCTGGGCAAATGATTTGTACGCACACGAGGGGAAAATGTCACTAAATTGGTATCGGCAAGTGTGTTGTGATACAGCCGGTAATTGGCTCCCCAAGTCAGGTTATGTCGATCGAATAACGGAAAACGATACTGCATGTCGATGTCAAAGCTCTCGGCATCAAATTTTCCTATGGGCTGTAAGTTTGCCAGAGTACGGTCATAATAAACCTGCAGCATGAACGATGATTGTTCAGAAATGGACCGGTCCCAGCGAAAACGTACATTTCCACCTTCGCTACGTCCACTTATCTGACCTGTTGGGTTGGTCGAGAGATAGATAGCATCTTTCTCTAAAGTACTTCCGCTGAAATTGGAAAAATAATCACCCTGCAAAGTAAATTGATCAATGCCACGGTTATGGTCAAAGCGGAATCCGCCTCTGGCCGAATGCCATTGATCGTTAGCATTTTCCCCGGATAAGGATTGGGTTTGGCCTCTGGTAAATCCTTTGGCATAGACACGGAAAGGCGTTTCTTCATTGACCATACCGCCGTAGCGTGCGCCCACAAAACCGTGTTCAAAGCTTCCCCCGCCGGCAGTGAAGAGTGTGCCCTGGGTATCGGCGGCTCCCTTGGTGATAATGTTAATAACGCCATTGATTGCATTGGATCCCCAGGAAGTTGCCGCAGGGCCACGGATCACCTCGATACGTTCAATGTCTTCTATGAGCGTATCTTGCTGTTCCCAAATCACACCGGAAAAAACTGGAGAATAAACGCTGCGCCCGTCCATCAGGACTTGTAATTTGTTAGCATAGAGACCATTAAAGCCACGGATACTGACCGCCCATTTATCGGTGCCGACGCGTTCCACATTCACTCCAGGTGCCATTCTTAAAGCATCGGGAATACTGGTGGCGCCAGAACGGCGTATGTCATCCTGCGTGATTACAAAAATAGCGGATGCCACCTGGGAAAGCTTCTGCGGAGTTCTGGAAGCCGTGGTGACCTTGACATTCATTAGCTCGTCGATACTCAAGTTCAGGAATTGATTATCAACAGAATGACTTCCCGCAATGTTAAGTTTTGCAAAACAACCCAGAAGGATGAGAATTGATAAATTCAGAATCAGGTTTTTAGGCATATTTTGATTCATCAAACGAGTTAATTGTAGTGAATTGATTTAAAGGTATTCTCATTGAGGCTGTCAGCTAAGCCTACGATCCAGAGCTATGAGATTTTTACACAATGTATAGGCGTCCTAGAACGAGATATGACTGATAAAAAGTACATATTTCTCGAAACTGAATGAATCTATACAGCGGTGAGAGGTATCAGCTTAGAGCGCTGATATTTAGCAAGGGAACCGTCGGTTACTGATAGATCTTGGTGGCTAGCTGGAGTAGCTTGGAACTGAAATTCAACTTTCGATTCCCCCCGTGGTCTTGCCACGGGGTTGTATATTACACAGATCTACGAACTGATTTGCTGCAGTTTTTTTGCGGATATCGATGGATTACTTGCGATCACAAAATTTGCAAAACAGTATGAGGTCTAACAACTTCAGACTGCGCTGTATCGTTAACTCAGAGATCGAGATCCAAGCGATTAGCTTTCAGTTCGACTATCGTGGTTTTTTGTGAGTAAGGCTTATGGACTTTTCGACGCCAGGGGTTAACATATTACTTGTCCAATAATTACTTTGAAACCTTGATCACAGTTAATGTAGGCTTTCTTTCTTTCAAGGAATGACTTTACTTGGTTTTATCTGCAGATGGATCAATTTTCTCGGTAGATGCAGGCGCAGCCAGAAGTTTATCTTTTAGCGATAGATAGATTCGATTTCGTCCTGCATTTTTGGCTGCATATAGTGCTTTATCGGCCGCATTGACAAGATGATCTTCGTTTTTAATACCGGCTTCCTTGAAAGCAACGCCAATACTTATCGTGATTTGAATATGAACTTCGCCGATTTTGATTTGTTGCTGGCTTATTTGATGTCGAAGTCTTTCTGCAAAAAAGATAGATGATTTTACATCCGTATTTCCTAGCTGACATACAACCAGAAATTCTTCTCCTCCCATGCGGCAAAAGGTATCGCCTTTGCGTGCGGTTTTTCGAATAATCGCAGATACTTCTTTAAGTACTTTATCGCCTATTGAATGACCATAGTTGTCATTGATCTTTTTAAAATGATCAATATCGATGAGCATGACTGCCATCAGTTGACCGGTTCGGTTTGCGACACTCCATGTCTCAGACAGTGTTTCCATGCCAGAGCGCCGGTTGGGTAATTCTGTCAGCATATCGGTCAGGGCATAGTATTCTAATTTACGATTGGTAACCGCTAATTCAGCGGCAAAGCGCTTGAGTTGCTCGCGGTCCTGTTCCCACGCTTCCTGTAATTGTCGGTAGTGCCAGGCTGCTCGCAACCTGGCCCGGAAAGCCTTAATATTTATGGGCTTGGTCACATAATCGTCGACGCCCGCATTAAATGCTTTAATAACTTCTTCTTCATCTTCGATACTGGTGAGCATAATGACGTATAAATTTTGTCCCCATTCAGTTGCTCGTAATGATTTGGTTAATTCAAGACCATTCATGATGGGCATCATCCAATCGGTGATGACTATGTGCGGCAATACCTCCATAGCAAGTGCTAATGCCTGTTGACCATTATTGGCGGTATACACAGTGTGACCCAGAACATTGGAGAGCAATTCCATGGAAAGGATAAGATTGGTTGGGTCATCTTCAACCAGGAGTATTCGTAGTGAAGCGGCGTTGGTTGCATCTTCCGGCCGTGGCGCGGCTGCGCTCATCATTTTATGAAAGGATGGAAGTTGTTCCTGGGCTGTTATCTTAAGTATTTTCCCCCATGTATGCCATTCCCCTATGATTTGGTCGATAAAGTTGCCAAATGTTTCGGTATCCAGACCTATTTTTCCACCCAGTAATAACAGCCCTGAAATGCGCTGATTACGCTCAGATTCTTTGGTTAATGCAAAATCAGCAATCTGTTTCGCCAAGTAAAGCTGATGCAGAATTTGGTGAGGCCGAGAACCTTCAGAAAAACCAGATTCGTCAGGCACCTCATGATAGTAAATCGGTTCCACAAAAATATTTGGGAAGCCAAAATTAATTAACATCGCAGCAGTCAACTCATTATGATCAGTCTTTAAGTGCTGTTGTTCCAATTGGCTCAAAGGGATGTCTGGTGATTGTTTCTGTATGAGCTCGGAATACTGCTCGGGATAAATTGAAGCGAGTGCTAGGCAACCAATGCGCATCATCAAACCGCAAGAAAATAAATCCTCAGATGAAGAAACTTGAGTTGACTTATTCAATTCTTGCATTGCAATTGCCATCAATAGCGAATGAGACCAGAATTCCTGGTAATTAAATCCTTTGTTTGGGCCTTTTGAATATTGATCGATGAGCGAGAACCCCATGGCCAATTGCTTGACGGTGTTTAGCCCGACACGAGAAACGGCTTCTGCTATGGATGAGATTGCGCGCGTGGTTTGTTTAGTTGCATTGGCCCGCTGAATCAAGCGACCTGCAAGTGCAGGATCAGTTTGAATGAGCTTGGTGATTTCGTTGATGGATACATTCTCTTGACGGCAAGCTTCTAGCAGTGCCAGCGCCACGCCTTTAGGACTGGGCAATAATGTGCTAATTTTTAGTTGGTTAAGGTCAGCTATTTTCATGATCGATTGCGCTGGGATTGGATGCCTGAATTGACCACTTCTGGTCGATGATAGAATAAATTTTTTCTGCGGTGATTGGTTTGCTAAAGTAGTAGCCTTGCAGAGTATCACAACCGAAATATTTAAGAGCCTGAGCTTGCTCTAATGTTTCTATGCCTTCGGCAGTCACAGAAAAACCGAGATTCGCTGATAATGAAATCATCGCCAAGACGATTGCAAGATTGTTTTTATTTTCTAACATATCACGAATGAAGCTTTGGTCTACCTTTATATAATTTATGGGTAAGCGCCTCAAATAATTCATAGAAGAATAGCCTGCGCCGAAATCATCCAGGGCAATCTGAATCTGATGCTTCCGTAGCTCGTGCAGTGTAGTCAACGTATTTTCATCATGCTCCATCAAAGCGCCTTCCGTAATCTCCAGGATCAGTTTGCTGGGAGGAAAGCCTGTTTCGGTTAGAATGCCGAGTATTTTCTTCACCAGTTCAGGATCCTTGATCTGCAGAGGAGAGAGGTTGACAGCGACTTGCAAACATTTTCCGTTCTTATGCCATTGAACGGCCTCAGTACATGCTGTGCGCAACACCCACTCTCCGATTGGGAGGATTAAGCCATTTTCTTCTGCTAAAGGGATGAAATCAAGTGGAGAAACAAGTCCTTGTTTTGGATGCTGCCAACGTATCAGTGCTTCTACTGATTGAAAGTTGCCTTTTGCAATATCGAACTGTGGTTGGTAAACAAGATAAAATTCATTGAGCTGCAATGCATTACGTAGATCGTTTTCCAAGTGCATGCGCTTTTCCGCCTGAAGTGTCAGCTCAGCGTTGTAGAATTGGCAATTATCCCTGCCTTCATTTTTGGCATGGTACATTGCTGTGTCTGCATGTTTCAGCAGGGTTTCGGCATCATTACCATCACTCGGGTAGAGAGCAATGCCAATACTTGTAGTGAGTACGACATCACGGCTTTCGAGGTGAAAAGGGTGACGCATAGTTTCACGAATTCGATGCGCTAGAATTAGCGCATCTTCCGTGCGTAATAAATTAGGAATAATAACGGTAAATTCATCGCCTCCGAGACGAGCTAATTTAACTTCTGAAGGATTTTGATTAGTGCGTGATACAAAATCAGAAAGACGTGTGCTATTTTGTAAGCGGTCGGCTGCGCACTTAAGAATAGTGTCTCCGGCATTATGTCCCATTGTGTCGTTGATACTTTTGAATCCATCCAGGTCCAGAAAAAGAATTGCTAATTTGTTATCAGTATAGCGGGCACGTTTAATTTCTCCCTTTAAACGCTCCATAAAAGATTGACGATTTGGCAGTCCAGTTAGAGTGTCATAATAGGCAAGGTGGAAAATTTTACTTTCAGAGTCCTTACGATCAGTAATATCGCGAACGAGGCAAAGTGTTTCTTCAGAATCGATCACAACAATACGATTTTCATAGTATTTAGTTTCATCGTTATCCAGCTTGAGCGGGTAATCGAAAAGCTCAACCGTGCCGTTGTAGCGAGCTTGCCCTGCGGCATCTATATATAAATTGACGATATCTTGAGGCAAGCTTTGATGCAATCGATTTTCCGAATTTCGAATCAACCAGGGCGTAGTATCTGCATCACTGCAGATTTCCAAAATTTTTCCTTGGTTATTGATAATGAACATTGTATCGGGAATGGCACTGAAAATTGCTGCATTGCGCGCGTTAGCAGCTTTGAGTGCGAGCAAATTCAAGTAGGCGCGTTTCAAATACAATACCCGATAGCTAAGTAGATTCCAGTTGATCGGTTTGGGGATAAAATCTGTCGCGCCAACCTCAAAAGCGCGGGTAATGGATTGCATATCATCCATTCCTGTGACCATGATAATAGGAAGTTCATTGCCAACTTTTTCCCGCACGTATGAACAGACCGTATAACCATCCATGTCGGGCATTTCAACATCGAGCATAATCATATCGATAGGTGTTGTTTCAAACAAACGGATGGCTTCTGTTCCATTGCAAGCCAGCGTAACCTCGAAGCCGGCTTTCTCTAGCGCGGCTTGCATCAGGAGTCTGACCGTTGCATCATCATCGGCCAGTAAGATTTTAAAAAGTTTTGCAATCACGATGGTGTAAGTATTTTTCTTATCTCAGTGGTAACGCATTGATAATGTGAGCGCATATTTGCTTGTAGCGCTTTTGCGCGGATTAATTCTCCGGCATGCCCATCAATTTCCAGTTGTTTGAAGATGGCGGATAGGCTTTCAGCACCTATATTTCCCGAACTGGATTTCAAAGCATGCGCCGATTGGCGCAGGCCTTCAGCGTCATTATTCAGAATTGCCTGTTCAAGCTGTCGTAGACCGTTATCAGCAGACTCGAGAAAGGCCTGTAGAATTTTCTGCAGCAGGCTGCTTCCTCCGGTAGGGTCGAGTTCTCGAATCTCCTCAAGCCTAATCGGATTGAGTGCTGAGACAGCGTTACATTCCGACTCTATTGCAACGGGTTCCGAATTTTCAGCATTCATAGGATTGTCTTTTTTTGTGGGTAACCATTGAAGGATTTTTTGTTGTAATTGATTGAGCGAATAAGGTTTAGAAAGGAAGTCATCCATTCCCATTTTTAAACACTGGATCCGATCGTTTTCAGTAGCATTGGCTGTCAGGGCAATGATTGGTATCTTGTTAAACTGTTGCCGAATCTGAACAGTGGCTTCAAAACCATCCATCACCGGCATTTGACAATCCATTAAAATTATATCGTAGTGATTGTTGCGGATCAGATCGACAGCTTGCTTGCCATCATTTGCGATTACAGTATCCAGGCCCAGTCGACTTAACATCGCCTTTGCTACTTCTTGATTGACTGGATTATCTTCAGCCAGTAAAACAGATCCCTTTAAGAGCAGGGGGACAGACGGAGAGGGATTTTGTGCGGATGCAATTGGCTTATCGAGATTGCGTCCCATAACATCCATGATAATATCAATTAATTCTTTCTGGCGGATTGGTTTATTGACGTAGCGAAGAATCCCGGCATTTTCCCTTGCCAGTTGCGTGATATCACTATGGGTTGAAGTTAACATCATCATGCGGGTTTTGCTCCATTCAGGATCGGCATGAATTTTTTCTGCCAACTGCAACCCATTGATTTTCGGCATATGCATGTCCAGAATGGCTAGATGATATGGTTCTTTGTAATCAAGAGCATCTTTCATGGCAGCGAGAGCTTGTTCCGGACCATCAGTACACACCGCTTGAATTTGCCAGTTTTGCAGTTGGAGTTTAAGAATCTCCCGATTCGTCTGATTGTCATCCACAACCAGTACTTTGATGCCAGCTAAATTAGCTATATTAGGTTGGTATGCGTGCTTCAGTGGGGATTTCTCCAATTGAAGATTAATCCGGAACTTGGAACCTTGATCGAGATTACTTTCTACATGAATGTTTCCTCCCATCAATTCCAGTAATCTTTTGCAGATCGTGAGTCCTAGCCCGGTCCCTCCGTATTGCCTTGTAGTCGAACCATCTGCCTGGGAGAAATGATGAAAAATCTTCTCATGATGTTCCGGAGGAATTCCAATGCCGGTATCTTCAACGCAAATTTTGATGTCAACTAAGGATTCGGTTGTTTCACTCAATTGAGTGCGAATCACAACCTCTCCATGTGAGGTGAATTTAATGGCATTATTAATCAGATTTGCAATGATTTGTCGTAGCCGGAACGAATCTCCCCGCACCATAAAAGCTATATTGGGAGGTGAAAATTGTGCCGCTAACTCCAACCCCTTTTTGTCAGCAGGATGAGCAAACATTGTCAGCGTATCTTCAATCAGCTGTACCAAGTCAAAATCAATGATCTCCAGTTCCATATGATCTGATTCAATTTTAGAGAAATCAAGGATGTCATTGATAATCCCTAACAGATGCTGTCCTGAGCTTTGGACTGTTTCAGCAAATCTCTGCTGCTCCCGATTTAGTTGGCTGCCTATAAGTAATTCAGTCATTCCTAGAATCCCATTCATCGGGGTGCGGATTTCGTGACTCATTGTTGCTAAAAATTCGCTCTTAGCTTTGCTCGCAGCTTCCGCCGATTCTTTCGCAAGCACTAATTCAGTTGTTCTTTTTGTGACTTCTTCTTCAAGATGATCCAGGTGATTTGCAAGTTCTTCATCACGATCTTGAATCATTTCCAGCATATTATTGAATCCTTTGGATAGTGTATTCAATTCAACAATAGAACTGGATTTGGTTCGAGTTGAGTAGTCTGCCTGATTAGTAACATGATCCATGGTGGTGGAGAGCTCGTTGAGCGGGTCCAGTACGGATCGGTTCAATCGGTGTAGCATCAGGTTGGCGATCAGTAAGGCAAGTGAAGCTGCTGTGATGGTAATGACAATGTGCCAAAGAATTTGCCAGTAAAGTGGTGCCAAAGAAATTTCCAGGTACAGACCCCCCAAAACCTGGTCATTGAAGCGGATAGGTTGGGTAATTGTTAAGAAATTAAGACTTGCCTTAAAATTTTCTTCTAACGACGGTAAAGTTGGGGGAAGCAATTTACTGGTGACAGAGTATGCTACAAATTGTATTTTTGCCTCGTTGTAAATAGCGGCGGCTTGAATTTCATTGGTATTTTTCAGAGAATGCAATAGCGTTTGAGCGGTGTTTTTATCCTGAAACATTAAAGTGGCCACGGCATTCTCAGCCAATAACTTAGCTGTTGACTGACTGGTTTGTGATAATGAATAAAAACTGATCAAAAAACTGCTACAAATAACAAGAGTTGCAACCAGTAGCATGGCGGTGCACTGTGTGGCGAGACTGATTTGTTGCAATTTTGAGCGAAGCGTGATGGCTGTCGGTGATGAGTTCTTCATTATTGATAGATCTCACTGGCAAAACGTAGTAATTGAGAGCTGAGTTTTAAACCACTTCTCTTTGCTTTGGCGATATTGGCCTCAAATGTAACTTTTCCCTCTTTTACTGCCATGTTAAGCACAATACCTTTCGAGGCGGTACCTGGGGTATCGGCAACGGTAAGAATTGGTTTTCCATTCAGTAGATTAATGACGTGATCGAGATTGCCAATAGCTGATCGGGTGATGAAAATCATTTGACAATTGGTGAGGTCATCGATATTTCTTACATGCTTGATTACTATTTCTTCATTGTTAATTTTCTTTTGTTGTATGTGTTGTAAATATTCTCCGAACGGATTTTCATCATAAATACATAAATTCAAGTTTTGAATATGCCGGTCTGGCCATTCAGTATAGGCAGCAAAATTGTATAAAAAAGCTACTTTCATCCGGTACTCCGTTGGTTGTTCTGCGTAAGTCAGTGGTGAAAAACCTAATATTAAGAAGCAGGATAACGGCATTAGTGAAAGATAAATTGAGATTGGTTGTTTCTCTGTCAGGTAGTTGCTGCATAGAGTTACATATTCCCGTGCTAGGAATATCCAAATCTTTCTGTCCAGGCATTGGATGAATATTAGTCTCAGTTTTATACAAAATAATGCCATATTGAATTATCCTAGAATCGATAATCCAATCTGAGGCGCACAGTGCGGCCTGGCTGTAAGAAAGTATTTTGCCAGTTGGTATCGGCGGCCGGATGCAGATAGTTTTCATTAAACAGATTATAAAAACTGAGCGATGCTTCCAGTCCTTTTATCCGAGGGACATCAGATACTAGATTGAGATTGGAGAGCACATAATTGTCAGTATTAGAGCCGTCAAGCGTTTTACGTTTGCCGTAATATTGCAATTCATATCCAGCCCGCAAGCCGGTTATCAGTGGTATCGGGATAGAAATGTTTATCTTGCCCAGATGATAGGGGGAGTTAGGCAGATGCGAATCCTGTTGTTCTGCGTTTTGAATACCATAACTACTGCGCAGCCGTGCTCCGGAGTCCCAAGCTTTATCCAATGATATTTCCGCCCCTTTAGCTCGTATCTTGCTCGCACTTTGTTGATACTGAGTAAGTTCGCTGACCGGATCTATCCCTAATGTAATGATGTTGTGCATATCCCACACATAAGCTGTGGCGCGCAGATTAAAATTGGGTTGCGCCATATAATCTGCCACGAATTCAGCGGCATCAATTGCTTCGCTGCGGAGTCCTGGATTGGCGACCTGCGATGAGATATCGTTGTAATCACGTTCGAATGCATTGGGAGAGCGGTGCGCGCGCCCATAGAGCGCCTTGAAGGTTGTTTTAGGTGTAGCCTGCCATATGAGTGCGCCACGCGGACTTAACCGGCTGTTAATCCAGGTGTTGTAATCGTAACGCAGGCCGACGGTTGCTGACAATGTTTCGGTAATGCGCCATTCATCCTGGATATACACGCCGGCGCGAACCATAGAACTTCTGATAAATACATTATCATCTGGGTTGTCGAAACTCTGATAGGTTTGATGGATGCGCGTATTATTTTGGTATTCGACGCCGAACATCAGTTTATGATTGTTGATTGCTGTTGAAAGCAGGCGCAATTCAGAACCGTGCCAGTCACTAGGCCCGGTGGAGTGCACATTCTGTCCCTCATACACGTTATAACCATCCCAGTTATATTTTCCGAGAAACATCCGACCCAGCACATTGAGCGTGTTGTTGGCAAAATTATCGCTATATTGGATTTGTGTGTGCAGGCGACGGTCTCGTATAAATTGACCGGCTACTAGGGGATCGGAAAAATATCCACCGGTAGGATCTTCCTTCTTACGATTACCGTAAATGAAATCAAAAGAAAATGGGCCATACGCTGCATTCGCGAATAATTGCTTGACGTTTTCTCCATCCAGGCGGTGTGCTACTCCGGAAATGCCAGCTTCACCAAAATCAAAGAAGCGGTCTACGCCTCGAGCTTGAAGACCGGAAAAGGAAATTAATGCATCTAAACCATTGTCAAATTTTTTACCCATGGTGACACGTTCTTGTGGCATGACTTCCGCAGTTTGATAAGAAGCTGAAAGTTCGACACCTTTTACGTCAGAGCCTTTGCGCGTAATGATGTTGATCACACCGAGCATGGCGTTTGGGCCATAGACGGCACTACCTGGACCCGGAATAAATTCAATCCGATCAATCAAATCAATATCGAGCGGAAAATCCCGCCCCGTAGGTCCCTGATCATAGGTAGCGTCATTGATGCGGTTGCCATTGATCGTAATCAATACGCGGGTATTGAAATCTCCGGGTAAACCCAGACCGCGAGTGCCTAGATAATCGTATTGATAATCATATGTGGTATGAATACCTGGAAGACTGGCCAGTGCTTCACTCAACGTGCGCCAGCCGTAGGTTCTAATATCTTTACGGGTAATCACGCTGACAGCAGCGGCGACTTGCTGTTGTTTTTGCTCATACTTTGACGCACCGACGACACTGATATTCATCAATTGTTCCAGGCTCAATTGCTCTAAGTTTGCTGTAGCAAAGACCAGAGGTGTTTGTGTGAAAAGCAAAACGGATAGCAATCCTGCTCTTGTAGGAAAACGCAGAATAAGCGACTGAGATTTCTGTGGAATGAGCACGATGGGCTGCTTGAGTTCTAAATGTTAATATTTAAACATGTCAAGCGACTTCCCAATATCCGAGAAATAGGAGCTTTATTACCTTAAATCATTAGATGAGAAGGATAGAATTTGATTTGCTCAAGATTGCAGAGTCCCAACTCTCTATAATGCGTTGTGCAGATTGTATTTTTATATCGATTTAGCTAAGCCAGATCATTTTCTAGCAACCCAAGGAATCCACCTGATTGATGATTCCATAATTGCGCATAAAGTTGATTGTTGGCAATGAGTTTTGCATGGCTACCCTGCTCAACGATGCGGCCTTTGTCAAATACAATAAGCCGATCCATTGCAGCGATCGTCGAGAGTCGGTGCGCGATCGCGATCACCGTTTTTCCTTCCATCAACTGGTAGAGGCTTTGCTGAATGCTGGCTTCGACTTCGGAATCCAATGCTGAAGTGGCTTCGTCGAGGACTAAAATGGGTGCATTCTTTAACAGTACGCGAGCGATGGCAACGCGTTGCCGCTGACCGCCCGATAGAGTGACCCCACGCTCACCGACATGAGCGTCATAGCCTGTTCGACCTTTAATATCCCTCAATGATTGAATGAATTCATGCGCCTGAGCTTGTTTGGCGGCTGTGATCATTTGGTCTTCGGTAGCATCCGGTCTGCCAAATAGGATGTTATCGCGCACCGATCGATGCAGCAGGGAAGTGTCCTGAGTCACCATGGCAATATTGGCACGCAGACTATCCTGCGTCACGGTGCGAATATCCTGTTTGTCGATGGTGATGCTGCCTTGCTGCATATCGTAGAAACGCAATAGCAGGCTGACGAAAGTCGATTTTCCAGAACCTGATCGACCTACAATGCCCACTTTCTCGCCGGCAGCAATGTGCAAATTGAGATCATCGAAAATGTTGAGGGATTCTCGATGCTCAGAGTGATAGGAAAAGGAGACATGACTGAAGTGGATGGTGCCTTGATGTACCTGTAATTCTTTGGCATCGGGCAGGTCAGTGACAAGCTGCGGTTTGGAAATCGTGTTGATGCCATCTTGGACTGTACCCATGTTCTCGAATAGCGTGTTAACTTCCCACATGATCCAATGTGACATGCCGGTCAGCCGGATAGCGAGACTCATGACAATTGCTATGGCACCTGGCCCGATATCACCTTGTTGCCAGATCGTCAAACTCAATGCGCCGGTTGCGAATACCATCATCATATTGATGACCCAAACACAAAAATTCAGACCTGTTGATAAGCGCATTTGTGGGTGCACCGTTGCCATGAATTCTTCCATGCCTGCCTGAGCGTACGCTGATTCACGTTGACTGCGTGAAAACAATTTCAATGTCAGGATGTTGGTGTAACTGTCAACAATACGACCGGTCATGAGCGCACGTGCATCGGCTTGTAAGGTGGATATACGTTTTAAACGCGGGACAAAATATGACAGGATGGCAATATATAAAGCAAGCCAAACCAGCAAGGGCACACATAAAACCGGATCTGCATTGACGACCAGGAATAAGGTGGTGGTCAAGTAAACCGATACAAATAGCATGACATCGATCAGCTTGAGTACGGTTTCCCGGACTGATATTGCAGTTTGCATGACTTTGGTGGCGATGCGCCCGCTGAATTCGTGCTGAAAGAATGCATAGCTTTGGTTAAGCAGATAGCGGTGTGACATCCAGCGGACACGCATGGGGAAATTGCCCATCAGTGTTTGGTGGATTACTAATGAGTGCATTAATACTAATAGCGGTATTACTATCAGAATGAAAACTGACATGCCCAGTAAGGTTGGCCATTCCTCTTCCAGAAAGTGCTCGGTTTTCCTTTCTGCCAACCAATCGACCATTTGTCCCAGAACGCTGTAGAGCATGGCTTCACTGACTGCAAGGCAAGTGGTTAGAATCGCTAACAACACAAGATAAGGTTCGATTCCCTGAGTGTAGTGGCGGCAAAACTGGTACAACCCCAGCGGCGGTTCGATGGGGTGTTCCGGAGGGTAAGGGTTGATCAGGCGTTCGAAGAAGCCGAGCATAGCCGTCTAACTTGAGCTAAGCTGCTCGAAAATTCTGAATCCAGCGACATAAGTACCAATCGCAGAACCCAATGTAGATAAAATAAAAATCAGCAAGATACGAGTTACCCGATTGCTCCACCAGCCTTTCAATGTGGTTGTGTCAGTTCTGAGTCGGTTAAAATCGCCAACTTTCGGCTTGCGCAAATAAGTTTCTACGGCGGCCACTACCATACCTGCGCCAATGGTTGGATTGAGTGATGTTAGCGGAGCTGCCAGAAAAGCGGTCAGAATCGAGAGCGGATGCGCAAAAGCTATCGCTGCACCAAGCGCCGAAAGTCCGCCATTGATCACTATCCAGCTAACGACCATAGCTGTTCCCAGTTCCGGGCTGCGCATAAAGCCAATAACAAATCCTGTAAGTATGAGTGCAACAATCAGCCATGGTATAAATTTGAGCCATTGCGAGGAAGGGGGAATAGTATCCAATTGTGCAATTCGCTCTTCCGGATGGGTGATGCTTTGTGTCTCAAGCTGCTGCGCCATGCCATTCAGGTGGCCGGCGCCGATCACTGCGAGGATATGCTGGTAGTTATTTTCTTTGCTTTCTTTGAGTAGGCGGGCGGACATATATTCATCGCGCTCACTGATGAGGGGATGAAATAGATCTTTTTCATTTTCGGCGAATTGTGAAAAAGAACTTTCCAGAACATCACCTTCTTTGAGTTTCTCAATTTCCTCGGCGCTGAATTTTTCTTTGCTGATGACACTGCCTATCAAACCGGCAAAAAGATTCATGCGCTTCCACCAGGGAACGTTGTGATAAATCCGTTTCATCGTTGTGCCGATTTCTCGATCTATCAATAAAACTGGTAATTTAGCATCTTGTGCATCTTTAATGGCGACACGCATTTCAGCGCCCGGCTCAATACCGAACTGTTCCGCCATACGCTGTTGGAAGGCGCCTAATGCGAGACTGGCAGCGACCATGCTGGCTTGTCCTTTTTTGATTACTTGGAATAGATCCATTTTAGCCATAGCGTCGGGGTTGACGATGACTTTGTGTCGGCTTGGGCACAATTCAACTGCCACCGCATCATAATTTCCCGTCGCAATTAACTCCTGCACCTTATCTGCGCTCGCTTTTGAGACATGCGCAGTTCCCAGTAATGTGATGCTGCAGTTGTTGACTTTAATGGTTTTGATTGGCTCAGCATGAATGCTAGATATGCCCGGTTCTTCAGTAGGTTGCTCTTCAATATTGACCATGGGTTATTGGATGAAAATAAATCATTAAGGAATGGCGGATGATACCAGTATTGCATAACAGTACAGTAGTTATCACGACGATAGCTAGAGTGGATGAAATTTGGGTAAGGTTGAGTGATGGAGCAAAAGCATTGGTAGATGTAAAGAGTTGTGGTATCGGTGTACAATTCAACAAAATAGATGGTAGTGTGATAGTTATTTGCACGCATAAATAAATACGAGGGAAAAGTAATTGTCATGAAGAAACTTTTTACTGTTGTTCTTTTTGCCGCAGCTATTATGTTGTCTGGTTGTGTGTCTTCATCAGAAAAACTTAATTCGCCTTATATATCACCCGCACAATTTCAGACTTATAGCTGCGCCGAATTATTGGCTGAGATTGAGCGAATTCAAGCTAGAGTCAGTCAGTTAACAGGTAAATCAAATGGCAATGCGTCGACCAATGATAAGTTGACGTTAGATGCAGATTTATCACTTTCATGGGCAGCGTTATTTGCGTTGGCGGGAACTAAAGAGCAAGAAGCTGAATATGCGCAACTTAAAAGTGAGTATGATGCGATACAACAATGGGCGGCTATTAAACAGTGTCCGGGTGTGATTCCTCCCGCTGAAAAACCTCCTGAATTTGATCCCGATCTGGTGGAGACAATTATACCAAATCCGGTCGCTAGTCAAAGGTAGCTGTGATGGAGCCGTGTGTTGTTGATAGAGGTTTGTGAAAATCGGCGATGCTGGGCAAGGTAGCGGGGTGTCCAAGCATGGGGGCTTTTGTGCACAAAATGATAACGTGCGACGTGATAACTGGGGTCAAAGCCATAGAAATTTAGTTGCATATGCTTAAGTTCATGATCACGGTAGCTCTGTAATGGCTTTTGCTGCTCGTCCGATTGGCGCTGATGTATTTTTTTTTGCAGGAGCGACGGGAAATCTAGGCGAGCTGCGAGTGTTTCTGCAATGCTCATTATTTTTTTTCTGAAATCTTCCGGATTTAAATTGAAGCAGTCATCAATCAGTCCAATATTTCTGGCTTCTGTGGCGCCGACAGGGAGGCGATTTTGTATCAATAATTTCGCATTCGATGAACTGACTCTCCGAGGTAATAAATAGGTCCAGTACTCCGAGCCGTAAAGGTTTCCCATGCTTTTATAATGCGGGTTCAGGATGATACTGGCGCGCGTAAAAATATAATCAGCAGCCAGTGATAAGAAGACTCCTCCAGCACCAGCATTGCCTTGCAGTGCTGCAATCGTGAGCTGTCGATTGCTAGTAATGATGGTTTGTACCAGATTGTTCATGGCATTGATATTGCACCAGGATTCATCGGCAGGGCTGGTGGCATTCTCGATATGATTGAGATGAATGCCGTTGCACCAGAAATCAGATCCGCCCATTAGCACGATAACGCGAACTTTGCGTTCAGTCGCCGCGAGATATGCATCTCGCAGGCGATCGCATTGCGTGGTATCCATAGCGCCGTTATAAAATACAAAGTGCAGGTAACCGACATCATTCTTCTGCTCAAACCAAATATCACGATAGGTTTCACTCAGCTTTACTGCAAAGGGGTCTGAGGGTATTTCGGGTACATCATCTAGGTGATTCTTTAAAACCATAGTAGCAGCCAGTTTAAAAGTCTGTTCAGTGCCATTTTTACGTTTCAAATGACCAATCCACACTGCGCCATCAATGGTAGCACGGCAAATCGCATTATTGCGTTTGGCTATGATGGTTCCTGGTTCACCAGTCAGTTTTTCTTCATGGTGGGCATCAAACAGATAATAAGATTCACCAAGCAGCGTATCGAGTACCCCAGGAAATCCATCGGCAGCATGAATTTTTCTTATAACAGTGAGTGTTGTGTCCTGTTGCCAGTCGATGCTACGATCAATTTGTCGGATCGGGCTATGTAAGCAGCCATGCACATCCGAATGTGAGTAATCCAATAGGGTGGGACGATATGATCTGGATAAAAAACGTTTTATTGCTGTCAGTGCTGCGCCGGTTGCAGCCTCAACGACTTCATGGCGATATAAGCTGCTTTTGCTGGCGTAGCGCAGCGGAAAAAATTCTGTTGCCCAGATATCACCGGCATCCATTTCAGCATTGGCTTGTAATACTGTTACTCCCCATTCTGATTGATTTTCCATGATGGCCCAATCCAGCGCGGATGGACCGCGATCTCCGACAATTCCCGGATGCACGATAAAACAGGTTAGTTTGCGCCAGATTGTTTCAGGGATGGCCCTTTTCAGAAAGGGCGCAATAATCAGATCAGGCTGAAACAGCTCGACAGCTTCACAGGTGACAGCATCGTTAATATCAAATTCAATTGAAATGTCGTGCCCGAGCTGGGTTAACTCAACAAACAAGCGTTGTGTCAGGCAGTTGAAGCTGTGTGTGAGGAATAGAATTTTCAATTTGCAAGGCTTAGCAGATACGCGGTAATTGCTCGCCGTTTAACCAATCAACGACACGTTTGCCACCAAAACGAGTTTGCATTTGCACAAAGCAATGCGTGTCTTCGATGATTTCACCCACTATGGCGGCATTTTTGCCCAGTGGGTGGGTTTGCATCACAGTTAGCAAATTTTCAGCATCCTCCGCTGCGCAGATTGCAATAAGCTTACCTTCATTGGCAATATACAATGGATCGAAGCCTAGAAATTCGCAGGCAGCTTGGACTTGTTCGTGAATAGGTAGTTTATTTTCATAGAGCATCATTCCTACCGATGATTGCTGTGCGATTTCGTTGAGTGCTGCGGCAACGCCGCCGCGCGTAGGGTCACGCAGTACGTGGATGTTTGGTGTTGCGCTGATCATTGTGGCGACCAGATCATGCAAGGCGGCGGTATCGGATTCAATGTTAGTTTGAAAAGACAAATTTTCACGCGACGCCATGACGGCGATACCGTGATCTCCCAAAGTGCCGGATACTAAAATTTTGTCGCCAGGCCGCGCATTCTCGCTGGAGATATTTATACCTTCCGGGACCATGCCAATTCCGGTTGTGGTGATGAATACACCGTCACCACTGCCTTTCTCTACCACCTTGGTATCACCGGTAACAATGGGTACTCTGGCTGCTTTTGTCGCTTGCGCCATGGAATCAACAATGCGCTTCAAATCAGCCAGCGGGAAACCTTCCTCCAGAATAAAGCTGGCAGCCAGATAACAAGGCTTGGCACCGGACATGGCGACGTCATTGATGGTGCCATGAATCGATAAGCTACCAATATCTCCGCCGGGGAAAAATAAGGGCGTTATCACATGGCTGTCAGTAGATATGACCATACGTCCATTAAAACCCGGAAAGCAAGCTTGATCATTCATTGGTCTTAAGAATTCATTATCGAACGCTGCAACAAACATCTGTTGAATCAACTGTGCCATCGAGCGACCACCGCCGCCATGGACCATCTCGATACAGCCATGTTTCAAGTCAAGCGCGCGCGTGTAACCAAATTTGACTTTTACTTTGTTGGGCATTAATTCTCCGATGTTGCAGGATGTGTATGATTTTTTTCGCGAAAGCGACCATAACTGTAATGAGCGGCGCAAGCGCCCTCCGAGGACACCATGCAGGAACCGATCGGGTTCTCGGGGGTGCAGACTGTTCCAAAAATTTTGCAATCTTGCGGCCGTTTGACTCCGCGTAAAATGGCGCCGCATTCGCAAGCTTTGTTGTCGGCGATCGATAGTGCTGGAATTTGAAAACGACATTCTGCATCAAAGTCGGCATAGCCTGATTTGATTTTTAGCGCGCTGTAGGGCACTAATCCCAGGCCGCGCCATTCGAAGACTCGACGCAATTCGAATACTTCAGCTACGAGTGATTGCGCTTTGATGTTTCCGGTTGGCAAAACTGCCCGAGTAAATTCGTTCTCAACTTCTGCGCGGCCTGAATTGATTTGGCGTATTAGCATCAGTATGGCTTGCATTACATCGAGAGGTTCGAAGCCTGCAATGACAACAGGTTTCTGAAATTCTTCGGCAAAATATTCGTAGGGGCGGCTGCCAATTACAACGGATACATGGGCTGGTCCGATAAAGCCATCTAATGGAACTACGCCAAATTCGCGGACTTCAGGTGACTGCAGAATATGGGAAATCGCTGAGGGTGTCAGGACGTGATTGCAAAATACCTTGAAATTATCCAGACCAAGCGCTTGTGCTTGTTTGATTGCAACAGCCGTCGGCGGTGTGGTGGTTTCAAATCCAATGGCAAAAAATACCACCTGATGTTGCGGATTCTCTTGTGCAATTTTTATCGCATCTGCGCTGGAGTAAATCATACGCACGTCTGCACCTCGTGCTTTTGCTTTCTGTAAACTTATGCCGCTTGCAGTGGGTATGCGCAACATATCACCGTAACTGCATAATATCAGATCCTTTGTCTGAGCCAGTTGGATTGCATTTTCCACGCGGCCCATAGGTAAAACGCATACTGGACAACCAGGGCCATGAATCATGTGCACATTGTCTGGTAATAGGTCGACTAGACCGAAACGCGAGATGGCGTGTGTATGGCCGCCACAAAATTCCATGAAATGGTAATGACGTAGAGGGTTTGCTTCAGCTGCGATATTGGTTGCGATGTTCTGTGCTAAAGTGCCTTCACGGAATTCATTAATGTATTTCATGTCGTGTTGTTCGCTTTATCGAATCAGGGGCTTCTGTTGATGGAGGAGATTTCAGCAAACATTGCTAGAGTCAGTTCTGCTTCTGCCGGGTCCAGTTTTTGTAGTGCAAAACCTGCATGTAAAATAATATAATCTCCAGGAACAATATCTTCGACGAGTGCCAGAGAGATTTCTTTGTGAATGCCGCTTATATTTACTAGCGCATGATTGTTAGCTGTCAATTGCTCAACGTAGGCAGGAATAGCGAGACACATACGCGTTTAATGTGAGTTTCTAGAAGCTGAAATTATGACATAATTAATCATTCCAACTAACGAATAGACTTGAAAAGTGATTTGGCTAAATTTTCTTAGATATTTCTTAAAAATTTTGATAATTGGATTGTTTGTCTTTTCAGTTATGCAAAATACTGTTCGAGCTGATAACGGAGTATGGATTGATGTAGATACGGCAGAACAAACATTGTTAGTGATGCAAGGCGATAGTGTTAAAGCAATTTTTGAGAATGTCGCCATTGGCCGTTATGGCACTACTTGGTCTAAGGTGACTAAAGATGACAAAACACCTCTGGGTAGATTTAGAGTCGGCTGGGTTAATGAGAAAAGCCGCTATTATCGTTTTTTTGGTCTTAATTATCCCAATCTTGACACGGCAAATCGTGCGTTGGAAGAAAATAGGATTGACGAAGAAACGTGGTTGTCAATCAAGCAAGCAAAAAGTAGAGGCAGAACACCTCCACAGGATACATCGCTTGGTGGGCATATCGGAATACATGGTATTGGAAGAGGCGATCAAGAAGTTCATCATAAATACAACTGGACAAATGGTTGTGTTGCGTTGACAAATGAGCAAATAGATCAGCTGGGTAAATGGATTAAACCTGGTATATGGGTGAACATCCGTTAGCAGTAGTATACCCAATTCATATGATTTTTATGACTTTGTTGTTAGCTGCTTGAGTTTAAACCTGCAGAAGAATATGCAATTTTATTATACGCTTAATGTATAACTTGTTGTGTTTGTAGCTAGGCTGTTGGTAAATTTGTCATAAAATCCATTTATTTTGCGAAAGAAATCGGATAAGATTCCAATGTGTTGCTGGTATTTTCTATCAGCAGCTAGTAAAGTTGTGGATATTTGTGCATATTGAATAGAATAAACAACTGAGGAGATCGGAATGAAAGGAAAAATTCAGCATCCAGTACGTATGTTAACACTGGCAGTAGTGGCAGGTGCTTTTATTGGATTGACGGGTTGTGCTACGACTGGTCAATTAGAAGAATTGCAAAATAAACATATCGCTGATATTGCTTCTGCGAAGGCTGATGCAGCTGCTGCTAAACAAGCTGCGGATGCTGCCAATGCAAAAGCAAATGATGCAGTGCGTATTGCAGACGAAGCAAACAGACGTTCATTGGATACAGAATCAAAAATAGATCGTATGTTTAAGAAAGCTATGCATAAATAATCAGTTAATTGTTATTGTATTCAAAAAACCCCTCTTTGGAGGGGTTTTTTTTATCATATTTATAATGGCTATGTAACAGTTTAACTGCTGATTTTTTCAGTGCCCTGATAATAAATGACTTTTTGATTGCATAAAACTACATAGCCAATTGATTATAAATAAACCATGTGATTCTATAAGTCATTTTCAATAATTAGTTGTGACATAGCCTTTATAATTATTAAACTGTCGCTTTGTGTGGTTGGCGTAGAAAGCGTGGAAAACTAATTAATGAGATTTCGTGTATGAAGTTGAGCTTGAGAACGGGAAATTAAAACGGGCATTCCGCTTTTTTCAAGTATTGCCTGTTTTAGGGTTTCTTGATCGATTTCAAAATCTCCGGGAATATTTCTTTTACTATTCTTTAGCAAAAGAAAGTCATTAATTGTGTTGATTACTATTTGTTGGTAGTTAGTATATTTTGATTCGTCTTCTTCCAGTGGTGGATGAAGTTCAATGAAAAGCGAATCTAATAACCAGCCAAGTTTAATGGGTTGATTGACCACTTGTACTTGTGTGCCGACCGGAACTTTGTCAAATAGCGCTTCAATGTCCTCTGGATACATTCGCACACATCCAGCTGAGACGCGCATTCCCACGCCAAATGGTTTGATAGTGCCATGTATTAGATAGCTACCACTACCAATACTTAATCTCAGGGCATGTCGCCCCAGTGGATTAGTCGGGCCTGGCGGTACTATGCTGGGGTAAGGCTGCTCACCATTTGCAATTCTGTCCATTTGGATCGATTTTGGAGGTATCCAGGTTGGGTCTTTCTTTTTTTCAATTATTCTGGAGATGCCTAAAGGCGTTATCCAATCCATTCTGCCGATCCCGACTGGGTGAGTAATGACAGTAGGCTTTTCCCCTTTTTTAGGCTCAGGAAAATAATAAATTCTCATTTCGGGCAGATTTAATACTAAACCCTTTCGTTCGGCCTGAGGAATAATGTAGCGGCTAGGTAGGATAACTGTAGTGCCATCTTCAGGTAACCAGCGGTCAACATCAGGATTGGCTAACAAAATCTCTATTTGACCAATATCATATAGTCGGGCTATATCAAGCAATGTTTCCGAACTACTAGCGTGCATGGTTCTTATTTGACCGAAAATATCAATGTCGGGTGGAGGAAGAGTCCATGTCTCGGCTCGAGCAAAAGTGATCGCAAAAAGAAAGGTTGTAGCAGAAAGAAGTAGATGAATTTTGTTCATGATCATGTCATAACAGCATCATTAAAATTAGTGAGGAAGTGAAATGATAACCGAAACTTTCTTATTAGTAATATAAAAAACGAGCGTAACTATGGGGCATTTACGAAATTTGACAATTGACGGAATCACTCAAGCTGTTTTATGTACTACCTGCTTGATTTGATAGATAATAGAATAGAATTTTTTCGACTCGATTTTGTATGATGTGTAAGTAATAGTGGTGTTTCACAAAAAACTTGTAAATTTTGTAGTTTTAACCTACAAATTCTGAACCTTAAAGTGTGAGAATTGCAAATATTGGTTCAAATATACCCTGCAGCTCGTATCGTACTTTAGGCTTGAGAAATATATAATTAAGTGAATTTCTTTAAGTATTTGTTATATAAAGTTATCATTTTTGTTGGTGGATGGAATAAATGCTAATTTAAGCCCGAGTAAGATATATAAGAGCTAGGGTTATAGTCAGAAAAACAACAGCAGTGTTGCTTGAATGCAACATCGTGATGGCTAAATTTATAAAATATGCTCGTTTTTCTTGCAGAATACTTATGTGTTCGGCACAATCAAATCAAACCCTCCGAGTCGGGGGGTCCGGACAAGCGGGGTGCATTCCACTGGAGTGTAGTAGGGCAAAAAAGGACGGCCCCAATCGTTTTAACATTAAAGGAGAACTTCCGTATGAAGAAGAAACTTATATCACTGGCAGTAGCTGGTGCACTTGCAGCCCCGATGGTTGTGTTAGCACAAGGAGTAGGAACGAATGTAACACTTTTTGGTAGTGTGCAAGCCGAGTATGCTACAGTCAACAAAGACGGTCAAAGCAGTCAAGCTCTCATTGGTGATGACACAGGCCGTTCAAGAATGGGGATGCATGTAACTGAGAATTTAGGCGGCGGCTTGAAAGCAAAAGCGCATGTTGAATATGGTTTTAGTACAGGTAGCGGTGCATTGGGTGTTGCACGGGAACGTTGGGTGGCGCTGGCAAACGATAGCTGGGGTGAAGTGAAATTTGGTCGTGTTCAATCACCATTTAAAGATTTCGCAGGCGGTATGACGATTGATCCATTTGCATACACAACTCTGCAAGCTGCAGGTAGCGGTGGTACCATGACTGCTTCTGCCAATGGCTTAGGTTCTGGTGCTCAAAGTTTTGTAAACAGCGCTGTTCGGTTTGATTCGCCACGGGTTGAAGGGTTTAGCTTTGCAGGTATATTAATGCCTGGCGATTCTAACCGATTAGATGCGGCAAATTTTATCTCTCCGACAGATACTTTTCAAGGAAGTCAATCAAATTCAGGTGGTGAAGATGGTGAATGGGACTTCCAAGTCGCAGGTAAATATGAAGCGCAAGTTGCAGGTCATAATCTAGGCTTATTCGGCGGATATTCTCGCGATAACCTGAGCACCCGACAAAGAACAACTCTACCTTTAACGAACAACGAGCATGTCTGGCGTGGTGGTGCACTGTGGAGTTTCCAAAACTTCAAACTCAGCGGTCAATATGAAAGAGTCGACAATGCAATAGGTGCAGCAACCTGTTCCAATGCTGCTGCTTTAGGTAATCCTGGCACTGGTGTCGGAGATACTCGTTCGCACTGTAACTCAGCGATGAATCTAGGCGGTGATGGTCATCTATGGTTTGCCAGCGGTCAGTATGATTGGGGTAATACTAGCTTTATCGCTCAAGGTGGTATGTCAGAAGCTAATGCAACCGCCACTGCAATTAGACGTGATATGAGTACCTTTACCGTTGGTCTGATACATAACCTCAGCAAACGGTCAAGTCTCTTTGGTGGCTATCAGCGCGGTATGATGGACGACAAAGCAGTTAATGGACTTAGAGATCATAACACCTATACTGTAGGTATGCGTCATAACTTCTAAACCAAGTTAATCTCGTAAAAAAGGCACCAAATGGTGCCTTTTTTATTGTCAGAAAGAAATATAATGAATCTTTATTGTTTGCTAAATATCGATTGATAATTATGGAGGATTTTCAAATATGAGTATGAAAAAGTGGACCGATGAAGAGCTGGTTTCTACACGAGATAATCTTGAGTCCTGGAACAAACGAAGCAATAGTTCTGGTTCTAAGATGTGGCTATTTACAGCCATATTAGGTGCATTTGCAGTTTCAACAGGTGTTGTATTTATTTTCTTTGATGGAATTGATGTATTGAGCATCTTGTTAATAATTATGGGTACTATTACGTGTGCATCATGGTATAAGAGTGAAAAGCAACGGAAAGATAATGTTGCTTTCCTGGGTGAAATTAATAGAGAAATTAAGTCTCGCAAGATTAAAGATGCGCCAAAATCCAAAAATAAAACAAATGTGCAGGCAAATGAAGTTGATTGTTCAGAATCAACAGATGTAGGGGGTACAGAATCACTTGCTGAAGTAAAGAGCCCAGAAAAAACAGAGGAAAAATCAGAAAAATAGCTTGTGCGTGAAGATGATCCAGCCATCAATGAAATCGATCGATTCATTATTTATGGAAGAGATCGTGCAAACAAAAGAGCATTGCCGATGGATGATTTAAATATGCAATTCGATTTAACGCAAAAAGATAAGCACATTTTTGTGACGTTATGTCAATTTTCATGGGTGCAAGGCGAACCATTGCCGCTTATTTTTGACGTGGAGAATGAAGTTTATTCAAGGCAAGGAATTACTCTGTCAGTATTAAAATATCTCGAGAGTATCGGCTTAATTGCATTTGAGAGTGGAGGCTTTGTGAAAAAAGGATTTGGAAAACATACGCGACTTTTTTATTGCGATAAGCCGACTAAAATAGGTTTCCAGAACAATGAGAATAATTTTTTGGACTTGGGACACGTGCTATTAACAGCGCGAGGTAAAGAGTTAGCTTTAACCATTCCAGCGATCAGAAATCAGCAGTTTTATGAATACGTCATTCGCAGTTGGTTTGAGCAAGGATTGGTTTTGTCATCAATACAAATTGACCGCAATTGGAAACCTGATATGGTTGGCCGCGTGTGTGCGATTAGAGTACCAGGATAGCGCGATAATCATTAACATTGGTATGTGTGGGGCCAGTAATGACTAAATCATTTAATTGCTGAAAAAACGTATAGGCATCGTTATTCGATAAAAACGATACAGGGTCCAAATTAAGTCTATTTGCGCGAATCAGAGAATCCGGTGTGATGAGTGCTCCAGCATTGTTTTCAGTCCCATCCAATCCATCCGTATCGCATGCCAATGCATATACTTTATCAAGCGCAGAGAGTTCGATTAATAATGACAATAGGAACTCGGAATTGCGCCCTCCTCGGCCATTCTCTTTCAAGGTGACAGTCGTTTCACCGCCCGATAATAGAGCCAAAGGCGGTCTTAGCATTTGCGGATATAGTTTTATTTCTCTGGCCAATGCGGCATAGCTTTTGGCAATTTCACGAGATTCTCCGGTTACTGTATCACCAAGTATTAAAGTATTGATCCCATGCTCTTGGAAATAATTTGCAGCCGCAACCAGGGATTGATGAGCATTTGCAATAATTCTGTTTTCGACTTGATTGAAGATGAGAGAGCCAGGCTTGGGTGTCTCAGCGATAACGCCTTCTTTGCCCTCCAATAGCATTTGTCGCACTATTGCCGGTACAACCAAATGATAGCGGTCAAGTACAGCAAGCGCGTCGGCAAACGTGGATGGATCGGGGGAACAGGGGCCGGAAGCGATATGGGTTACTTCATCACCGGTAACATCGGAAATAATTAAAGCCAGTATGGGAGCTTGGCACGCGGCAGCAAGCCTACCGCCTTGGATCGCGGATAAGTGTTTGCGGACAGTGTTAATTTCCTGGATACTTGCTCCGCAACGCAACAGCTGGTGGGTGACTGCTTGAAGATCTTGCAGTGAAATGCCTTCAATTGGTAAAGATAACAGACTGGATCCGCCGCCGCTGAACAAACAAAGTAATAGATCCCCGGATTCTAATGTTTGAACTGCTGCGAGAATTTCTTGCGCTGCTCGCTCACCATTTTCATCCGGTATCGGATGACCCGCTTCAACAACTTTGATTTTTTGTGTGGGTAATGTATGCCCGTAGCGAGTGACGACCAAACCATCAATCTGAGCAGCGGCAGGCCATGCATTCTCAACCACCATTGCCATTGCAGCAGATGCTTTGCCAGCGCCAATAACGAGTGTGCGACCTCGAGGGGGATGAGGAAGATGCAGCGGAATGATGTGATTAGGGTTGGCAGTTTTGACGGCTACTGCAAAGCTTTCCAGCAAATGATTGCACGGATTCATTTTACCAACATGGATTGTAGATAATGACCCGTAAAACTGTTTTTATTGCCTGCAATTGCTTCCGGCGTACCTTCTGCAATAATACATCCGCCACCATCTCCACCTTCCGGGCCTAAGTCAATAATCCAGTCGGCTGTTTTGATGACATCCAGGTTATGTTCGATGACTACCACAGTATTACCATGATCACGCAGTCTGTGTAATACTTTCAGCAGTAGATCGATATCCTGAAAATGTAGACCAGTCGTGGGTTCATCCAGAATATACAAGGTCCGGCCTGTGTCGCGCTTGGAAAGCTCCAGTGACAGTTTTACCCGCTGTGCCTCACCGCCGGAGAGTGTTGTGGCGGATTGTCCCAAGGTAATATAACCGAGGCCCACGTCCAGTAATGTATGTAATTTTCGCGCAACCACTGGTACTGAGCTGAAAAATTCAAATGCATTTTCCACGGTCAATTTCAGAATTTCATTGATATTATTGCCTTTATACTGAATCTCCAGGGTCTCGCGGTTATATCGATGGCCATGGCATACATCGCAGGTAACGTAGATATCTGGAAGGAAATGCATTTCTACTTTAATTACGCCATCACCTTGGCAAGCTTCGCATCGACCACCTTTGACATTGAATGAGAACCGGCCGGGCGCATAGCCGCGTTCGCGTGCTTGAGGTACGCCAGCAAACAATTCCCGGATCGGAGTGAACAGTCCGGTATAAGTTGCGGGATTGGAGCGCGGCGTACGACCAATCGGACTTTGATCCATATTGATGACTTTATCGAAGAAAGCCAGGCCTTCGATATGTTGATAGGGCGCCGGTTCAGCATTGCTGCCATAAAGATGGCGAGCTACTGTGCGATGTAGCGTTTCATTAATAAGCGTGGATTTGCCGGATCCCGAAACCCCTGTGACACAGACAAAGAGACCTATCGGGAGAGTCAGTGTAACGTTTTTTAGATTGTTTCCAGTGGCGCCATCAATTCGAAGCATTCGATCATCGGCGGGAGGGTGACGTTTTTCAGGTATCTTGATTGATAATTTTCCGACTAGATACTTGCCCGTCAGAGAAGCATTATTTTCCCGGATAGACTGTGGCGTACCTTGAGCAACAACGAGCCCGCCGTGTTCGCCGGCTCCCGGTCCCATATCCACAACATAGTCTGCAATCTGTATGGCATCTTGATCGTGTTCAACCACGATGACACTATTACCCAGATCACGTAGTTTTTTGAGTGTATCGAGCAGACGACCATTATCGCGTTGATGTAAACCGATGGAAGGTTCATCTAAAACGTACATGACGCCCGTTAGGCCGGAACCGATTTGACTGGCCAATCGGATACGTTGAGATTCACCGCCGGACAACGTATCCGCGGAGCGATCCAAAGATAAATAATCTAGCCCTACGTTGTTGAGAAATTGTAAGCGGTTGGAAATTTCCTTGATAATACGCTCAGCAATTGATTGCTTGTGACCCGATAACTCGATGTGATCAAAAAATTGCTTGGCTTTTTTTAGTGGAAAAGCGCTGATCTGGTAAATTGCCTGCCCTGCCACATGCACATGCCGCGCAGCCTGGCACAAGCGTGTACCCTGGCACTCTGGGCAAGTTTGCGCATTGAGATATTTGGCCAGTTCTTCCCGTACAGCTTGAGATTCGGTTTCTTTATAGCGACGTGTCAGGTTGGGAATGATCCCTTCAAAAGGGTGAGTTTCCTGCCGCTTGCGACCGCCTTCTGTCAGATAGGAGAAATGTATTTTATCTTTACCTGAACCATGCAGGATAATGTTGCGAATAGCTTCATCCAGTTTCTCAAATGGTGTCTCCAGATCAAAATGGTAATGTGTTGCGAGATTTTTTAGTAACTGAAAATAAAATTGATTGCGCTGGTCCCAGTTTTTTACCGCGCCGGCAGCCAGTGACAAGTGGGGGAATGCTACGACACGTGCTGGATCAAAGAAAGTGATTTGCCCCAAGCCATCGCATTTATTGCAGGCACCTAATGGATTGTTAAAAGAGAATAATCTGGGTTCCATTTCCGACAACGAGTAACTGCACACCGGGCAACTGAATTTGGCTGAAAACAGATGTTCATGGCAGTTATCTATCTCAATTGCCAAAGCGCGTCCATCGGAATGGCGTAACGCGACTTCGAATGATTCAGCAAGCCGTTGCTTAGCATCCGGGGAAATCTTCAAGCGATCAATTACCACTTCAATGGTATGTTTCTGAGTTTTCTGCAACTTTGGCAATGCATCGATTTCATAAACTTCGCCATCGATTCGCAAACGAACAAAACCTTGTGCACGCAGCTCATCAAACAACTCTACTTGCTCGCCCTTACGTTCCACGATTAACGGGGAAAGAATCATCAAACGTGTGTCGAGTGGTAGCTGTAACACATGATCTACCATTTGCGATACGCTTTGTGCGGTCAAAACAATATTATGTTCAGGGCAAAAAGGATCGCCCGCGCGAGCGAATAGCAAACGCAAATAATCATGAATTTCAGTGACCGTCCCTACCGTCGACCGTGGATTATGCGAGGTTGCCCTCTGTTCGATAGCGATTGCGGGAGAGAGTCCCTCGATCAAATCAACATCCGGTTTTTCCATCAATTGAAGGAATTGTCTTGCATAGGTCGAAAGAGATTCCACATATCGACGTTGGCCTTCCGCATAAAGCGTATCGAATGCAAGCGATGATTTGCCTGATCCTGATAGCCCGGTAATGACAACAAGCTTGTTACGCGGCAGATCAAGATGGATGTTTTTCAGATTGTGCGTGCGTGCACCGCGTATTTTTATGGATTCCATGAACTATCTATGTATGAGTCAACCTGCTAATATACCCAACTTTTTTAAAATATAACAATCTGATTCATGTCTGCTTCATCATCTGAAAAAATGTCTCCGGGGGAATTACGCGCAACCATTGGTTTGGCCGGTGTGTATGGCTTGCGCATGTTTGGACTGTTTATCATTTTGCCGGTATTTGCTTTTTATGCTGAGGACTTGCCTGGCGGAGACAATTATACGTTAGTCGGAATTGCACTAGGAGCATATGGTTTAACGCAAGCTGTGCTGCAAATTCCCTTTGGTTGGTTGTCTGACCGTATCGGACGTAAGCCTGTTATATATCTTGGGCTGATTTTATTTGCTATTGGTAGCTTGGTCGCAGCTATGGCAGTTGATATATATTGGGTAATAGTGGGACGTATTATTCAGGGGGCCGGGGCAATATCCGCCGCTGTAATGGCTCTTGCGGCGGATCTTACGCGAGAAGAGCATCGTACTAAAGCGATGGCGACGATCGGTATGACCATTGGTACAGTTTTTGCCATTTCCCTGATTGCTGCTCCGATTTTGAATCAATGGATAGGCGTGCCGGGAATTTTTGCCATGACCGGTATACTGGCGTTACTTGCAATGCTTGTGGTAAAAAAAATCATTCCTGATCCGCATATCAGCAGGTTTCACTCCGATACCGAAGTATCACCTACGAGCTTTGCAAGTGTATTGCAGAATACGCAGTTGTTGCGTTTAAATTACGGAATTTTTGCGTTACACGCCACATTGATGGCGCTCTGGCTTGTTGTGCCGCTGACTTTGCGGCAAGCCGGAATGGCGGCGGGTGATCATTGGCAGATTTATTTGCCTGTTTTATTGCTGTCGATTGTTTTTATTATCCCCGCAATTATTTACTCCGAGAAGAAAGCCAAGTTAAAGCATGTATTTGTTGCAGCAATTGCTATTTTGCTAATGGGTCAGATATTGTTGGCTATGACGTTTGATTCACTATGGGGTACAGCTATTGCCTTGTTAGTTTTTTTTACGGCATTTAATTTATTAGAAGCCAGCCTACCTTCATTAATTTCCAAGATCGCCCCCGTGGGCGCAAAGGGAACGGCAATCGGAGTTTACAGTAGTACTCAGTTTCTGGGTGCTTTTGCCGGTGCGGCGGCTGGTGGTTATTTATTTGGTACGTATGGAAGTTACGCGTTATATACGTTCTGCGGATTATTGCTGGTGGTGTGGCTGGTATTGGCTGCAACGATGAAGGCGCCTGCTGCCGTGCGATCCAGGATGTATCCTGTGGATGAAATGGATGTTGATCAATCACGAGAACTATCGCGTCGGCTTGCAGCAATACCCGGTGTCTATGAAGCATTAGTTATTGTTAATGAAAGAGTGGCCTATCTGAAAGTAGACATGAAAGGCTTTGATGAAGAAAAGGTAATTCAATTGCTTGGGGAGAGAACATAGATGGCTTCAGTCAATAAAGTTATACTCATTGGTAATTTGGGTAAAGACCCGGAAACTCGTTACATGTCAAATGGGGATGCGGTTACTAATATTACATTGGCCACTACAGACACTTGGAAAGACAAGAATGGAGAGAAGCAGGAAAAAACCGAATGGCATCGTGTAACTTTTTATCGCAAGCTTGCCGAAATTGCTGGAGAATACTTAAAGAAAGGTCGCTCTGTTTATATTGAAGGAAGATTAGAAACTAGAAAATGGACTGATAAGAGTGGTGTGGAGCGCTATACGACTGATATTATCGCCAGCGATATGAAAATGTTGGGTAGTCGACCAGGAAGCAATAGTTTTGAATCAACTTCTGATCAAGATGAAGGCAATTCGGTTCCTGGTCGATCTTCTTCAGCTAAAAGTTCAAGCGGATTTGATGATATGGATGATGATATTCCATTTTAATCGAATGGTTGAATATATTATACTCAGTCGTTTCAGGTTTAATTCTTCATTTCGGAGTGTGCGAGCCGATTGAAAGTCGGTATTTAGGGTGCGTACTTAAACCTTGCTGTTTGCAACGAGGAGCTTGATTTAATCTATTAACGTTTGTCAGGCAAGCGGGACACCCCATTCCGAAGTTCGATAGGAGCTATATTGGTTTGACGACTAGGAGGCAATGAGAATTCGATACTGGCGATATTGCCGCCGATCTCCCTGGCCATATTTCTAAATTCGAGCGCTAGCATACATTTTGGAACAATAAATGTTTGCTTAAATCCAGACTTAAAATGAACAAGAATTTTCATGGCTTCTTCCAGGTAAGTTTTATTTATTAAATGGTTAGTCGGTTAATTAACAGCAATGATGCTGTTTCAACGACTTAAAAAAAACAAACTTTAGCCTGGAGTTATGATTCTTGTATGTCCCTATTGATTGGGATGCGATTGATACAGTTTGTACCGATGGTATCTCGGCGTATGATCATTTCAGATTGAAGCTTGTTATGAAGCTGCGATCGATATAGTTTTTCCAAAGCCAAACCCACTTTCCATGTGCAAAGAAAGCCCCCCGAGAAGCAACCGCATGGCGTTCTCCTGTGGTTAATAAGCTCAAGAAGTATCGCTGCGGTTTGTAAGGCTGAAGAGAGTCATGTCCCACTAATTGCGTCGAAATATTTTTGGCTAGAAATGGTCCCTGACGAACTGCATAGACACCGGCTTTAGGTAAGGGCATCGGTGTAAATGCAGCGCAATCGCCTGTTGCAAAAATATCTGAGTGTGAAATGCTGCGAAGATATTCATCAACCTGAATAAAGCCATTGTCATCGCATGCCAGTCCGCTTTTTTCCAACCAAGGCTGCGCGTTTGCATGGATGGCCCAAGCAAGGAAATCATAGTCATATTGTGTATGGTCATCAAGCACTAACTGATGTTCAAGTGCAGAAACTACATATTTTCCCTGGATTAGTCGGATTCCAAGCGTTTGCAAATGCCGGTGAAAGAAATTCTGTACTTTCTTGTTGTGTGAATTAAGGATGTGTGAATCAGCGCAAATCAAGGTGAATTCGGCGCGGATAGCAGTTGTATTTGCCAATCTATAGTGCAAGGCGAGTAATATTTCTATCCCGGCGGCACCCCCACCAACGACGACAATGCGTTGCAGGTGACTTGATCGTTGCTGCGTTGTAAGCCAATGTTGCCACTGCTGCAGAAATTGTTTGATGGGTTTTACCGGGGAACCATAAATAATTGCACCGGGGATGCTGTGTAGCGCAGGTTGCGAGCCTACATTGATCGACAAAACATCATAACGTAACGAGCGATTATCTTGGCAATCAATTTGTTTTTTTGATGGATCCAGATGCGTAACTTTGCAATGGATAAATTTTATACCAGCCCATTGACAGAGTATTCGCAAATCGACATGGCAATCCTCATGTGCATAATGTCCGGCAATGAGTCCGGGTAACATGCCAGAATAGGGTGTCAGCGTATCGCTACTGATCAGCGTTATGCGAACATTGGTAAGTGGCTTCATGGCTAGTCGTTTAATTGCAATGATATGACTATGGCCACCGCCGATCAGTAGTAAATCTTTGTTGCTTTGTGTTAAGCCTATCATTATTAACTTTTTTATGTTGCGTTCTTATTGGAAAAATGTGATAGTTCTCACCGCAACATTATAAGTTAATACAAAATGCGATAAGTAAAATCACAAGTATGTTGCTTGGCTTCGAAGAGGAATCGAGTATTGCATTGAAATTGAAAGAGTATTTTATTCAGTACGAGTTCCTAGAAGCAGCATAACGATTTGTTTAATATTTTTGGGGGATTAGTAATGAATTTTATCAAAACGAGTACATTAACATCTTGCTTTGTTCTTTTTTTGTCTGCAGTGCTGTTAATAGGTTGTAAGCCAATCTACGAAAAAAAACCAATACCAGCTAAAGAAGATAAGGTGGCAGCAGAAGCACCAGCGACAGCGCCTGAACCTGAATTCGAATATGAATCTGCGGCACTTGTACCCACTGAACCAGCTATGATTGAAGATGTGCAAAGTTTGCAAACCTTGGATTCAGCAGAAAGTGATGTTGATACTATAAGTGCCGACGTTGAGGTTAACGAAGCGCCGGAGCCTGTTATTGATGACGGTGATGATGTCGTAAAACCTGATGCTGCAATGACGCGTGATATTCAGCAGGCGCTTGTAGATGCCGGATTTAATCCTGGTCCAGTTGATGGAAAGAGCGGTGGTAAAACTGTAGCGGCGATTGAAGCATTCCAGAAAGAAAATGGCATTACATCTGGGAAAATAGACAAACGGACATTACGTGCGCTAGGCGTTGAGTTTTAAGAGGCAGCGAATTTATTAGTTAAAAAACACCAAGAGCTATAAGCTCTTGGTGTTTTTCATTGGTGTATATCGATAATTAATCAATGAGTTGAAAAATATTTGCTATAGTAAGCAATCATGTTCTATAGTTAAAAACTGACTTTCAGGGTGCTTTCAGATTAAAATATAGAGGTATAGCGGTTGAAGTTAAGAAAATTTATGTTTTGAGGGTTTTTATCAGATATATTCAAATTTTCTCATTATGTATATTAGTGCGTTTAGTGAATTATTGAAAACGTTCTCAGGTAGTCGATACAAGGAAAAATGACCGAAAAGCGCAGCTGATGCTTAATATGCTGGCATCGTGAGCTTGCTTTATAACTGTAGCGCAGTGCAGATAGTTTGGAATGGTTTGCTAATGGATATGAAAGGCGGGCTGATTATCAGTTTTGTTTCATACTTAATTGTAAGTTAGATTGTTAAAAATTTGTTTTTGAAGTACTTTTGGAGGTTATTCATGGGTGTTCCCTTACGTCAACAGATCGCGGTAGGTACGTACTTGATCAAGCAGAAATTAAAAGGAGTGAAAAAATATCCTTTGGTACTGATGTTGGAGCCTTTGTTTCGATGTAATCTGGCTTGTGCTGGTTGTGGAAAAATAGCACACCCCGAAGATGTGCTTGATCAACGCCTTTCCTATGAAGAATGCATGCAAGCTGTAGATGAGTGCGGCGCTCCAATGGTATCAATTCCAGGTGGCGAACCATTGCTTCATAAAGAGATGCCGCAAATTGTGGCAGGTATTATTAAGCGTAAGAAATATGTTTATCTATGTACCAATGCATTGTTGTTAAAAAAACGTATTGACGATTATACGCCATCACCCTATTTGACTTTTTCTGTTCATCTGGATGGCATGCAAGAACGCCATGACGCTTCAGTTTGTCAGGAGGGAGTTTTTGATCGTGCAGTTGAGGCGATTAAGCTGGCGTTAAGTAGGGGATTCAGGGTCACGGTAAACTGCACGTTGTTTCAAGGCGAGACACCGGAAGATGTGGCTGAATTTTTGGATTATGCCATGGAGCTGGGTGTCGAGGCTGCAACGATTGCTCCCGGATTTAGTTACGAGAAAGCGCCGCAGCAGGATGTTTTTATTAAAAGCCAGGATACAAAGATATTATTCCGCGGTATCTTTGAGTTGGGTAAGAAACTTAAACGCAAATGGCGCTTGAACCACTCAGCATTGTATTTGGATTATCTGGCAGGTAACCAGGATTACGAATGCACACCTTGGGGTAATCCGACGCGCAATGTTTTTGGATGGCAGAAGCCATGCTATCTGTTATCGGATGAAGGTTACGCAAAAACCTTTAAGGAGCTTCTTGATGATACGCCCTGGGAAAAGTATGGAACGGCTAATAATCCGAAATGTGCGCAATGCATGGCGCACTGTGGATATGAAGCGACAGCTGTAGAAGATACTTTGCACCATCCCTGGAAGGCGCTGATTGCATCATTAAAGGGACCTAAAACATCAGGGCCTATGGTTGCTGAGCCAACCCCAAAATGGGCAACAGGAGAAAATAAAACGTCTAAAAAGCTTTCCGATATACCTGTGACACTTGTTAATAAGTAGATATAGATTGTACTAATTCTACATTTTAAAACTCAGTGTAACTAAGAATGTTAGTGGAGTTAGTACTCTATCTATCTATTTTTGGCACTTTTTGCTGGTGGATGTTGGTATTATTTCCATGGCGTCCTTGGAGTACTTGCGAGAAAATCGAAACACTAGCACACGAGAAAGTTATTTCCAGCGAAACGCTGAGTGATATCACTGTTTTAATTCCGGCGCGTAATGAAGGCCCTTATATCGGGCATACATTGCACGGGGTTAGAGCGCAAGGCGAGAATGTGCGTGTCATTGTGATCGATGATCAGTCCGTCGATGATACAGCAGAGCAGGCTAGGCAATGCGGAGCACAAGTGCTATCGGGTACTGCGCCGCCAGCGGGTTGGAGTGGTAAGCTGTGGGCGTTAGAACAAGGGTTGCGAGAAATTAGAACACATTATACATTGTTGCTGGATGCTGATATTGAACTGACCCCAGGAATTATTTTTGAGTTACGGCAAAAAGCGTGTAATGAGAACCTGGCACTAGTATCACTTATGGCTAAGCCACCTATGGATAATTTTGTAGAGCGCTTATTGATGCCAGCATTTATTTTCTTCTTCAAACTATTATATCCATTTGGGCTAGCAAATAGGCCGGAATCACGCGTTGCCGCCGCCGCAGGCGGATGTATTTTGGTAAAAACACAAGCATTGCGTTCCACGGGTGCTTTTGCCAATTTGCATGATGCGTTGATTGATGATTGTACTTTGGCTGCGCATATTAAGCGTGCCGGGTTACGTACTTTTATAGGGCTTAGCCATGGAGCACGTAGTCATCGCGGCTATCATAAACTAAAACCAATCTGGGAAATGGTCGCGCGCACTGCATATACGCAATTAAAATATTCGCCCATTTTGCTGATTATCTGTACATTGATCATGATTTCCATGTTTTTGGTAGCACCTTTTGCTTTTATGTTCTCGTCTTACTTGGAAATTTATCTAGTGAGTATTCTGGCATGGGCTGCTATGTTTTTTACTTATTTACCTACTTTAATTTATTATCAGCGTTCCCCGCTTTGGGGGATTACCTTGCCGATCATCGGTATTTTGTATCTTGCCATGACTTGGACGTCAGCATTGCGGTATCGGAGGGGGGAACGTGCTTTGTGGAAAGATCGTCGTTATGAAAGTAAAACAAATACTTAAATTGATAGGATGGTATCTGATTTTAGTGGTGCTGCTACCAGTTCCTACAGCATTGAGTTCATCCAATTCAGAAATAGGTAGTCCGGAACAGGTAGTAGTGCATTTGCAATCATCTCTACTCGATGTTATGCGAGAAGGCGAAAAATTCAGTTACGACGAGCGCTTCAAATACTTGCAGCCTGTCATTGATCAAACTCATGATATTGATCTGATTATTAAGACAATATTGGGCGCGACTTATTGGTCGCAGCTGGATAATGCACAACAGGATCTAATCGTTGAAACTTTTCGTCAATTGAGTATAGCAACGTATGCGGGGCGTTTTGTTCAGCATGAGGGTGAACAATTTCAGATTATCGAGCAACGTACCTTGCCGCGAGATCAAGTGTTGGTGCGGAGTCAATTAACCAAGTCGGATGGCGGTACGGTAAATTTTGATTATGTGTTGCATCAAGTTGCAGGGGATTGGCGTATCGTTAACATCCTGTTTGACGGTGTGAGTGATCTGGCAATAAAACGCGGTGAATATCGAGCCATTCTGCAACGGGATGGCTTTCAGGCGCTGATCGAAATGCTCAAGGAAAAGGTTGCGCTGACGCGACAGAACCCATAATGATTTTTATCTCTTTCCTCCAAAAGATTGATAAGACGTGACTAGTTCATCGAGTTCTAGTTATCGTTTTTTTGCTCGTTGGGCAGGCATATCTTATCGCTACGCTATCTGGATTATTCTGCTCATACTAGTTGTAGTTACACTAGGCGCGTTTTATATAGTTAACAATCTTGGTGTTCATACGGATACAACCGATATGCTTTCCGAAGATGTTCCTTTTCGCGCAAATCATATCCGGTATCTACAATCATTTCCTCAATACGAAGATACACTGTTGCTGGTATTGGATGCTCCCACACCTGAGCAAGCGCATATAGCAGCAAAACGTTTTACTCGTTATTTGCAAGATGATGTTACACAATTTCCTAGTACTTATTATTTAACGGGTGAACCCTTCTTTGAACAGAATGGGTTGTTCTACAAGGATTTGTCTGAGTTAGGCCGAATTACCGATTATTTGGCTGCGGCACAGCCACTGGTCGCACGTTTGGCTGATAATCCCAATTTATTCACTTTTTCTTCGGTTCTGACAGATGCCGTTGAAGAATTACGCAAGGGGCGTAAATTAGAGTTGGAGCCAGTATTCAGTGGCATCAGCGCAACATTGGAAGCGCGGCTTGCGGGTAAATCTCGCGCGCTATCATGGCAGGCGTTATTAGGGGGCGAAGAACAGAAAGACACTTACCAGGAATTGATTATCGTACAGCCCAAGCTCGACTATTCTCAAATTTTTGCTGCTGAAGGACCTATTGACGCGATTCGCACTACGGCGAAGGGTATGGGATTTGCTCCAGATGCAACTGAAAAATTGCGCATTACAGGAGAGGTGGCGCTGGCTCATGATGAACTTAATAGTGCAATGCACGGTGCTCAAGATGCCGGGTTATTGGCACTTATCATGGTTGCTGTGGTGCTGTTAATTGCATTTCGCTCAGCAGGTGCAATATTCACCATCATAGTCAGCTTGCTTCTTGGTTTATTGCTGACGGCCGCTTTTGCAACCGTTGCCGTCGGTCATCTAAACCTGATCTCCATTGCGTTCGCAGTATTATATATAGGTCTGGGGGTTGATTTTGCGATTCATTTCCTGCTCAGACTTGAAGAAATCAGAAAGCCTGATCAGACTGTTCCCGAAGCAGTATATAAAACGGGTGGTGATATGGGGCAATCGCTGCTTATCTGTGCGCTGACCACTGCGATCGGTTTCTATGCCTTTATGCCAACGACCTATCGAGGTGTTGCAGAACTGGGTTTAATCTCGGGAACGGGTATGCTCATAAGTTTTCTGATTACGATGACGATGATACCTGCCTTGCAAAGGTTTTTCCCGATTCAGATCAAAAAATCATCGCTTTCAGTTCGATCAATTAATAAAATTCTGGATTTACCAAGGCGTTCGCGAAAGCTTGTGTATAGCATTACCATTATTGCTGTCCTAGCTTCTATCTTAGCGTTGCCACATATCAAGTTCGATTACAATTTATTGAATCTGAATAATCCGCACGCAGAATCAGTTCAAACCTTCCAGGAATTGCTGGGGGATGCGGAAGATTCACCTTGGCATATCAATGTATTAGTGGATGATGTTCAACAAATAAGACAAATAGCACAGCAACTGAGGGCCTTGTCCGAAGTTAAAAGAGTTATCAGTATATTGGATCTGGTTCCGGAGGAACAAGAAGAGAAAAGTCTTTTGATCGAGGAAATGGCAATGATACTAGGGCCTATTTCTTTTTCCTCTACAGCATTCTTGATTCCGAGTCCTCATACGGTTTCGGAGCAGAGAATGGCATTGGATAAACTAAGAATTGTATTAAGTCAGTTCGTTGCTGAGCAGCCAGAACATCCAGCTGCAGTTTCTGCTCGTGCGTTAGAGGGTTCGCTTGCTAATCTGATAGCGAAGTTAGATAAACCTGTGTTGGAAAATGGGGAAGCGAAAGAACAATTATTGCTTACGGTTAATAATGATTTACTGAGCTTGTTACCGAACGCTATCAAGCGTCTACAGTTGGCTTTGGAGGCACAACCATTTTCTCAAGAGGCATTGCCGGCGTCGGTAACTGAACTGTGGCATGGCAAGGATGATGCGTATCGAATTGCGGTTTATCCGTCAGAAAATATTAATGACAATGATGCCTTGCGTAGATTTGTTCGCGCTGTGCAACAAATTACGCCAAATGCAACCGGTGTTCCCGTAATTAGCCTGGAAGCTGGGGAAGCCGTAGTAGATGCATTTTTTCATGCATTTTCGCTTGCACTGATTGGAGTCATATTGACGACTTGGATTATGCTTCGAAGCGCTACTTCTACCTTGTTGGTATTAATTCCATTATTGCTTGCGGCGTTATTGACCGGAGCCGGCACAGTATTCATGGGGCTGTCGTTTAACTTTGCCAATATTATTGCGTTGCCGTTATTGCTGGGAATTGGTATCGACAGTAGCTTGCATATGGTATACAGAAGTCGGAATACCGGAGCGGACTATGAAAATCTACTGCATACCAGCACGGCACGTGCCATTTTCTTCAGTGCGTTAACAACCCTGGCAGGATTTGGTAGTCTTATATTTTCTATTCACCAAGGAACATCCAGCATGGGGCAGCTGTTAACCATCGGATTGCTACTGACTTTGGTGTGTGTTCTGATTATTTTGCCGATTTTACTGCAATCAGCCAGTGACAAGAAAGAAATTACTGCCTAACAGGCTGTTGAAAAATTACCTGCATTGCCGCTCCGGTGTTAAAAAGATGCAAATGCTCATTATGCATAAACTGTGCTTTTCACCTCTTTCGTCTTGAATCAGCTGCTTAGAAAACGTTTTTCATTGGCCTGTTAAATCTTTATTCTGGTTTTACCAAATTAATTCGTGTTAAAGCTGCGGCGAAGAAACCATCCGTTTGGTGTGGTTTGGGAAATAATTGTAAAAATTCACCAGTATCCAGTGGTATCTTTTGATGAGACAACAGTTCGGTGCAATTCAACAAGCTAAACTGAGGGTGCGCGGCCAGAAATTCGTTAATGACAATTTTATTTTCTTCTGGTAAAAAGCTGCATGTTGCATACACCAATCGCCCGCCCGGTTTTAGCAAACTGGCGGCTGCCGCAAGAATAGCAGCTTGTTTGGTTTTGAGTTCATCGATGCTTTGTGACGATTGACGCCATTTTAAATCGGGATTGCGACGCAAAGTCCCGAGTCCGCTGCAAGGGGCATCGACCAATACGCGATCAATTTTTCCAGCCAGTCGTTTGATCTTTATGTCATTCTCATTGGTGATTCGTTGTATATGTAAATTAGATAGACCTGAGCGTTTGAAGCGCGGCTTCAAATTATTTAGTCTTTTTTCAGAGACATCGAACGCATAAATGCGTCCTTTTGAATTCATTAAAGCACCCAGCAGCAATGATTTTCCACCTGCGCCCGCGCAAAAATCGACAACCATTTCACCGCGCTTGGGTGCCAACAAATAGCCAAGTAATTGACTTCCTTCATCTTGCACTTCTATTTTTCCCGATAAAAAAAGTGCATGACGATTGATAGCAGGTTTTCCGGCAAGCCTGATGCCGCAAGGAGAATAAGGTGTCGCCTGAGCATCAATACCTTCCTGCGCGAGTGTTTCCAGCACTTCGCAGCGTTTAGCGAGAATTGTGTTGACTCGGAGATCCAGCGGCGCGGATTTTTGCAGCGAGAGTCCCAAATCAAGAATATCTGTATCCGACATGAAATGTTGTAATTTCTCTACCAGCCATACGGGGAATTCAGCCTGAGTCGCTAATGGAAATACATCCGGTTTGATCGCTTTGATTTCTGACAACCATTTTATTTCAGTTTCGCTGATCAGCGATGCCAATTCGCGTAAATTCATTCCTTGAAGTTTAACTAAATACGCTAACGCTAATGCACGTGGCGTTACAATTTTTACCAGGCTTTCAAGGAAAAAACGATGCCTCAGAATACCGAAGACTGTTTCTGCAATGAATGCGCGATCCTGTGCCCCTAACAAAGGATTATCTTGGAAGAAACGCCGCAAGATCGCATCAGCCGGGTATTCCAGAGGAAGTACAGTACGTATGGCAACAATAACTGCGTCCAGTTGAGAAGGCGTAAAATGCATTGATTTCCTGATGTGTAGTTGTAGCTGAATGATCGAATTATTGATTAGCTTTGTAACTGATATTAATTCCGGTGACTATTTTATCGATTTCACGGCCATTCTCTTCTGTCGAAACAATGCGAACAGGCAGCATATGATTGTTTAGCGCAAGCCATACGATTCTTTTAAGCTTGGAGTTTTTATCCTCTTGCCGGGTCAATACAATTGTTTTCATCTTTCCAATCGGAGTTTTGAGTGTTTCTTTGGTGATGGCATAGCGCGACAACACCAAACTATGTCCGTTTGTAATATGACGCTCTACCTGGTGCTTAGGTAAGGGAGTAAACATAAAATTATAAGATAAACTTAGCCGATCTAATGTATCTTTGGGTAATTTTTCTTGTACTTCCCGTTTCTCATGGCTTAAAGTAATCGTGTGATTATTCCAATCAAATATAGCTAAGCTAGGTTCTTTTTTTCCACGTTTTTCATAAGCGCGAGTAGGTTTTAACCCGCCTTCCGTAATCATCCCTTCGCTATGTCGCATGATCCTATTGGGTTCTAAAAGTTTGAAAATTCCAGTGGCTTGCGCTTCGCTATTAATACTATAACTATTGCCTTCGTCAGTATGTTTGATTTCCATCACCTCATTGATTTCTCCTTCACCGATATCTGTCGTCACGGCATAATTGATTTCAATGCGAGAGGGTATATCCGTTGCATAAACAGAAACTGAAAAACTTAATATTCCTAGTAGAAGAACTACAGGTATAAATTTCATTCGGATAATCCTGGCGAATAAAGCGTAATTTCACAGAAGCTGGAGTCCAGTACTTCAACATGATTCTCAATTAATTTGATTCGATTTTCCATAAACCAGCGCACGGCACGGGGGTAGATATGGTGTTCCTGCTGTAGAACCCGTGTGGCTAATGTTTCTTCGGTATCCCAGGGTAATACAGGAATAGCTGCTTGAATTATAATAGGGCCATGATCCAGTTGCGGGGTGACGAAGTGTACCGTGCAACCATGGATTCTAATGCCTTCTTGCAGTGCGCGTGCATGCGTTCCTAAACCTGGGAATGCGGGTAACAATGAAGGATGGATGTTCATTAGTCGGCCTTGATAATGTTGCACAAAGCGATCGCTCAGTATACGCATGAAGCCAGCCAGCGCAACCAGTTTCGGCTGATGCGCGTCAATGCATTTCGCCAGTGCAGTATCAAATGTTTGCCGGTCGGCATAGGAGCGGTGATCAATCACGTTCGTGTTAACACCATATTTTTTGGCGGTTTCTAAACCCAATGCATCGGGATTGCTACTGATGACTGTAATGCGATCGATTTGCGCTCTTGCTTCCAGCAGTGATTGCATATTACTGCCGCGGCCGGAGATCAGGATAACCAGTGATTCCATATGTTCTAATGGCGATACTTTAAACTATAACAGTGGCTGTTTGATTAGATGCGCGTGACTTGATTTCACCAATTTGCCACACTGTTTCACCTTCAGCACGCAGACTCTGGGTTGCAATATCAACATCACCGGGAGCAACCACAATCACCATGCCGATTCCGCAATTGAACACCCGCGCCATTTCGGATTCTGCAACATTACCTTGCTGTTGCAGCCAGTGAAATAGCGGCGGCATTTCCCAAGAATTTTTGTGTAATACGGCCGTGAATTGATCAGGCAGAATACGCGGTATATTTTCAATCAATCCGCCGCCGGTAATGTGTGCCAGCCCTTTAACAGGTAATTGTTGGATCAGCTTCAATATGGGTTGGACATAAATGTGCGTTGGTGCCATGATAATCTCAGCAATGGTTTTTCCATCCAAGTCACTGGATAGGTCAATGCGGTTTTTCTCAATAATCTTACGAATCAACGAATATCCATTGGAATGTGCGCCACTGGAGGCAAGCCCAAGCAAGATGTCACCTGTTTGGATCGTGGCTCCACTAATAATTTGGTCTTTTTCAACAATTCCGACGGCAAATCCAGCCAAATCATACTCATCATTTGGATACATTCCGGGCATTTCTGCCGTTTCACCGCCGATTAATGAGCAACCGGCCAATTCACAGCCTTTGGCAATACCGGCAACAACTGCAGTCGCTGTTTCTACATTCAATTTGCCGCAGGCAAAATAATCGAGGAAAAATAACGGCTCGGCACCTTGCACCAGAATGTCGTTTACGCTCATCGCGACCAGATCGATACCTATTGTGTCGTGTCGGCCAAGCTGAAAAGCCAGTTTAAGTTTGGTGCCTACACCATCTGTACCTGAAACTAAAACAGGGCTATGATATTTCTTGGAAATTTCAAACAATGCACCAAAGCCGCCAATTCCGGTGATTACTTCAGGACGTAACGTGCGTTTGGCAAACGGTTTGATATTTGCAACCAGCTGATCGCCTGCATCGATATCTACACCAGCGTCACGATAGGATAATTGTTGTGCATCAGGATGATCAGAATTAGAGGAAATCAAGTTAGGTTCTCGCGTAGTTGCCGAATAAAGGCTGCTTAAAACTGTAATTTTAACGCAAATGAAACATGTGCATGAGACGGATGCAAAAATTCATCTGAATATTGGCTCAGATATTGCTCACTTAGTATTACTTCGTGTGGGTGTGGCGTCGTATCTGAAATGCAGCTTAATGATTTGACGGTTGTCTGTTTTCGCCTTTGCAGTATGTCATTTAGCGATTGCTCAGAGAATGCGCCCCATAAAATACCTAAGTCCGACATCTCATGTATGAGATCAACTGGATAGCACATTATTACTTCGGTTTGCGGTGCATGTTGGTGTTAACAATGCTCCAGCCACAAAGATCCCTGCAACATCATAAAAAGTCTATCGAATAACAAAAGCTTACTCAGTTTCTCTGCGTCAGTTCAGTAATTATGTTGTATATATATGACACAACGAATTGTAATGTAAATTAACCTCTGTTTTAATTTTTCAATACTATTTAATTACAGTATATTGTAATTAAATTTAGTATTTGGTTGCTTAAGAAATAGGTCGTTAATCTTTAGTGCAGGTAGTTTATTAATAGGGTGATTGCGCAATGTTAAAAAGAGTCGTTGGCCTAATCCTTCTATTGACTGCAATCAATGGGTTCTCACAGCAAACATTTAAGCCTGATAGCATCAGCAACGAGTTGATTATGGATTCTGATTCCAGAATTGATTCTTCTGCCGCACATACTTCCGAATCTGAATTCTTAGAACAACCAAAAACAGCATTTGTGTTATTGGATACAGCTGTACCACCAGCAACTACGATGCGGTTATCGTGGCAGCCTAATCAATCTTCAGATGGTCTTTCCACTCCAACTCCCATTTTTGTCGTCAACGGTGCTCAGGAAGGACCTGTGCTGTGCTTGACAGCTGCGATTCATGGCGACGAGCTAAATGGTATTGAGATTGTAAGGCGTGTACTTTATGGCACTGATCCTAAACTATTGTCCGGAACGATCATTGGTGTGCCGATTGTGAATCTGCAAGGATTTCAGCGCTCTTCTCGTTATCTGACGGACCGCCGCGACCTTAATCGCTTTTTTCCGGGGAATCCTCACGGCAGCTCTGCTGCACGGATTGCCTATTCATTTTTTAAAGAAATCATCAGTCATTGTAACTTTCTCGTTGATTTGCATACGGGTTCAGCGCATCGAACCAATCTACCGCAGGTTAGAGCTAATCTACTGCAACCGGGCGTAGGTGAATTTGCTCAGTCTTTTGGTATCTCTGTCATTCTTCATAGTGAAGGCTCAATAGGGATGCTGCGCCATGCTGCAGTCGATATTGGGATTCCTTCGGTGACTTTAGAAGCAGGAAAATCCATGACATTGCAAGAACCGGCCGTTCGATACGGCGTTAAAAGTATTCAAACTCTATTGGATAGGATGAATATGTTAGAAACGGCTCAGCCATTAGAAACCCCGGATTCAATTTACTATCATTCAGCGTGGGTGCGCGTAAATCATGGCGGTATTCTGCTTGGCAATGTTAATTTAGGAGATAAGATTAACAAAAACGATATCCTGGGTATCGTCACAGACCCCATTACGAATATGCGCAGTGAAATAATCTCACCTTATAACGGTCGGATTATTGGTATGGCGATTGACCAAGTGGTTATGCCAGGTTTTGCAGGCTTTCATATTGGTATCCAGGAATCTGAAGAAAGAACCGCCAGAATAATTAGTATTCCGTCTAAGAAACAGATTGTTCAGCATTTATCTACAGTACCGGAATCAGAATAAATTCAGATTGAAGTTGTTTATTTTCTGCCAATCGTGACAATGCAGTATTTTTAGCTGCCAATAAGACAAGCTAACGCAATTTCTTTAAGTGAAATGGCCACAATAATTTTGTAACTGTCTAACGATGTCAAATGTAAGACCTGACCTCAAGACTGCTTAATCTGGCAACTAGAAAATAAGCATATGACTGATCCAATCCAAGTATCATCATGTGAAAATTGACCCTTTATACAAGCTCATAAAATCTCTTACCGACCTACCGGTAACGTCAATACCGGAGGTGTCACAGGAACAGGGCTAGCTTGCAAGGCAAAGATCTGGGTCAAAAGAGAAAATATACTTTTTGACCCTAGATCAGCATCATCAATGTAAAACCATTGATTACGGTAGTAGACTGCAACAGCAGCCTGTTTTGGTCGTACTGATTGTGATTTGATGCTAAATGGAAAATTACGAGGTTTTCCCACATTGGGGAATTGTGGTGTCACATAGTGCCCGTCGTCCTCATGACCATGGTCATGTTCAACCCATTGCGAAAGAAAATACATAATACCAAGCACTGAGCGAGGCCTTATATATATGGTGTCCTGTCTGGGTTCCTTTTCGGCTTGAATGGTAGGATATGCTATCCGATAATATGTTTGTTTAGGGTTAAGATCAAGCAGTTGAATAATGCTCTGTGTCTCTGAGTTTGCCAGAATGTCTGTCTTGATATGTAAAAAATATTGTGGATTAGTATCATTTGGATCAGACCCCAACAAGAGATCAAGTCCGCCACGAGCGTCTATTTTACTCAGTAGCTTCACTGTGCGGTCAAATTTATGAATTTCGTGATTTGAAATGGAATCGGAATGTATCATTCGGCTGATATTGTTAATCTCATTGATTTCTATCAAGCATAGAGAGAACAGGTGTTCAATATCCCAACCTGAGTGATAGAGCAAGGCTAATCTTTCTATAGTAAGTGGAGCCATCAGGTGGCGAATGAAATTTTCGCCTTGCAGGGGTGTGTAAACCAAAGTTGGTTGCGTGGAATAGCCTAAGTTGCCGGTTATGCCGAACATGGGTGCGATACTAGGAAGCGCTATCCTTCCGCCTTGGAGGCTGGATTGGAACGAAGATTGTGCCGTGATGCTGCTGACTTCAATAAATGCCGTAGAATCCATGAAGTGGAGCCGAACCAGGTTCAACAATAGTTGTTCATCATTAGTGATTTGAAGTGCAGCATTGTAATTAATGCGCTCTCCGGTCATAGTCCATGATCCAAATGACGCGCAGCCGACAACTGTAGCCAGGATGCAGGACGCAATGATTCTGGTGCCGATCCTTTTTATTTGACCCATGATCCATCTCCTCTGTAAAGATTCATTAGCATACAACTCAGAAACCATGGGGGAACAAACCATATGTTACATCCTAGTTCTAGTTAGAAATACTTAATAATAAAATATATACTATATACGCTCATTTTCTGGAAGTAATATCCACGGCTTTAGCGAAAATTGGATTGATAATGAAGTGTTGCCATTGAACAGAAGAATTCTGTATGTTAGTTAATCATAATTTTGTCGCACCAAATATCACTGCGTCGATTGAGTTTATAATCCCTTTACATCAGATCTCACCGTATGAACTTGTCATTTTGGTGAGCACAATAACCTATCATGCTGTGTTTTTAGCAGCAAAGATAAGCAGATGAATGGTATGATCTGAGCTAATTTTTGTTGCAGTGATACCGCCATGGGGCGGTATTCGTTTTTTTCTTTCAGGGAACCCGTAGACACTTGCTTCCAGTTTTTCTGGCAGTTTTTTTAATGCAGAGGTCATTCATGTCTTTCAGTATAGCCAACCTGTTATCACAACATCGTACCGATAAATTCGATTTGCACGATCGGTATTTGAATGCTCAGCTGGTCAGGGTTCTGAAAACGATTGGCTATGACCGCAATTATGAACGCGCGGTGGGGCAATATCTGTATGACGAACACGGTAATGAATACCTCGATTTGTTGAGCGGTTTTGGCGTGTATGCATTTGGCCGCAACCATCCGACCATTGTCAATGCATTAAAAGAAGTATTGGCGCTTGATATGCCCGATTTAGTGCAAATGGATGTGTCGATTCTGAGTGGCTTGTTGGCCAAGGAGATTTTGGCCACGACGCCAGATAATCTAGAGCGGGTGTTTTTTTGTAATTCGGGTACGGAGGCGGTTGAGGGAGCGATAAAGTTTGCGCGTTACGTCACCAAGCGCAATCGGATTATTTGTTGTGATCATGCCTATCATGGGTTGACGATGGGGGCTTTGTCGCTGAATGGCGAGCAGATTTTTAAGGATGGCTTCGGTCCGTTGTTGCAGGATTGCGGCTCGGTTCCATTTAATGATCTCGTAGCATTGGAAAAGGCTCTAAGCAATCGCGATGTGGCCGCTTTTATTGTCGAGCCGATTCAGGGCAAGGGGGTAAATATCCCGGATGATAATTATCTGCCTGAGGTTGAGCGCTTATGTAAAAAATATGGCACATTGTTTGTCGCAGACGAAATTCAAACCGGCCTTGGGCGTACCGGAAAATTCTGGGCCATTGAACACTGGAGTGTGAAGCCTGATATGGTATGCATGGCCAAGGCGTTATCCGGCGGTTTTGTGCCAGTCGGCGCAGTGGCTCTGACGCAGGAGATCATGGATAGCGTGTTTAACCGCATGGACCGGGCAGTCGTGCACGGATCTACATTTTCCAAGAACAACATGGCGATGGCGGCTGGTCTGGCAAGCTTGGAGGTGATCAAAACTGAGAAGCTGGTGGAAAACAGCGCAAGAATTGGTAATGATCTGATCGGAAAAATCAATGCGTTGACCGGTCAATATGAATTTCTGAAAGGAGCGCGTGGCAAAGGTTCGATGATTGCAATTGAATTCAAGTCACCGAATAGTTTTTCGTTGAAAGCCGCCTGGATGATGTTGGAAGCAGCCAATAAAGGGTTATTCTGCCAAATGGTTACGATTCCATTGTTCAAGGAGCACAGAATCCTGACGCAAGTGGCTGGGCATGGTATGAATGTGATTAAACTATTGCCCCCTCTTACCCTGACGCAAAAAGATTGCGACCATATCATCAGTGCATTAACCAAGACCATTGCGGATACGCATCAAGTACCTGGCTCTATCTGGGAGCTAGGCAAGAATCTGGCCAGCCATGCGCTAAAAGCAAAAGCTGGTTAAACTTATACCGTATGAGCACTGAACATTCCGGAAGTCTGCTTTATCTCTGGTGGCTGTTATTAGCTTGCGTGACAGGCGGGTTGATTTATCTGCTCAGCCCAATCCTGACTCCTTTTCTATTGGCTGCGGTGATTGCATATATCTGCAATCCGATGATGAGGCACATGGCTGGCAGAAAAATACCGCGGACAGTGGGGGCGGTGCTGGTCATGCTGTTGTTGCTTGGCGTGTTTGCCGCCTTGATTCTGGTTATGGTGCCTTTGTTTGAGAAAGAGGCAAACCGTTTGCTGGATAAAATGCCGGTTTATTTGGATATGTTTAAAAATCAGGTGATCCCTTGGCTGGAATCGAGGCTGGATATCAATCTGCAACCGGATATGAATGTATTAAGGGAAGCTGTTTCAGAGCACTGGAAAAGCGCCGGAGGCGTGGCCGCAAAGATGTTGCCTTCTTTGACCAGCGGTGGAATGGCAGTTGTTGAGTTTCTGGTCAATTTACTATTGGTGCCGGTGGTGTTGTTTTATCTGTTACGTGACTGGGATATGTTGGTCAAACTTGTCGATGAAATGATTCCGCGTTATTGGCATGATCAGATTTCTCAGTTAGCGCAGGAGACTGACCAGATTTTGGCGGAGTTTTTGCGCGGACAACTGTCTGTGATCTTATTAATGAGTATTTGTTATATCACGGGTCTTTGGTTGGCAGGACTGGAATTTGCACTACCTATTGGCTTGGTGGCGGGTATCCTCGTGTTTGTGCCTTATTTGGGGATGATCGTAGGCTTAACGTTGGCGACTTTTGCCGCTATGATGCAATTTCAGGATTGGGAAGGTGTAATCATGGTGTGGGCTGTTTTTGGTATCGGTCAAATGCTTGAAGGTATGTTGATTACTCCTTGGTTGGTGGGAGATCGGATTGGGCTGCACCCGGTCATCGTTATTTTCGCGTTATTGGCATTTGGTCAACTATTCGGTTTCTTCGGTATCTTACTGGCGTTGCCGGTCAGTGCAGTAATATTGGTGTGGCTACGCCATCTGCGACAGCGCTATTTGGAAAGTGATCTGTATAATTCGTAGGAATTTTTAGACCGAATTACGACGATTAGGCAATTACCATGCAACAGATGTTGTTAGACATTAACCCTCTACCATTACCTACGCTGGAGAATTTTCTGCCCGGGCGCAATGCAGAATTGATGCACACGCTGGCAAATATTCTGTCAGGGGAAGAAAAAGAGCGTTTTATTTATTTGTGGGGTAACCCTGGTTGCGGTAAGAGTCATTTGTTGCAGGCGATCGTCATGGCGTATACACAAAAAAACACAAAAGCGATGTATGGCTGTGCCAAAAATTATCAACGCTTTTGCGTTGACAATGCGGTAGATTGTTTCGTGATTGACGATATTGACTATCTGGACGCCGCAGGTCAGGCCGAATTATTTAGTCTGTATAATCGTCTGCGCGAAGAAGGCCATTCACTATTGCTGGTAAGTGGATCTACTGCACCGGTGTATTTGAATATGCGGCAGGATCTGGTTACCCGCCTGGGGTGGGGGCTGGTGTACCAGGTGCACGAATTAACGGAAGAAGAAAAAATATTCGCGATGCAGGCGCATGCCACTGATTGCGGTTATATGTTGTCTCAAGAAATATGTCTTTATTTATTACGGCACGGCCGACGTGATTTACCGTCGTTGATGATGACATTGGATGCGCTGGATCGTTATTCCCTGGTCCATCAACGCCCAATAACTATACCTTTATTAAGAGAATTATTACAGGTGGATTCATGAACTTAGCATTGTTTGATCTGGATAACACGTTAATCGCGGGCGATAGTGATTTTCAGTGGGCACAATTTTTGATAGAAAAAAAAGCGTTGGATCGTGAGTTGCACGAGGCCAAAAATATTGAATTTTATGAGCAATACAAAGCGGGAACATTAGATATTCATGAATTTCTGGATTTTCAGTTAAAACCCTTGGCGCGGCATTCACGTGCCCAATTAGAAGTTTGGCGCAGTGAATTCATGTGCAAGAAAATTATGCCGCTGATTGCGCCGGGAACGCGGCAGTTAATCGAACAGCATATGCTGGATAATGATTTGTGCATCATCATTACTGCCACTAATAGTTTTGTTACGGCCCCGATTGCCCAAGCGCTCGGCATTAGTCATTTGATCGCGACTGAACCGGAAGAAAAAGATGGCGAGTTTACCGGCCGGGTGTCTGGAACACCATCATTCAGAGAAGGAAAAATTGAGCGATTGGAGAAATGGCTGGATTTGCATAATCTGACCTGGCTATCGTTTCTCCGCAGCTGGTTTTACAGTGATTCTCTAAATGATTTGCCCTTGCTTTGCAAAGTGACGCACCCGGTTGCTGTAGATCCGGACCCCACTCTGAGGAGCCATGCAGAAAGCAATGATTGGCCGATAATCAGTTTACGTTAGTAGATCCGTTGAGAACTATCTGCCTTGCATTAGCTGCTTCGAAAACATTTTTCAATGGCTTGTTAATCTTCCTGTCTTAATTGCGGAAACAAAATAACATCGCGAATACTCGGACTATCGGTCAATAGCATGACTAGGCGATCGATGCCAATACCTTCGCCGGCTGTGGGTGGTAAGCCATATTCCAGCGCACGGATATAGTCCGCATCATAATGCATCGCTTCACTATCGCCAGCATCTTTGGCTTTGGCTTGCTCCTGAAAACGTGCTGCTTGATCTTCCGGATCGTTTAGCTCAGAAAATCCATTGGCGATTTCCCGTCCGGCGATATACAGCTCAAAGCGGTCGGTGACGCCTGGGTTATTGTCGTTACGCCGCGCTAAAGGGGATACTTCTGCTGGGTAATCAACGATAAAGGTGGGTTCAAACAACAGATGCTCGGTGGTTTCATCGAACAGCGAAAGTTGCAAACCACCGATACCATCGTTGGGATTCAAGTGAATGTTCAATGCCTGCAATTTTTTGATCAAATAATTACGATCATTCAATTGCTCGGTCGTGTAGTCCGGATGAAATTTTTGAATGGCCTGAGTGATGGTCAGGCGCATGAACGGTTTGGATAAATCCATCGTCTTGCCTTGGTAGCTAATGTGCGTGGTACCCAATACCTGCTTGGCCACGTGCGCGAGCATTTGCTCGGTGAAATCCATCAGATAAGTAAAATCCTGATAAGCCTCATAGAATTCCAGCATGGTAAATTCGGGATTATGCCGCGTGGAAATCCCTTCGTTTCGAAAATTTCTATTAATTTCAAATACTTTTTCCATGCCACCGACAACCAGTCGTTTCAGGTAAAGCTCAGGAGCAATGCGCAAAAATAGCGCCATATCCAATGCGTTATGATGGGTGGAAAAGGGTCTTGCCGATGCGCCTCCCGGAATCGAGTGCATCATTGGTGTTTCAACCTCTAGATAATCGCGTTCAACAAAAAATTCACGAATGGCCTGGACTACTTTGGAACGGATGGCAAATACTTTGCGTGTTTCTTCGTTAGTAATTAAATCAAGGTAACGCTGACGATATTTTTGCTCTTGGTCGGCCAAACCATGAAATTTTTCCGGCAATGGGCGCAAGGATTTTGTGAGCAATTGTAAATCAGTGACCCGAATTGAGAGTTCGCCTGTTTTGGTTTTGAACAAAGTGCCTTGTGCGCCCAGGATATCACCCAAGTCGTAATGCTTGAATGCTGCGTGCACAGGTTCTCCGGTGTGATCATTCGAGATATACAACTGAATGCGCCCGCTCATATCCTGTATGGTTGCAAAGCTGGCTTTACCCATTACGCGTTTTAGCACCATGCGGCCTGCTATTTTTACAATCGTTGGTTGTTCCTCTAGTTGCTCTTTAGAGAGCTCATTAAATTGTTTAAATAATTCTGAAGTTAAATGATCTCGTCTGAATGTATTAGGAAAAGCGTTATTGGTCTGGCGTATTTCAGTCAGTTTGGCGCGGCGTTCAGCAATAATCTGATTTTCATCATAGATAACCGGTTGATTTTCTTGAGTCATATTAGGGTGTTGTATAAAAATGTACTTTAAGTCAGGCTGCTGCTTAATAGGGTTGTTTACTAAAACTGTTTTTTGGGTTTTGTTATTTTATGCGACTGAGGTGGCAGTTTTTTCAGAGTATGTCCGGTTTTGTATTTCTCTTATCTTTCTTTATGAAGTGTACCCAGATGTGCAATTTATCACAGGGTTTTGTTGTGATATAACCTAAACTTCCAGCATTTCACGTTTCATAGTGTATGCGATATTAACTGATAAATAAGGTGTTTTCTAGTTTTTTGTAGGTTTGTTGCATGAATGTTCACAAAACCTTATCAGTATATTCATGAAAAATTAACAACTAGAATCTGATAATGATCATATTTAACTTTACGCTAATCTATAGGCATAAATGTTTACTGAAACGATACAAAACATATTGTCTGTCGATCGTATTAAAGTTCTTTTGATCGATCCCCATCCGATTGTTTTATTTGGATTAAGCTCTATTCTCGAAGTCGCCAATGATTTTGAGGTTACGGAAAGATTGAATTCAGCTGATTGTGCTGAGGATATATTGAAGCTGAAGAAACCGGACATGGTGCTGATGGATCCTCATGTGCCTGGCGTTGCTGGACTTAATCAAGTTAAGCTGGTGCAAGCCTCATTTGGAAATGATATCAAAATAGTGATATATACTGCTGCAGTCAATCAGACTGAGACCTGTGACCTGATTAGAATGGGCATAAAAGGTATTTTGCTCAAAGAAATGTCGATTTCACTCGTCCCGCAATGTTTGAAGAAAGTGCATGCAGGAGGCGAATGGTTAGATCGCCGCTCCATGAGGATGGCATTCGAACAAATCTTACAACGCGAATCAGCGCATCAAATTGTTTCTGAACATTTGTCCAATCGAGAGATGTGCCTGGCTGCTTTAATTGCTAAAGGTTATAGCAGTAAATCGGCCGCACGGGAATTGCAAATTACCGAAGGTTCGGTACGGGTATATCTCAATCGTATTTATTCTAAGCTGCATATTTCTAGTCGTCTACAGCTGGCGCTTCTCTTCAAGGAAAAAGGGCTGAGTTAATCGCCCATCAGCATCATGAATTACGTAATTGAATCGTAAACCACCTGCTAAATTCTCAATAGTCATTTCATCTGGAAATAATGAGACCCCTTATTTATCAGTTGAATGATTTGCACAAAACTGACCGGCGAATACATAAGATCAATTGCTTAGAGAGAGTAGGATTTTTCTGGTCTGGCTTCAGTGGTTCTTCCAGCGAACATAAAAATCAAAGCAGAATATCATACCTCTATTTATTGCGATTAGCGTTCAAGTGAAACAATAATTACGTGATTTGAGAAGTTATGCTGAGGCAGGGATATAACTTGGAGAATGACTGTTGTTTTTCTAATTGGGTGTTCCTGTGCACAAGAATAATCCTACATATTATTCTTATCTGACAGTGAGTTGAGAATATTCTAAGTTGCGCATATTTTAGTCAGCCTTGTTAACAATTGTTAACAGAGAGAATTAACATCTTGTAGCTATCTATGTGTCAAAAAACTCCCTAATCTTCATTACGCATGCATGATTATTTAAAAAATGGCATTTGCCAGTGTTAGTAAGCACTAAGGAAGGAAGTGACGTCCATCAAGTTTACTTTGATCTGATGGATTTCAATATAAGTTATACAGGGCCTATACATAATCAATGCGCACACAAAGTGTGATTTTGAGAAAAATAACGTTACCTAAGAGAGGGAAAAATTATGAAATCCGACGAATATGAATCGAGTCAGGGCAACGCCACTGATTCGGATTCTCCATCAAATGAATCGCGGCGTGCGTTTTTTAAAACGACGGGGGCCACGATTCTGGCCGCACCGGCCATTTTAACTTCGCGTAAAAGTTCAGCGCAGAGCATTGCTGATGATGAACCGTTACCACCCAGTCCACCAACTACACCTTGGCTGAGAGAACTACCGGAAGTGATAGAGCCGCTGGAGCAGACTGATCTGGCCAATGATCCTTTGCCTCCACAAGGCGTTGCCAATACTGCGAATGGAGAATGTGGACGCGCCAATCATCAACGCTGGGAACATTTTTTTGGTGATCACCCGCTTTATCCTGATCAAGCGGATACCTATGATTTTCGTGTTCAAGCGATAGAGGATCATGAATTTCATCCGGATTATGCGAAACAACTGGCATGGAATTACGTAGGTGGGGATGATCAGGTAAACCCAACCATTCATGCACGCTATGGGCGCCCGATTATTGTGCGCTTACATAATGAGTTGCCCGCAAATCATAGTGGATTCGGTACACCGGAGATCAGCATGCATTTGCATAATTTGCATGCGCCTTCGGAGAGCGATGGTTTTCCGGGCGATTATTTCAGTGCAACCAAAGCCGGACCTACAATGGGCGGCCCAGGGCGCTGGAAGGATCATTTTTATCCCAATGTGTATGCCGGATACGATGAATTTCCGAAGAGCGCTAAAAACCCGGTGGGTGGCGATTACCGTGAAGCGTTAGGAACGCTGTGGTATCACGATCATTGCCTGGATTTTACCGCGGCCAACGCAGGGCGTGGTCTGGCTGGTTTCTATTTGCTCTATGATGAACTCGATTCGGGTGACGAGCATGATCCTAATCCCAAGGCATTGCGGCTGCCCAGTGGCGCTTACGATTATACGATGGCATTCCAGGATAAGCGTTTTGGTGCGGATACGCTACAAATACACGATCAATTTGATCCGGAAGGAACGTTGGGCGATAAGGTGACCGTCAATGGCATTATCGAACCGGTTCTGAAAGTGGCTAGACGTAAATATCGTTTTCGTTTTCTCAATGCAGGTCCCACGCGGTTCTATCAATTTCATATCGTGGCTCCTAACAATGTGCAGCAAACCTTTATCCATATTTCCAATGATGGCAATCTGCTGCCGAGGTCGCTGCTGAACCGGAAAAACGTTCGATTGGGCGTGGCCGAACGCGCGGACATCGTGGTGGATTTTTCTGCGTATTCACTCGGTACCGAGCTTTATCTGGTCAATCGCTGGGAACAAACCAGCACGCGCGGTCCGAAAGGGATTAAAGGACCCGGCATGCGGGTTGTTAAATTTGTCGTTAATCGTGAACCAGATGAGCCGGATGTGAGCCAGGTTCCAACCAAGTTGCGTCCAATCCGCAGACCGACTGCTGCAGAAATTGCGGCTGCTCCGGTCAGAACCTGGCGGTTCGAGCGGAAAAACGGCATGTGGGCAATCAACGGGGGCTTTGTGAATGTGCATTCCGCTGCCGCGAATATGGCCCAGGGCAGTTTTGAGATCTGGGAATTGGAAAATCCATCCGGCGGCTGGAGTCATCCGGTCCATATTCACTTCGAAGAAGGAGTTATCCTGAATCGTTACGTTAGTGGAATTGAAGTGCCGGTGCCAGGATATGAAAAAGGCCGCAAGGATGTTTATCGATTGGGACATAATGAGAAAGTAAGACTATTTATGCGCTTCCGGGATTTTCCAGGAAAATATGTGATGCATTGCCACAATATGACCCATGAAGACCACGCCATGATGGTGCGTTGGGACATTCTGGGCTAAACGAAGAGAGAGGGCTATATCATGAATAAAGAAAATGAACCGGTTAACTCGCGCAGAGAAATCCTGGCGGGCATGGGATTGGCGGCATTGGGTTTGGTCGGACTCAATTCAGTTTGGCAAAAACTGAGTTTTGATGACCAGTCATCCACGCGCAATTCCAACATCAGCAAATACAAACCGGCGGGCGATGCCACGCCGTTTCCAAACGTCACGCTGTACACGCATGAAGGTGAAGCGGTGAGGTTCTATGACGATCTGATCCGCGATAAAGTGGTGGCGATCAACATGATGTATTCGCAATGTTCCGGCATCTGTCCGAAATC